>NZ_VCBB01000005.1:0-577638 GCF_005843915.1 Enterobacter sp. MF024 | reverse complement strand
GCGGTCTGCGCCAGGGAGATACCGTCGTTGGCGTTACGTGCTGCAACGTTCAGACCGTTAATGTTGGAGGTGAAGCGGTTAGCAATTGCCTGGCCCGCAGCGTCATCTTTTGCGCTGTTGATACGCAGACCGGAAGACAGACGTTCGATTGCGGTACCCAGCGTGGACTGAGACTTGCTCAGGTTGTTCTGAGTCATCAGAGACAGGGTGTTAGTGTTAATTACTGCCATGATAAGTATCCTTCAAATAAATTATGAATCACGCCGTGGAAATTCATACAAGTTATCGTCCAGATACCCACAAACTTTAACGATCGTTTGAAATATTATTCGCAACTAAATTGATCAATTTCGATTCATTAAAGCCAGCAACTACTCATTAACAATTTAATTTGGCCTATAAACGAAAAAAGCGCCGACAAGCGGCGCTTTTAAGCATGGCGTTAAAAAATAATTAACGCAGCAGAGACAGCATAGTCTGTGGAACCTGGTTGGCCTGGGCCAGAACAGAAGAGCCAGCCTGCTGCAGGATCTGCGCGCGGGACATGTTCGACACTTCGGTTGCGTAGTCAGAGTCCTGAATACGGCTGCGGGCAGCAGACAGGTTGTTCACGGTGTTGTTCAGGTTGGTGATGGTGGACTCAAAACGGTTCTGAGACGCACCCAGCAGGCTACGCTGGTCATCAACCGCTTTGATTGCCGCATCGATATCTTTCAGCGGGGTAGTACCTGCAGCAGTACCACCAGTACCACCGGTCACTTTACCTTTCAGAACGTCGAAGCCTTCCGCAGCTGTGGTACGTACGTTATTGTTTACGGTATCGCCTGAGGTCATAGCGCGGGTATTCAGAGTGCTACCAGTCTGGCCAGCTGCTGCCAGGTTGAAGCCGTCGCTTGAGCTCAGTTTGATAGAGATAGTTTCAGTATCTTTTGAACCCACCTGGAAGCTGTAGCTCTTGGTGCCCGCACCAGTATCCAGCACTTTAATGCCGTTGAAATCGGTCTGTTTGGTCACACGGTCGATCTCTTCCATACGCTGGTTAACTTCAGCCTGGATGGAGTCGATGTCGGACGCGGAGTTGGAGCTGTTCTGCGCCTGAACGGTCAGGTCACGAACGCGCTGCAGGTTGTTGTTGATTTCGCTCAGCGCGCCTTCAGCGGTCTGCGCCAGGGAGATACCGTCGTTGGCGTTACGTGCAGCAACGTTCAGACCGTTGATATTGGAGGTGAAGCGGTTAGCAATCGCCTGGCCCGCTGCGTCATCTTTTGCGCTGTTGATACGAAGGCCGGAGGACAGACGCTCGATTGCGGTACCCAGAGTTGACTGAGATTTGCTCAGGTTGTTCTGAGTCATCAGAGACAAGGTGTTAGTATTAATAACAGCCATGATGTATTCCTTTAAAAGTTTTAGATTCAGGCATCTGCCTACGGCTTTCTCGCCGCTAACCTGATTATCGACCTCCCCTTTCCAACCTTTAGAAAAAAGATCATTTTTTTAAAAGGACAAACTGCCCGCTATTTTTCCGCTTTTTTTCCGCATTGAAAACGATAAAAAAACGCTAATCTTTTTGCAATTTCTGCCGATAGAGCATCCAGCGATTGTCTCAATAAAGGATGAAAAAATGGCAAGTATTAGCTCACTCGGCGCAGGTACCAGTCTGGATCTCAATACGTTGTATGACAATTTACAGACAGCCGAGCAGACCAAACTCACGCCGATTACGCAGCAGCAGACCTCTTATAAAGCGAAGTTGACCGCATGGGGCGTAGTTCAGACTGCACTGACCAAGTTACAAACTGCTTCAGACGCGCTGAAAAATACCTCTGCTATCGCGCAGTCCAAAGTGACCAGCACCAATACCGCATTCAGTGCGACGCTGGCGAGTAGTGCCTCAGCCGGTTCTTACTCGGTAGAAGTGACGCAGCTGGCAGCCGCGCAGACGCTGCTGAGCCCGAAAGTTGCCAGCAAAGATACCGATCTGGGCGACAGCAGCATGAGCTCGCGCACCATCACCATCACGCAGCCGGGTCAGAAAGATCCGCTGACGGTAACGCTGGCCAGCGACAAGACCAGCCTTGCGGATGTGCGTGACGCGATTAACGCCAAGCAGGGAAGCGTCACCGCCAGCATCATTAAAGCGGATGACAACAGTTACTATCTGTCACTGACCTCACGTGACAGCGGTGTCGCCAATGAAATGACGATCACCACCGATGACAGTGAACTGGCGAAATATATCAGCCACGATCCGCTCGATTCATCAACGGGAATGAAGGTTCAGGTCGCGGCCGCCGATGCCATCGTCAATATCAATGGCATCAAGATCACCCGTAGCAGCAACGCCATTACCGATGCGCCGGAAGGCGTGACGCTCAACCTGACCAAAACTAACGTCGGCAGCCCGGAAACCTTGTCGATAGTGAAAGACAACCAGCCGATGACCGATGCGATCCAGGCGTTTGTCGATGCGTATAACTCGTTGCAGACCACCATCGGCAACCAGACCAAATATACCGCGGTTAAACAGGGCGATGGTTCTCAGGACACGAGCAACGGCGATCTGCTGGGCGATGGCACGCTGCGTAATATCCAGACGCGCCTGCGTTCTGCGGTCTCGGCTACACAAGGTTCCGGTTCTCTGTCTTCGCTGTCGCAGTTGGGTATTACCCAGGATGTAAACGGTAAGCTGACCGTGGACAGCACCAAGTTAGGGAAAGCCCTGACGGAAAAATCTACCGACGTGCTTGCATTGCTGTCCGGTGACGGTAAAACCACCGGCTTAGCGACCCAGACCAGCAACCTGCTGAAAGACATGTTAGGGACAGAGGGTTCGGTCAAGAGTGCCACCGATGGTATCAATAAGACGCTGAAAAACCTGTCAGATCAGTACGACCGTGTTAACGCACAGATTACCGCCACCATGGCGCGCTACAAAACGCAGTTCACCAGTTTGAGTCAGCTGGTCTCTTCCATGGATCAAACCGGGAGCTATCTGACCCAACAGTTCAACGCCATGAACAGTTAATGAATGATGAGTTGAGGTTTTACGATGTATACAAAATCGGGAATTCAGGCCTATGCGCAGGTTAGCGTAGAGAGTGCCGTCCTGAGTGCCAGCCCGCATCAACTGGTGGTATTACTTTTTGATGGCGCGTTAAGCGCCATGAAAAAAGCCATTATTTTGATTGAGCAAGGTGATATTCCCGGTAAAGGGCAGGCGCTGGGCAAAGCCATCAATATTATCAGTAATGGTCTGCAGTCAGGGCTGAATCATGAGGTTGGTGGTGAGTTAACCACCAATCTGGACAGCCTCTACGACTACATGACCCGACGTCTTTTACAGGCCAATATTCATAATGACATTGATGCCATTAATGAAGTGGCGGGGTTACTCAATAACATCGCTGATGCCTGGAAAGAGATAGGCCCCAATTCTCAACATATCCGGGACAATTACTAATGGAAGCCAATCTGGGATTGCTCCAACACTATCAGCAACTGCTAACCACCAGCGCCTCGATGCTGGCCCTGTCAAAATCAGGGCGCTGGGATGAGCTGATTACTTTTGAAGTGAAATATCTGACCGCCGTTGAAAAGCTAACACAGTTTCAGGATGCGAATGAAATTGCGCCGCACATACAGGCGCAAATACGCCCGATGCTGCGTCAGATCCTCGACAATGAAATTGAGCTTAAAGCCTTGCTGCAACAGCGTATGGACGAGCTGAGAACTTTGGTTGGGCACTCTTCCCGACAACATAATCTGAATGCAACTTATGGACGTCTCTCTGGCAATATTCTTTTCCCCGCGGATATCTGAACGGGGGTTGATTACAGGCGGGTGAATATATTTCACTATTTCACCCGCTAACTTCTTCCGTCTCGCTCATACTCTCTGTGTTCTTAAACTGGAGCACGGAAGATGAAAAACCCCACCCTTTTGCAGTTCTTCCATTGGTATTACCCTGAAGGCAGTAAACTCTGGCCGGAAGTGGCCGAGCGTGCCGACGGCTTAAACGAGATCGGTATCAACATGGTCTGGCTGCCCCCGGCCTATAAAGGCGCTACCGGCGGCTACTCTGTGGGTTACGACTGTTACGATCTTTTCGATCTCGGCGAGTTCGATCAAAAAGGATCTATCCCCACCAAATACGGTGACAAAAACCAGCTGCTGGCCGCTATCGACGCGCTGAAACGCAACGACATCGCAGTGCTGTTGGACGTGGTGGTGAACCACAAAATGGGCGCCGATGAGAAAGAGTCCATCCGCGTTCAGCGCGTCAACGCCGACGATCGCAATCAGATCGATGACGAGATTATTGAATGCGAAGCCTGGACCCGCTACACCTTCCCCGTTCGCGCCGGAAAGTACTCAGAGTTTATCTGGGATTACAAATGCTTCAGCGGCATCGACCATATCGAAAATCCTGAGGAAAATGGCGTCTTTAAGATCGTCAATGATTACACCGGCGACGGCTGGAACGATCAGGTCGATAACGAGATGGGGAATTTTGACTACCTGATGGGCGAAAACATCGATTTTCGTAACCGTGCGGTAACCGAGGAGATCAAATACTGGGCGCGCTGGGCGATGGAACAGACCCAGTGCGACGGCTTCCGTCTGGATGCGGTGAAACATATTCCGGCCTGGTTCTATAAAGAGTGGATCGAACATGTGCAGGAGGTCGCGCCGAAGCCGCTGTTTATCGTGGCGGAATACTGGTCGCATGATGTCGATAAACTGCAGCAGTATATCGATCAGGTTGAAGGCAAAACCATGCTCTTCGACGCCCCGCTGCACATGAAGTTTCACGAAGCCTCGCGACAGGGTCGGGATTACGACATGAGCCAAATCTTCACCGGCACGCTGGTGGAGGCCGATCCGTTCCATGCGGTGACGCTGGTTGCAAACCACGACACCCAGCCTCTACAGGCGCTGGAAGCCCCGGTCGAAGCCTGGTTTAAGCCGCTGGCCTATGCCCTGATTTTGCTGCGTGAAAACGGCGTGCCCAGCGTCTTTTACCCCGACCTATATGGTGCCAGCTACGACGACACCGGCGGTGATGGCGAGACGTACCACATCGACATGCCGGTGATCGAGCAGCTCGACCAGTTGATCCTCGCCCGTCAGCGCTTTGCACACGGCATCCAGACCCTGTGGTTCGATCACCCTAACTGTATCGCCTTCAGCCGCAGCGGCACCGACGACGATCCCGGCTGCGTGGTGGTGCTCTCTAACGGTGACGAGGGCGAAAAAACGATCGCGCTTGGGGAGAACTACGGCAACAAGAGCTGGAAAGATTTTCTCGGCAACCGGGAGGAGATCGTGACCACTGACGAAACCGGCACCGGCGTCTTTACCTGCAACGGTGGCAGCGTCAGCGTGTGGGTGATGGAAGAGGTGTTATAAGCGGTAAAGCCGGGCGGCGCTGCGCCCGCCCGGTCTGCAGATCGTTACGGCAGTTTGCTTTCGAGCGGATTTTTACTGAGGTAAGCGGCGCACTCGACGGTAGGACGATCGACGCGCTGCAGGATCATCCCGTCATACTCGATGGCCGAGCCTTCACGCTCCAGCGGATAAATATCCAGCTTGCGGGTGACGTTATAAAAATCGTCAGAACGCAGCATGATTTTCCCCGGTACGGCCACTACCCGCTGCCACTGACGGCAATCCAGGGTATCCCCTTCTTGCGTCACCACCAGCGTCGCCATCGCTTCCGGGCTGACCAGGCTGCTTTGCGGCCCTTTCGACTGCCAGTACCCCGCCAGTTCCGCCGGGACAGGATGCTTGATCACGTCCTGATATTTATCGACCTGCACACAGCCGGTTAAAGCCAGCAGCCCCGCCATAATTGCTATTTTTTTCATCATGATTCCATGTACGGAGAAAAAAATAGTGTGGCATTAAAGCCGTCGCGTCGCCAGCACCAGAAGGACTAAACCTGCATACTCATCACGTCCTGGTACGCCTGCATCAGCTTGTTACGCACCTGGATGCCCATCTGCATCGACACCGACGCTTTTTGTAAATCGGTCATCACATCGTTCAGCCCGATGCCCGGCGCGCCCATAGTGAATTTTTCGCCCTGCACGCGCGCCGCGGTTTGCGTGTCGCTGATCCGGTCCAGCGCCGCATGCAGCTGGCCCGCGAAGCTGACGGTTGACTGCACGTCAGCCACGTTCTGATTCCGGGCGGTCATTGCCGTTGCCTGAAGCTGGCTGATGACGCCTTCAATCCCCTGTATTGCCATGACTTTCCCCTGATGGATTTTTACGCGCTCAAGAGTAGCAGTCTGTCAATGAGATAAAGGCGCTAAATAGCGATAAAAAACCAGGTTATTTGACGCATAGAAATTCCCGATTCATCAAATAATGGCACGGCCATGATTATGGAATTTTTGTTGTGTTTGCCGACCCGGGAGTCTGTTTTGTTTCTCCACACCAATAATGAAATCCACGATGAGTCACGAGGTGCGCTATGACTGCGTCAGCAACATCAGGCCCTCAAACTAAATCTCTCGAATGGATGAGCCGCCTGCGCGCGAACCCTAAAGTGCCATTGATCGTGGCAGGTGCTGCCGCCATCGCTATTGTGGTCGCTATGGTCTTATGGGCCAAACAACCTGACTACCGCACCCTGTTCAGCAACCTCTCTGACCAGGATGGCGGCGCTATCGTCACCCAGTTAACCCAGATGAACGTCCCTTACCGCTTCGCGGATAATGGCGGCGCGCTGGAAGTCCCTGCCGATAAAGTTCATGAACTCCGCTTACGTCTTGCCCAGCAAGGGCTGCCGAAAGGCGGCGCGGTAGGCTTTGAGCTGCTGGATCAGGAAAAATTCGGTATCAGCCAGTTCAGCGAGCAGGTTAACTACCAGCGCGCGCTGGAAGGCGAACTGGCCCGCACCATCGAAACGCTGGGCCCGCTGAAGAGCGCCCGTGTTCACCTGGCCATGCCAAAACCGACGCTGTTTGTGCGTGAACAAAAAGCCCCGTCGGCTTCCGTCACCGTTAATCTGCAGCCTGGCCGCGCGCTTGATGAAGGGCAGATTAGCGCGGTGGTGCATCTGGTCTCCAGCGCCGTGGCGGGTTTACCGCCGGGTAACGTGACCCTGGTGGATCAGATGGGCCGCCTGTTAACCAAATCCAATAACGGCGATCGCGATCTGAATGACGCGCAGCTGAAATATGCCACTGACGTGGAAAATCGCGTTCAGAGCCGCATCGAAGCGATTCTGGGCCCGATTGTCGGGACAGCTAACGTGCATGCCCAGGTCACCGCGCAGATCGATTTCTCCGATAAAGAGCAGACCGAAGAGCAATATCGTCCGAACGGCGATGCCGCCCAGGCGGTCATGCGCTCGCGTCAGGTGAATGAAAACCTGCAGGTCGGCGGGCCAAATCCTGGCGGCGTGCCGGGCGCGCTCTCTAACCAGCCTGCCCCGGCCAACACCGCGCCCATTAACGCCCCGGCACAGAACCAGCAGAACGGCCAACAGGCGAACCAACAGCAGCAGCAAACGGCGTCGGCCGCGAATTCCGGCCCGCGCACCAGCAGCCGCAACGAAACCACTAACTACGAAGTCGATCGCACCATTCGCCACACCAAAATGAACACCGGCGATGTGCAGCGTCTCTCCGTGGCGGTGGTCGTTAACTACAAAACCCTGCCGGACGGTAAGCCGCTGCCGCTGACCGCCGAGCAGATGAAACAGATCGAAAACCTGACCCGTGAAGCCATGGGTTACTCCGAGAAGCGTGGCGATACCTTAAACGTCGTGAACTCGCCGTTCAGCGCGGTTGACGATACCAGTGGCGAGCTGCCGTTCTGGAAAACCCAGTCGTTTATCGAGCAGATGCTGGAAGCCGGTCGCTGGCTGCTGGTGGTGATTGTCGCCTGGCTGCTGTGGCGTAAAGCGGTACGTCCGCAGATCGTCCGTCGCGCAGAGGAAGCGAAAGCGCTGAAAGAGCAGACCATGCTGCGTCAGGAAACAGAAGAAGCGGTGGAAGTCCGCCTCAGCAAAGACGAACAGATGCAGCAGCGCCGTGCTAACCAGCGCATGGGCGCTGAAGTGATGAGCCAGCGTATTCGCGAAATGTCAGATAACGATCCGCGCGTCGTGGCGCTGGTCATTCGCCAGTGGATGAGTACAGAAAATGAGTAACCTTACCGGAACGGATAAAAGCGTCATCCTGCTGATGACCATTGGCGAGGACCGGGCGGCAGAGGTGTTCAAACACCTCTCCCAGCGCGAAGTACAGGTTCTCAGCGCGGCGATGGCCAACGTGCGTCAGATCTCCAACAAACAGCTGACCGAGGTGCTGGCAGAGTTTGAGCAGGAAGCGGAACAGTTCGCGGCGCTCAACGTCAACGCCAACGAATACCTGCGTTCGGTGCTGGTCAAAGCGCTCGGCGAAGAGCGCGCGGCCAGCCTGCTGGAAGATATTCTCGAGACCCGCGACACCGCCAGCGGCATCGAAACGCTCAACTTTATGGAGCCGCAAACCGCTGCCGATCTTATTCGCGACGAGCATCCGCAGATCATCGCCACCATCCTGGTTCACCTCAAGCGGGGTCAGGCGGCCGATATTCTGGCGCTGTTCGACGAACGCCTGCGTCACGATGTGATGCTGCGTATCGCCACCTTCGGCGGCGTCCAGCCGGCGGCGCTGGCGGAGCTGACCGAGGTGCTGAACGGCCTGCTCGACGGCCAGAACCTCAAGCGCAGCAAAATGGGCGGCGTGAGAACGGCGGCCGAAATTATCAACCTGATGAAAACGCAGCAGGAAGAGGCGGTTATTACTGCAGTACGCGAGTTCGACGGCGAACTGGCGCAGAAAATTATCGACGAGATGTTCCTGTTCGAAAACCTGGTCGACGTGGACGACCGCAGTATCCAGCGCCTGCTGCAGGAAGTGGACTCCGAATCGCTGCTTATCGCCCTCAAAGGTGCCGAACAGCCGCTGCGCGAGAAGTTCCTGCGCAATATGTCCCAGCGTGCGGCGGATATCCTGCGCGACGACCTTGCCAACCGTGGTCCGGTGCGTCTGTCTCAGGTGGAAAACGAACAGAAAGCAATCCTGCTTATTGTGCGTCGTCTGGCCGAAACCGGCGAGATGGTGGTAGGCAGCGGCGAGGATACCTATGTCTGATGAACTGCCGTGGAAGGTCTGGACGCCGGATGACCTCTCCCCTCCCCGCGCGGAATTTGTGCTCGCGAGCGTCGCCCCTGCCGAACCCGGCGAGGACGACGACGCGCCCGAATTAAGCGAAGAGGAGCAGCGCGCGCAGCAGCTGGCACAGATCCAGATGCAGGCGCACGATCAGGGCTATGCTGCCGGGCTGAACGAAGGCCGGCAGAAAGGTCAGGATCAGGGCTATCAGGAAGGTCTGGCTCAGGGCCTGGCGCAGGGGTTAGAGCAGGCGCGCTCGCAGCAGGCGCCGATCCATGCCCGCATGCAGCAGCTGGTGAGCGAGTTCCAGAACACGCTTGATGCGCTGGACAGCGTTATCGCCTCGCGTCTGATGCAGATGGCGCTGGAGGCGGCACGCCAGGTGATCGGCCACACGCCGCCGGTAGATAATTCGTCGCTCATCAAACAGATTCAGGGGCTGTTGCAACAGGAGCCGCTGTTCAGCGGCAAACCGCAGCTGCGCGTTCACCCGGACGATCTTCAGCGCGTGGAAGAGATGCTCGGCGCGACCCTGAGCCTGCACGGCTGGCGTCTGCGCGGCGATCCGACCCTGCATCACGGCGGATGTAAAGTCTCCGCCGATGAAGGGGATCTGGATGCCAGCGTAGCCACCCGCTGGCAGGAACTGTGCCGCCTGGCGGCCCCGGGAGTCATCTGATGACCGCACGCCTCACCCGCTGGCTCAACACCCTCGACAACTTTGAAACGAAGATGGCGCAGCTGCCCGCCGTGCGTCGCTATGGCCGCTTAACCCGCGCCACCGGCCTGGTGCTGGAAGCCACGGGCCTTCAGCTGCCGTTGGGGGCCACCTGCATTATTGAGCGGCCAGACGGGAACGAGATCCGCGAAGTCGAGAGCGAAGTGGTCGGCTTTAACGGCCAGCGCCTGTTCCTGATGCCGCTGGAAGAGGTCGAAGGGGTTCTGCCCGGCGCGCGGGTGTATGCCAAAAATTTATCCGGCGACGGACTGCACAGCGGCAAACAACTGCCGCTCGGCCCGGCGCTGCTCGGACGCGTGCTGGACGGCGGCGGTAAGCCGCTGGACGGCCTGCCCGCGCCCGATACCACCGAAACCGGCGCGCTGGTAACCCAGCCCTTCAATCCGTTACAACGAACGCCGATCGAGCATGTGCTGGATACCGGCGTGCGCCCGATCAACGCCCTGCTGACCGTCGGTCGCGGCCAGCGTATGGGCCTGTTTGCCGGTTCCGGCGTCGGCAAATCGGTGCTGCTCGGGATGATGGCTCGCTATACCCAGGCCGACGTTATCGTGGTTGGGCTGATTGGCGAGCGTGGCCGTGAAGTGAAAGATTTTATCGAGAACATCCTCGGCCCCGAAGGGCGTGCCCGCTCGGTAGTGATTGCCGCCCCGGCGGACGTCTCTCCCCTGCTGCGTATGCAGGGCGCCGCCTATGCCACCCGCATCGCCGAAGATTTCCGCGACCGGGGTCAGCACGTGCTGCTGATCATGGACTCCCTGACCCGTTATGCGATGGCCCAGCGTGAGATCGCCCTGGCGATCGGCGAACCGCCGGCCACCAAAGGTTATCCGCCGTCGGTGTTTGCCAAATTACCGGCGCTGGTCGAGCGCGCGGGTAACGGCATCAGCGGCGGGGGCTCGATTACCGCGTTTTACACGGTTCTGACCGAAGGCGATGACCAGCAGGATCCGATTGCCGACTCGGCGCGTGCGATCCTCGACGGCCATATCGTGCTGTCGCGCCGCCTGGCCGAAGCGGGCCACTACCCGGCGATTGATATTGAAGCCTCGATCAGCCGTGCGATGACGGCTCTGATCACCGAGAAGCATTACGCCCGGGTGCGTAACTTCAAGCAGCTGCTCTCCAGCTTCCAGCGCAACCGCGATCTGGTCAGCGTCGGGGCCTATGCCAAAGGCAGCGACCCGATGCTCGACAAGGCGATTGCCCTGTGGCCGCATCTGGAGGCGTATCTGCAGCAGGGTATTTTTGAAAAAGCCGACTGGGAAAGCTCAATCCAGGCTCTGGAGATGATCTTCCCGCAGGCGTAACCAGGTAGAGGGCGAATGTCATGGCACAACACGGCGCATTAACCACGCTGAAAGATCTGGCCGAAAAAGACGTTGATACTGCCGCACAGCAGCTGGGCGCGATGCGCCGCGGTTACCAGCAGGCGGAAGAGCAGCTGAAGATGTTGATCGACTACCAGCATGAGTATCGCAATAACCTCAATACCGATATGACGCAGGGCATCGGCAGCCAGCGCTGGATCAACTACCAACAGTTCATTCAGACGCTGGAAAAAGCGATCGAACAGCATCGCCAGCAGGTACTTCAGTGGACCGAAAAGGTTGACCGGGCGTTGAACGTCTGGCGCGAAAAGAAACAGCGTCTACAGGCCTGGCAGACGCTGCAGGATCGCCAGCTTGCCGCCGCTATGCTGGCGGAAAACCGTCTCGATCAGAAAAAAATGGATGAATTTGCCCAGCGGGCAACAATGAGGACCCCGGAATGATCACCCTTCAACAACTGCTCTCGACCGACAGCGAACTTACTGCTGGCGTCCGGGGCGGAAAAGCGGCCGATGGCGCGCAGGATTTTCTTGCCCTGCTGGCGGGCGCGTTAAGCGATGCAAAAGGCCAGGGCAAAGAAGCTGGCCTGACGCTGAGCGATCTGCAGGCATCGGGCGGCAAGCTCGCGAAAGCGGCACTGCAGGCCGGTGCGGCTGACGCCGACGTTGACGCCGATGCCGGTAAGCTGGCCGAACTGCTGGCGCGTCAGGACCTGACGTTCACCGACGAAAAAGCCACCCCGCCGGGGCTGACGCAGGGCCTGCTGCCCGCAGCCAAAAGCGACGTGCTGAAGAGCCTGACCCAGGCGGCGAAAGAGGCCGACAGTAAAACCGAGCTCAGCGAAGAGGAGCTGGCGGGCTTAAGCGCCTTAATGGCAATGCTGCCCCACCAGCAGACCGCAACCGCTGCGGCCCCTCAGCCGGTCAGCGCCACCAGCCTTGACGTGAAGGCGGCAGCCACCAGCGAGCGCGGACGTCAGCCAGCCCTGGATACCAATGCCCTGGGCAGCACGAAAACCGTCGCTCAGGATAAAGATGCGTTGGTTGCCGACAACCAACTGACGCCAGCCGTCGCCGCGACCATCAACAAACAGGCGGCAGAGAGCACTCCGTCCCCGACCGGGCCAACCGCCACGATGGGGCCGATTGTCAGCAATCATACCTCTGTCCAGGGGACCTTTGCCGCCGCACCGGTGGTCAGCGCCCAGCTGGGCAGCAACGAGTGGCAGCAGACCATCAGCCAGCACATCACGCTGTTTACCCGTCAGGGCCAGCAGAGCGCCGAACTGCGTCTGCATCCGGAAGATCTTGGCCAGGTGCAGATCACCCTCAAGCTGGATGATAACCAGGCGCAGCTGCAGATGGTGTCAGGCCATAGCCACGTTCGCGCGGCGCTGGAAGCGGCGCTGCCGGTTCTGCGCACCCAGCTGGCGGAGAACGGCATTCAGCTGACCCAAAGCAGCATCAGCAGTGAAAACTTTAACGGTCAACAGCAGGCCTCTTCTCAGCATCAGCAGCAGGCATCCCGCTCCGGCAATGCCGGCGGATTTGATGAAGAGAACGATGAGCTGCTGGCGGTACCTGCCTCCCTGCAGTCTGCCGCACGTGGAAACAGCGCTGTCGATATCTTCGCCTAAACCTAAACGCCAGAGGTAGCGTGATTATCCCCGTCTTTTCGACCCTTTGACGGCGACGGGACACGGGATAATCACCACATTAGCAGTTCCGAAACAGGAAACACGCAACAGATGACTGACTCCGCCATCACCAAAAAAAGTAAGCGTTCCATCTGGATCCCGCTGCTGGTGTTAATTACGCTCGCCGCCTGCGCCACCGCAGGTTACAGCTACTGGCGTATGAATAAAGCCCCTTCAGCCGAAGCCAAAGTAGAGCCACCACCGCCGGCTGCACCGGTCTTTTTCGCGCTGGATACGTTCACCGTTAACCTGGGCGACGCCGATCACGTGTTTTACGTGGGCGTTACGCTGCGCCTGAAAGACGAAGCCACCCGCGCGCGTCTGAGTGAGTACCTGCCGGAAGTGCGCAGCCGTCTGCTGCTGCTGTTTTCCCGTCAGGATCCTGCCCAGCTCTCTACCGATGAAGGTAAACAGAAGCTGGTAGAAGCCATCAAGCAAACGCTGGCCGCGCCTCTGATCAGCGGGCAACCTAAGCAGGAAGTCACCGACGTTCTGTATACAGCTTTCATTCTGCGGTAACGACATGGGCGACAGTATTCTTTCTCAGGCGGAAATCGATGCGCTGCTCAACGGCGACAGCGATAAGGCCGACGAACCAAAAGCGGGCCAGGCGGGCGAAAGCGACATTCGCCCCTACGATCCTAATACCCAGCGTCGCGTGGTGCGCGAGCGTCTGCAGGCGCTGGAGATCATTAACGAACGTTTCGCGCGTCAGTTCCGTATGGGGCTGTTTAACCTGCTGCGCCGTAGCCCGGATATCACCGTCGGCGCGATCCGCATTCAGCCGTATCATGAGTTCGCGCGTAACCTGCCGGTGCCAACGAACCTCAACCTGATCCACCTGAAGCCGCTGCGCGGCACAGGCCTGTTCGTCTTCTCGCCAAGCCTGGTGTTTATCGCCGTGGATAACCTGTTTGGCGGCGACGGACGTTTCCCGACCAAAGTGGAAGGGCGCGAGTTCACCCACACCGAACAGCGCGTCATCAACCGCATGCTGAAGCTGGCCCTTGAGGGCTACAGCGATGCGTGGAAGGCGATCCACCCGCTGGACGTGGAGTATGTGCGTTCCGAGATGCAGGTGAAGTTCACCAACATCACCACCTCGCCAAACGACATCGTGGTCAACACCCCGTTCCACGTGGAGATCGGCAACCTGACCGGTGAGTTCAACATCTGCCTGCCGTTCAGCATGATTGAGCCGCTGCGCGAAGTGCTGGTGAACCCGCCGCTGGAAAACTCCCGCCATGAAGACCAGAACTGGCGTGAGAACCTGGTCCGCCAGGTTCAGCACTCCCAGCTGGAGCTGGTGGCGAACTTTGCCGACGTGCCGCTGCGTTTGTCGCAAATTTTAAAATTAAAACCCGGCGATGTTCTGCCGATAGAAAAACCCGACCGCATCATTGCGCATGTGGATGGCGTGCCCGTGCTGACCAGCCAGTATGGCACCGTTAACAATCAGTACGCGTTACGCGTTGAGCACCTGATCAACCCGATTTTGAATTCTCTGAATGAGGAACAGCCCAAATGAGTGATATGAACAATCCGTCCGATGACAACACCGGAGCACTGGACGATCTGTGGGCTGAGGCGTTAAACGAACAACAGGCACCGGCCAGCAAAAGCGTTGCCGATGCGGTATTCCAGCAGCTGGGCGGCGGTGACGTCAGCGGTACGCTGCAGGATATCGATCTGATCATGGATATCCCGGTCAAGCTGACCGTGGAGCTGGGCCGTACCCGGATGACCATCAAAGAGCTGCTGCGCCTGACGCAGGGTTCAGTGGTGGCGCTGGACGGTCTGGCCGGTGAGCCGCTGGATATTCTGATCAACGGCTACCTGATTGCCCAGGGTGAAGTGGTGGTTGTCGCCGACAAGTACGGCGTGCGCATCACCGACATCATCACCCCGTCTGAACGTATGCGTCGTCTGAGCCGTTAAGTATGAAAACCCAGGCAATCGTCTCACAACCCTCTGCCGTTCCAGGCTCGCCGCTGCTTCAGGTTAGCGGCGCGCTGCTGGGGATCATTGCCTTTATTCTGATTGTCGCGTGGCTGGCAAAACGCGTGGGTCTGGCGGGCAAAACCGCCGGAGCCCGCGGGTTGAAGCTCGCCGCCAGCACCTCGCTGGGCCCGCGTGAGCGGGTGGTGATCGTGGAAGTGGAAGACGCCCGGCTGGTGCTGGGTGTCACCGCCTCACAAATTACTATTCTGCATACATTGCCGCCTGCGCCGGTCTCTGAGGAGAGTCGCGCAGAGGTTCAACCGGATTTTCAGTCCGTGATGAAGAGTTTGCTTAAGCGTTCCGGGAGATCGTGATGCGCCGTTTGTTGTCCCTTACGCTGGCAGGCCTTGGCCTGTTTGCTCCCGCCGTGTATGCCCAGCTGCCAGGCCTTATCTCCACGCCGATGGCCAACGGTGGCCAGAGCTGGTCTCTGCCGGTGCAGACGCTGGTGTTTATCACCTCCCTGACCTTTATCCCGGCAATCCTGCTGATGATGACCAGCTTCACCCGTATCATCATCGTCTTCGGCCTGCTGCGAAACGCGCTGGGTACGCCCTCCGCGCCGCCTAACCAGGTGCTGCTCGGTCTGTCGCTGTTTTTGACCTTTTTTATTATGTCCCCGGTGATCGACAAGATTTATGTCGACGCCTATCAGCCGTTTAGCGAAGAGAAGATCTCGATGCAGGAGGCGCTGGAAAAAGGGGCGCAGCCGCTGCGTGAATTTATGCTGCGTCAGACCCGTGAAGCCGACCTGGCGCTGTTTGCCCGTCTGGCTAACGCCGGGCCGATTCAGGGGCCGGAAGCGGTGCCGATGCGCATTCTGCTGCCCGCCTACGTCACCAGCGAGCTGAAAACCGCATTCCAGATTGGCTTTACGATCTTCATTCCGTTTTTGATTATCGACCTGGTGATTGCCAGCGTCCTGATGGCGCTCGGGATGATGATGGTGCCACCGGCCACCATCGCCCTGCCCTTCAAGCTGATGCTGTTTGTTCTGGTGGACGGCTGGCAGCTGCTGGTGGGTTCGCTGGCGCAAAGTTTCTACAGTTGAGGAGCGCGCAATGACGCCAGAATCGGTCATGATGATGGGCACGGAAGCGATGAAGGTCGCCATTTCCGTTGCCGCTCCCCTGCTGCTGGTGGCGCTGGTCACCGGTCTTGTCATCAGTATCCTGCAGGCCGCCACGCAGATTAACGAGATGACGCTGTCGTTTATCCCGAAAATCATCGCCGTGTTTGTGGCGATCATTATCGCCGGGCCCTGGATGCTGAACCTGCTGCTGGATTACATGCGCAACCTGTTCACCAACCTGCCCTACATCATCGGCTAGTCATGCTGCAAGTTACCAGCGTTCAATGGCTTGAGTGGCTCGGCCTCTACTTCTGGCCGCTGCTGCGCATTCTGGCGCTGATTTCCACTGCGCCCATTCTGAGCGAACGGGCCATTCCCAAGCGGGTGAAGGTCGGTCTGGCAATCCTGATCACTATTATTGTCGCCCCGACGCTGCCGCCGGTAAACGTGCCCATTTTTTCCGCTCCGGCGCTGTGGGTGGGGTTGCAGCAGATCCTGATTGGCGTCGCCATCGGCTTTACGATGCAGTTCGCGTTTGCCGCCGTGCGTACGGCCGGGGAGCTGATTGGCCTGCAGATGGGTCTGTCGTTCGCCACCTTCTTTGACCCGGGCAGCCGGCTGAACATGCCCATCCTCGCCCGTATCATCGACCTGCTGGCGATGCTGCTGTTTATGGCCTTTGACGGCCATCTGTGGCTGATTTCAATGCTGGTGGATACCTTCCACACGCTGCCCATTGGCGGCAATCCGGTTAACAGCAACGCTTTCATGGCGCTGGTCAGCGCGGCCGGGCTGATTTTCCTCAACGGACTGATGCTGGCGCTGCCGCTCATTACCCTGCTGCTGGCAGTCAACCTGTCGCTGGGCTTACTGAACCGTATGGCGCCGCAGCTCTCGGTGTTTGTCATTGGTTTCCCGATTACCCTGACCATCGGTATTCTGCTTATCTCCCTCCTCATGCCGCTTATTGCACCTTTCTGCGAACATTTATTCAGTGAAGTATTTAATTTGCTGGCCGATATCGTGCGCGAACTTCCGACGAAATAATAACCCCTGTGTTTTATATTGTTTCTTTGAGGATATTCCTAAAATAAAGAACGCGAAACATCTGCCAGGATATATCTGATGCGGGTTGAATGTTTTAATGCTACTCACATAATTCAACATTTACTTTACTTTAAGATGTTTCCTGGCAAATTATACGTAACTTTACGGGATAGTGAGTTCGCCTGAAAGTCCTTGTAATGCTCACAGGTAATTTATTTTTTCCATCCCGTTTGGCTGTTATAGAGCTCTCAGGCAGGTGGTTAATTATCGTTATGCATTGAGTGAGGGTATGCCATGTCAACGATCATTATGGATTTATGCAGTTACACCCGGCTAGGGTTAACCGGGTATCTGGCCAGCAGAGGGGTAAAGAAAAAGGACATCAACGATGTACATACCGTTGACGAACTTGCCGCCGCATGCGAGGCCTTTACGCCAGGTGTGGTGTTTATTAATGAGGACTGTTTCATTCACGACCCCGCCAACAGTCAGCAAATAAAGCACATCATTAATCAACATCCCGGCACACTGTTTATTGTTTTTATGGCGATAGCCAATATCCATTTCGATGAATATTTGCGGGTTCGTCAGAATCTTCTGATTAGTTCAAAATCTATTAAACCAGAATCACTGGATGAACTGGTGGGGGATTATTTAAGCAAAGAGATAAAGAGTGTAGCAGAATTTAATTTTCCGACTTTATCATTAAGCCGAACTGAATCCAGCATGCTGCGAATGTGGATGGCTGGACAGGGAACGATTCAGATTTCCGACCAGATGAATATCAAGGCGAAAACCGTATCGTCACATAAGGGAAATATTAAAAGGAAGATAAAAACGCATAATAAGCAAGTGATCTATCATGTCGTTCGTCTGACAGATAATGTGACCAACGGAATTTACGTTAACCTGCGATAACCCCTTCTCCTTTCTTACACGCAATCCGATCTCTGGCTATGCCAGAGATTTTTCATTCCGGTCGGGCCAGCCCGCGCCACCCGACATCCACGCTACTCCTGGCTCTCAACGAAGATACCGTCAGGGTGGCCCAGCTCGTTAAAGAACCAGATCCCGAGCGGGTAATCTTCCAGCGAGACCAGATACATCGTGCCTTCATTAAACTGTTCAACCGCCAGTACAACACCCGGGCGACGCGGCCCGCCATCGGTTTTAACTGTGACCCGATCGTTGACGTTCATAAAATCCTCCTCTGGTTTTGAGCCAGTGTAGAACAAAACGTGAAAACTGGCAGCGTGTTGCCGCGCGATTGCCGCTTTTATCGGCGGTCTATACTTACAGATGAGTTCGGTTAAATGAGGAGTGAGGAATGAAGACCGCAAAAGAGTACAGCGAGACTGCAAAACGGGAAGTGAATGTTGACGTTGACGCCCTGCTCGCCGCAATCAATGAAATTAGCGAGAGCGAGGTCAAGCGGATCGAGGATGACCCTACCCGGGTCAGAGTGAACGACAGGGATTACCATACCTGGCGCGAGCTGGCGGAGGCCTTCGAGCTGGATATTCATGATTTTAGCGTAACGGAAGTGAACCGCTGAGGCGAAAAAAATCCCGGTCATGGGGTGACCGGGATCAAACTTGCTTATGCAAGAAGCACTTGTAAATTCGTTACACCAGGAAATCTGATGTCGGGTAAACATTATCTGCAAAATTTTTGCAAGACAAGGAAATATTCTTCACATTTATAGTTACCGCGCGAAATTAAAATATTAGTTATGGTTCCACAACACGCGTGGGGCGCGGGGTGCGCGGGATCGGTTCCAGACGTAAACCGTTTTAGCGAATTTGCTTTTAAGAAAAATCCTATAAAAGGCCTTTATCAGTTACGGGAGATGCTATGCCTTCACTTGACGATCCGCTGCTCATTTATAGCGATCTGGACGGCACATTGCTGGACATTCACACCTATGACTGGCAGCCCGCGCTTGGCTGGCTGGAGAAGTTACGGGACAACCAGATCCCGGTGATCCTCTGCAGCAGTAAAACCGCGGCGGAGATGCTGGAGATCCAGAGCGACCTGGGCCTGGATGGCCTGCCCTTTATTGCCGAAAACGGCGCGGTGATCCAGCTGGACGTGCGCTGGAACGACCATCCTGACGCCCCGCGGTTAATCACCGGCGCTGCCCATACCGACATCGTTAACGTCATTAACCAGCTGCGCGACCGGGAGGGTTATAAATTCACTACCTTTGATGATGTGGATGAGCGGGTGATTGGCGAGTGGACCGGGCTTAACCGCGAGCGCGCGGCGCTGGCGAAGCTGCATGAAGCCTCGGTGACCCTTATCTGGCGCGACAGCGACGAGAGAATGGCCGCCTTTGACGATGCGCTGGCCGGGCTGGGGCTGAAGTTTGTGCAGGGCGCGCGGTTCTGGCACGTTCTGGATGAGCGCGGCGGCAAAGACCAGGCGATTAACTGGCTTAACGAGCAGTACCTGCAGCGCGAAGGCGCGCTCCCCACTACCCTCGGCCTGGGGGACGGCCCCAACGACGCCCCGCTGCTGGATAGCGTCGATTACGCCGTGGTGGTCAAAGGCATTAACCGCCAGGGCGTGGCGCTAAAAAACGACGACCCGGCGCGGGTCTACCATACCCACCAGCCCGGTCCTGCCGGATGGCGTGAAGGGCTGGATCACTTCTTCTCGTCCTGACCCACTACCTGGTTGCGTCCTCGCTGCTTCGCCTCGTAGAGACGGGCGTCGGCGATGGACTGCAGCTGTTCAAAATCGTAATTCCCGCTTTCCTGCGCGCTGCTGACGCCAATCGACACGCTGACGCGGGTCGTCTGGCTCTTTTTCACCAGGATCTCCCGGCGATTGATGCGCTCGCGAATGCGCTGGGCAATCACCATCGCCTGTACCGGGCCGGTGTCCGGCAGCACCACGCAGAACTCCTCTCCCCCAACCCGACCGGCGACATCGCGCTCCCGTATCGTACGGGTGATCAACCCGGCCGCATGGGTCAGCACTTTATCCCCCGCCTGGTGACCAAACCAGTCGTTGACGCTTTTGAAGTGATCAAGATCCATCTGCAACACCGAGTAAGGCTGCTTTTGCTGTTCACAACGCTTCGCCAGCGCTTTCGCGCGCTCAAACAGCGCACCACGGTTATTGATGCGCGTCAGGGGGTCGTGCCAGGCCTGCCACTGGAGCGAGTGCTGCAGGCGGTACATATTGCTGACCATCCGGCGGATCACAATCCAGGAAACGACCAGCATGCCGGTGAACAGCAGCCACAGCAGCGCCAGGGCGATGGTAATACTGCCAAAATCGCCGTTGGCCCCTTCCCTAAGGGTATGGATGCGCAACACCACGCCACCGAAGTGATCCAGATGCTGCCAGTTGACGTAGCGGCTCCCCAGACGGAGATCCCCTTCGGTATCTTTTTCCAGCGCAGCGGCGATTTGCGCCCGCTCACGCTCGTCAAAATGGTTCACATCGTCGGCATTGCTCTCTGAGGTGACGAGCAGGTTAAAACCGTTGTCGTAGAGCTGGAACTCCCCTTCACCGTTGCCGTCTACCGCATCCTGCAGCAATTTTTTGAGGCCGTTAAGGGTAAAGTCTATTCCCAGCGCGCCGTACCAGTAGTGCTGATAATCGACCGGTACGCTGACGGTGACGGTGCCCTCCTCCGCCCCCTGGGTAAACCAGCGCACGCTGCGGGTCCGGTTCTCACGTTCCGACTGGCCGGTGTACCACGGGCGTGTTACCAGCTGGTAATAGCGGGAGATAATGTCATTGCCCCAGTCTGCAGGTTCCGTCGAGACGTAAAACCCGGCGCGGGAGACATAGACCACGCGCTTTGCGTGTGCCGCAGGCGCGTCGATTCGCAGCAAATAGCCCATTTCGAAGGCGGCACTCAGCTCTCTTTCTAGCCGTTCTTCGTCGCGTATCAGGCTGGTGGTTTGCCGCACAAAGGCATCAGAAACGCCGTTTAGCGGTAAGGTGCGCCGCACGTCGAACGTCAGCTGCCAGAAGGGTTTTCCCTGCAGATCTCTAAAATGGGAGACAGTATTGTGTAGCACCGTGGAGGCCAGCGGGGTTTCAAGGGCGTCGCGCATGCCGTTGCGAAAGAACAGCAGTTTTTCAACGCTGAATTCAAGCTGGCGATCCAGTGAATTGACCACCGTCTCCAGATGATTTTTCTGGCTGGCGGCGTAGGCATCCTCCAGCACCACAGCCTCACGCCAGGTCAGCAGCGTGGAGAAGATGAGGACGGCAATAAAGCATATATTAACAACCCGGCCCGGATGAAAACGGTGTCGCGCCGAAAAAGCGTCTTTTCCTGAAACGTTATCGTGCTCCACACACTCTCCATGAAAGCCAACTCTGCCATCCGCATGACATTAACGCCTGGCGGGTTTGCAATGCTACTGCTGTTGGCGATTATAGCGAACAAAAACGCCCGGCAGTGCCGGGCGTAGCGTGACTTAAGCCATATCCTGTCGCCGGGTGCCGTCACCATGCTGAAGCTCATCTTCACGAAACGCTTCCTGCTTGATGCCGTAACCGTCGTACCAGCGACACTCCACCATTCCGCTTGCATAGCCGGTGACGACCATACGTGGACCGCCGTTTTTAGGCTTAACTTCATCGCTGACCAGAAAGACCATAACCGCCTCCTTTATCAGTGTGAAACTGTATCAATTTAGTCGAGGAATAGAAGTTATGCCTGGTATAGCTGCAGCCTATTAATGTGAGCGACCTCGCATTTTTTCGACAACTTTCACTACCGCTACGACGATAAGACCAATGATAAAGCCCAGCACCAGATTCAGTAACGTCGGTAAAATGGCCGCGATAACAGCGCCTTGCGCCTCAGCGAGGTGCTCAATGGCATGATGCAGCGGCGCAATACCGTGTACTACAATCCCGCCGCCGACCAGGAACATCGCCAGGGTGCCAATCACCGATAACGACTTCATCAGCCAGGGTGCAATCACCAGCAGCGCCTTGCCGATCCCCTGTGCCAGCGCGCTGGTTTTCTCGCTCAGCCAGTAGCCGATATCGTCCAGTTTGACGATTAGCCCCACCAGGCCGTAAACCCCGATGGTCACCAGAATGGCGATGCCGGAGAGCACCAGCACCTGATTCAGCAGCGGCGCATCCGCCACGATCCCGAGGGTAATGGCGACAATTTCCGCCGACAGAATAAAGTCGGTACGGATAGCCCCCTTCACTTTATCGCGCTCGAAAGCGACAGGATCTTTGGCGGCCAGCGCTTCCAGACGCTGTTGCCGCGCGGCCGGGCTCTCCTTCTCCTTGTCTTTACGCGATGCGATAGTGTGGAGGATCTTCTCTGCCCCTTCAAAACAGAGAAACGCCCCGCCAATCATCAACAGGGGCGTAATGGCCCAGGGGATAAAGGCGCTGATCAGCAGCGCCAGCGGCACCAGGATCACCTTATTGATAAAGGATCCCTTCGCCACGGCCCAGACCACCGGCAGCTCCCGGTTGGCGCGCACGCCCGTGACCTGTTGAGCGTTGAGGGATAAGTCATCCCCCAGCACGCCCGCGGTCTTTTTCGCCGCCAGTTTTCCCATCAGTGAAATATCGTCCAGCAGCGTGGCGATATCATCGAGCAGTGTTAATAAGCTACTTCCCGCCAAAATAACGTTCCTTTTTTTTGTTAATTACCACAACAGTATGGAGTAAAACCGCGAACCCCGAAACCATCCCGATTAAGTCAACAAATTATTCACATCTGCGACACAATTAAAGGACTCGCCAGCGTGATAGTTTTCACGTTAACTATATGCGACCTTTTTATTACGCCGTGAGGGAGTATGCGTTTCAGGCAAGTATTACCATTAGCGGGCGCGCTGTTCGCGCTCTATATCATCTGGGGTTCTACCTACTTCGTGATCCGCATCGGGGTGGAGAGCTGGCCGCCACTTATGATGGCGGGGGTGCGCTTTCTCTCTGCGGGCGCGCTGCTGCTGGCGTTTCTGTTACTGCGTGGCAATAAGCTGCCGCCCCTGCGTCCGTTGCTCAATGCTGCCCTGATTGGCGTCCTGCTGCTGGCGGTGGGTAACGGCTTTGTCACCGTCGCCGAACATCAGAACGTGCCGTCCGGGATCGCCGCGGTCGTCGTGGCGACCGTGCCGCTGTTCACTCTCTGCTTTAGTCGTCTGTTTGGCATCAAAACGCGCAAGCTGGAGTGGCTGGGGATCGCCATCGGCATGGCGGGCATTATTCTGCTCAACAGCGGCGGCAACCTGAGCGGTAATCCGTGGGGCGCGGTGCTAATCCTGATTGGCTCGATGAGCTGGGCGTTTGGTTCGGTCTACGGCTCGCGTATTGCGTTGCCGACCGGGATGATGGCCGGGGCCATAGAGATGGTTACCGCCGGGATCGTCCTGCTGACGGCGTCCGTGCTGTCGGGAGAGAAAATGACCGCCCTGCCCGACCTGTCGGGATGGCTGGCGGTGGGCTATCTGGCGATTTTCGGCTCGGTGATCGCGATTAACGCCTACATGTTCCTGATCCGCAACGTCTCACCGGCGGTCGCCACCAGCTATGCCTATGTGAACCCGGTGGTGGCGGTCCTGCTGGGCACCGGCCTTGGCGGGGAATCGCTCTCAAGCGTAGAGTGGCTGGCGCTGGGGATTATCATTATGGCGGTGGTGCTGGTGACCCTCGGCAAGTATCTGTTACCGGCCAAACCGGTGGTTACGCCGTGTCAGGCGGAGAAACCCTGAGCGGGCGAATGCCCTGAGTGTCGATCTGCGCGGTTTTGCCGCCGCTGCAGATCCACTCCTCCAGCCGCTCCATAAGCGCCCTGTCATCCAGCTTCATTCGGCCGCGCAGCGCACACTCCCACACCACCAGCACCCGCCAGCCCTGCTCCTGCAACAACGTGATATCCCGCGCGTCGCGCGCCACGTTTTTGCCAATTTTTTCCAGCCAGAAATCGGTGCGGGTCGCGGGCACTTTAAACAGGTAGCAGTCGTGGCGATGCCAGAAACAGCCGTGGGTGAAGATCACGCATTGGCCGCTATCGATAACAAAATCAGGTCGTCCGGGAAGCGCGGCGTCCTGCACGCGAAACTCAAACCCGACCTCCGTGAGCAGACCCGCCAGCCGTTTCTCGATAGCCGTATCCCGCGTGCCGATGGCACGCATGTTTTTACTGCGCGTGGCCTTATTGTGAACGTCCGCCATTCGCGGCCCCGGTTTTGCGTTGTTCTACTGCCTGCAGAATGCGCGACTCCAGCAAACGCGCCACGGCGGCAAACGCCGGAACCACCACCGAGTTACCAAACTGGCGATAGGCCTGGGTGTCCGATACAGGAATGCGGAAGCTGTAGCCCTGCGGAGTTTCAAAGCCCATCAGGCGCGCGCATTCGCGTGGCGTCAGGCGGCGCGGACGGTGGCGCTGGTTTTCGGCATCATCGAAGTCGCGCTCGCCCAGGGCCTTATCCCAGCCACGGTCGATGAGGATCTCGGCGCCATCTTTGTAATAGCGTGCCGACAGGGTGCGGGCCACGCTGTGCGGATTGGTGGGATCGACCATCCCAAAGCCAAAGCCGTTGCCCTTGGCCTGATGCTTTTTGGCATAGCGATACAGATACTTCCACAGCACCGGGGTGAGAATGAATTTGGCGTCCACCACCGGCTCGAGTAGATCGGCAATCGTCGTGCGGCGGGTCGGCCACAGTCCAGGGAGATCGCGCAGCGTAAAGTTGCCCCGCAGGTTGAGATCCCGTCGAAAGCCCACCAGCACGATGCGCTCCCGGTGCTGGGGCAGAAAATGTTTGCCATCGACGATCTTCGGATCGTCCGGGCCGCTGTCCGCCGCATCCGCCACGTCATACCCCAGCTCATCCAGGGTCTGCATGATGATGCGGAACGTTTTGCCTCCGTCATGGCTCTTCAGGTTTTTGACATTTTCCAGCACGAAGATCGCCGGGCGGCGAGCGTCAATAATGCGGACCACGTCGAAGAACAGCGTCCCCTGAGTGTCGCAGGCAAACCCGTGCGCACGGCCCAGCGCGTTTTTCTTTGACACGCCCGCCAGGGAAAACGGCTGACATGGAAAGCCCGCCAGCAGCACGTCATGCTCGGGGATGTTGTCCCGAATGTGCTGCGCCGCTTCTTCGTCAGTGACGCCGCTCTGGTGGCTGAGCGTCACTTCGCGAATATCTTCGTTGAACTGATGCGCGTCAGGATCGCAATACCAGTTGGCCTTGTAGGTACGCACCGCGTGTTTGTTCCATTCGCTGGTAAACACGCACTGCCCGCCAATCGCCTCGAAGCCATGGCGGATACCACCGATCCCGGCAAAGAGATCGACGAAGCGGAAAGCATAGTGAGGGTGACAGGCAGGAGGACGCGGGAGCAGGTTTTGCAGCATGCCAAATTCGCCGTCGCTGAGACGATGCCCTGCCCGCTCACTGGTCACCAGCCGCTTGAGGATCGCCGGGCTCCAGTGGCTCTCACCCTGAGCATTCAGAAGATGGGCCAGGGTTCTGGCATCGTAAATTTCCAGCAGTTGGCACAATAACGCCTGAACGGACGCCGTTGATTTTACTGCCAGCAAAGGCGCGGATTCCGTCACTGATACATTTTCCTGCATACATTTAACCGGACCAAAAAGGATGTAAACAGAGTAACACAGAAAGGCCTTACAGACCCTCCCGGAAGCGCTGTAATACCCCGCTGTCGGTACCTTCGTAATCCCCGCGCAGCTCGGCGCTGAGACGGGCCATAAACTGGATCAGAAAATCGGCGCTCTGGCGCGCCAGTTCGCGTCCGGCCGCGGTCTGCATCGTCCGGGGCAGGCGCAGCAGTTTGGTCTGGAAATGGTCCAGCGCAAACGCGCGGTCGTTCAGTTCGCGCCCATCGGCAAAGGGATCGTCCGGATCGAAGAGGGGCACGCCCAGCGCGCCGGAGACGGCAAACACACGCGCCAGACCAATGGCGCCAAGGGCTTCCAGCCTGTCGGCATCCTGCACGATTTTCGCTTCCAGGGTGTGAGGCGGGATCCCGGCGCTGAAGCTGTGCGCCTCAATCGCATGCTGAACGGCAGCGTAAAGCCGGTTGGGGAAATCCGCAAAGTCTTCGTCCAGAATAGCGGCCGTCTTTTCAGCGGCCAGTTGCGACGAGCGGCCCCGCTGCGGATGGTTTTTCGGCAGGCTGACAATATCGTGAAAATAACAGGCCGTCAGAATGACCAGAGCGTCAACCTGCTGGTCTTTCATCAGCCGCTGTGAGGTATTCCAGACCCGGCGAAAATGAGAAATATCATGCGCGGTATCATCGCTGGCATGATGCGCCATCAGCCAGTTTTCAAAACGTTGCTGCCACTGCACGAGTTCCATAGCGCTTTCCCTATAGTGAAAAGCCGTACAATAGCAATTATTTACTGGTCTGGCACATCACGCGGACGGGTGTACCAGGCAATACTGGCAAGGATTGCCCCCACTGCGCTTAACGCCATAAAACGTAACATCACCCCCAACAATTTACTGGATATTACACAGGGATCGTCTCCCGCCAGCGAGTCCAGAAAAGTAGTGACTTTGCCTATCACCCACAAATAGTGCATCACTGTCCAGATGAAATAGCCGCAAAATGCATAAAAGACCCACAAGGCCAGTATTCCGCCAGGGCTACGTTCGCGTTTGTTTTGCATATTCCCTTCTCCTTTTATGCGATGCCGGGGCAACATTCACATCACCAATCCATATTAATAAATCAATTACATTTTATTATAAAATACACTCCCCCGTTACAGAATCCTCCTTAAAAAAATTAATTAAGTTGATCCAGCGCAATTTTATATTGATGATAATTATTAATTAATTAAAATCATTCATAAAACAAATGGTTTCCACTAAAAGGTAAATAGCTGTTTCCTGCCGCCCCAAAGCCCGAGAAAATATATTCAACCAAGCGGATAAGTGTGCCATGATGCATGAGGTTATGTGTTTTTTTTGCTTCATCATAACTACCTTTAAATTACCCCTTATTTTCCCGATATTCTTATCGGGATTTTTTTATCCCTTTTTCGCAGACCATCTCATCACGCAAATAAACACCAAGGCTTCTATTCAAAACTTGAATAGATATTAATTCACAGCAGTCATGATTTATAAAAAACCATTCAACAGATATATCAACATTCATTTATTAACATTTAGAAATAATCTAAATAACTTAGTTACATTTATTTTTAAACAGTAAAAACCCGCTCTGAAATAGTATTGACCCGGTAACCCGGAGGGGGTTTCGTATATTCATGAAGAAAATACATGAAAGGGAATATATAATGAAAAGAAAAGTACTGGCAGTTCTGGTCCCCGTTTTATTGAGCGCAGGCGCAGCTAACGCGGCGGAAATTTACAATAAAAACGGCAATAAATTCGATCTGTACGGAAAGATGGTCGGTGAGCGTGTCTGGGACAAGACCGATGATAGCAACAGTGAAAACGCCGATACCTCCTATGCCCGTTTCGGCATCAAAGGCGAAACACAAATCAGCGACCAACTGACCGGTTTTGGTCAGTTTGAGTACAACATGCCCGCCAACGCCCCGGAAGGCCAGCAGGAGCAGAGCACCCGTCTGGCGTTTGCAGGCCTGAAATTCGGCGAGTACGGCTCATTCGACTATGGCCGTAACTATGGCGTAGCCTACGACGCCGGTGCTTACACCGATATGCTCGTAGAATGGGGCGGTGATTCCTGGGTTCACACCGATAACTTTATGACCGGCCGTACCACCGGCGTGGCGACCTATCGTAATTCGGACTTCTTCGGCGCGGTTGAAGGTCTGGATTTTGCGCTGCAGTACCAGGGCAAAAACCATGATAACCAAGTGGAGAAAGCCAACGGCGACGGTTACAGCTCATCAGTTAGCTACAACTTCGATGGCTTCGGCTTTGTAGGTGTATACGGCAAATCTGACCGTACTGACAAGCAGTCTGCTGACGGCTATGGCGAGAACGCTGAAGTCTGGTCCCTGGCAGCGAAGTATGATGCAAACAACCTTTACGCAGCGGTAATGTACGGTGAAACCCGTAACATGACCTGGACCGGTGGCGATGTCGGATTTGCCAACAAAACCCAGAACGTCGAAGCCGTGGTGCAGTACCAGTTTGATTTCGGCCTGCGTCCTTCCCTGGGCTACGTCTATTCCTCAGGCAAAGATCTGGGTGAGAAGAACGGCCGTGGCGGTTTCAACGCCGATCTCGTGAACTATGTTGAACTGGGTACCTGGTACTACTTCAACAAGAACATGAACGTCTACACCGCATACAAATTTAACCTGCTGGACGAAGAAGACGCGGCCCGTACCGGCGGTCACTCTGACGACCAGTTCGCGCTGGGTATCGTTTACCAGTTCTGATTGGCCGACAACAATCTGTTAAGCCCGCTGCGAAGCGGGCTTTTTGCTTTCTGCCGCCCTCCGTTTTACATCCCTTTTACAAATTAGCGCCATCAGCGATAATGCCCTCCTTTCTGTATTTACCGGAGTTTCAATGCGCGATTTGCCGCCCCTTCCCTCCACGCACAAGCGCCCAATGAAACTCAACACGCTGGTCACATTGATGGTGTACAGCGTGACGGGCGCGGTGCTGCTGGTAATTTTTGTCCTCTATTTCGCGCAAATCACCCGGGCCACCCGTGACGGGGTGCGGGATACCGCCCTGGCGGTCGCCAGAACGCTGGCCGACAGCCCTGAGGTTATCCGCGGCTTGTCGCTCCCGCCGGAGAGCAACATTATCCAGCCCGTCGCCCTGGCCGTAATGCAGCGCAACAACCTGCTGTTTGCGGTTGTCACCGATATGCAAGGGATCCGCTATTCGCATCCCAACAGCACCCTGCTCGGCAAAGCTTTTATTGGCGACGATCTCCGCCCGGCGCTGGAGGATAAAGAGAATGTCGCCATCAATCACGGGGTGCTCGACGAGGCGCTGCGCGTGTTCACGCCGGTCTACAACGCACAGCATCAGCAGATTGGGGTGGTTGCGGTGGGGATCTCGCTCAATAAAGTGGAGCAGCAGATCGCCCGCAACCGCTGGGATGCCATCTGGCTGGTACTTTTCAGCGCGCTGCTGGGGGCGCTCGGCGCCTGGGGGCTGGTGAAAATGCTGAAGCGCGTTCTGTTCGGACTGGAACCCTGGCAAATCTCAGCCCTGCTGGAGCAGCGTCAGGCGATGCTGCAATCCCTGCGCGAGGGCGTCATTGCCGTGGATCAGCATGGGCATGTGACGATGGTCAACCATGCCGCCCGGCAGATCCTGAATATCAGCGCCAGCAGCAATACCCTGCATGAAGCCCCGCTGCTGGCGAACCTGCGCGAGGTATTACGTAGCGGACATCCTCTTGAGGATCAGGAGATTAACTGCCACGGTCGATTGTTGCTCTGTAATACTCTGCCCGTCAAAAGCGATAATCAGCTGATGGGTGCCATCACCACTTTTCGCGATAAAACCGAAATCAGCGAGCTTCTGCAGCGGCTCGACGGCATGGTGAACTATCTCGATGCCCTGCGCAGCCACTCCCACGAGTTTATGAATAAGCTGCATGTGATCCTCGGGCTGCTGCATATGAAACACTATGCCAGACTTGAAGAGTACGTCCTGCTGACCGCCAATGCCTGGCAGAGCGATGTCGGCACGCTGCAGCGCAACGTCAAATCGCCGGTAGTTGCCGGGTTTTTGCTGAGCAAAATCAACCGTGCCAGAGAACTGGGGGTTAGCCTCACACTCTCTGATGCCAGTCAGGTTCCCGATAACCCGAACGCGCAGCAGGTCGCAGGCCTGGTTACCGTGCTCGGTAATCTGATTGAAAATGCGCTTGATGCCATGGCAACGCAGGGCGAAGGGGAAATCAGTCTGCTGCTGCATTATCAGCAGGGCTGGCTGAGTGCCGAGTTGAGTGACGATGGCCCGGGTATCGCCCCTGAGCATCTGCAGACCATTTTTAGCAAAGGGTTTTCCACCAAAGGTGAGAACCGGGGGGTGGGACTCTTCCTCGCCCGTCAGCAAATCGAAAATCTGGGCGGGGAGATCGCCGTGGAATCTGAGCCGGGCGTGTTTACCCAGTTTTTTGTGCAACTCCCCTGGGACAGTGAAAGGAAAAACGCGTGATACATGTTTTGATTGTCGATGACGATGCCATGGTGGCCGATCTTAACCGCCAGTACCTGGACCGGGTCGAGGGATTTTGCTGCTGCGGCATTGCCACTTCCCTTGCAGAGGCTGAAGCTGTACTTCACTCCCCTGCCCGACAGGTGGATCTGATCCTGCTGGATGTCTATATGCAGCGCGATAATGGCCTGAGCCTGCTGCCGACGATCCGCGCATCCGGGCGTAAAACGGACGTCATTATGATCACCTCGGCCTCGGACGCCACCACCCTTCAAACCGCCATGCATTATGGCGTGGTGGATTACCTGATCAAACCGTTTCAGTTTCCGCGTTTTGCCGAGGCGTTGAACGGCTGGTGCAAGAAAAAACAGCTGATGGAATCGCACCAGTATTATGAGCAGGCAGACGTTGACCGACTGCTACGCGGTGGTGCGCCGGAGCTGGCGGACAGTCGTCGCCTGCCGAAAGGATTAACCCCTCAGACACTGCGTACATTGTGCTTATGGATTGATGCCCATCCGGGGACAGAGTTCTCGACCGACGATCTGGCGAACGCAGTCAATATTTCGCGGGTATCCTGTCGCAAATACCTGATCTGGCTGGCGCAGGTCAACATTCTGCACACCAGCATTCACTATGGCGCAACCGGCCGGCCCGTCTATCGTTATCGCCTGCGTCCAGAGCAGATTGCCCTGCTCAGACAGTATTGCCACCAGGAGTAATGTCCGTAAAACAGCCTCTTCAGGCAAACATCCTGATTTAGCTCACATATATTGTTATGAGGCGGTAAAGGGCTGTTACTTCTCGTAAGCGGAATGATAAGGTAACCAGCGCACAGGAAGTCTGGTGAGAAGCGAGCAGAAATTCTGACGAGTAATCTGGCATTTTAACAGACCATAACCGTTCAATTTTGTTCAAGTAACGAGTTTGCGAGCAAAGCGATGATTAAGTGGCCCTGGAAATCGAATGAATCCGCCCGAAGCGCGGCGCTGCCGTGGGAAGAGGCGCTGGCGATCCCCGTTCTGTCCACTTTATCGGATGAGGATAAATCGCGTCTGGTACAGCTTGCCATGCGGTTCTTACAGCAGAAACGCCTGGTGCCGCTCCAGGGTTTTGAACTCGACGATCGCAAGAGCACCCGTATTGCCCTGCTCTTTTGCCTGCCGGTACTGCAGTTGGGTATCGAGTGGCTGGACGGATTCCATGAAGTGCTGATCTACCCGGCGCCGTTTGTAGTGGACGACGAGTGGGAGGATGACATCGGGCTGGTTCACAGTCAGCGAATGGTGCAGTCCGGTCAAAGCTGGCAGCAGGGGCCGATTATCCTCAACTGGCTGGATATTCAGGACTCCTTCGACGCATCCGGTTTCAACCTCATCATTCATGAAGTGGCTCATAAGCTGGATACCCGTAACGGCGATCGCGCCAGCGGCGTGCCGTTTATCCCGTTACGTGAAGTGGCAGGATGGGAACACGACCTGCACGCTGCCATGAACAACATTCAGGATGAGATCGATCTGGTGGGCGAAAGCGCGGCCAGCATTGACGCTTATGCCGCCACCGATCCTGCTGAGTGCTTTGCAGTGTTATCGGAATATTTCTTCAGCGCCCCCGAACTTTTCGCCCCCCGCTTCCCGGCGCTGTGGCAGCGTTTTTGCCAGTTTTACCAGCAGGACCCGCTGCAGCGTTTGCGTGAAAATGAAGGACCCGGCGATGATCCCGCCACGCAAGTACACTAAATCAGCAGCCTGAGTCATAATTAATCAATTGAATCAGGGCGTTGAATTTAGTGTTGACACAAAATAGCGAGGCCATTAATATGCGCCTCGTTCACACGATTCCTCTGTAGTTCAGTCGGTAGAACGGCGGACTGTTAATCCGTATGTCACTGGTTCGAGTCCAGTCAGAGGAGCCATATTTGAGAAGCCCGCTTAAGGAAACTTAAGCGGGCTTTTTGCTTTTGCACATTTTTATCAATAAAACTCATCTCAAAGCGCAAAGCCGTAATGGGAGCCATCCGGCAGATCGACCTCCACACGCAGTTTGCCCCCTGCCGCCTCAACATAGCGTTTCAGGGTAGAAAGTTTAATATCACGCCTGGCCTTTTCCATACCCGCCACCGTCGGCTGCTTCAGGCCCAGCGCCTGAGCCATTTCGTTCTGCGTTTTATTCACTTTCTCGCGCAGTTCAGCCAGATGAATATTGAGAAGCATCTCTTCCGCCAGAACAGTGGCGGCGCTAACAACCTCTGGTTTTTCCTCTGCAAGCAGCTGCTCCAGCGTTCTGCCCATATTTTACTCCTTTCATTTACTGTTCAGATAAGCCGTTAATTCGCGATCCGCTAGCACGTTCAACCAACGATCAAACGTATCCGTCGTTTCAATCTTCCACACGAGTCCTCCCTGATAATATAGGTTAAAAACTATATAGATTAAAGCCTATATTGAAACTATCTTTTTTAAGGGGAAGGAGGAAGTGTGGCTGAGGGAAAATGGATGAGATTTCGCAAGAAACATCTTCATGCAATGTAACTGTGTTCATTGCTGGAAGCGACACAGAAAAAACCCCGCATGGCGGGGTCGTTCAGGCTATATCTGGTAGTCAATCGCCGCTTCTTCCGGCTCCATCACCTGACGTTTAATCTCATCCACCGACAGCCCGGCGTTGCAAAGTTCGATAAAGCGCCAGACATAGTTGCGCTGCAGCTGCCCCCGCTTAAGCCCAAGCCAGACGGTGTTGGCATCAAACAGGTGGCGAGTATCGAGACGTAGCAAATTCCCCTGCTCGCGCTCGTCGCCGGACTGTTCCGCCACCAGCCCGATCCCCAGCCCCAGCTCGACGTAGGTTCGGATCACGTCAGAGTCCTGAGCGCTGAGCACCACATCCGGCGTCAGCCCTTTGCGGTTAAAGGCTTCATCGATGCGGGAGCGCCCGGTGATGCCCTGGCGATAGGTGATCAACGGCCATTTGGCGATAGCCTCCAGCGTCAGCGGGGAGACCTGCGTCAGCGGATGGTCGACCGGCAGCAGCAGGCTGTGATGCCAGCGAAACCACGGGAACGCCGCCAGCAGCGGATCGTTGCTTAAGCGCTCGCTGGCGATGCCGATATCCGCCCCGCCGTTTTGCAGCAGCACTTCTATCTCCTGCGGCGTGCCCTGGATCAGCTCCAGACGCACATCCGGGAACAGCTCCCGGAAGGCCTTGATCACCGGCGGCAGGCTGTAGCGGGCCTGAGTGTGGGTGGTGGCGATGGTCAACACGCCGGAGGCATCGTTGGTGAAGAGATCGGCCAGACGGCGCACGTTGCTCGCTTCGTTGAGAATGCGTTCGGCGATGGTCAGCAGCGCCTTGCCGGGCTCGGTCATCCCCAGCAGGCGTTTGCCGCGGCGAATGAAAATCTCAATGCCCAGCTCCTCTTCCAGCTCGCGGATATGGCGGCTGACGCCCGACTGGGAGGTGTAGAGCATGTTGGCGACCTCGGTCAGGTTGTAATCCCGACGGGCCGCCTCACGGATAATTTTAAGTTGCTGGAAATTCACGGTTCACTCCGGCGAATCTGACATGACGCTATTGTTAGAGTGTGCCCGTCGTGAGAACAAATAATAAAAACCCGCAACTTATACCTTTATGGAATATCAGCTCACCAGCTGTAGCTCGCGATTCTCCAGTGACGGGCGGCTCACCAGCGACATGAGGATCTCTTTCACCGCCTGCGCCTGTGGTGATAAAGATCCGCGGGCAGAGACATTAAGCGACAACGGCAGGCTCATCGACGGCGAGGAGATTCTCGCCATCCAGCCATTGGCAGCACTGGAAAGCGAGCGCGCGGCGGATTCAGGCAGAACCGTTACGCCCATCCCGCTGGCAATGGCGGCGGTCAGGGTAGATATTGAGTCGATTTCACCGATGATTTTTGCCGTCAGGCGGCGCAGAGAGAAGGCCTCATCGACGCGCAAACGCACGGCGCTGTAATCGCGGGGTAAGAACAGATTCATCTCCGCTACGGCGTTTAAATCCACGCTCTGCCCCGGACAATCCCGCGTGCCTACCAGAAAGAGATCTTCTTTCAATACCGGCTGGCTGGTGATCCCCGCCACAGGGGAACGATCGTATAGCACCGCCATATCCAGCTGCCCGCTGAGTAATTTATCGTTCAGCGCCGCGCCGCTGTTTTCGTGCAGGTAGACCAGCACCTCCGGTAGTTCTGCGCGCACTGCCTGTAATAACGGCATGGTCACAGACGAGGCCGCCGTGCCCGGCGCCAGCCCAATCGAGACCTGCCCGGTCAGCGTCTGGCCGACATTGCACACCGCAAGCTGCGCCTGCTCACACTGGCGCAAAATAGTGCGTGCATGAGTGTAGAGGATCTTGCCGGCTTCAGTTGGTGTTACGCCGCGTTTCGTGCGGATCAACAGCTGCTGATCGAGTTCACCTTCCAGAGTGGCCACCTGCTGGCTCAGTGCCGGCTGTGCGATATGCAACACTTCAGCAGCCTGGGTCAGGCTACCGATATCGACGATTTTTACGAAGTATTTCAGTCGTCTTAAGTTCATTTTGCCCCCTGTACGAAATGCGTTGCCGGTTCCGGCGCGAATGTACAGAAGGTTTTGCAAGATGCTTGCCAGTTTTTAAAAGAGGTCCGATATGTCCGCTAAGCGGCTGAAAATAAGGAAATCCAATTGCTGTCGCGGCTTTTTGAAGTGAAACAGCGGTTTATGATCTGCCCCATTCGGGGTATATCCGCACCAAAAACGTGCAAACCGCTGTGGAAAACGCCACTTTGCTGATTTTGTCAGCAAACGATACCAACAGGCGGGATCACCCTTTGACAAGTGCACCTGACGTCGATAATATGCGCCCCGTTCACACGATTCCTCTGTAGTTCAGTCGGTAGAACGGCGGACTGTTAATCCGTATGTCACTGGTTCGAGTCCAGTCAGAGGAGCCATATTTAAGAAGCCCGCTTAAGGAAACTTAAGCGGGCTTTTTGCTTTGGTATCGACAGCGCCGACACCATCGGTTTCACTGATACTCGAAAGAGGCCACAATCGCTGAGGAGACATCGCCAGGCATAACTTTACCTGCCTTCGAATAGACACGCGCCTGAAGCTTAAAGGTTGTATTCCCCTCTTCAACGGCACCAATTAATGAGCTGTTATTGCTCAAAATGGCTCCCGTAGATTGCTGGGATAACTCAACTGCGGTATTGGCAGCAGCTTGAGCCGCGTTGTTTGCCCACAGCGTCGCATCTGTGCCGTCCGGGTTGCCAGTAAACGTCACTTTTACGTTAGTGGTACTAGCCGGACAACCGGTCACCGGTAAATCAAAGGTCTTCATTGCTGAACCCGAGCCTGCCCCTTCAAAAGAGGAAGCCTGGAGGGATTGGCCCAGGTCAACGTTTAACGCATCGGAACCACCATTTAATGTAGTACAAGGAGAAGCAATTACTCTCCCGGTAATGTTGATATTAACGCTATCTGCCGCATAAATATTACCCGCAAAAAGAACAGCAGAAATAGATGCGGTCAGATAACATAAACTTTTTTTCATTTTAGCCCACCTTGGCATGATGTTGAGACATTGAATATTTCATTGGTATGTCAGTGTCAACGTTGCGGAAGTATTAGCTTCGCCGACGGTGACGGTATTTCTGGTTTGGTAATAACGGGCAGTAAGAGGAAAGGCTTCTTTTCCGCCGCTGGATGTTTTTAATGCAAGCCTGGAATTAATAACGAGTGGTTTACCGTCATATAATAATTGCACTCCAACGCCTTGCGCGATATTCGTACCTCCTTGATTATTTAAGGCCATTACGCTGGCATCGCTGACATCCGGATTCTGTTGCCCGTTCAGCGTGACATTTATATTGGCGGAACCATCACAATCTAATCCGAGATTCTGGGTACTGGTTTTTGCCGGGGTAAATCCTGTAGTTGTACCAAAATCTGCTTTTGAAACATTGCCTATCGGAAACGTTAAATTAGGCGTAGTCACTGAACATGCAACCTGGGTTATACTCCCACCCGTCATATTTATTCTCACTACCGTAATGTCTGATACCGTCCAGGTGCCAATGAGCCCGGTACTTAACTGACCAGACTGAATATCACCCGTTTTTATCAACTTATAGATAATCGGGGGGAGTCTTACAGATGCCAATGGCGTATTATCAGTGGACGCTGGATTGTCAAGATATCCCCATGCAAGATCGACAGATATCGCTACACTAGGAATATTGGTCGCATAAGCATGATTAATTGATGTTGGTACGCCACCAAGATAAAGCATCTTATAATAATTAGTGTTGATATCGCCATTACAACCCAGCAACATTGAACCCGCCGCCGTTGAGTCTGAATATATTACTGTTCCAACGGGCACATCTCTTTGCACGGTAACGTTATCAGGTGAAAAGCTCAGATTTTGCGTTCCCTGCCCGGAGACAAATGAACAATCAGCAAAAGCATTAAAACTGAAGCACCAAAATATCATTATCATTAAGGCACCAACGCGTTTATAGCTGATAAATTTATTTGCATATTTCATTGATTAAAACCACTCCAGAATCCGCTTCAGATCCCTGAAGCAAATAATTAACTCGACATTTTTCATTCGCTTCCATACCCCAGCGTGCAATTAACTCACCGCGGTTTTCCAGGCCGGTCAGGTAGACCTGGCCCTGATCCCCCACAATAAATCCGGCTGAATTTTTATCGGTGGCAACAGTGACTGTGGCCCCGAACGGAACGGGTTGCCCCGTTGCCCTGGTCAGAGTCATTAATACGCGAGTGCCCACATTGGCTTTATATACAGCTCTCACCACCGCGCCCCGCGTGGGAATGACGGTCTGGGTAGTTAATTCCAGCTCAACGTCATCCGGCAGTGTTTCAGTGTCCAGACTCAGGCTGTTCTTACGATACGGCGAGACATTGCTGGCGATGGTATAACCCCGGTAATCGGTATTCACGCCGGTCTGGCCTGTTACGCCCACCCCCGACGCGCCCGGGGCTTTAATCAGTGCAAGGGTTTCACCAAAAGGCTGCGCCAGCGTCACACCGTCGGCATGCACTATAACGCCTCCATTCAGGCCATAGTTAACCCGCTGCATATTATCGTCAGTGCTATACCCGCCGGTGACTTCGCCATAGGTTCCGTGATAGTCAGCGCTAAGGTTACCGCTATGACCAGTTCCGTCATTGCCATACCCTTGCTGTACACCCCAGCTCAGGGCATTTTCCTGCAACGCCGTGCCGCTCAGACCAACCGTATGGGTTGTATCCCCTTTCTTACTGCTATTCAGGCTGTAGCTGGCCCAGGTATTACTCAGGAAACGATCTAAAGGAACACTTATATTTAAAGCCAGGATCTGGTCTTTATCATAGGTTTTCTCCCCGTCGCTACCCTCTGCGCTCGCGTTATTGCTATAGGTATAACTCAGTCCCCAGGTGATACCGTTCCACGCGTTGTTATAGCTGACGCTGTATGAACTCATCGTCTTGTCAGCGTTCCAGTAATCTTCACGGATTGCGCTGCCGGTGATCGAGCCGAAGGCAGGGCCGAGCGTTTGACTCAGCGTCAATTCAGCGCGGTTACGCCGATGATCCTGCAACGACTGACTGTTGCTATCGGCGTCAAGCACGTCCTGCATCCCGTAATATCCCGCGGTGGAATAGCGATAGCTGGTCGCCGAGAAATTGGTTCCGGTATCGGTAAAGTTTTTGCTATAGCGCACGCGCCAGGCTTGCCCGCTTGTTTTATCCTGCGTCTCAGGGCTCGACCAAGCCTGGGTAACGTCCATAGACAACGCCCCGATCTCACCCATATTTTTACCAACGCCGATAGCGTAGGACTGATAGGGGCTGGACGCCTGTATACCGCCATAAAGGGTTAAGCCCTTCGGTAGACCATACATAGCGGTTCCCTGCATCAGCGGGCGCTTTTCTGCCTGGCTATCACTGGGACGATATTGCCCCCCCGTCAGGCTGTACTTCAGTCGCCCCTCTCGCTGCAGAACAGGCACAGAGGCATAGGGCACGACAAAATCCTGTTCGCTGCCGTCCGCTTCTTTCACCGAAACACTTAAATCACCCGCACCGCCGGTAGGGTACATATCGGTAATTTCAAAGGCGCCGGGGGCAACATAGCTCTGGTAGATGGTGTAGCCATTCTGGCGGATAACCACCTGAGCGTTGGTACGCGCAATACCGCGAACCACAGGGGCATAGCCTTTCTGGCTGTCGGGTAGCATCTCATCGTCGGAGGCCAGCTGCCCACCGCGAAAAGGAATACTGTCAAATACGTCGGAAGGCGATGAACTGTCGCCGAGCGTCAGCTGGCTTTTCAAAGGAACGATATTGCGCTGGGCATACGTATAAACCGTATCCCACTGCGCTTTACCATCAGAATCGCGGCGCCATGTCATATAATTACGCAGACGCCAGGGGCCAATATTCACGCCCGGACGCAGGTTCGCGTACTGACTCTGGCTGTTACTGGAGGTGCTATTTCTGCCCCAGGTGTTATCACCGCTGATGCTGTAATTCAGCAGCAAGGCGTTAATGCCTTCGTCCCACATTTCTGGCGCAACATAGCCGCGCGCCTGGGATGTAAGTGCCGCCTGAGGAAAACTCAACAATAGTTTTTGCGCACCAAAGATGAAATCGGCAGTCGCCTTTGGGATCGCCGCAAGATTTGCGCATTCAGGATCTTTATCGAGTCCGGGAAAGAGATCGGTTTTGACACCATAACTTTGCAGCAATCCTATCGACAGACACGGCTGGAGGCTTTGATCGCCTTCGGCCTTTGCCACCGATTTAAAATCAATCTCGCGGGTATCCACCGTCTGATCGTTTACCACGACCTCAACGCGATATTTACCTGGCACCTGCGCGCCACGTGCAAAAGAGGAGAGATCAATACCTCTCATCGAGGGGTTACCCACTTCGAGCAGTGCCGGATTAAAATACTCTTCGGCACTGGCGCTCTGCATAATACCCGGCAACGCCAGCGCAATTAAACAGGCCAGACGAGTCGGTGTAAACCAGGAGTATAATATCTTGCGCATAAAAATTCTTATCCCATGCCCCTGCAGAGTTTCCCCTCTTTAAATAGCGGCGTGATGAGTCTTTCCTACCCCACCAAAATCATTGATCAGTTTGAATGTTACAGGCCCTGAGCTTACGCCAGCCGGTAATGAAAACGTTGCAGACGCCCCCGGTGCAACATAGGTGGGTTCAGGTACGTTTTTTCCCGCAACGGTAATCTCATTAAAATTCATATAATAATTCCCGGGATTACGCACCGAAATATTGTTAGAGGAACGTGTCCATTTCAGCTGGTCAGCAAAATCTTCCGGGTTTTTTCTTTTTAACGAAGCCGGGCGGTATATTAATTTGATACGGGTTTTCACCGCAATCTGCAACGAGTTTGCTTTTCTTTCCGCCGCAGGAATGGCTTTAATATTTAGCCAGAACATTGATTCTTTATTGTCCGGTACACTCCCCGCGCGGACAATCCTCATCGTATTTTCCTGTCCACGATCCAGTCGATACAGGGGAGGTGTAATGACAAAGGGAATTTTCCCGCTGCTATTATCCGGGTTATCGAACCATGACTGAATAAGATAAGGAACGCTATCTGGATTTGAAACGCCGATTGCCGCTTCCTTTTTCCCGCCGTCGTAAATTACGCGCGTTCCGCCAATATTAACGCCCGCACAGACTGACGAGGCGCAAAATAGCGCCAGCAAACCTGTCAAAAGGTTATTTCTGATATGTTGCATAATAAACCAGTGGATTTTAGCTGAAAAAGATACCTGCGCTGTCGTTACAGGGTGATAAATAGTTCGGCAGAGTATTTAGCTTTTCAGCAAATCCAACAATCAAAGCGCAGCGTAATTTTATGCTAAGAGATGCTTTACCCTATTTATAAAGCAAAGACCCGCGCAGAGAAGCTTGCGCGGGTTTTGACTGATGTTGTCAGCTCATTGGCCGAGCGTTGCCACCAGCGGCGTCTCGCGCGCGCCATAGCCGATATTTACCGGCATACCCGACCGGCGCTCCAGCGCTCCGTCAACCTTCACTGCATCCACATCTGCACCGTTGAGTTGCGCGCGCAGCCCTGCCGTCATCGGCAACGGCACTTTATTGCTGGATTCAAATTCCGCGCGATTGCGCGACAGCGGTTCGTGAACTTCGACCCACCGGCTGCCGTCCGGCTCGGTGGTGACTTTAACCGGCTGATCGATAAGCTGCACCCGGGTTCCGACCGGGACATTGTCGAACAGGTATTTAATATCGGCGTTACGCAGACGAATGCAGCCCTGGCTCACGCGCAGCCCGATGCCAAAGTTTGAATTGGTACCATGAATAGCATACAGCCTGCCGATATACAGGGCATATAGCCCCATCGGGTTGTCCGGCCCTGCGGGCACAAAGGCCGGCAACGTTTTGCCCTCTTTGGCGTAGGCCCGACGGGTGTTTGGCGTTGGTGACCAGGTTGGCCCGTCCTGCTTGCGCTCAACGGCGGTGACCCAGTTGCGCGGCGTCTCGCGCCCGGCTTCACCGATACCGATTGGGAAGATCTCAACGGTGTTGCTCCCTTTCGGATAATAATAGAGACGCATCTCCGCCACGTTGACCACGATGCCCTCACGCACCGTCGGCGGGAGGATCAGCTGCTGCGGCACAACCAGCTGTGTACCGGCTTTGGGTAAAAACGGATCGGCACCCGGGTTGGCCTCCAGCATATTGCTGAGCCCCTGCCCGTGCTGCGCCGCAAACGCCTCCAGCGGCAATTTATTATCATGCGGAACGACGATCGTCTGCGCGCTTCCTACCAGGCGGCTCCCTTCAGGCGGCAACGGATAGCTCACCGCCAGTACATTCTGGCTCACCAGTAAAGCAGTAATAAAACCCAACTTCTTAATACGACCCATCATTCCCTTCCTCTGTCGCTCCACGTGTCTGACAAGCATAGCCTTGTTGCTGCGTTTATAGCCAGCCAACAAATCATCATTACGATGAATATCACCCGTTTAGCTCATGCCGGGATAAAAACGTTTTCAGCTGTCCGCTGTCGCGGTAGTCTCTTACCCGCCGCTGTTTAAAGGCAACCGTAATGTGAGCGATCTTCTTCCTATACCTATAAGAAAATAACCTCAGACAGGATCACTATGGATACCACCCTCGCTTCCTCGTCCCCCGACGGGGCAACACCATCGCTTCAGCGCGCACGCCGCGCGGCCCTTGGCAGTTTTGCCGGTGCGGTAGTCGACTGGTACGATTTTCTGCTGTACGGCATTACCGCCGCGCTGGTTTTTAACCGCGAATTTTTCCCGCAAATAAGCCCGGCAATGGGCACCCTCGCCGCCTTTGCCACCTTTGGTGTCGGCTTTCTCTTTCGCCCGCTGGGCGGAGTGATCTTCGGCCATTTCGGCGACAGGCTGGGCCGCAAACGGATGCTGATGCTGACGGTGTGGATGATGGGGATCGCCACGGCGCTGATTGGTATTCTTCCCTCTTTTGCCGCTATTGGCTGGTGGGCACCGGTTCTGCTGGTCACCCTGCGCGCCGTTCAGGGTTTTGCCGTCGGCGGCGAATGGGGCGGCGCGGCGCTGCTGTCGGTTGAAAGCGCCCCGGCACGTAAAAAAGCCTTCTACAGCAGCGGCGTGCAGGTGGGTTATGGTGTGGGTCTGCTGCTCTCCACCGGACTGGTGTCGCTGATAAGTACCCTCACCACAGACGAACAGTTCCTGAGCTGGGGCTGGCGCATCCCGTTCCTGTTCAGCATTGTACTGGTGCTGGGGGCGCTGTGGGTACGTAAGGGGATGGATGAGTCTGCCGAGTTCGAACAGCAGCGACAGCAACCCGCAGAGCAGCGCCGCCTGCCGGTGATGGACGCGCTGATCCGCCATCCCGGCGCGTTTTTGAAAATTATCGCCCTGCGCCTGTGTGAACTGCTGACCATGTATATCGTCACCGCCTTCGCGCTAAGCTACTCGACCCAGAACCTGGGCCTGCCTCGCGAGCTGTTTTTGAATATTGGCCTGCTGGTGGGCGGCATCAGTTGCCTCACCATCCCCTGCTTTGCCTGGCTGGCGGACAGGTTTGGCCGCCGCCGGATCTATATCACCGGTGCGCTAACGGGTGCCCTGAGTACCTTCCCCTTCTTTATGGCCCTCGAAGCCCAGTCTGTTTTCTGGATTGTAGTCTTCGCCATTATGCTGGCGAATATTGCTCATGACATGGTGGTGTGCGTCCAGCAGCCGATGTTCACCGAAATGTTTGGTGCCAGCTACCGCTACAGCGGCGCAGGGGTTGGCTATCAGGTGGCGAGCGTGGTGGGAGGCGGATTCACGCCGTTTATCGCCGCCGCGCTGGTAACCTTCTCCGGCGGCGACTGGCACAGCGTTGCGATCTATCTGCTGGCCGGGTGCCTGCTCTCCGCCGCGACCTGCCTGCTGATGAAACGCGCCGACGCCTGATCTCACTTTTGTTTCACATACAGGTGACATACTATCGGGTAACGCCGTACACCTGTGGAACAAGGAGACAGAGATGAATAATAAGGGCTCCAGCCTGACCCCGGCTCAGGCACTGGAAACGCTGGATGCGCTGTACGACCAGGCGGTCAACGCCCTGCGCAGCGCCATCAGCAACTATATCAAAGACGGAACGCTCCCCGATCCAGAGGCCAGAATGAATGGCCTCTTTGTTTATCCATCACTTTCCGTGACCTGGGATGGTAGCGCCACTAATCCACCAAAAACCCGCGCCTATGGCCGTTTTACCCATGCCGGATGCTACTCCACCACCGTCACCCGTCCGACGCTTTTCCGTCCTTATCTGGAAGAGCAGCTGACGCTGCTGTATCAGGATTATGGCGCCCACATCACCGTAGAGCCATCGCGCCATGAGATCCCCTATCCGTACGTTATCGACGGCTCAGAGCTGACCCTGGACCGCTCCATGAGCGCGGGCCTGACGCGCCACTTCCCGACTACCGAGCTGTCGCAGATTGGCGATGAGACGGCGGACGGGATCTACCATCCCGCGGAATTTTCTCCGCTGTCGCACTTTGACGCCCGCCGCGTCGATTTCTCACTGGCGCGCCTGCGCCACTACACCGGCACGCCCGCAGAACACTTCCAGCCGTTCGTGCTGTTTACCAACTACACCCGCTATGTGGATGAATTTGTGCGCTGGGGCTGCAGTCAGATCCTCGATCCCGACAGCCCGTACATCGCCCTCTCCTGCGCGGGTGGGATCTGGATCACCGCCGAAACCGAAGCCCCGGAACAGGCCATCTCCGATCTGGCGTGGAAAAAGCACCAGATGCCCGCCTGGCACCTGGTCACCGCCGATGGCCAGGGCATCACCCTGATTAACATCGGCGTAGGTCCGTCTAACGCCAAAACCATCTGCGATCACCTCGCGGTACTGCGCCCGGACGTCTGGCTGATGATTGGCCACTGCGGTGGGCTGCGCGAAAGCCAGCTGATTGGCGATTACGTGCTGGCCCACGCCTACCTGCGTGACGACCACGTGCTGGATGCGGTGCTGCCGCCAGATATCCCTATCCCGAGCATCGCCGAGGTGCAGCGGGCGCTGTACGACGCCACTAAAGAGGTGAGCGGCATGCCGGGCGAAGAGGTTAAGCAGCGTCTGCGTACCGGAACGGTTGTCACCACCGACGACCGTAACTGGGAGCTGCGCTACTCGGCGTCGGCGCTGCGCTTTAACTTAAGCCGCGCGGTGGCGATCGATATGGAGAGCGCCACCATCGCCGCCCAGGGTTACCGCTTCCGCGTGCCCTACGGCACCCTGCTGTGCGTCTCCGATAAGCCGCTGCACGGCGAAATTAAGCTTCCCGGCCAGGCCAACCGTTTCTACGAGGGGGCCATCTCCGAGCATCTGCAGATTGGCATTCGCGCCATCGATCGGCTGCGCGCCGAGGGCGATAAATTACACTCGCGTAAACTGCGTACCTTTAACGAGCCGCCGTTCCGCTAATCATAAAAAAGGAAAGTTATGCAAACCACATCACCGCTATCCGCCCTGCGCCAGTGGCTGGAAACCCAGGCGCTGGATGGCATTATCGTGCCGCGCGCCGATGCCTTTCAGAGTGAATATTGCCACCCGCACGACGATATTCTCGCCTGGCTGACCGGCTTCGACGGCTCGGCGGGCCACGCCCTGATCCTGCGCGATCGCGCACTGCTGTTTGTCGACGGACGTTATCAGGTTCAGGCCCGTGAACAGGTTAATCTGGCCGAGGTTGAGATCCTGCACCTGCACAACGATCCGCTGGCGGACTGGTTGCAGCAGAACGTGGCGGCAGATACCCGAATCGCTTTTGAAGCGATGCTGATGACCAACGCCCAGTACGAAGCGCTGAACGCCAGCCACTGCGAGCTGGTCGCCCTGAATGACTCCCCGTTCGATCTGCTCTGGCAGGATCGTCCGGCCCAGCCTGTGGGTGCCATCCGCGAAATGCCGTTGGAGATCAGCGGCGAGAGCAGCGCCGATAAACGCCAGCGCGTGGCCGCCATCCTGGCAAAACAGAACGCCGATTATCTGGCCATCACTCAGCCGGACAACATCGCCTGGCTGCTCAACGTGCGCGGCAGCGATATCCCGATGAGCCCGGTGCCAAACTCGTTTGCCCTGCTGAGCCACGAGGGTGCGGTGGAGTGGTTTGTCACGCCAGAGAAAACCCGCGGACTTCCGTCCGCGCTGCTGGAGAGCCTGACGTTATCGCCTGAAGCAGATTTCCTGACGCGCAGCCAGCAACTTTGTGTGGGTAAACGACTTATGATTGATGCCGATACAGCGCCTGTCGCCCTGTGCTTTGCCGTTCAATCGCAGGGCGAGATCGTCTGGCACGCCGATCCGATCACCGCGATGAAAGCACACAAAAACCCTGTCGAGCTGGCGGGCTACCGCGACAGTCACCATCAGGATGGCGTGGCATGGGTCAACTTCCTTGCCTGGCTGGCGCATGAGGTGCCGCGTCGCGAAGCCGCTGGCAACCCGATTACCGAACTGGAGGCCCAGGCGCAGCAGCTTATCTTCCGCCAGCAGCGGCCGGGCTTTATCGAACAGAGTTTTGCCACCATATCCGCCTCCGCCGGCAACGCGGCGATGTGCCACTACCACTCCAGCGAGCAGACCAATACCGCCATCACCCGCGCGCATTTTTACCTCAACGATTCCGGCGGGCAGTATCACAACGGCACCACCGACGCCACGCGCACTCTGGCTTTCGGTCCGCTGAGCGAGCAGTGTCGACTGCATTACACTGCGGTGTTGAAAGGCTTTTTATCGCTCATTTCCCTGCAATTCCCGACCGGGACATGCGGGCATCAGATTGATGCTTTTGCGCGGTCTGCGCTGTGGGAGCTGGGGCTCGATTTTGATCATGGCACCGGACATGGCGTCGGCCACCAGTTGCTGATCCATGAAAATCCGCAGCGGATCGCGAAGAAGGTCAACCCCTGGCCGCTGGTGGCAGGCAATATCATGACTATTGAGCCGGGCTATTATCTGGCCGATGCGTACGGTATCCGCATTGAAAACCAGGTGGAGGTGGTAGAAAGCGTGCCGGGCTTCTGCCGCTTCGCGTCGCTGACGCTGGCCCCGATTGATCTGAGCCAGGTGCAGCTGGCGCTGCTCAGCGATAAGGAGATTAAGTGGCTGAATGATTACCACCACCGGGTACGCGAGGCGCTCTCGCCGCACGTTAGCAGTGAGGCCCGTCCGTGGCTGATCGCGGCAACGGCGCGCGTGCACCGGTAGCCTGTACTCGCCCTCTCCTGGCGGAGAGGGCAATCAGAAAAAGCAAAAAGCCCGCTTAAGTTTCCTTAAGCGGGCTTCTTAAATATGGCTCCTCTGACTGGACTCGAACCAGTGACATACGGATTAACAGTCCGCCGTTCTACCGACTGAACTACAGAGGAATCGTGTGAACGGGGCGAATATTAGCGATGCCACCTGGCGATGTCAAAGGCAGAATGCAGTTTTTGCATCGTTTGCCGATTTATTCCCCAGTTTGCACATTCGCTATCCGTTCCTCGGGGATTACCGCCGCATTTTCACGCGCGGGTCGCGGATATTTCCACAGCCAGCGTCCGCTGACCATGCGCCAGTAGAACAGCGCGCCACGTACCGCCCAGTCGAGGAACATCCCCAGCCAGACACCCACCACGCCCATACCCAGCATGATCCCCAGGGTATAACCGGCCACCACGCGACAGCCCCACATCCCGAGCATAGAGACCCACATGGCAAAGCGGGCATCGCGCGCCCCTTTCAGCCCGGCAGGCAGCACCCAGGACGCCGCCCAGATCGGCATAAAGGCGGCGTTAAGCCAGATAAGGATCACCACCACGTCCTTAACGTCCTGCTCATGGGTATAGAACGACGCCAGCAGGCTGGCGAACGGCGCGGTGCCCCAGGCAATGGCGGTAAGCCCGATCGTCGAGAGCCAGAAGACGTGGCGCAACTGGCGCTCAGCCTGGCCGATCTGCCCTTTCCCGAGCCGTTTACCGGTGATGATAGTGGAAGCGGAACCCAGGGCGTTACCCGGCAGGTTGATCAATGCGGCGATGGAAAAGGCGATAAAGTTACCGGCGATGACGTCGGTCCCCATCCCGGCCACAAACATCTGGGTCAACAGTTTGCCGCCGTTGAACAGCACCGACTCAATACTGGCGGGCACGCCGATGCCCATCACTTCCCAGATAATGGCGAAGTTGAGCGGCTTGAAATAGCTTTTGAGGCTGATACGCAGTGCCGGATTAAAACCAACCGCCAGCACCACAATAATCGCGATGGCACCGATATAGCGGGAGATCGTCAGCCCCAGACCGGCCCCGACAAACCCGAGCCCGTCCCAGGAGAAAATCCCGTAGATCAGCACGCTGCTGATCATGATGTTGAGGATGTTCATCCCGCCGTTAATCAGCAGCGGAATTTTGGTATTCCCTGCCCCACGCAGCGCCCCGCTGCCAATCAGCGCAATGGCCGCTGCCGGGTAGCTGAGCACCGTCATTTCAAGATACGACAGCGCCAGGGCTTTCACCTCGCCGGTGGCCTCACCGGCAACCACATTGATGATCTCTTCGCCGAAATAGTGGATCACCGCCGCCAGCACAATGGAGAACAGGGTCATGATCACCAGCGACTGTCTGGCAGCCGCCCGGGCCCGGCGCGGATCGCGCTTACCGAGGCTAAAGGCTACCACCACCGTGGTACCCAGATCGATGGCCGCAAAGAAGGAGATGATGACCATATTGAAACTGTCGGCCAGCCCCACGCCCGCCATCGCCTCTTTACCGAGCCAGCTCACCAGGAAGGTGCTGAGCACGCCCATCAGCAGAACGCAGGTATTTTCCAGAAAAATAGGCACGGCCAGGGGGGTGATTTCGCGCCAGAAGAGAACTTTGTAGCTCTTACGTTTGCTATACCAGCGCGTGCGCATCACGGCCTGGCGTAAAGCGGAGGTGACGTTCAAAATGGACCTTAGAGAGAGAGTTGAAACTACATTTCAAATAATGAGGGAGAAATGCAGATCCTGCAAAGTATTTCCCACAAAAATATGTTGGTAATTACGACAAACTGATGACAGAATCGGCAGTTGAACAATCCTGGCTAAGATCAGGTTTGACAAAAGTTTTTTCGCCGCTAAGATAACGCTCCACAACGATTCCTCTGTAGTTCAGTCGGTAGAACGGCGGACTGTTAATCCGTATGTCACTGGTTCGAGTCCAGTCAGAGGAGCCACATTTAAGAAGCCTGCTTTCGAGCAGGCTTTTTGCTTTTCCGGGGCGGGTAAACGGCGGCCAAAAAAAAGCCCCCCGACAGGTCGGAGGGCTTAGTCTGTTCAGCGGCGATTATTCGCCTTTGACTTCAGCGTGCTTCATCTCGCCCATCACTTTCAGCTTTTTCGAGATTTCACGACGTTCTTTAGAGATCTCAGCGTTTTTGATGATGTAGTCGTCTACGCGGTCTTCGTAGTCGCTTTTCATGCTGGCAATGATGCCCTGGATTGCTTCAACGCTCATGCCTGGTTTGATGTAATCGCTCAGGTTGTCCAGCAGCAGAACTCGCTTCTGGTTGTCACGGATCTTCTTCTCAACGTCCTGGATTTCACGTTGCAGTTTGTTCTTGCGGCGGAACAGGCGGACGAATTCCAGAACATCCTGGAACGAAGGCTTAGTAGTTTCCATTTTTACACCCCTGATAATGTGAGATTCGGATTCGTTTAAACAACCGCTATGGCATTAACTTACTGATAGCGATTGCTGATGACAATAATTTTTCCTTTGTCCCTATCATAACCTCAATTTCTGCTGAATCGAAGCAGCAGACAACGCAACCGCGCATAGCCGCTTTTTATTTGCGCAGTGCCCGGCAGATAAGATGTGACAGTAATTCCAGCTGGCGGGCAAGTTCCATGCTCAACCATACATAGCCGTGAATGGGCGTTTCCGCCACGTTTTCACTGCGGTGATCGTTCATCAGCTGACGCAGCTCGGCAACAATTTCATTCAGCCGCTCGGTGTTGGCCAGTATGGGCTGCGGATTGCCTTCGTAAAGCGCATGGGCGATGGTGAGCAGCGTTTGCTGAGTCATCTGTTGCGTCTCTTTGAGGGTCCTGGCATTCAGCATCACAAAATGGCTGGCCCGGGAGGACCAGTGCGCGTTGATCTGCAGTTCGAGCATGCAGACCAGGTTGCGGCTGACGGTCTGGATCGCCTCGAAGATGGCTCGCTGAATATGGGTCTCTTTGCTGGCCGGGGTAATCAGGCCACGCATTTTTACCACGTCGTTGAGGATGGTTTGCAGGTGCTTTTCCAGCCGCGGACGCTCAACCAGGTTGGGTGAAAAGCCCGCCTGGTAGACCCGGTTAAAGGCGGTAACGTAGTTCGCCATCTGGATACGCCAGTGTAAAAACGCCCGCTGCGGCCAGATGCCGGTAAACAGCATCGCCAGCAGGGAACCGAGGATAACGTCGCCGCTTCGCCACAGCGCAGTCTGCATGTCCCCGGTCGGCGCGCCAATGACCACCGCGAGGGTGATGCCGATAAGCAGCGCCTGGTAAGGGCGTTTACCCAGCGCCAGCCAGCCGCAGAGGAACATGGCCACCGCGCACCACAACAGCATCAGCGGTAGAGAGATAAGCTCCAGCTTCAGGGCAATTAACCCCAGCGCCGAGCCCAGAATGGTGCCGCCAATACGCTCGTACGCGCGCGGAACCACGTTCCCCCAGAAAGAGATGGGCCCCATGATGACCACCAGGGTGATCAGCGGCCATGTTCCTTCCGGCACGTCCAGCAGACGCACCAGTAAGAAGGTGAGGATAAACGCCAGTGCGATACGGCAGCCGTGTACGGTGCGGTAATGACGATACAGTCGAATTTCAAAAGGTGTCAGAGACTTGTCGGGGCGCACAGGCTCTCCAGCTTTACGGCAAACCCTGATTGTACTGCGTTTTCTGCCGGAGTTGTGCCCCCCGGCAGAAAAACCCTGGAAAGAGTAAGAATTAGTGGCCTCTTACGCGATACGGTTCTGAACAGGAATAAACATCTCAATATCCCAGAAACCGTCGGCATTGCCGTCATTCAGATAGCGTTCAAAGCAGGCTTTTGGCGCGATCTGGTAATCGACATCTTCAAGCAGGCTATCGAAAAACAGGTTCCACGGGGTGGCGAAATCGTGGTTCTCGACGCGGGCTTTCGCCACCGCGTAGTCGCCCTCTGCCACTTCGGTGAGGATCACCCCTTCGCTGTTAGGTGGGATAACAAAATCGTCCGGCACGGTGACAACCGTGTCGCAGCGCAGCTTTTCAGCAGGAACTTCATCGGGATTATCGTAGTAAACCGCCACCCACTCCAGGGGTTGGATCTGACGCCCTTCCACCCACATCATCAGTTGCTCAAAACCCTGCTTAACGGTTTGTTCCCATGGGCCAACCATATGAAAACCGGCAATTTTGCGTTTATTCTGGTGCGTGATGCTGTAGTCCATGCTGCCTCCGACTGTTTACTGTATATATATACACTGTAATGCAGAGAAAAGCGGTTTAACAATGATGAACTGTTTATTATGCGAGCAGGCTCGCACAGTCGCCAGCCTGCTCCTTCATACGTTATGCTTTATGATGCAGATAATCGCTCAGACGCGAGAACATCCCGCCTTTACCGACGCTTTCCAGCGTCACCAGCGGCCAGTGGGCCACGACTTTATCGCGATCGTATAGCTCGATCTCCCCGACCCGCTGATGGGCGGCAATCGGCGCTTCCAGCTCTTTCTTGTCCAGCACGTATTTGGCCTTAATGTTCGGCACCTCCGCCTTCGGCAGCGCCAGCCAGAAATCCTGATCGGTGCCGAGTGAAATACGCTCCTTATCGCCGTACCAGATGCGCTCGTTGCCCACCTGCTTGCCGTTACGCAGGATCTGCACGGTATCGAAATTCTGCTGTCCCCAGTGGAGAAGTTTGCGCGCCTGATCCTCGCGACCTTTCGGGCTTTCGGCTCCCATCACGACGGCAATCAGACGGCGCTCACCGTCAACGGCGGAGGCGATCAGGTTAAAGCCGGCGCCGGAGGTGTGCCCGGTTTTCAGGCCATCCACGCTGAGCGACTTATCCCACAGCAGGCCGTTACGGTTCTGCTGGGTGATGCCGTTCCAGGTCAGGCTCTTTTCGCTGTACATGTGATAAAACGCCGGCTCGCCGTGGATGATGGCACGGGAGAGCACCGCCAGGTCGAAGGCGGAGCTGTGCTGGCCCGGCGCATCAAGACCGTGGACCGTTTCAAAATGGGTATCGCGCAGATTCAGCTTTTTGACGTAATCATTCATCATCGTGACGAACTGCGGCTGCCCGCCCGCCACATAGTCGGCCAGCGCCACGCAGGCGTCGTTGCCGGAGTCAACAATCAGGCCGCGGCTAAGGTCGCGCACGGAAACGCGCTCGCCCGCTTTCAGGAACATCAGCGAGGAGCCGTCAAAGACCGGATTGCCCTTTGCCCAGGCGTCCTGCCCCACGGTGACCATGTCTTCCGGCGTGATACGGTGGCTGTCGATAGCGCGATCGACCACATACCCCGTCATCAGCTTGGTCAGGCTCGCCGGATTGCGCTGCTGGTGTTCATTGCCCGCCGTTAAAATTTGCCCCGTCGTATAGTCCATCAGCACCCAGGATCCCGCCTGGATAGCCGGCGGCTGCGGCGCATAGTTAATTGGGTCGGCAGCCAGCGCGGATGAAATGCTCAAAGTGAGTAAAGAAACAGCAATAAACAGACGGCGTTTCAACGGTGTATCCTCAGGTCGTTTAAAATCGTTGACCTTTTTACGGAACTTTTCAGGTTGATTCCTGGATTAATTGCAAAAAAATGTGACAGTACGCATAGTTTTCCCGGACGATGCTTCGCAAATTTGCACGGTTACAGCGCATTTCCTTCGGCGTGCCAGGCCGGATGGTTTACCATAGTGAGGTCACTCATAAACAGGATGGTATTACTGGTGTCTGACTCCGCCGCGCGCCCTACATTTTTATTTCACGATTACGAGACCTTTGGCACCAGCCCGTCGCTGGATCGCCCCGCTCAGTTTGCCGCAATCCGCACCGATGAAGATTTCAACGTTATCGGCGAGCCGGAGGTGTTTTACTGCAAACCGGCCGATGACTATTTACCCCAGCCTGGCGCGGTGATGGTGACCGGCATCACGCCGCAGGAAGCCCGCGAGAAAGGGGTGAATGAGGCAGAGTTCGCCCGTCGTATTCACGACCTGTTCACCGTGCCCAACACCTGCGTAGTGGGCTACAACAACGTGCGCTTCGATGACGAAGTGACCCGCCATATCTTCTACCGTAACTTCTACGATCCCTATGCCTGGAGCTGGCAAAACCGTAATTCACGCTGGGATCTGCTCGACGTAATGCGCGCCTGCTACGCCCTGCGCCCGGAGGGGATCAACTGGCCTGAGAACGACGACGGACTGCCCAGCTTCCGCCTGGAGCATCTGACCCGCGCAAATGGCATTGAACACAGCAACGCCCACGACGCCATGGCGGATGTGTATGCCACCATTGCGATGGCGAAGCTGGTGAAGACCCGGCAGCCGAAGCTGTTCGAGTACCTGCTCAGCCATCGCAGCAAGCAAAAATTAACCACCCTGATTGACGTACCGCAGATGAAGCCGCTGATGCATATCTCCGGCATGTTTGGTGCCTGGCGCGGCAATACCAGCTGGGTCGCCCCTCTGGCCTGGCATCCGGAAAACCGCAACGCGGTGATTATGGTGGATCTGGCGGGTGATATCTCCCCACTTCTGACCCTCGACAGCGACCAGCTTCGTGAGCGGCTGTACACGCCGAAAGAGGCGCTGGGCGAGGATGCCGCCGTGCCGGTGAAGCTGGTGCATATTAACAAGTGTCCGGTGCTGGCGCCTGCCAACACCCTGCGCCCGGAAGATGCTGAGAGGCTGGGAATCGACAGGCAGCGCTGCCTGGCTAACCTGAAATTGCTCCGGGATAATCCGCAGGTGCGCGAAAAAGCGGTGGCGATTTTTGCCGAAGCAGAGCCGTTCATCCCCTCAGAGAACGTCGATGCCCAGCTCTACAACGGCTTTTTCAGCGATGCGGACCGCAATGCCATGAACATCGTGTTAAAGACCGATCCCCGCAACCTGCCCGCGCTGGATATCACCTTTGTGGATGAGCGCATCAGGAAGCTGATGTTTAACTACCGCGCCCGTAATTTCCCCGGCACGCTGGATGAGGCCGAGCAGGAGCGCTGGTTACAGCATCGCCGCAACGTCTTTACGCCGGAGTATTTGCAGGCTTACGCGCAAGAGCTGGAGATGCTCTACGGTGAGTATGAAGGCAACGCGGAGAAGCAGGCGCTGTTGAAGGCGCTGTATCAGTATGTGCAGGAAATTGTGTAAGTTCAGGGCATAAAAAAACCGGAGGCGATGTTCTCCGGTTTTTTTTGCTTTGCCCGGCGGCGCTACGCTTGCCGGGCTCAGGATTTGTTATGCAACGTCTTCGTACTGAGGAACCGGGTTGCGGAAGCTTTTGGTCACGCAGGCCAGGTAAATCAGGCCGATACCACCCCAGATCAGACCCAGAACCATGGAGCTCTCTTCCAGGTTGACCCACAGTGCGCCAACGGTCAGCGCGCCACAGACTGGCAGTACCAGATAGTTGAAGTGGTCTTTCAGCGTTTTGTTGCGCTTCTCACGGATCCAGAACTGAGAGATCACGGAGAGGTTAACAAAGGTAAAGGCAACCAGCGCACCGAAGTTAATCAGGGCAGTCGCGGTAACCAGGTCGAAGTTGATGGCCAGCAGCGCAATCGCACCGACCAGCAGCACGTTCCATGCCGGGGTACGCCATTTCGGATGAACATAACCGAAGAAGCGAGTCGGGAACACGCCATCGCGACCCATCACGTACATCAGACGAGAAACGCCTGCGTGCGCCGCCATACCGGATGCCAGAACGGTGACGCTGGAGAAGATCAGCACGCCCCACTGGAAGGTTTTACCGGCAACATACAGCATAATTTCTGGCTGTGACGCGTCCGGATCTTTGAAGCGAGAGATATCCGGGAAGTACAGCTGCAGGAAGTAAGACGCGCCAATAAAGATCACGCCGCCCAGCAGCGCCGTCAGGAAGATGGCACGCGGGATCACACGCTCAGCGTCTTTGGTCTCTTCAGACAGAGAAGAGATACCGTCAAAGCCCAGGAACGAGAAGCACAGGATTGTCGCACCGGTGATCATCGGCACAACGTGCGCGCCTTCAGACCAGAACGGACGTGAGCTTACCAGCGTACCTGCACCTTCACCGTGGGAAACCCCGTAGATGATCAGACCGACAATCACCGCCACGATACCCATCTGCAGGATAACGATCAGGGTGTTGAAGTTAGCAACGGTCTTGATGCTGCGCAGGTTAGAGATGGTCATAAAGGCCACCAGCGCCACAACGAAGATCCACGACGGTACGGAAGGCACCAGCGCTTCGAAGTAAATCTTTGCCAGCAGAATGTTGATCATCGGCATGAACAGGTAGTCCAGCAGGGATGACCAGCCCACCATAAAGCCAACGGCCGGGCTAATGGATTTCTGAGCATAGGTGTACGCAGAGCCTGCGGACGGGAAGCGGCGAACCAGCTTGCCGTAGCTCAGCGCAGTAAAGAGAATCGCGACCAGCGCAAAGGCATACGCCGTTGCAACGTGACCGTCAGTGAGGCCTGATACAATACCGAATGTATCAAACAGCGTCATCGGCTGCATATAGGCAAGGCCCATCATAACAACCGGAATCAACGTAAGCGTTTTACGTAATTCCACGCGAGAGGTTTTTGGAGTTGCGTTATGCGACATAGTTATTCTCCTTTACGGTGAATACCGCCACGTAAGCGAATGATTGCCCCATTTCTTTCTTCCTCAGCGACAACAACTGTCGGATTTTAGTAAATATCTATCCGGTACGAAGCCCGGCCTCTTGGATTTAAATGATTTTCTTACATGCAAAAAAAAATAACCGACGCCTTTTATATCGTCGATTATTTATATGTTTGCAGCGGCGCATTTTGCCCTGGTTTGGGACGAAAAGGCAAGAGTGCATAGGCCCCGTGCAACAAAAAATTCATACTAATCGCTTGATTTATCGGCTTCGCTTTGCCCATAAACCGCAGCAATAGCACTATTTGCCAAAATTTCCTGCCGCCACCATGCACTCGCCAGCCCAGCGGTCTGCTCATTCCAGCCGATCCATACGGAATCATAGCTGGATTGCGTCATCACCTGCTTCTCAATTAACGCCCCGCTCTCAATAAAGCGCTGAGCTAAATAACGGGGCAGATAACCGCAGCCCAGGCCGCTTATTTGCAGTTCCAGTTTGGTTTTAAAATCGAAGACGGTGATGGCTTCCTGATCGTCAAGCAGCTGTGATGAGGCTGTGCAATCTGGAAGTGAGTTATCGCCCACCACAATGGCGCGGTAGCTTTTAATGACCCGACGGTTAACCGGCTCCGGCTCCTGGGCCAGAGGATGGTGCGGCGCGATGACGAATACCTGTTCCAGTTGTCCAAGACAGGCAAAACCAAAATCGCTGATCCGGGGCGGCTCATGTAACGCGCCAACGACGATATCCGCCCGCCCCTGCACCAGCGCTTCCCACGATCCCGCCAGCACGCCGTTGATAAACTTAAGCCGGGTGACGCTGTGATGCTGATAGAAGGCTTCAATTAACGGCGCCAGCAGTGAAAAAGGGAAAGTGTCGTCTACGCCGATAATCAGCTCGTTTTCCCAGCCCTGATGCAGCTTAACGGCCTGTTTTTCCAGCTCACGCACGGAATGCAGCACTTCCCGTCCTTTTTCCAGCAGCATCTGTCCGGTGCGGGTAAACCGCGCCCGATGGCCGGTACGGTCGAGGATCTGAATATTGAGGTCGCTTTCTAGCTTATGGACGGTGTAGCTGAGGGCGGAGGGCGTTTTGAAGAGCTTCGCCGACGCCGCAGCAAAGCTCCCCTCTTTTTCCAGTGCATCAAGGATTATAAGGACATCCAGCAGCGGTTTCATGCTCACCCCCTTGTGGTGCGCCTACGCTCCGCCAGCGGCATTACTCCATTGGCATAACCAGCGGATCGGGAAAGAGATACTCAAATCCCAGTTCATGACAGATGCGGTTCCCATCAATCAATTTGCCCTTCCCCTCTCCGGGGGCATCGTGGAAGTGCGGTGGCTCCAAACCAAGCTGACGGGCCATCACCGGATAGAATGTACTGCGTGTTGGATGAGAGGGCGCACATATATTATAGATGTGCCCGCCCTTTGGAGCCTGCAATAGCAGAGTAATCGCGTTAATTACATCCTCCAGATGGACCAGATTGACGCCATGCTGTCCATCAGGCGCTGATTTTCCGGCAAAAAAACGTCCCGGATGACGGCCCGGGCCTACCAGCCCTGCCAGACGTAATATATCCACCTGTGTGCCGGGTAAATTATGCAGCCAGTCCTCCAGCTCTTTTAAAACACGCCCGCTGGCCGTTACCGGCTGGCGCGGCATATTCTCTTTGACGGCACCTTCGACATCGCCATATACCGAGGTTGAGCTGGTGAAAATAATGCGCGGAATATGATGGGCCAGGGCGCTGTCGACAATTTCCTGCACGGCCTGCAGGTAATAGTTTTCCCCCGGACCTGTGCGACGCGCCGGTAAGGTAATGACCAGCGCATCGACATTCATCAGGGCATCCAGGTCATCGGCGTCGCACACCAGTTCCGGCTCCAGGCGCAACTCCACGCTCTCAATGCCGCACATTCGCGCCGCTTCGACGCCATCTGCGGTGGTTTTACTGCCGGTAACGTGCCAGCCCCGCGCCTGTAACGACATGGCCAGCGGCATTCCAAGCCATCCCAGACCGACAATTGCGACCTTTTTCATGCGTTTTCTCCTGACTTTTACGCCTCTGCTGTAAGGCTACGCCAGCCACGCGGAACTGACAATTGATAGCGCCAATATGAAATCATTTAATGATAAAAAAAAGCCCTTGCTTTATGTAGCGCAAGTGGTTTAGGTTAAACGACATCATATGAATAAGCATTCATCGAGAATTTTATGACACGCGTTCAATTTAAACACCACCATCATCACCATCATCCTGACTAGTCTTTCAGGCGATGTGTGCTGGAAGACATTCAGATCTTCCAGTGGTGCATGAGCGCAAGAAAAAGCCCCCGGAAGATCATCTTCCGGGGGCTTTTTTTTGGACCGTATTCAGGCAAGTTACAACAGGATCATGAGGAACCGACAATGTTAGATAATTCACGTTTACGCATAGCTATGCAGAAATCAGGTCGTCTTAGCGACGATTCCCGCGAACTGCTGGCGCGCTGCGGCATAAAAATCAACCTGCACACCCAGCGCCTGATTGCGCTGGCAGAGAATATGCCGATTGATATTCTGCGCGTGCGTGACGACGACATTCCGGGCCTGGTCATGGACGGCGTGGTGGATCTGGGCATCATCGGCGAAAACGTGCTGGAAGAAGAGCTCCTGACCCGCCGCGCGCAGGGCGAAGACCCGCGTTACTTCACGCTGCGTCGTCTGGACTTTGGCGGCTGCCGCCTGTCGCTGGCCACCCCGGCTGACGAAGCCTGGGACGGCCCGGCCGGGCTGAACGGTAAGCGTATCGCCACCTCCTACCCTCACCTGCTGAAGCGTTACCTCGATCAAAAAGGCGTGCAGTTTAAATCCTGCCTGCTGAATGGTTCTGTTGAAGTCGCGCCGCGTGCCGGTCTGGCTGACGCGATTTGCGATCTGGTCTCCACCGGCGCAACGCTGGAAGCTAACGGCCTGCGCGAAGTGGAGGTGATTTACCGCTCCAAGGCCTGCCTGATCCAGCGCGACGGCGACATGCCGGAAGCCAAACAGCAGCTGATTGACCGCCTGCTGACCCGTATCCAGGGCGTGATCCAGGCGCGCGAATCCAAGTACATCATGATGCACGCGCCAACCGAACGTCTGGATGAAGTGATTGCCCTGCTGCCGGGCGCCGAACGCCCAACCATTCTGCCGCTGGCAGGGGATCAGCAGCGTGTGGCGATGCATATGGTCAGCAGCGAAACCCTGTTCTGGGAAACCATGGAAAAACTGAAAGCGCTGGGCGCCAGCTCTATCCTGGTGCTGCCGATCGAGAAGATGATGGAGTAATTCCACTTTTGCTGCCCGGTGGCGCTGACGCTTACCGGGCCTACGGGTCTAGTAGGCCGGATAAGCAATGCGCATCCGGTAAAAGGAAAATGATATGAGCTTTAATACCCTCATCGACTGGAACACCTGCGACGCAGAGCAACAACGCGCGCTGCTGATGCGCCCGGCTATTTCCGCCTCGGAGAGCATCACCCGCACCGTGGCGGAGATCCTGGACAATGTAAAAGCCCGCGGCGACGATGCCCTGCGGGAGTACAGCGCGAAATTCGACAAAACCGAGGTTGGCGCGCTGAAGGTGAGCGAGCAGGAGATCGCCCTGGCTGCGGCACGTCTGAGCGATGAATTAAAGCAGGCGATGGCCGTTGCGGTGCAGAACATTGATACCTTCCACACCGCCCAGCAACTGCCCGCCGTCGACGTGGAAACGCTGCCCGGCGTACGCTGCCAGCAGGTGACCCGTCCGGTCGACTCGGTGGGCTTGTATATTCCGGGTGGCTCCGCCCCGCTCTTCTCTACCGTGTTGATGCTGGCGACGCCTGCCCGTATCGCCGGCTGTCGGAAAGTGGTGCTCTGCTCGCCGCCGCCGATTGCCGATGAGATTCTGTATGCCGCTCAGCTGTGCGGCGTGCAGGAGGTCTACAAGGTTGGCGGGGCACAGGCCATCGCGGCGCTGGCGCTGGGTACCGAATCCGTTCCGCGCGTGGATAAAATTTTTGGCCCGGGCAACGCCTTCGTCACCGAAGCCAAGCGCCAGGTCAGCCAGCGGCTGGACGGTGCGGCCATCGACATGCCGGCCGGTCCGTCGGAAGTGCTGGTCATCGCCGACAGCGGTGCAACGCCGGATTTCGTGGCCTCTGACCTGCTCTCTCAGGCCGAGCATGGCCCGGATTCACAGGTGATCCTGCTGACGCCGGATGCGGATATGGCAAAACGGGTCGGCGAAGCCGTGGAACGCCAGCTCGCGGATCTGCCCCGCGCAGAAACTGCCCGTCAGGCGCTCTCTGCCAGCCGCCTGATTGTGGCCCGGGATCTTGACCAGTGCATCGCCATTTCTAACCTGTATGGCCCGGAGCACCTGATCATTCAGACCCGCAACGCCCGTGAACTGGTCGACAGCATCACCAGCGCCGGTTCGGTATTCCTCGGCGACTGGTCCCCGGAATCCGCAGGGGATTACGCCTCCGGCACCAACCACGTGCTGCCTACTTACGGTTATACCGCGACCTGCTCCAGCCTGGGACTGGCGGATTTCCAGAAGCGCATGACCGTGCAGGAACTCTCCCGCGAGGGCTTTGCCAGCCTGGCGGCCACCATTGAAACGCTGGCCGCCGCCGAACGTCTCACCGCCCACAAAAATGCCGTGACGCTGCGCGTTGCCGCCCTGAAGGAGCAAGCATGAATATTGAAGAGTTAGCCCGCGAGAACGTTCGCGCCCTGACCCCGTATCAGTCTGCCCGCCGCCTGGGGGGCAATGGCGATGTCTGGCTGAACGCCAATGAATTTCCGACGCCTGTCGCCTTTGAGCTGACCCAGCAGACACTGAACCGCTACCCGGAGTGCCAGCCGAAAGCGGTGATCGAAAACTACGCCGCCTATGCTGGCGTGCAACCGGAGCAGGTGCTGGTAAGTCGCGGCGCAGATGAGGGTATCGAACTGCTGATCCGTGCCTTCTGCGAGCCGGGCCAGGACGCGGTGCTCTACTGCCCGCCGACCTACGGGATGTACACCGTGAGCGCCGAAACCTTCAACGTTGAGCTGCGCAAGGTGCCCTCTCTTGAAAACTGGCAGCTCGATTTGCAGGGTATCGCCAATAATCTCGACGGCGTGAAGGTGGTGTTTGTCTGCAGCCCGAACAACCCCACCGGCCAGCTGATTAACCCCCAGGACATTCGCGCCCTGCTGGAGATGACCCGCGGCAAAGCCCTGGTGGTCGCCGATGAAGCCTATATTGAGTTCTGCCCGCAGGCGACGCTGGCCGGGTGGCTGGCTGAGTATCCGCACCTGGTGATCCTGCGTACCCTGTCAAAAGCCTTTGCCCTTGCCGGGCTGCGCTGCGGCTTTACGCTGGCGAATAAAGAGGTGATCGATCTGCTGATGAAGGTGATTGCGCCCTATCCGCTCTCGACCCCGGTGGCGGATATCGCTGCTCAGGCCCTTGCGCCAGCGGGAATTACCGCCATGCGCGCTCGGGTGGCGCAGATCGTTGCCGAGCGCGAGTATCTCGTCAGCGCGCTGAAAAACATCGCCTGCGTTGAGCAGGTTTTCGAGTCAGATACCAACTATATTCTGGCGCGCTTCACCGCCTCGAGTGCAGTATTTAAATCTTTGTGGGATCAGGGCATTATCCTTAGAGACCAGAACAAACAACCCTCTTTGAGTGGCTGCTTACGTATCTCCGTGGGCACCCGGGAAGAGAGCCAGCGCGTTATCGACGCCCTGAATGCGGAGAAAGTATGAGCCAGAAGTACCTCTTTATCGATCGTGACGGCACCATCATTTCAGAACCACCCACGGATTTTCAGGTCGATCGTTTCGACAAGCTGGCGTTTGAAGCCGACGTTATTCCTGTGCTGCTTAAGCTGCAGAAGGCCGGTTTTAAGCTGGTGATGATCACCAATCAGGACGGTCTGGGCACCGACAGCTTCCCCCAGGCCGATTTTGACGGTCCGCACGATCTGATGATGCAGATCCTCTCTTCACAGGGCGTGGCGTTTGATGAAGTGCTGATCTGCCCGCACTTACCCGCAGACAACTGCGACTGCCGTAAGCCGAAGGTGAAGCTGGTTGAGCAGTACCTCGCCGAAGCGGCGCTGGATAAAGCCAACAGCTACGTGATTGGCGATCGCGCCACCGACATTGAGCTGGCCACCAACATGGGCATCGCGGGCCTGCGCTACAACCGCGATACCCTCAACTGGGCGATGATTGGCGAGCAGCTGACCAGACGCGACCGTTTCTCCCACGTTGAGCGCAACACCAAAGAGACGCAGATTGACGTGAAGGTGTGGCTGGATCGCGAAGGCGGCAGCAAGATCCACACCGGCGTCGGCTTCTTCGATCATATGCTGGATCAGATCGCCACCCACGGCGGATTCCGCATGGAGATCGGCGTAAAAGGCGATCTCTACATTGACGATCACCACACCGTGGAAGATACCGGCCTGGCGCTGGGCGAAGCGCTGAAGCTGGCGCTGGGCGACAAGCGCGGGATCAACCGCTTTGGCTTTGTGCTGCCGATGGACGAGTGCCTGGCCCGCTGCGCGCTGGATATCTCTGGCCGTCCGCACCTCGAATACAAAGCCGACTTTACCTACCAGCGCGTGGGCGACCTCAGCACCGAGATGGTTGAGCACTTCTTCCGCTCCCTCTCCTATACCATGGGCCTGACGCTGCACCTGAAAACCAAAGGCAAGAACGATCACCACCGCGTGGAGAGCCTGTTTAAGGCCTTTGGCCGCACCCTGCGCCAGGCCATTCGCGTGGAAGGCGATACCCTGCCGTCGTCGAAAGGAGTGCTGTAATGAACGTGGTGATCCTCGATACCGGCTGCGCCAACCTTAACTCTGTAAAATCCGCCATCGCCCGTCACGGCTACGACCCGCTGGTCAGCCGCGATCCGGATGTGGTCCTGCGCGCCAGCAAACTCTTTTTACCGGGCGTCGGTACGGCGCAGGCGGCGATGGATCAGATCCACCAGCGTGAGCTGGTCGAACTGATTAAAGCCTGTACCCAGCCGGTGCTGGGGATTTGTCTGGGGATGCAGCTGCTGGGCCGTCGCAGTGAAGAGTCTAACGGCGTGGATCTGCTGGGCATTATTGATGAAGACGTGCCAAAGATGACCGATCACGGTCTGCCGCTGCCGCACATGGGCTGGAACCGCGTCTACCCGAAGGCGGGCGATCGCCTGTTCCGCGGGATCGAGGACGGGGCGTACTTCTATTTCGTGCACAGCTATGCGATGCCGGTTAACGCCCACACCATCGCCCAGTGCCACTACGGTGAACCTTTCACCGCCGCAGTGCAGAAAGATAACTTCTACGGCGTGCAGTTCCACCCGGAGCGTTCCGGTGCCGCAGGGGCGCAGCTGCTGAAAAACTTCCTGGAGATGTAATGATTATTCCCGCTTTAGATTTAATCGACGGCACGGTTGTCCGTCTTCACCAGGGCGACTACGGCCAGCAACGCGACTATGGCAACGATCCGCTGCCACGGCTGCAGGACTATGCCGCTCAGGGTGCAGAAGTGCTGCACCTGGTTGACCTGACCGGCGCGAAAGATCCTGCCAGACGGCAGATCCCATTGCTGAAAAAACTGGTCGCGGGCGTGAACGTCCCGGTCCAGGTTGGCGGCGGCGTGCGTACAGAAGAGGACGTGGCGGCGCTGCTCGACGCGGGCGTGGCGCGCGTGGTGGTAGGCTCTACGGCAGTAAAAGATCCGGAGACGGTAAAAGGCTGGTTCAGACGCTTCGGTGCCGACGCGCTGGTGCTGGCGCTGGACGTGCGTATCGATGACCAGGGACAAAAACAGGTTGCGGTCAGCGGCTGGCAGGAGAACTCCGGCGTGACGCTGGAAGCACTGGTGGATCTCTATCTGCCGGAGGGGCTGAAGCATGTCCTCTGCACCGATATATCCCGTGACGGCACGCTGGCGGGCTCTAACGTGTCGCTGTACGAAGAGGTTTGCGCCCGTTATCCGCAGGTGGCGTTCCAGTCCTCAGGCGGCATTGGTGATTTAAATGATATCGCGGCCCTGCGTGGTACGGGCGTTCGTGGGGTTATCGTTGGTCGCGCCCTGCTGGAAGAAAAATTTACTGTGACGGAGGCGATTCAATGCTGGCAAAACGGATAATTCCTTGTCTCGACGTGCGTGATGGTCAGGTCGTGAAAGGCGTGCAGTTCCGCAACCACGAAATCATCGGTGATATCGTTCCCCTGGCTAAACGCTATGCGGAAGAAGGGGCTGACGAACTGGTCTTCTATGACATCACCGCTTCCAGCGATGGACGCGTGGTGGATAAAAGCTGGGTCGCGCGCGTCGCGGAAGTGATCGACATTCCTTTCTGCGTGGCGGGCGGGATTAAATCGGCGGAAGATGCAGCCAAAATTCTCTCCTTCGGCGCGGATAAGATCTCCATTAACTCCCCTGCCCTGGCCGACCCCGAGCTGATCACCCGCCTGGCGGACCGCTTCGGCGTGCAGTGCATTGTGGTCGGGATCGATACCTGGTTTGACGAGGCTACCGGCAAGTATCACGTCAATCAGTATACCGGCGACGAGAGCCGCACCCGCGTGACCCAATGGGAGACGCTGGACTGGGTGCAGGAAGTGCAGAAGCGCGGTGCGGGAGAGATCGTGCTGAACATGATGAACCAGGACGGCGTGCGTAACGGCTATGACCTGGCGCAGCTGAAAAAAGTGCGCGAAGTATGCCACGTGCCGCTGATTGCCTCGGGTGGCGCAGGCACAATGGAGCACTTCCTGGAAGCCTTCCGCGATGCCGACGTTGACGGCGCGCTGGCGGCCTCGGTGTTCCACAAGCAAATTATTAATATTGGTGAGTTAAAAACGTTCCTGGCGAATCAGGGCGTGGAGATCAGGGTATGTTAACAGAGCAACAACGTGCGCAGCTGGACTGGGAAAAAACCGACGGCCTGATGCCGGTGGTGGTGCAGCACGCGGTGTCCGGTGAAGTGCTGATGCTGGGCTATATGAATCAGGACGCCCTGGCGAAGACCCTCGACAGCGGCAAAGTGACCTTCTTCTCACGCACCAAACAGCGTCTGTGGACCAAAGGCGAGACCTCCGGCCATTTTCTGAATGTGGTGAGCATCACCCCGGACTGCGATAACGATACCCTGCTGGTGCTGGTTAACCCTATCGGACCAACCTGCCATCTCGGTACCAGCAGCTGCTTTGGCGACGCCAGCCACCAGTGGCTGTTCCTGTATCAGCTGGAGCAACTGCTGGCGGAACGCAAAACCGCTGACCCGCAGAGCTCCTACACTGCGAAGCTCTATGCCAGCGGCACCAAGCGCATCGCGCAGAAGGTCGGTGAGGAAGGTGTTGAGACAGCCCTGGCCGCCACCGTGAACGACCGGGCCGAGCTGACGAATGAAGCCTCTGACCTGATGTATCACCTGCTGGTGCTGCTGCAGGATCAGGATCTCGATTTAACAACGGTGATTGAGAATCTGCGCCAACGGCATAAATAAAAAAACCGGGGAAACCCGGTTTTTTTTCAGCGGTTGAACCTGTATCAGGCTTTGGCGTTGTAGTTACGCAGCGCGTTGCGGCCTAACACCACACCGGAGCCGATGATGCCGCCGAGCAGTACCGCGAGGATCAGCACGATTGAACGTTTCGGGCTGTCACGGCGGATCGGCAGATCTGGCTTCATCACGTAGCGATAGGCATGGATAGAGGTCGGATCGATTTTCAGCTTCTGAATATCCAGCAGCTTCTGTTTATTCTGGTAGTAGCTATCGGACAGCGTCAGAGGACGCGAAGACTCGTGGGCAATCATGGATTGCAACGCTTCGGTCCCTAAGAGGAACATCGTCTCCTGCGTTACATCCTGGGTCTGCTGAATTTTAGGCGTCGTAATGTTTGCCGCCTCGGCGTACTTCAGCGCTTCGGTAATCTGTCTGATACGCAGGTCTTTCTGCTCCTGAGCAATGGTCTCCTGGTTACCCAGAACGTCCTTCAGGGTCAGAACCTGCTGCTTGATGTTGTCGTTGAGATCAACTTCAAGCTCTTTTTGAATTTGCTCATCTACCTGCTGAATGTATTTCGCCACCTGCTTTTGCGCCGCTTCAGCCGAACCATTTACGTAGCTGATGCTCAACGGCAAAGGCTGGCCTTTCACTGATTGTTCAATGATCAGCTTTTCAGGAATGTCCTGGTTTTCCAGCGTCTGGGACAATGCGGAGAAAGAGGCGTTATAACGGGTAATCACGCTCTCCTGAATATCCGTTAATTTCGGCGCATTAGCACCGTAGAGAATGTTCAGCGCGTTGCTATAACCACCAATCTGGGCTGCATCGGGCTGGGTAATAATTGCGGTAGACGTCCACTTCTCTTTGGCAAAAGCCAGGTACACTCCAGCAAGAATCAGTGCGAGGGCGATAAACGCAGCAACGATCCATTTTCCCCGCCACAGCTGGACAACAAGATCAATCAAATCAATCTGCTCAGGGTCACTGCTTCGCGTGACCACGTTATTGTTGTTGTGAGTCATATAGTCCTTAGAATGCAAATAAGCGCAAAGAATAAAGTTTGAGATATAGTTTATCGATTGTTTTCGGATTATCTATAGGAATCCGATGAGCGATATCGAAAATATGATGTTTGGTAACCCTGCGCATCGCGTTATCATACCCCAAATCCGGTACTTAACGCACCGGACATGATAAGTAACAGATGAGGACAGTTATGAAATTTCTGGTCACTGGCGCAGCGGGCTTTATCGGCGCACATGTCAGCAAGCGGCTCCTGGATGCCGGGCATCAGGTTGTAGGTATCGACAACCTCAATGACTATTACGATGTGAACCTGAAGCAGGCGCGTCTTGATCTTTTGACATCCGCGAACTTTACCTTCCATAAGCTCGATCTGGCTGACCGTGAAGGCATGGCCACGCTCTTCGCCGATGAAAAATTCGATCGCGTCATTCATCTCGCCGCCCAGGCAGGCGTGCGCTACTCCCTGGATAATCCTCACGCTTACGCAGAAGCCAACCTGGTTGGTCATCTGAACGTGCTGGAAGGCTGTCGCCACAATAAGGTGCAGCACCTGCTGTACGCCTCTTCAAGTTCGGTTTACGGCCTGAACCGTAAAATGCCTTTCTCGACCGATGATTCCGTAGACCACCCGGTATCGCTCTACGCCGCGACCAAAAAAGCCAACGAGCTGATGTCGCACACCTACTCCCATCTGTACGGCCTGCCGACCACCGGCCTGCGCTTCTTTACCGTATACGGTCCGTGGGGCCGTCCGGATATGGCGCTGTTTAAATTCACCAAAGCCATGGTTGAAGGCAAGAGCATCGATGTTTATAACTTCGGTAAAATGAAGCGCGACTTCACCTACATCGATGATATCGCCGAGGCAATTGTTCGCCTGCAGGATGTGATCCCACAGGCTGACAGCCAGTGGACGGTGGAGTCAGGTTCCCCGGCCACCAGTTCAGCGCCTTATCGCGTCTATAACATCGGTAACAGCTCACCCGTTGAGCTGATGGACTACATCACGGCGCTGGAAGAGGCCTTAGGCATCGAAGCGGACAAAAATCTGATGCCGATCCAGCCAGGCGACGTCCTGGAGACCAGTGCGGATACGACTGCGCTGTATGAGGTCATCGGCTTTAAGCCGCAGACATCGGTGAAAGACGGCGTGAAGAACTTCGTTGACTGGTATCGCGACTTCTATAAGGTTTAAAAAAAAGCCCGGCATTATCGCCGGGCTTTTTTCTTTTACAGCATAATCAGTCGCTGCCAAACAGATCGCGGGTATAGACCTTATCCGCCACGTCAGACAACTCTTCCGCCATCCGGTTGGAGATAATCACATCCGCTTCTTTTTTGAAGGCATCCAGATCGCGAACCACACGTGAATGGAAGAATTCATCTTCCTTCATCACCGGTTCATAAATAATAACCTGGACGCCCTTCGCCTTAATACGCTTCATAATCCCCTGAATGGAGGACGCACGGAAGTTATCCGAGCCGCTCTTCATGATCAGACGGTACACGCCCACTACTTTCGGCTGACGCGCCAGAATGGAGTCGGAGATAAAGTCTTTACGCGTGCGGTTCGCATCTACAATCGCAGAGATTAAGTTATTCGGTACCGCCTGATAGTTTGCCAACAGCTGCTTGGTGTCTTTCGGCAGGCAATAGCCACCATAACCGAAGGATGGGTTGTTATAGTGATTACCGATACGCGGATCGAGGCAGACGCCTTCGATGATCTGACGAGTGTTCAGCCCCAGGCTCTCTGCATAGCTGTCCAGTTCGTTAAAGTAGGCGACACGCATTGCCAGATAGGTGTTAGCAAAGAGTTTGATGGCTTCCGCTTCCGTCGCATCGGTAAACAGCACATCAATGTTCTGTTTGATAGCGCCTTCCTGCAGCAGCGCAGCAAAGCGTTCCGCACGCTCTGAGCGCTCACCAATGACGATACGGGATGGGTGCAGGTTATCGTACAATGCCCTGCCCTCACGCAAAAATTCTGGTGAGAAAATGACATTATCGATACCCAGCTCTTCTTTGATCGACTGAGTGAAGCCAACAGGAATGGTTGATTTGATGATCATCACGGCATTTGGGTTAATCGCCGTTACGTCTTTGATCACCGCTTCTACACTGGAAGTATTGAAGTAGTTGGTTTTAGGATCGTAATCAGTTGGCGTCGCAATGATGACAAAATCCGCACCACTGTAGGCATCAACTTTGTCCGTCGTGGCGCGGAAGTTCAGTGGCTTGTTGCTCAGGTAATCCTGGATCTCTTTATCTACAATTGGGGAGATCTTCTGGTTAAGCATATCAACCTTGGCCTGCACGATATCCAGTGCGACCACTTCGTGGTGCTGTGCAATCAGGATCCCGTTGGAGAGACCCACATAACCTGTTCCGGAGATTGTTATTTTCATTGAGTTAACTTCTTTAGATTGAGTGTCCGGGAGCGACGACCGCCCCACCGCAATAAGCAACTTTTGGGGTTTTTACCTCGTATGCTGAGTTGATGTCAAGGCGAATGGCTGGCTGCAGAAAGGCGTGATTACAGTGATTTATGCTGCAGTATAACCTGTCGGATGAATCAGGCGAGGTAATGCAGGGGATTACGCATAAAAAAAGCCCGGTGATGTTCACCGGGCTTCGCTACATGACTGAGTTAAATCAGATTAATCCAGCCACTCAGTGTGGAACACACCTTCTTTATCAGTACGCTTATAGGTGTGCGCGCCGAAGTAGTCACGCTGCGCCTGGATCAGATTGGCAGGCAGTACGGCCGCACGGTAGCTGTCGTAATAAGCAACGGCTGCGGAGAAGGTTGGAACCGGAATACCGTTCTGTACCGCATAAGCCACGACGTCACGCAGCGCCTGCTGGTAATCGTCAGCGATTTGCTTGAAGTACGGAGCCAGCAGCAGGTTAGCGATGTCTGCGTTTTCAGCGTAAGCATCGGTGATTTTCTGCAGGAACTGAGCACGGATGATGCAACCGGCACGGAAGATCTTCGCGATCTCGCCGTAGTTCAGGTCCCAGTTGTTCTCGTCAGACGCAGCGCGCAGCTGTGAGAAGCCCTGAGCGTAAGAGACGATTTTGCCCAGATACAGCGCACGGCGCACTTTCTCGATGAATTCAGCTTTATCACCTGCCACTTTCGGCTGCGGTCCGGTCAGCACTTTAGAAGCCGCCACACGCTGCTCTTTCAGGGAAGAGATATAACGCGCGAAGACGGATTCAGTGATCAGTGACAGTGGCTCGCCCAGATCCAGGGAGCTCTGGCTGGTCCATTTACCGGTACCTTTGTTTGCCGCTTCATCAAGGATCACATCGACCAGATATTTACCGTCTTCATCTTTCTTGGTGAAGATGTCTTTGGTGATGTCGATCAGGTAGCTGCTCAACTCACCGTTGTTCCAGTCGGTGAAGGTCTGCGCCAGCTCTTCGTTAGTGAGGTTCAGGCCGCCTTTCAGCAGAGAATAGGCCTCTGCGATCAGCTGCATATCACCGTATTCGATACCGTTATGAACCATCTTCACATAGTGACCCGCACCGTCTGGACCGATATAGGTCACGCACGGCTCACCGTCTTCAGCAACGGCAGCAATTTTGGTCAGGATAGGCGCAACCAGCTCATAAGCGTCTTTCTGACCGCCAGGCATAATAGATGGCCCCTTCAGCGCGCCCTCTTCACCACCGGACACGCCGGTACCGATGAAGTTGAAGCCTTCAGCAGAAAGTTCGCGGTTACGACGGATGGTGTCGTGGAAGAAGGTGTTGCCGCCATCAATGATGATGTCGCCTTTTTCCAGGTACGGCTTCAGAGAGTCGATGGCAGCATCGGTGCCGGCGCCTGCTTTCACCATTAACAGGATACGACGAGGCGTTTCCAGGGATTCAACAAACTCCTGAACCGTATAGAAAGGAACGAGTTTTTTGCCTGGATTCTCGGCAATCACTTCTTCAGTTTTATCACGGGAGCGGTTGAAAACGGAGACGGTATAACCACGGCTTTCGATGTTCAGCGCCAGGTTGCGCCCCATCACTGCCATACCGACAACGCCGATCTGTTGTTTGGACATTACATACTCCTGTCAGGTGTGTTTAAGACAATTCTACATCGCGAATCACAATAACAAAATCATCTTTTTTTTAACAAATAAAAATTAGCGATAAGAGTGATTACAGCCACTTTGGCTACAAGCACAAAATCAGCATGTTAAATGAGCAGTTATGCAGAAGTGTTTTTATTTGAATTAATTGCCATTGCCATTACGAATATCCCCATAGGGGTATAAAGGAAGGGATTTGTAATGGAAACGCCTGCTGAAAAAATAAGCGCGCAAACGATCTGTAGCTTGCGGAGGGTAAATGATTTCAAAATAGTCCCTATCGACAATATAAAAATAGGGAGCACAGATAAAATCACGCCTAACGCTCCTGTTTTATAAAAGAGTTCCAGTGGAACAACTTCAATTCTTCCTCTGTCCAGAATCTGCGCGCCAAAACCATGGCCGAAGACTGAAACCAGACCATTCATCGAGTTCATTATATAGGTGAAGTCCTGAAGTCGTACGGAGTCAGAGTCGCCTGCCCGTCCGCCAACGATAACCATCAAACCCAGCCCTGCCACAACGGCTAACGCAATATAAATTAGATTTTTCATTGCGCCGTTGATTCTGAAACTTGCGATCATCATCGCGATCCCAGCAAACAGGAATACGCCTCGGGTTTCAGTTAAAAATAGTGCAATAACGGTAAGGATAAAGAAAAGATATCGTTTTTCGATAAAGAAGAAAATCGCACCGATGCCGAGGAAGAAAAATGATTTTGCAAAAAAGGCGCCACTCGGCCTGAAGAAAAATTCTGATGTCAGTGAAAGAGCGTTGTAAATAGCGACGGAATTGAGTAGTCCGCCCTTTAGCATAACAATATAAAGGATGTAAATCGAAGAGGCGATAACGCAAAAAAACTTTACTACTTTAACAAATATGGCTAACGAGTATTCTGTCAACGACTCATTTAATGTACAAAGATATAACAGTATTAACATGTAGATGTAAGGCTGAAAATCAAAGGCCATTTCAGACACATCATTTCCGTTAATCGCTCCCGCAAGACAACCGTAGACCGGAAGAGCAATTATTGCAAATATGGTTAGCAGCGTTTTACTGTTTGATCTGGCAGTTAATGTAATTGCGTTTAAAATAAACAGTACGATCGCCAAACCGAAGAAGACATAACGCAACGGCGGTACACCAAGAGGGTCTAACAATCTACCGCCGCCGCCAAAGACAATTTCCATGGTGAGAAGCAGGATAAAAATCCTGTTTAACTTATTCATCGTTTTTTCTCAAAAATTATCATGAGTTTAATTTACAATTATTCAAAAGAAGTTGAGCAGCAAAAGCATACGTAAAATGATTTTATCCCGACCACGTCGTCTCAATTTAGACACAAAAGGCATGAGCATAATGTTATTGCTGTAATTACGCGCATTTGTTATGCGCTTAATCGGGCTAAAGTTGGTTACAAACAGACTTTTTAATTTATAGACTTCAGTTCGGTACCAACCTGAATTGACCAACTTCACCCTTTTCACCCACATTTTAAATGATATGTTGGCGCCGACCTGATTTGAAGAATGCTGGCGATACTTCATTCCGGGGACTGAATCAATATACCAGGTATAGTTGTGTGAACGCGCGTAGGCATAAATCAACCAGTCATGCAAAGATACATCCTGGGCTAATTCATTTGATAACAGGAACTCACGAAATGCGGTTCCTAATTTATTGGTAAAAACATACGTACAGCCCGGGCCTGCTGCTTCAAAGTAATAGTCAAATGCAGCCTGGGGTTGCGCTTTGTCGATCAGACATGTCCTGCCATCTTCCCAGAAAGCAAGGACATTACTTGAATAGGCGTCAACATGTTTACTCGCAATGGTTTCAATTGCGCGCTGGAGTTTATCTGCATACCAGATATCGTCCTGATCGGCGAAAGAGATATAATCATAGCCGTCAAAATTCACATCCATTACCAGGCGGTAAAAGTTCTTTCCGGCAGAACCATATTTATCACCGTAGGGCAAAAAATGAACATTCTTGAAATGAGTGTATTTCTCTGTCAGATATTCCCACGAACCATCGCTTGAAAGATCTATACTGATAAACACATCAACGTTAACTTCAGTTTGCGCTAAGATAGACTCTAATTGTTCATCAATCCAGTTCCGGCCATTATAAACCGCAAGTAAAACTGCCACTTTATTCATTATAAAATCTCAAAATTACTTATGTGCTGTATTAGACGTGCGAGGATTCTCACCTGCTACATTTCGGATACCATCCCAAACGCCAGAGACAAAGGATTTGAAGTAGTTTTTCTTGTCATTTTCATGAAAAATGAGAATGACACTGTGCACTACACAAAATGTAATTTCGCGAAGTGCCAGCAATTTAGGCACATGAGGATAGCGTAGCAAACGAAATGCATTTCTTACACGGTAATATCGTCTTGCAGCCGAGTGGACAGGTACAGTAAAGCCAAACACTGAAAAAGATGAGTTTCCAATAGAATGAATCATGACTGCATTCGGATTTATATATACCAGATGGTCTTTATCGAAACAGCGAAGACACCACTCGGTATCAACATAATCGATAAATAATGAGGCATCCATCATGCCAACCTGGTCGAAGAGAGCGGTTTTAACCAGTGAGCCCGATGAAATAACTACCGATGAAGTGAAGGTCTTTTTCTCGCCACGAGAATAAAGTTTTTCACGAAAGCCATTCTTTTTTATGTGCGTTATGGCATATTCAAAGCCGCGAGCCTCGTCATAAAAAACGGGTGCTGCTATCAGCGCATTATTTTCTGCGGAAAACTGAAGCATGTTTGTGATGAAAGTATCAGGAATTTTGCTATCCTGATCAAAGAAAATAACATTTTCATATCCACTTTCAATACAATACTCAATACCGATGTTCTGCGCTAAGGCGATTCCCTTATTACCTTTCAACCAGCGGTACTCGATCCCTGTTCCTTTCAACTCTTCAGTTTCAGAAGGGCTGTTATCCACGACTACAACATCACATCCCTGGATTTTCAATGATGTTATGGTTTGTGTTAAATCAGAGAGTACCGGGTTATAGGCTACTATAATGGCGCAAATTTCTTTTGTATTATTCATTTAAATTTTCTCAAATAGCATCCTGAGCTCAACATAGCATTATGAAAAATTCAATCTAATGAATAATCCATCAAGCAAATCCCTAATGATTGATTTTTTAGTTGAGTATTTCGTATAACTGGAATTGAATACTGCTGACAGCAGGTTTTTCCTTTTTCCACCATCAAATATTCCGCCACGATAAACAGTATTAACACAATCCAGATAGTTAAGGATGCTTTCAGACGTTTGATTAATTTGTGAAGTCTGCTGTGATTTACGGATCGCATGAACTAAATCATAGATTTCCCGATAATGGGCGATTCGTTTATTTCTTTTTTTACTATCAAACGCAGCTTTCAATTTACCGGCAAAAGTACTTTTTTTTGCACCAATTTGATTATTTTCATGCTGCCTGTACAGAATCAATTTGTCTTCGACGGGGACCAACGATCCCAGAGCACATGCATTGCTGGCGAGCCAATAGTCATGCGGAATTTTTGCCGGGAACGGCATAACGGTATCAAGAAAGCCTTTACGTACAGCCATAGTGGCACCCGTCACGACATTATTGATGAGAATTTTGTCTAACCTTATATCGCCGTTGGCTGGCGTGAAATTCACGTGCTGCCAGAGCGTCCCCAACCTCTCCATAGTATTGTTTATCAGCCAGGCATCAGAAAAAACAACGTTGGCATGACTTTGATTTGAAAAAACCGCCAGTAATGTTTCTGCTTTGTTTTCTACCCAAATATCATCCTGATCTGAAAAGAATACAAAGTCAGAGGTAACATGCTCAGTAAGTTTCTCAAAGTTTTTGATATAGCCTAAATTGAGTCCATCATGAATGATATCAATATCAATTTGCGACTCTGCTTTTAAGGCTTGAAGAACAGTGAGGGTATCATCCGTTGATCCATCATCTCGTATGATGATTCGGGATGGCTTAACTGACTGAGCAAGAATACTTTCGACTTGCTCGCGAACATAGCGCTCACCATTGTAAGTCGCAAGAATAACTTCGTAACTCATATTTTCCCTCTATGTTTCGTTATACATTCCCGGGAAACGATAATGAGTAAAACGCAATCCACAAATACCCGAATAGTCCATGCATACGCAGCGCCAAGTACGCCATAAGAGTTAACAAGAAAATACAGCAGGGCCAGATAAGGTATGACCTCAATGCAGTGTAAAAAGGCGGTATATTTCGCTTTTCCCAGAGACTGTATGACGGTAAAAGGGATTTGGGCGATAGAGTTAAAGAAAAAGCCCACTAATAAAATCTGGAAAATAGCCTGTGAATGGATGGCATACTGTTCGCCAAGCCATAGCTGCATAATCAGTTTTGCCAGGAAAATCAGGATGACGACTAAGGGTAAACACCCAAGCCCCATTATCAGATAGGCGAATCTGATATTTTTCTTTAACTCATCATAGGTTTTTGCTGCGCTGAGTTTAGGGAAAACAGCTCTCGAAAGCGCACCGGGAAGAAGACCTAAACGCGATACGATTTCAGACGGGGCGGTATAATAACCGACTTTATCAGCACCTAATGAGCCTGAGATAACGAACCGATCAAAGTATACCATCACAGGGCTAATGATGTTGCTAACAGTGATCCAGCCTCCGAAGAAAATCATTCGTCGGAACGTTTCTCTGTAAAAAATAAAACCGGCATTAATGATTTCATTTCTGACAATCACGAATGCAATGATTAATGACAATAGTCTGCCCACGGCTAAGCCAAGTATTGCAGAAAACAGGGATGGAGAAAACAATACAAACAAGGCCGGTAAGCCTGCGATAATAGAACTACCGAAACTTCTCTGTATATTTAATATTGCGAAACGTTCATCGCCCTCAAGTATGGACATCCATAATTGGTTAAGCAGGAAAGCAGGTATTGTCCAGACGAGGACACGAATAGAGTTTTGAACATCAGTATGATTGGATGCTGTAATATTCAAAAGCGAAATAATATTTGGCGTAAAGACGGAAATGAGGATTGCGCCAAAAACGCTGAACAAAAATAGAAATATAGTTGCTGTAGAAATTATTTTTTTGCGTTCATCATTATTGCCCCGGTAAACGGCAATTTCTCTAACAATTGCACGAGTCAAACCGATATCAAATATGCCTGCATAACCAACAATAGCAATTGCTAAAGTGTAAACGCCAAAAAGTTCAACCCCTAATACCCTAGCAAGATAACCCATTGCCGGGATAGCGATAGCAGTAGGTATAACATAGCCTGCTAAATTCCAGACACTATTCTTAATTAATCCCATTCCGTTTACATTATCTCATCTTAATAAATAAAGGGGCCGTTAGCCCCTTTTAATAACTTTAAGCAAAATATGATGCATTATTCCCCTCCTGGATTTTCATCATTCGGGGTCGGTGCGAAATCATCTGGCCTTTAAATATCAGTAACCTTTGAGCATCTTCAACAAATACTGACCATAAGCATTCTTAGCCAGTGGTTTTGCCAGCGTTCTGACCTGCTCCGCATCAATAAACCCTTTGCGATAAGCAATCTCTTCCGGGCACGCCACTTTCAGTCCCTGACGCTCTTCAATGGTCGCAATAAAGTTGCTGGCTTCAATCAGGCTCTGATGTGTACCGGTATCGAGCCAGGCAAAACCGCGTCCCATCATGGCAACGGACAGACGGCCCTGCTCCATGTACAGACGGTTGATGTCAGTGATTTCCAGCTCGCCACGTGGTGACGGCTTCAGGCTTTTCGCCATTTCTACGACACTATTGTCATAGAAATAAAGACCGGTAACAGCGTAGTTACTCTTCGGTTCTAATGGCTTTTCTTCGAGACTGACAGCGGTGCCCTGTTTATCAAACTCAACGACGCCATAACGCTCTGGATCGTTAACATGGTAAGCAAAGACGGTGGCACCGCTCTCTTTATTTACAGCGGAGTCCATCAGCTTCGGCAGGTCATGGCCATAGAAGATGTTGTCGCCCAATACCAGCGCACAATCATCATCACCAATGAACTCTTCGCCAAGGATAAACGCCTGGGCCAGACCGTCTGGACTCGGCTGGACTTTATATTGCAGGTTAAGGCCCCACTGGCTACCGTCACCGAGCAGCTGCTCGAAACGTGGCGTGTCCTGCGGAGTACTGATAATCAGGATGTCACGAATACCCGCCAGCATCAGCGTGGTCAACGGGTAGTAAATCATTGGTTTGTCGTAGATTGGCAGAAGCTGCTTGCTGACCGCCATCGTCACCGGGTACAGACGGGTTCCTGAGCCACCGGCTAAAATAATCCCTTTACGCGTTTTCATTTCATCATCTCTTTAATGTGCAAAATGCCCGTAAACGGGCATTTAATTAAAAGTCAGACCGCAGTGGTCGTAAATAGCTCAGCCAGCATCCGTTTAACACCGGTTTCCCATTCAGGTAATACCAGGTCGAAGTTCTGCTGGAATTTCTCAGTATTCAGACGGGAGTTATTCGGACGACGCGCAGGAGTAGGATAAGCGCTGGTAGGAACAGCATTAAGCTTCTTGATCGCCAGTTCAATGCCAGCCTTACGTGCTTCGTCGAACACCAGCGCAGCGTAGTCGTGCCAGGTGGTCACGCCACCCGCAACCAGATGGTAGAGTCCAGCCACTTCCGGCTGCTTCATTGCCACACGAATTGCATGCGCGGTACAGTCAGCCAGCAACTCAGCGCCTGTTGGTGCACCAAACTGATCGTTAATAACCGCCATCTCTTCGCGTTCTTTTGCAAAACGCAACATGGTTTTTGCAAAGTTATTGCCTTTGCCCGCATAAACCCAACTGGTGCGGAAAATTAAGTGCCGGGCACAATTTTCCTGCAGTGCTTTTTCACCTGCCAGTTTGGTCTCGCCGTATACGTTTAGCGGCGCGGTCGCATCCGTTTCCAGCCACGGCTTCTCCCCGTTGCCAGGGAAAACGTAATCGGTGGAGTAGTGAACAACCCAGGCGCCAATTTTTTCCGCCTCTTTCGCAATGGCTTCAACGCTCGTGGCATTGAGCAACTGTGCGAATTCCGGCTCTGACTCCGCTTTATCCACGGCGGTATGCGCCGCCGCGTTGACAATAACGTCCGGCTTAATGCGACGTACAGTTTCCGCCACGCCTTCGGGATTGCTGAAATCACCGCAATACTCGCTGGAGTGCACATCGACGGCAATCAGGTTACCTAACGGGGCGAGCGCGCGCTGCAACTCCCAACCCACCTGCCCTGTTTTGCCGAACAGAAGGATATTCATTACTGACGTTCCCCGTAGTTCTGTTCAATCCAGGATTGATAGTTACCGCTTTTCACGTTCTCAACCCACTGGGTGTTCGCCAGGTACCACTGCACCGTTTTACGGATCCCGCTTTCAAACGTCTCCTGCGGTTTCCAGCCTAAGGTCTGGCTAATTTTATCGGCATCGATGGCATAACGACGGTCATGACCCGGGCGGTCAGTCACATAGGTGATCTGGTCGCGATATGAACCCTCTTTCGGCACGATTTCATCCAGCAGATCGCAGATGGTATGCACCACATCCAGGTTCTGCTTCTCGTTGTGGCCGCCGATATTGTAGGTCTCGCCAGGCTTACCCTGGGTCACAACGGTGTAGAGCGCACGGGCGTGATCTTCAACATACAGCCAGTCGCGGATCTGATCGCCTTTGCCATAAATCGGCAGCGCTTTCCCGTCCAGCGCGTTGAGGATCACCAGCGGGATCAGTTTTTCCGGGAAGTGATACGGGCCGTAGTTATTGGAGCAGTTAGTCACGATAGTCGGGAACCCGTAGGTACGTAACCATGCGCGAACGAGGTGATCGCTTGAGGCTTTTGAAGCAGAGTAAGGGCTGCTTGGCGCATATGCTGTCGTTTCAGTGAACAGCGGCAAATCAGTAGAGGCAGGATGTTCGTCCGGGTGCGGCAGATCGCCGTACACTTCATCGGTAGAGATGTGGTGGAAACGGAAGGCTTTTTTCGCAGTTTCATCCAGCGTTGACCAGTACGCGCGAGCCGCTTCAAGTAGGACGTAGGTGCCGACGATGTTGGTTTCAATAAACGCTGCCGGGCCGGTGATAGAGCGGTCAACGTGGCTTTCTGCCGCCAGATGCATCACTGCATCAGGCTTATGCTCGGCAAAAATACGGTCCATCGCCGCTTTATCGCAAATATCCGCATGTTCAAAAATATAACGCTGGCTGTCGCTCACTTCAGCCAGAGATTCCAGGTTACCGGCGTAGGTCAATTTATCGACATTAACCACTGTATCCTGGGTGTTTTGAATAATATGTCGTACAACCGCAGAGCCGATAAAACCCGCACCGCCAGTAACAAGAATTTTCACGCGTTATTTTCCGTTAAATGAATACATCGGGATGGTGGCATTCTGAATAATAAATGAACTAAATATCCAGAAACCGGACACGCTACCGCCCCTGGCTTAACAGCTACCAGTGCACTGAACGTGATCGTAATAGAGGTATTTTGCCGTCTATTCCCGTCAACATGGCGACAGGATAGCGCGCAAATCAATTAATAATTGTCGTCTTAAATGCCAGCAGAAACAAGGGAAAAATCTGACTAACGAGACAAAAAGCAAGCAATTAACTTACTGATATTTAAGAATATATTAAAAAAAGAAAACGGCAGCGTCATTCTCATGGCCCTGATAGCCCGGAATGATCCACTGCCGTTAGACAACGACGAACCAATCGTTAATCGTTGGTTAAGAGCTTCGTCATGCTTTCGCGGAACTTCTGCCCTTCTTTATGGTTACGCAGGCCATACTGTACGAACGCCTGCATATACCCCAGTTTCTTACCACAGTCGTAGCTGTCACCGGTCATCAGCATTGCATCAACGGACTGCTTCTTCGCCAGTTGCGCAATGGCATCCGTCAGCTGAATACGATCCCACGCGCCTGGCTCGGTACGTTCCAGCTCGGCCCAGATTTCTGCATTCAGCACATAGCGGCCGACGGCCATCAGATCGGAATCCAGCGTCTGCGGCTGATCCGGTTTCTCGATAAACTCAACGATACGGCTGACTTTACCTTCTGAATCCAGCGGCTCTTTGGTCTGAATAACGGAGTACTCAGAAAGATCGCCCTTCATGCGCTTCGCCAGCACCTGGCTCCGTCCCGTCTCGTTGAAACGCGCCACCATAGCTGCCAGGTTGTAGCGCAGCGGATCGGCAGAGGCGTTATCAAGAATGATATCCGGCAGGACAACCACAAATGGGTTATCGCCGACCACAGGACGGGCGCACAGAATAGAGTGGCCCAGACCCAGAGGCTGCGCCTGACGCACGTTCATGATGGTCACGCCCGGCGGGCAGATGGACTGCACTTCCGCCAGCAGCTGACGTTTAACGCGCTGCTCCAGAAGGGCTTCAAGTTCGTAGGAGGTGTCGAAGTGGTTTTCCACCGCATTCTTGGAGGAATGGGTAACCAGAACGATTTCTTTGATCCCTGCAGCAACAATCTCGTCGACGATGTACTGAATCATCGGCTTGTCAACGATCGGCAGCATCTCTTTAGGAATGGCTTTTGTGGCCGGGAGCAAATGCATGCCCAGACCGGCTACCGGAATGACCGCTTTCAAATTAATCATATTTCTTCCACCTTAAAATGGTTGCCGAATTATAGCCCTTTAGCCTGGTTTCGCCAGCACGAATTGCTACAAATCTGGAGATGATGTTACGCAATTACAGCGTAAATTCCAGTGGATGCAATCCGAATACCGGCGCTTTAATTCCAGGAATCCTCGCAAAATGCCGTCTGGCTAATATTTAGCGCTTCGGCAGTTTAAAATTCAGCCGTTCCGTGTTGATTGTATGATGGTCAATTCGGTCGATATCGACAGAACTTTGCCCCTTCTCATTAACGGCGTTAATGTTCGCCAGTGAGAGCAGCGTCTCGTCACGCGCCATAAATTTCCCGCGCACATCCTTACGCAGATCGAAATTCAGCTTCAGGGCTGGCCCTCGCTCTGCGTCCTGCATGACGTTGATATTGCGCATGAAAAGATGCTGAGGTTTATTGTGCAGTTCAAGCGTTGCCCGTTTCATGTCCATATTGGTGAGCGCCACGAAAGAGGTTTTATTGCCGGAGGAGATCTGTATTCCGCGCAATTTCCGCGCAAGGTTCCGGTTGTCCATCTGGATATTATTGAGGCGAAAATTCTGCGGTATCGACAAATAATCGCCTTTGATCACCCCGTAGCCAATTAACATCCCGGCGCTGTCGATCATCTCAACATTATCGATGACAAAGTTATCGCAGCCGTATATCGCTACCGTTGCGTTATCAATACCCGCTTTTTTGCTGAAGTCCGGGGTGATATTCCGGGCCTTAACATTACGAATGATAAAGTGTTTGCCGTTTTCAACATGTACCAGCTGGCGGCAGTTGCTGCCGGTAATGTTCGCCACCACGAAGTTCTTAACCGCCTGGTCTTCGGGGTAATTATTGTCGTACGTGCTGCCCGCCAGACCGATGCCGATCCCCCAGTTAATCTTGCCGTTGGTACAGTCGATATGGTCGATAACGTGGTCTGAAATCAGGATGTTCTTGTCGTTGATCGCCACGTTCCACTCGATGGCATCGCCCTGCAGGTAGCTGAAATGACAATTGGTGATCTTCACCCCGTCCAGCTGGTTATGAAATCCCTGACGCAGGATCGCATAGTTGGCTTTGGTGACCCGCAGGTTGTCGATCAGCAGATTGCGCATCACCCGCTTCTGTTTGCCGCCGATATAAATCTGGGTCACCGGGCCATAGCCGCTCATCGCCAGGCCCTGGATCACGCAGTCGGAGCCGCGCACGTCGAGGGTGATGTTTTCGCTACGCCCCTCCCCTTCGCCAATCACCTTGCTGCCATCCTGCAGCACCAGGCGGCCCCGGCCGTTGCCGGTCAGCGCCCCGCGAATGCGCAGGGTTTTGCCTTCGGGGATAAAAATGGCGGCGTTGATATTTTCACAGGTGAGCCCCGCGGGCACCACCACGGTATCACCCTCAGCAAAGGCCTTTTTGAAAGCGGCGATCCCGTCACGAAGGTCATACCGGCTGATGTCTACCGTGGCGCTGTTCGTGGCGGCCCGTACCCCTACCAGCGGCGCGGCCGCCAGTACGGAACAGGTGGTGACAAACGCGCGTCGCGTCATCTCTTTCGGCATATCGCCTCCGTTTAAAGCGTGTGTAGCAGAGTGGCTAACTGTCGATTGATAAGATGCTGGTTGAAATCGGTCTCCACCTTTTTGCGCGCGTTGTGCAGCACGGGGGAGAGCTCCTGATGGGCGATGGCGGCAAACCGTTCCAGCTGGAGGGCCAGCGCCTCCGGGTTGTTCTCTTCCACCAGCCAGCCGGAATGGCCGGGTTCGATAAGCTCAGGAATGCCGCTGTGTACCGTGGAGACCACCGGAATGCCCACCGCCATCGCCTCCATCAGGGCTACAGGAATGCCTTCCATATCGCCGTCCGTACCGGTGACGGACGGGAGTAAAAAGACGTCGGCGGCATCAAGCATCGCCTTAACTTCATGGCTGGGCTTAAAGCCTGGCATCTCGACATACGACTCCAGCTGATACTGCTCGATCAGGGTACGCAGGCGGCGCTCCCAGGGGCCAATGCCCAGAATGCGGTAGTGGAAATCCACCCCTCGCGCTTTCAGCTGGCGGCAGGCTTCGATCGCCACGTGAAGCCCTTTTTTCTCGGTCAGGCGCGCAACAGAGATAATCTGCAGCGGGCTGCCGGGCGCTTTAACCGGCCGTTGGGTAAAGCGCTGCATATCCACGCCCATACGCGAAACGGTGATTTTCTCCGGCGGACAGCCCATGGTTTTGAGTCGCCCGGCCCAAAGCTCGCTGATTGGCAGCATCATGTCGCCGCGCTGAAACAGCCGCTGGTATTCAGGCGTATAGTGGTTCAGCACCTCGCGGCTGGAGATATCAATCCCGTGAAACACCGTCGCGATTTTCCCCTCGATCACGCCCAGCTCGCGCAGCTTGGCCGCCGTCACCCCGGCCGGTCCAAAGTGGGCGATAAATACATCCGCACGCCAGGGGCGCTGCGTCTGGCCACAAATGGCGGAGAGGATCAGATTGCGCGATTCGGCGCCGTAGCGGGAGACATTCAGCGCTTTCCATGTGCCGGGGCGATGCAGCCCGCGCAGGGTCTGGCGGGCGCGGTAGCGCAGTTTCGCCAGCTTGCCCTGGGGCTCATCCTGCAGCCAGCGGGTCTTACTGGCCAGGTCATACTGCGTCCAGGCGGCGTGGGTGTTCTGGGTATCGCCCTTTTGCAGGGCGATAATCTCCACGTCATATCCCATATCAATAAAGGCGGTGATCTGGTTAAGCACAAAGGTCTCAGACGAGAGCGGGAATTTCAGTAAGAAGAAACCAACCTTCATTTGCCCTCCCCGACCCGATCCAGCACCGATTTCACCATGTTGATGCCGTTTTCACGTTCGGCCTTCACCGCCACCGCCAGGCGTTCGTTGATAGCCGGAAGCTGGCCGAGCGTGTCCCCAACCATCGCCCCCAGGGAGCCGTCCAGCAGATGGCGAATATCCACCGCCATCTCCGGCATACCCAGCTGCTGCATGATCCCGGCAGACTTGTGCTCGTAGTTAATGGCAATGGCTGGCGTGCCGAAGTTCATGGAGATGATGGCCGAATGCAGGCGGGTGCCCACGGTCAGGTCGCAGGCGCCCAGCAGCTTGCCCATCTCAAGATCGTTAAGTTCGTCCATCACCACGTGATAGCGCGACGGATCGCTGACGTGCTGGCGCAGGTTCAGCGCCACCATGCGGTCATCTTTGTTGTAGCTGTCGATCCCGGTACAGGTGGAGAGCGCCAGCACCTGGTAGCCGCTGTCCAGCACCCGGTTGACCACCTCGGCAAAGGCCTTTTCGTAGGCCGCCTGGGTGGTGCCCAGACGCTTATCAAACGGCGCCAGCTCGCGCAGGGTGATGGCAACGGTCTTCTGCTGCGCGGCCACGTTCAGCCAGTGCTGCACGGCATAGCTCGGGGTAAAGTTCGCTTCCTGATGATCCACCAGCCAGGCGGTATCCACCCCCTGCTCCACTTTGGTGGTGTCGATTTCGCTGCGCTGCATCAGATTCAGGCTCACCGACTCGCGCAGGATCAGCGCGTCACAGTGGCCAAACACATAGTTTGCCAGCTGGTTGAACTGTGGATCCTGGAATGGCCCGACGCTGTGGCCGACCATATACAGCGGCTTTTTCGCCATAAAGGTGCAGAGCGCATGCTCGAACTGCGGCACGCCGTAGAGGTCGACAAAAAACGATCCGCCCACCTGAATGATGGCGTCGTAGCCGGAGAGCAGACGGACAAAATCGGTAAAACCCTGGGCGATGGCGATATTGCGCAGCTTGCCGGTGTCGGTCACGCGGGACAGCAGCACCTGATGCTGATAACGGCGGCGCAGCACCTTCTTCACGCGGCCCATCATGCCGGCGGCGCTGTTATGCTGCTTCATCTGGCTGTAGAGCGGATCGCCCATCACCGGGCGGTTCAGCAGCCAGGAGGAGCTCACCGGGTAGCGGCTCATCACATCCACTTCTGTCTCAGGCGACAGGGCGTAAATAGCATCCAGTAGGCCGCGCAGAATGGCGCTGTCACCACGGTTACCACAGGTATGGTTGCCCAGAATCAATAATTTCATAATAACCTCTTAAAAGATTCCCCTCCCCAAAGGGTGAGGGGGAGGAAATAATTAACCTGCGCGAAGCAGCGTTTTCATCTTTTCGTTGCGGCAGAACTGGCGTTTGATCTCCACCACCAGCGCGTTGCGCGACAGCACAATCATTACCGCGAAGGCCAGCGCCCCGGCGGCGACCTGCACCGCCAGCAGCGCGGCCAGCGGCAGATGGCCGTTAAGGGCGACGCCTAAGCCATAGCTCACCGCCAGCGTCGGCAGCGAGAGGTAAAACGGCAGCCACAGGCTCAGGATGTACTGGCGGTAGCTGGAGCCCAGCACCGGCTTAATCATCACGAAGTAGCTCAGGACGGTATTAATAATCTGCACCAGCAGGAAGCCCAGCGTGACGCCCATCGCGCCCGCCAGGTGGCCGCCGATAACGATCGCCGGAATAAACAGGAACGTTTTGAATACGTTGAACTTAAAGCTGATATCGACGCGGGCTTTGGCCATCAGCAGCGAACCAATCGGGTTACCGACGGAGCGCAGCAGCCCCACGACGCACAGCAGCTGCAGGATCGGCACAATGCTGATCCACTTCTCGCCAAACACCAGCGGCACCAGATTGCCGGAAACCACCATCAGCCCCAGCAGGGTCGGGAAGTTAATGATCCCTACCACCGACAGCAGCTTGTAGAAGTTGATGCGCAGCTTGTCGGTATCGTCCTGAATTTTGGCGAACGCCGGGAACAGCACGCGGGTGATGATCGGGTTGAGCTTCATCGGCGGTACCACCGCCACGTTGTACGCCAGGTTATAGCCCCCGGCGACGCTGGCACCCAGAATACGGGCCAGCACCAGGGTGGAGAGATTGGTATTCACGTAGTTGATGATGCTGTCGGCGGTCAGCCACGCGCCGAAGCGCAGGTTGGAAGCCACCGACGCGAGGGAGAAATGAAAACCTGGACGGTAGATTTTACGGCCGAAGTAGCCGAACAGCAGGGTGCGCACGGCAGAGTTCACCAGATAACCGAGGATGGCGGTCATCGCCAGCGGCCAGAAGTGGGCGCTGACCACGGTGAAGGTAAACCCGGCCAGCACCGAGCTGGTTTCAATCATGCCGATTTTGCTGAACTCCAGCTCCTTTTGCATCAGCGCGCGGAACTGCTGGCCGTGGGGGATCACCACAAACGCAAACGACAGCGCACGCATCAGGGGGCCAAGTTCAGGGTTGTTCAGGGCGTCAGCAATAAGATCGCTCAGCAGAAACAGCACCACGAACACCAGGATACCCAAGCCGACGTTTAGCCAGTAGAGGGTGGTCAGCTCCAGCTGGCTAATCTCTTTGCGCTGAATAATCGAGTTGGCGATGCCAAAGTCCGACAGCGTATCGGCCAGGGCGATGATCACCAGCGAGACGGTCAACAGGCCAAACTGGTGGCTATCGATAATGCGCGCCAGCACCGTCATCTGCACCAGCCCAAGGCCGATGATGATCACCGTGGCGATAGCCGACCACTTTGCCCCGCTGAGGGTTTTTTCACGTAAGCTCATGTTAGTACGCCGCTTTGTTCACAAAGCCCTTAAAGACGGTGAGAAAAACGATTTTGATATCAAACCAGAGGCTCCACTCGCGGATGTACTCCAGGTCAAACTCAATGCGTTTCTCCATCTTCTCCAGGGTGTCGGTCTCGCCGCGCCAGCCGTTGATCTGCGCCCAGCCGGTGATACCCGGTTTCACTTTGTGGCGCAGCATGTAGCCTTCGATCAGCTGACGATACTGTTCGTTATGGGCCACCGCGTGCGGGCGTGGGCCAACGATGGACATGCCCCCGGTAAACACGTTGATAAACTGCGGCAGTTCATCCAGCGAGGTGCGGCGCAGGAAGTTACCGACGCGGGTTACGCGCGGGTCGTTTTGCGTCGCCTGGGTCACCACAGCGTCGTTCTCCATCACCTTCATGGAGCGGAATTTCCACACCATGATCGGCTTACCGTCCATGCCGTAGCGGGTCTGGCGGAAGATCACCGGCCCCTTCGAGGTGAGCTTCACCGCCAGGGCAATGGCGCACAGCACCGGGGAGATCAGCAGCAGGATCAGAGAGGAGAGGACGATGTCCTCCACGCGCTTCAGCACCCGGTTGAGGCCGGAGAGCGGCGTGTCATACAGCGGCACCACCGGCACGCCGTTCACCTCTTCGATACGGGAGTGCAGAATGTTAAAGGTGAACACATCCGGAATGAGGATCACCGAGCAGGTGGTGTCCGCCAGCTTGCGCATCAGGGTTTTAATTCGGGCCTCGTCGCTCATCGGCATGGCGATGTAGACGTTGTGGATCTTGCCCGCTTTGGCATCGTCCACCAGCTGGGAGTAATTACCGGCCCAGTCAGCAGGCACGCCGCCGGGCTGCGCGTCGTGATAAACCCCGACCACATCAAACCCCAGCCACGGCTCTTTGCGAAAACCGTCCAGTAGCGCCAGTCCGGCCGGCATGCTTCCGGCCACCGCCACCCGGCGGGTGTTGTAGCCACGGTTACGCAGCCAGCCCGCGCCAAAGCGGATAAGGGATCGGCAGACCAGCATGCCCACGCTGGTCAGCAGATACCAGGCAAAATAGGTGGCAAAGCGATTATCAAAGTCGTTATTAAAGGCCACCAGCCCGAAGCTGAAGACCAGGCTTAAGGTCCAGTTCTGCAGCAGCAGCTGCAGCTCGGTGGTGATTTTGACGCCGCGCCATGAGCGGTAAAAGTCGGTCATCCCGCCGATCATCTGGAAGACGACCAGGGCGATCAGCGCCATCAGCAGGTGCATGTAGAGGAACGGCAGCCCGCTGAGTTTACACACCATCCACAACCCACCGAACATGATGGTGATATCAGAAAAACGCTGCACCATAGAGATTAACGATGCATTCGTTTTGGCTCGCTCGCGCTTTTTTAGATTTGTCATCGTTGTTCCTGTTGTTTATCCCCTCACCCTAACCCTCTCCCCAGAGGGGAGAGGGAATTTGAACACCCTCTCCCCTCTGGGGAGAGGGCCGGGGTGAGGGGTAAGGTCTGACATTACTGATTCAGCAGCGCCATAATGTCCTGCGTTCGCGCCGCCATCAGCGCCGCATCGGCGCGGGATTCCACGTTCAGGCGCACCACCGGCTCGGTGTTTGACGAGCGCAGGTTGAAGCGCCACTGCGGGAAGGTCATGCTGATGCCGTCGGTACGGTCGATCTCCAGCGCGTGCAGGGCAAAGTGATGCTCCACACGGGCAATCGCCTCAGCAGGCGCCGCAAGGGTGCTGTTGATCTCCCCGCTCGCCGGGAAGGCCGCCATGCGGTCACGCACCAGCTCACCCAGCGACTGGCCCTTCAGGCACAGAAGCTCGGTCACCAACAGCCACGGGATCATCCCGCTGTCGCAGTAGGCAAAATCGCGGAAGTAGTGGTGGGCGCTCATCTCGCCGCCGTAAATGGCGTCTTCCTCACGCATGCGCTCTTTGATGAAGGCATGCCCGGTTTTGGACATCACCGGGGTGCCGCCCGCTGCGGCGACCACGTCCACCGTGTTCCAGGAGAGACGCGGGTCATGGATGATGCGCGAACCGGGGTTTTTCTCGAGGAATGCTTCCGCCAGCAGGCCGACAATGTAGTAGCCCTCGATAAACTGCCCTTTTTCGTCGAACAGGAAGCAGCGGTCAAAGTCGCCGTCAAAGGCGATGCCCATGTCGGCGCCGTGTTCGATAACGGCGTTGCGGGTATCGGCCCGGCACTCCGGCAGCAGCGGGTTCGGTATACCGTTCGGGAAGTTGCCGTCCGGGGTGTTGTGTACCTTCACGAAGGTGACCGGCACGTTGAGCGCTTTGAAGCGGGCTTCGAGAGCATCCACCACCGGGCCTGCCGCGCCATTCCCGGAGTTAATGACCAGCTTAAGCGGCTTGAGGTTCGCCGGGTTGATGTAGCCCAGCAGGTGGTCAATGTAGGCCTCGCGCAGATCGATTTTTTGATAGCTGCCGCGTTTCGCCTCATTCACCGGCGGGAAGTCGTTGGCTTCCGCCAGACGCTGCACGTCGCGCAGGCCGGTATCGCCGCTGATCGGGCGAGCCCCCTCGCGCACCAGCTTCATGCCGTTGTAGTCCATCGGGTTATGGCTGGCGGTCACTTCGATCCCGCCGTCGACGCCCAGGTGGAAGGTGGCGAAGTAGATCTCTTCGGTGCCGGAAAGACCGATATCCAGCACGTCGACGCCCGCGTCCTGCAGCCCTTTCGCCAGCGCCAGCTTCAGCGCTTCGCTGGTCAGGCGCACGTCACCGCCCAGCACGATGGTTTTTGGTTTTAAGTATTCGCCGTACGCGCGGCCAATGCGCCACGCAATGTCTTCATTCAGCTCTTCACCGAGCTTGCCGCGAATGTCGTAGGCTTTAAAACAGGTTAATTTTTGCATCATTACCCCTTTTTCAGGCAACAGTTGGCCCGACCCGGACAGGGCCAATTTAATTTTGTTGTTTTGTAGGCCCGGTAAGCGCAGCGCCACCGGGCAAAATGCGTGAGCGCTAGACCCGCCCGTACCTGTCCTCAAAGCGGACGATATCGTCCTCTTCCAGGTACGAGCCGGAGCGCACTTCAATCAGATCGAGGGGGATTTTCCCCGGATTTTCCAGGCAGTGGGTCGCCCCCAGCGGGATGTAAATCGACTCGTTTTCACCGAGCAGGGTCTCGACATTGTCGATGGTGACTTTGGCGGTACCCGCCACCACCACCCAGTGCTCTGCGCGGTGGTGATGCATCTGCACCGACAGCCCCTCGCCCGGCTTAACGGTGATGCGTTTCACCTGGTAGCGGTCGCCCTCGTCGATGGAGTCATATTTGCCCCACGGACGGTAAACTTCGCGGTGAATGTGGTGCTCATGACGGCCATCGGCCTTGATCTGCTCCACCACTTTTTTGACGTCCTGCACCGCGTTGCGATCGGCAATCAGCACCGCGTCTTTGGTCTGCACCACCACCAGGTCCTTCACCCCGACGGTAGTGACCAGGCCAGACTCGGCGTACACATAGCTGTTTTCGGTTTTATGGCTGATCACGTCCCCGTGGTGGACGTTACCTTCCGGCGACTGGGCGCTGATCTCCCACAGAGAGGACCAGGAGCCGACGTCGCTCCAGCCCGCATTCATCGGCACCACCACCGCATCGGCGGTTTTTTCCATCACCGCGTAATCCACCGACTCCTCGGGGCAGGCGAGGAACGCAGCTTCGTCCACGCGGATAAAGTCCAGATCCGGGTCAACGGTAGCCATTGCGCGTTCGCAGGCTTCGAGGATGTCCGGGCGATATTTTTGCAGCTCTTCCAGATAGCGTCCGGCGCGGAACAGGAACATACCGCTGTTCCAGTAGTACTCGCCGCTGGCGACGTAGGCCTGAGCGGTTTCCATATTCGGTTTTTCGACGAACTGCGCCACGTCAAAGGCCAGGCTGTCGCCCTCGCCCGGCGTGACGTTGCCGCGACGGATATAGCCATAGCCGGTTTCGGGCAGATCCGGCACGATGCCGAAGGTCACCAGCTTGCCGCTGTCGGCATACGGGATCGCGGCGCGCACCGCTTCGCGGAACGCCTCTTCCTGCTGGATGACGTGGTCTGCCGCCAGCACCAGCATCAGCGGATCGCAATCCGGGCTGCTGCGCTGCGCCGCCAGGGCCGCCAGGGCGATGGCCGGGGCGGTGTTGCGTCCGGCCGGCTCAAGAATGATGTTTTCGGTGAGCTTGTTCAGCTGACGCAGCTGCTCGGCGACGATAAAGCGGTGCTGTTCGTTACAGATCACCACCGGGCTTTCGCAGTCCACGCCGTTAAGACGGTTCACCGTGGTCTGCAGCATGGTGAGCTCCCCTTTCAGGCAGAGGAACTGTTTTGGATAGAGCACGCGGGAGAGTGGCCATAACCGGCTACCTGAGCCACCCGCCATCACAACCGGGTACAACGTATTCTTATTCATGATTTATCCCCGAATATCTGCAATAAACTGGTTCAGCACGTTCTCTTTCTCGAGCGTGCGTTCGGCATAGTCACGCGCTATCGCGTTCTCTTTGGGCATAGATAAGGCTTGTTCGATCCCGCTTACCAGCGCGGGCACCGATTCAGGCTCGACGCACACCGCGATCCCCGGCAGGCTGTCGCACAGCTGGCCCAGCTCGGTGTGGGCCTCGGCGGTGATCACCGCGTTGCCGCCCACCGCCAGAATGTTGGTCAGCTTGGAGGGCAGAACGGCATCCGCCGCGCCGCGCTTTTGCACCACCAGATGGCAATCGGCCATCTTCAGCAGCGCCGGTAAAGCGTCGTAAGACTGCAGCGGCAGGAAGCTGACGTTTTGCAGGCCGCGTTCGCGGGCCATTTTTTGCAGCCTTGCCTTGCCACCGCCCTGGCCGACAATCACAAACTGCCAGGGCTGACCGCTGAGCTGTTCGGCGGCCTCAATGACGTTCTCGAGCCCCTGCTTCTCGCCGATGTTGCCCGAATAAAGAATGAGTTTTTTGGCCTCTGGCAGACCCAACTGCTCGCGCAGGGCTGCGGCATCCGCCGGTGTTACATCGCGAAAACGCGCCACTTCTGACCAGTTGGGAAAGAAGATCACTTTCTCCGCCGCCACGCCCTTCTCCTGCGCCTTGTTCATCATTGAGCGCGAGATAGTGGAGACGTAGTCGACGTTGTGCAGGCCGCTGCGCTCGAAGGCGCTGGCCATTTTCGCCACCTTGCCGCCCTTGCCTTTCCCGGCCATTCCCAGGCCCAGCATGGCGTCCACTTCGTAATCCTGAATGTGCAGCAGGGTGCGCGCGCCCGAGAGTTTGCCCAGCAGGCGCATGCCCGGGGTGCAAAACAGGGTTGGCACCACGCCGATAATGCGATCCGGCTTCCAGCGACGTTGCGCCATCAGCGGGAAGAAACTGCTCAGGGCAAAGCTGCCCAGATGAATCAAACGTTTTAAGGTCGATGGCTGCTTCGGCACGTACAGCGGGCAGCGCCAGACGGTGGCGGCGCCCTCTTCACGACGGTAGCGCCAGCTGGAGTAGGACTCGCCCACCTGCCACTCCGGGTAGTAAGGCGGTGCGGTAATGACCCGCACCTCGTGGCCCTGACGGGCCATCCACTCGACCATCTCGCCGGTGTACTTACCGATACCGGTCAGTTCAGGGGAATAGTTAATTCCGTATACGAGGATCTTCATAGTCCCGGCACTCCGGCCTGCTGCAGAAAATAGGCCCGGCTGTTGTCATGCACGTTATCGCTTGCCAGCAGCTGTTCTGCCGTCTGCCAGCGGTAGTCGTCATGCTGTGCATCAGGCAGACGCAGGTCCGCCTGATGCACCTTCAGGCGAAAACCGAGCACCACGTAGTGGGTGGTGAAATCGGTGCCGGAAAAGTTGTCGTCATAGAAGTGCTGCCAGACACCGTAGAACTGCCCCGCCGTCATCGGCAGACGGAGCCCCAGCTCCGCCTCCGTCAGACGCGCAAAGGCATTTTCCAGCGTCTCGTCTTTCTGCACCCGCCCGCCCGGTACGAACCAGTAACCCTGCGCCGGGCGGTTGGTACGCTGCCCGAGCAGGAACTCACCGCGCTCGTTCTCCACAATCAGATCGATGGAGATAAGCGGGGTGGAACGCACCACAGTGGCAAAATCTTCCTGACTCAAAAACATAGTTACCCCCGGAAGCGGTGCTGGTTTTCCAGGAACCACTGGTACGTGCTGGCCAGCCCCTGCGCCAGCGTCACCTCGTGGAACCAGCCCAACTGGTGCAGACGGGTCACGTCCAGCAGCTTGCGCGGGGTGCCGTCAGGTTTGGTGGCATCGAACACCACGCGCCCCTTGTACCCGACCACCTGGCTGATGGTGAGCGCCAGCTCGCGGATGGTGCAGTCCACGCCGGTGCCGACGTTGATGTGCGACAGCATCGGCTCGGTGTTCTCCTGCCACACCTCCTGGGCCAGCTCCATCACGTGGATGCTGGCAGCCGCCATATCGTCCACGTGCAGGAACTCGCGCATCGGCGTGCCGCTGCCCCAGACCACCACTTCCGGCGCGTTACCGACCTTCGCCTCATGGAACCGGCGCAGCAGCGCCGGGATCACATGGGAGTTGCTCGGGTGGAAGTTATCGTTCGGGCCGTACAGGTTAGTCGGCATCACCGAGCGATAGTCGCGGCCATACTGGCGGTTATAGGATTCGCACAGCTTGATCCCGGCAATCTTGGCGATGGCGTACGGCTCGTTGGTGGCTTCAAGCGTGCCCTGCAGCAGCTCGCTCTCGGCAATCGGCTGCTTCGCCATCTTCGGATAGATACAGGATGAGCCGAGGAACAGCAGCTTGTTCACGTTGTGCAGGTGCGCCGCGTGAATGATGTTGCTCTCGATCATCATGTTTTCGTAAATGAAGTCCGCCGGGTAGGTATTGTTGGCGACAATACCCCCCACTTTTGCCGCCGCCAGATAGACCTGGTCGATGCGCTGTTCGGCAAAGAAGGCCTCTACCGCTTGCGCATCCAGCAGGTTAAGCTCGTCACGGCCGCGCAGCACCAGTTCGACGTTGCCACGCTGTTCCAGCTGGCGGACGATCGCCGAACCCACCATCCCGCGATGTCCGGCAACAAAAATACGTTGTTTGGTCATTCTCAGGACTCCAGCGCGATGGCAACCTCGTAGCCGTGGGATTTGAGCAGGGAGTGTTTTTTCGCCGCTTCGAGATCTTTAGCCACCATTTCGGAGACCATCTCCTGCAGCGTGGTTTCTGGTTTCCAGCCCAGTTTTTCGTGCGCTTTGGTCGGGTCGCCCAGCAGGGTTTCAACCTCGGCAGGACGGAAGTAGCGCGGATCAACTTCCACAATCACGTCGCCCGGCTGTACGCCCGGTGCGTCGTGGCCGGTCACGGAAACCACAATGCCCTTCTCTTCCACGCCGGTGCCTTCGAAGCGCAGTTTGATGCCCAGCTGAGCCGCGGCCATCTCAACGAACTGACGCACGGAGTACTGCACGCCTGTGGCGATAACGAAGTCTTCCGGTTTATCCTGCTGCAGCATCATCCACTGCATCTTGACGTAGTCTTTGGCATGGCCCCAGTCACGCAGGGAGTCCATATTGCCGAGGTGCAGCTTCTTCTCGAGGCCCTGGGCGATATTGGCGATAGCGCGGGTGATTTTGCGGGTCACGAAGGTCTCGCCGCGGCGCGGGGATTCGTGGTTGAACAGAATGCCGTTACAGGCATACATGCCGTAGGATTCACGGTAGTTAACGGTGATCCAGTAGGCGTACATTTTTGCCACCGCATACGGGGAGCGCGGGTAGAACGGGGTGGTCTCTTTCTGCGGGATCTCCTGCACCAGGCCGTACAGTTCGGAGGTAGACGCCTGATAGAAACGGGTCTTCTTCTCAAGGCCAAGGAAACGAATCGCTTCCAGCAGGCGCAGGGTACCGATGGCGTCTACGTCAGCGGTGTATTCCGGGGACTCGAAGGAGACCGCAACGTGGCTCATGGCGCCCAGGTTATAGACCTCGTCCGGCTGCACTTCCTGCAGAATACGGGTCAGGTTGGAGGTATCGGTCAGATCGCCGTAGTGCAGGTGGAATTTCGGGTTCGTTGCGTGTGGATCCTGGTAGATATGATCCACGCGCTCGGTATTGAAAGAGGAGGCACGACGTTTGATTCCGTGCACTTCGTAGCCTTTTTCCAGCAGGAGTTCCGCCAGATAAGAACCATCCTGTCCGGTTACGCCGGTGATGAGAGCGACTTTAGACATGTTTATTTTCTCCAGACTTATCAGAAGTTATTCAGTTTCAACGCGTTCGCGTATCACCACTGCGGGATTGCCACGGCAAAGCCTGTTTGCCGGTAGCGACTTAAAAACACTGCTGCGCGCGCCAATAACGGTACCGTTACCAATTGAGACGCCGGGGGCGACAAATACGTCGGTCGCCAGCCAGCATTTCTCGCCAATGGTTATTGGCTGCGCGTTAATATCAAAATGTTGACTCATATAATCGTGGCTGCCGGTGCACAGGTAGCATTTCTGTGATACCACCGCATTCGCACCAATCGAAATATCGCCGAGGGTGTATAACACCGCGTCATCGCCAACCCAGGCGTTATCCCCTAAGGTTAATTTCCACGGGTAAGTAATTTTTACCGAGGGGCGAATCACTACGTTTTTTCCGATTTTTGCGCCGAAGCAGCGTAATAAAAATGCGCGCCAGCGATACATAATTTGCGGTGACCAGGCAAATAACGTTGCCTGAACGGCCCACCATAACTGCACCTTAATGCCGCCTGCGCCGCGAAACCCTTTTGGCACAGAGAAGCCGCTTAATTCCTGCATACTCTTTCCTTATATTCAGACTTTGTTATATAAGGCTTTTGTTTTACCCGTCGTTTTCAGACGTAATAAATAAGATAATTCCGCGAGCGCGCCCGGCATGCGCAATATTTCGCGCTGAACTTTTTTGGCGTCCTGACATAATTCCAGATTATTCGAGGTTGACACCCCGCCCATCGAAAATTCAGATACCAGACCCGGCAGGCGTTTAAACGGATAACCGGCTTTATACAGTCGCGCGGTCAGGGCGTAATCCGATGAGACGCGATATTGCAGATCGTACGGGTAGGTTTTTAACCCACTCAGCGGAAAGAAAATCGCCTGATGGCTGGCCGGCAGGCTGTGATAAATATACCAGCCCGGTTTCGCCGCACGGCGCACTTTATTTCCGTCACCAAAATCGAGTAAGGCGTCGCCCATGTACATGGCGTTGTCGTTCGCCCGGCTAAGCTGACGTACAAACTGCGCCACGTCGTCATGAAAAATATCGCCGGAGTTCAGGAAAATGGCGTAGCGCCCCTGCGCCATATCGATGCCCTTATTCATGGCATCATAGATACCGCGATCCTTCTCGCTGATATAACGTAAGTTATACTCACCGTTGAGTTTTTCGAGAAACTCCGCAGTGCCGTCGTTCGAACCGCCATCCACCACAATCCATTCAAAGCTGAGGCTGGGATCGCCTGCCAGATTGCGCAGCGACCGCCAGGTTTTTACCACACCCTCGTAGTTACGAAAGGCAACAGTAATAACGCTGAGTAACATAAACCACCTCGTTATGAATGCGTAATATTCAGCGCCTTGCGCAAAATAAACGGGCAAACAATTAAGAATGCGTACTCCGGGCTAAATATTGACCCGGTAAAAAATAGCGACACCGGCGTAAAAAGATAAAGCTGCACGCGAAAATTCTGATTATCACCAAAGGCGCTGATCGTCATTTTGAAAACTTTAAACAGATACCACGCCGTTAATAATACTGCGAACCATGAAAAATAAATAATCAGCAGATACAAGCCATTGTCTATTGTTTTTCCGACGTCCGCACCGTTAAAGATTCCGAATGATGCGACATATTCATAAAGTGAGCCGAATCTGACAACGCCGTCAATATGGGTTAAAGAGTACCCAACCATCACCAGCGGACCGATAATACGATAATAAGATGACGACCCTTCGGTACCTAAATCACCCAGACGTTCGGAAATATACGGGAAGGCAAAGACCACCCCGACTAAAAACACTGACAATGAAATGATCGCTAAAGGTAACTTTTTCTTGATCGCCTCTTTATTCAGGTACTGAAACGCCCACTCAAGGAGGTAAAACAGAATAAAAGTCATTACCCCGGAGAACGAACCTGACAGAACAATTCCTGCAAGAATCATAGCATCGCTCTTGGGCGTTTTGATACCAAACTGTTTGATGCTGAGCCAAATTGAGATTAACGCCAGAGCGAAGAATGCCGGTTCGAAATAGAGTGCCGTGGTGCGCTTTCCGCCAAATTTAATGAAATTCAATACATAGCTATTACTGTAAATAAGATATTTCGAAATTATTTCCATCAGGCTACTGCCGCCGGTGAGAATAATTTGCGCCATCTCCAGGGCAGCAATAGAAACGATGATGCCAATGACCAGATAAAAGAACCTGAGGATCTTCCGATAATTGTGCGGCGATATCGTTTTAAAGCGAATACTCCACACCATGCCGATGATGATCACGATATAGACAAACAGCATGGTGGAGGTGACATATTTGCTGGCATCCAGCGACTGACCAAAGATGTAGTTGAAGGCCGTCAGCCCCACGCCCAATCCCAGGGCTATCATCAGCTTCTTCACGCTGATTTTGTCGACAAACAGCAACAGCAGCAGCGGTAAGAAGGTGACGATGGTGATGGGGAAACTTTCCCCCAGCTGGGCAATTTTGACGTTGACCAGCAGGTAGACCAGCGGCAGCAGCAGATAGCTACAGATTCTGATAGAACGAGACATACTCCTCCAGCATCTGTTGTCCACTGTAGGCCTGGCGGCTGCGGGCGCGGAACGCCTCAAGGGAGGTGCCAAACACCGCCTGGGCGATCTCCGCCTTCGCCAGTTGCACCAGCGGCAGCACTTCGTTTTCGCTGAAGGTTTTGCCCCCGGATTTCTCCAGCACTTCCCGCGCGGCGTCGCTGTGGGTGGCGATCACCGGCACCCCAATCGAGAGCGCTTCGCACAGGATCAGCGGGTAGTTATCGACCCGGGAGCTGAACACCAGCGCATCCATTTCGTTCAGGGCGCTCATCAGCTTGCGCTTGTCGGTTTCGAAGCCGTGGTTCACCACGTTCGTCCCCTCAAACGGCGAGAATTTACCGAAGGTGTGCAGTTCGATTTTGTCGCCGAGCGCCATCATGTCACGCACCAGCTGCTGGTTAGTTTTGCCGTCGTAGCGCAGATCGTGGGCGACCACGGCGATTTTCGGCTTGCCGGCGGTCACCGCGACCGGGGTCAGCTCGGCCAGAATGGCCTCCGTCGCCACGTCGATGCCGTTGTTGATGATCCGGCAGCGCCCTGCTCCGTACAGGCTGTTAAAGGCATCGGCCACGTGCTGGCTGGGAGAGATAAACTGGCAGCCCAGCGCCAGCATGTCGCGGAACAGCTGGCGTTTGCCGTCCACCAGCTGGTGGGCGCGATCCACCTTCACCGGCGGGTAGTTGCTGAGGGTCGGGCATTTCTGGCAGTTGTCTTTCCACCCTTCGCAGCCGTCGGTAAAGGCGCAGCGGCCGGTCACGCTCCAGTGATCGTGCAGGGTCCAGACGAACGTGGTGTCCGGCTTATGGGCCTGCACGTTCTCGCAGAACGCTACCACCTCTGCAAGCCGAAGCCAGTAGCTGTGCAGCACGTGGAAATGCAGCACCACCGGGCCCGGCGTGCGGGTGACGGTGCGGTACAGGCTGTTGAGATTGCCAAACAGGTCGCGGTTAAACAGGCGGAACAGCGCGATGTTGGCCACCGAGGTCAGGCGCGGAGTGTGTTTCACCACATGGGGATAGCGATCGTGGCTGACGCTTTTCTTGCCGCCCTTGCCGTAACCGTAAACAAAGCGCGACTGAAGTCCTTTTTGCAGCGCGCGCTGGTGCAGATCCAGCGCCACGCCTGCCGCCCCGCCCTCGGCGAGACGCACATTAAATTGCAGAATGTTCATTTGATCACCTTCACGCGGGCCTTCTCGCCCACCACCAGCGCGTTGTCCGGGATGCTGTCGAGCACCACGCTTCCCGCCCCAATAGTGACGTTATTGCCGACGGTGATATCACCGATCATCACCACGTTGGCGCCCAGCTCAACGTTATTGCCGATCACCGGACAGGCCAGGCTGTCCGGGCCGCGGTTGCCAAGGGTCACCCCGTGGCGAATGGTGAAATCATCCCCGGCGACCACGAATTTATTGATCACCACGGCATAGCCGTGATGAATGGTGAAGCGGCGACCGATGGTGGCCGCGGCCTGGATCTCGTAGCCGAAGAAGCACTCGGTGATGATGCGATAGAGCACCAGCACCGGCGCCGCCCACAGATTGTTAAGGACGTTCTTTTTGCGCCACACCGAGCAAAAATGGGCCACCCGGTAGGCCAGCACCATGCAGCAGGGGCGCAGGCTCCAGCTGTTTGCGCGACAATCTTCCAGCACCATTATTTCCCCCGCAGTCCATCAGCCAGACGCTTACCGTTACGCACTGAAATCAGGGTCAGCAGCGTGCGCCAGTTCATGCGCTTGTTGCGGATCTGATAGAGCGTAAACAGCTGATATTTACGGCTGGCGCGGTCGAACTTGTCCCGATGCTTGCGATAGAAGTGGAAGTAGCCGGAGAACTTTTTCGGCGACGAGGTGATCTGCATTTCGCCATGATTAATGTGCAGAATTTGCGTGGCTTCTTCCACCTTCCACGGCTCGCCGTACTCCACTACCATCCGCAGGAAGATGTCGTAATCCTGGGCGGCGGCAAGGGTCGTATCGAACAGGCACTCCTTGAAGCGCCATGCCCAGGTAAAGACCTGATTGCCGATGATATTGCGCTTGTAGAACAGGTGGCGCGAGTACGGCGATTTTGGATACAACGGCAGGCTGGCGGGCTGGGAGTAGACCTCCCCCTCGCAGACGTAGTCGTTGGCGTATAAAAACGCGTGGGTCACCAGGTGATGCTGATGGGACAGGAAGGTCGACAGCCGGTTCGGCGTCCACTCATCGTCATCGTCGATGCCGGTCAGGTACTGGCCTTTGGCCTGCAAAATGGCCTGGTTGCGGACCGCACAGGCACCGGAGTTGATGGCGTTGTGGGTGTAGATCACCCGCGGATCGTTCAGGTCAGCGACAAACTTTTGCAGCTGCTCGTACGAGGAGGAGCAATCATCAACGATGATCAATTCCCAGTGGTCATAATCCTGGCGCAATACCGATTTTATCGCACGGATCGCCAGCTGCTGACGGTTCCATGTCGGCATATAAATGGAAATCAAAGGACGTGGTGTCATGGTATTCCCCGAATGGCTCATTACTTGCTGTCCGATTTATATTCGTACTCGTAATACCCGTAATCCTGATACCCGCTGGCGCGGCGGAAGATGGAGTTGAGGATCACCCCTTTCACCGCGATGCCGTTCTGCTCGAAGCGGCTGAGGCTGGTTTCCACCTCTTTCAGGGTGTTCACCGCATAGCGCGCCACCATCAGGGTGGTGCCCGCATGGCGGCCGACAACCGCTGCATCCGTTACCGCGAGGATTGGCGGGGTGTCGATCAGCACCAGGTCATAGTTTTTGCTCGCCCACTCCACCAGCTGGGTAAAGCGCTCGCTCATCAGCAGCTCCGATGGGTTCGGCGGCACCTGCCCGCGCGTGACCAGGTCAAAATTAGGGATCGAGGTCGGCTTCGCGCACTGGCTGATATCGCCCTTGCCCAGCAGAATGTCCGACAGACCGTTCTCGTTGTTGGTGCCGAGCAGCTCGTGGGTGTAGCCCTTACGCATATCGCAGTCGATCAGCAGCACGCGCTTGTTGGTCTGGCTGACCACCGCCGCGAGGTTGGCACAGACGAAGGTTTTCCCGATGGACGGGCTGACCCCGGTGAGCATCAGCACGTTGTTGCTGGCCTGCATCATGGCGAAGTGCAGGCTGGTGCGCAGGCTGCGGATGGCTTCGATAGCCAGATCCGTCGGGTTGCCCACTGCCAGCAGCTGGCTCTGTTTGTAGCGTTTGACGCCGTTGGTGGTTTTGACGCTGTCACGCGACTTCTGCCACTCCGACAGCGGGATGCTGGCGTAGACGTTGATGCCGTGCTCTTCCAGCACCTGCGGGCTTTCGATCCCACGGTTAAACAGGGAGCGCAGCAGCACGCCAACGATGGAGAGCATCAGGCCGAGAATAATGCTGCCGAGAATAATCAGCGCTTTCTTCGGCTTCAGCACGCCCGGCTGGGTGATGGCCGGGTCGACAATGCGCACGTCGCCCACGGTGCTCGCCTCGGTGATCTTCAGCTCCTGCTGTTTATTCAGCAGCTGCATATAGACCTGCTGGCCCGATTCAACGTCGCGGGTCAAACGCAGGATCTCCTGCTGGGTTTTTGGCATCGCGGTGACGCGATTATTCAGCTTCGCCTTTTCCTCTTCCAGGGTCTGGCGTTTTTCCAGCAGCGTGCGGTAGGCCGGGTGACGTTTGGTGTAGAGCTTGGAGATTTCCGCCTCTTTAAAGGTCAGCTCGTTCAGCTGGGCGTCGATGTTGACCATCGAATCCAGCACCGACTTCGCCTCCAGCGGCAGGTCGACGGAGTCTTTATCCTGACGGAACGCGTTGAGCTTGTTCTCGGCCTGATCCAGATGGCCGCGCACTTCCGGGAGCTGTTTCGCAAGGAACTCGAGGCTCTTTGACGCCTCTTCCGACTTGCGCTTCACGTTCTGCGCCTGGTAGTTGCGGGTAATGCTGTTGAGGATGTCGCGGATCTTATCCTTGTCTTCCCCGGTAAAGTTCAGTCTCAGCACCCCGGTGTCTTTTCCGGTTTCAGTGACGGTCAGGTTGCCCTGCAGGTTATTGATCATCCCCAGCATCGAGAATTTGCTGACGGTAAACTCGCTGCCGGTCTGGGCATGAATGGCGCTGACCATCATGCTCACGCCGTCTTTTGTCAGCATCTCCCCCACCTTGCCCTCGGCGCTAAACCCGGCGTCGCTGGTGAGCTGATAGCGATCTTTTCCCAGCACCTCAAGGGTAAAGACCTGGCTGGCCCCCCCGGCAGGAAGCGTGAAGGTGGTCACTTTGACGGTGTCGTTCTGACGCCCCATCAACCGATCCCAGCCCGCGCCAAACACCGGGAAGCTGTTTTTGCTGACGCCGATATCGAGATCCAGATCGTCCACGGTTTTGCCCAACACCAGGCGGGACTGGATCAGCTCAATTTCCGCCTGCGAGGCGGGCGGCTTGTTCGCCAGCGCCGAACCAATGTCCTGCACCAGGGAACTGCCGCTGTTCTGCTCAATTTGCACCAGCGCATCGGCGCTGTAGATCGGCGTGGCGAAGAGGGTATAGATCACCGCCGCAACGGCGAACACGGCGGTAATGCCAATCACCCACCAGCGCGCCTCGACCACGGTGCCGATCAGGCGACCAATATCAATTTCATCACCGCCCGCACTCGGGGCGGCAGAAGGTTTTACGTTTGCTGTCATTATTATCCCTGCTGAACGTTCAGTGCCTGTGCCCACTGGCGGGCAGACTGGTCGAGTAAGGTGTAAACCGCCTCAAACGCTTCGTGGCTTTTGCGATAGGGGTCGGGGATCTCACGTTCGTTATCCCAGTGACCAAACAGCATCACCTTGCCGCGCATCTCCGGTGCGATATCGCACAGGGCGTGGATATGGCGTTTTTCCATCGCCAGGATCAGGTCATAGTCGCGGCACAGGCTGGCCGACACCTGACGGGCGCAGTGCCCATCGAGTGAAAGCTGATGCTCTGCGGCAACCTGACGCGCCCGCTCGTCGGCACCTTTGCCCACCAGCGCGCCCAGCCCGGCTGACGCCACGGTGAGCTGCGGTTGATACTGTTTCAAAAGCCGTTCAGCGGTAGGGGAACGGCAGATGTTCCCCACACACACCACCAGAATCTTGTTAAACATCGCTATCACCAGTTGTGGTACTGATGCACCGTATCGGACATCGTGTGGATATTGTTGATGGTCGGCATCAGCTGGTTCATCACACGGTTCCAGCGCGTTATCGGCGCGGTAGTGACGTAGACCACGTCATACGGCTGGAGGCGGAAGCTGGTCGCCATCACCAGCGAGGTGGCATCAGACATATCCAGCTGGTAGACGTTGGCAATCTTGCCCTTCGCACCGTTTCCAGTAATCGGACGGATGACGAAGATGCCGCTGGCGTCGGAGGTGCTCATATCCAGTCCTTCCGCGTTGCCCAGCGCTTCGGTCAGGGTCATGCCGCTGAAGTCCATCTTGAGGGTGCTCTGTTTCTTCACTTCACCCATCACGAACACTTTCAGGTCGTCATTGCGCGGCACGAACAGAATGTCACTCGGATAGAGCAGACGGTTCTGACTCAGATCGCCGTTCTGCATCAGAGCCTGCAGGGAGATACGCTCCTCTTTGCCTTTATGGGTCAGCACCGCGTTGCGCCAGTCGGCGCCGTCGGTGAGCCCGCCCGCGGCGTTGATGGCATCAAGCACCGTCAGCGGCACGTTAGTGATTGGCTGCTGGCCGGATTTATTCACCTGGCCGGAGACGTAGGCTTTTTGCGAGCGGAATGCGGCGATATTAACGTCCACCTGCGGGTCAGCGATGTACTGCGCTAAACGGCCGGTAATATCACTGCGGATCTGGCTAAGGGTTTTGCCTGCAACACGGATCTTGCCGACATAGGGATAGAACATGGTGCCGTCCGACTGGACCCAGTTACCGGCATCGCTGGAGCTACGGTACTGCCCGGCGGGAGTAGTCAGTTCGGGGTGATCCCAGACGGTGACGTTAATCACATCGCCAGGCCCGACGCGGTACTGGTAGTTGGCGATCTCTTCATCAAGGCTGACGTTAGGTCGCGCGACAACCGGGCGGGGGCGTAATTGTTCAACCAGCTGCGGGGTCATGGGATAAACATTCACCATGCGGTTAATATCAAAGTCAGCGTCCTGCTGTTTAATCACATCCTTGCCCGAGGTTGACATATTGCTGCCGGGAAAGATCGTACAACCACTCATCAAGGTCACAGACACCAATAATGGCATCAATTTCATTTTGGATTTCATCATTGATTATTTATCACTATGGCAGAGTAATTATCCTGTGCATTTAAATAAGTGCGAAGGCGTATTACTTTTAGCATGCAGTCAATAAAAGAGAAATATAACTGGCATCAGTCCTAAAAGAAGCTTATTCGCTCTCAGGCTATTGACAGAATAATCGAGGCTGATTAACACGCTTTCAGGCACGCTACCGCCCTTGGCTTTCAGTTACCAATTCACTGCTTAAACAGCAAGTTAGGGATAAACACCCTCTTTGATAGCGTTTAATGAAAAATATAAAGGACAGGATAATTCCGAACCCAATATAGATTTATCACGTCATTAAACCGACACAGAAATAGCATCAAAAATGACCGCTATTTGATGCTGAAAGAATTGTTGCAGCTATCTGAAAAGCAGGCAAGGAAACATCACCAAAGGCGTGGCTTTTAAGATTAATATTAACGGTCGCATTTCTGTGTTTTTAGGAATAGCTTGATATTGACATTATTAAATACACTTATCGACCTGCGACATTTCTTATTTTACTTTATTCGGATTTATTCCACTATTAGCCCACAGAGTGAGGGGTTTATTTCATATGCATTAAGGAAAATCTGTGCAGATAAATGCCCGGCTGGCATTGCATTTTTCTGGCGCAGTATCCATGATCGAAATGTGACAATTGTCATATAACGAAAGGTATTACTCTCACTATGGAATGGATAGCAGATCCATCAATATGGGCCGGCCTGGTCACCCTGGTGGTGCTGGAGCTTGTGCTCGGTATCGATAACCTGGTCTTTATCGCTATTCTCGCCGAAAAACTGCCCCCTGCTCAGCGCGACCGCGCCCGCATTACCGGTCTGTTAATGGCGATGATCATGCGCCTGCTGCTGTTGGCCTCTATCTCCTGGCTGGTGACCCTCACCCGCCCGCTGTTTACCGTCCACGGTTTTGGCTTTAGCGCTCGCGATCTGATTATGCTGTTTGGTGGTTTTTTCCTGATCTTCAAAGCCACTGTCGAACTCAACGAAAGGCTGGAAGGTAAGGACAGCGAGAACCCCACCCAACGCCGCGGCGCGAAGTTCTGGGCGGTGGTGGCGCAAATCGTGGTGCTGGACGCCGTCTTCTCGCTGGATTCGGTGATCACCGCCGTGGGCATGGTCGATCACCTGCCCGTCATGATGGCCGCCGTGATCATCGCCATCGCGCTGATGGTGATGGCCAGCAAGGCGCTGACGCGCTTCGTCAATGATCACCCGACGATTGTCATTTTATGCCTGAGCTTCCTGCTGATGATTGGCTTCAGCCTGGTGGCAGACGGTTTTGGCTTCCACATTCCGAAAGGGTATCTCTACGCCGCAATTGGCTTCTCGGTGATTATCGAGGCGCTGAACCAGCTGGCGATCTTTAACCGCCGCCGTTTTCTCTCTGCCAACCAGACCCTGCGCCAGCGCACCGCTGACACGGTCATTCGCCTGCTGAGCGGGAAAAAGGAGGATGCCGAACTGGACGCGCAGTCTGCCTCGCTGCTGGCCGACCATGACGACAGCCCGATCTTTGCCCCGCAGGAGCGGCGGATGATTGAGCGGGTACTGCACCTTAACCAGCGCTCCGTCAGCAGCATTATGACCTCGCGCCACGATATTGAGCATATCGACCTCAACGCGCCGGAAGAACATATCCGTGCCCTGCTGGATAAAAACCAGCACACCCGCATCGTGGTCACCGGCAGCGATCGGGAAGAGGAGCTGCTGGGTGTGGTGCATGTGATCGACCTGCTTAATCAGCAGCTGCGCGGCGAGCCGTTAAACCTGCGGGTGCTGATCCGCCAGCCGCTGGTGTTCCCGGAGGTGCTGCCGCTGCTGCAGGCCCTGGAGCAGTTCCGCAACGCGCGTACCCATTTTGCGTTTGTGGTGGATGAGTTTGGTTCCGTGGAGGGGATCGTGACGCTCAGCGACGTGATGGAGACCATTGCGGGCAATCTGCCGAACGAAGTGGAAGAGATCGACGCCCGGCATGATATCCAGAAGAATGCCGACGGCAGCTGGACCGCCAACGGCCATATGCCGCTGGAGGATCTGGTGCAGTATGTGCCCCTGCCGCTGGACGACAAGCGCGAATACCACACCATCGCGGGCCTGCTGATGGAGTACCTGCAGCGGATACCGCAGCCGGGCGAAGAGGTACAGGTGGGAGATTACGCCCTGAAAACGCTGGAGGTGGAGAACCACCGGGTGCAGAAAGTGCAGCTGATTCCGCTGATCACGCAGGAGGATGTGGATTACGAGGTTTGATGCTGTTCCCCTCACCCTAACCCTCTCCCCATAGGGGAGAGGGAACAGTCAGTTGCGGTCTTTAAGCATGAGCTCGATCGGGTTTTCCCCCTCTCCCCTATGGGGAGAGGGCAGGGGTGAGGGGTGGGGTGTGAAGGTGTTTAAATCTACTGGATCTTCTCCAGCAGCTTCTTCACATCTTTACCGTTCTTCGACTCTTTATTCTTCTCGGCCCAGTCACTTAACCGGCGTTTCGCTTCATCCTGCAGATGCTTACGCATCAGCTGATCCACCTGCAGGCTGTAGTTCAGCGCCTGCCAGTTGCCGTATACGTTCAGCGGGATCGGCGTGGTTTTCAGGAAATCGATCAGCTTGCCTTCGCCAAGCCATCCTTCCAGCACGCGGACTTTAAAGCGGGTATCAGCCGTCTCTTTAACCAGATCCAGCGTGCCGTTTCCTTCAAGGGTCAGCATTGGCGACTCGCCCTGCATATCCTCCAGCGTCACCTGCCCTCTGTCGAGCGTCAGGTCGGTAACGAAGCTGTCCAGACGGGTGGCGTTGTCAAAGTTCTCTTTGACCTTCACGTTACTGCTGCGCTCTACCGCCTGCTGCACCAGCTGCTGGAAGTTAAGCCCTTCCATGCGGGTATTGTGCATTTCCAGATGCGCCTCGCCCTGCCAGTTGCGGCGGAAGGCTTCGGCGTCAATCTTGCTGCCGGAGAAGTCACCGGCCATGGTCAGGCTGCCGGTAAGGGCAATCGGATAGTTAAACGCCTTCAGGATAGTGCCGATCTCAATGTTATCCAGACGCGGCTGGAAGGCGGTCTGGGCAGCGGCTTTACGCACGTCGAGGGTACCGGGTAAAGACAGGCTCCCCTCCCCCAGTTTACCGCTCAGCTCCGCAATGGTCAGAAGGCCGTTCTTGTTGCTCAGCTGGCTGCTGACCTGGGTGAAGTCCATTCCGCGCCAGCGCACGCTGTTCGCTTTCAGCTGGACATCGGCGCTAAAGCCGCGCAGGCCGTTATAATCCGGTTCGTCCAGATTCGAGGCGATCACCGGACGTTGCGACCTGGCCTGGGTTTGTCCCTGCTGTACCGCCTCGCTGTTTGTCGCTGCGGCAGCCTGCGCCGGGAGCAGATTTTCCAGATTGAGCTTGTCGAACTGCAGGTTGATGTTCCACTGCGGGTCGGTGCCCAGCAGCACACTGGCCTCACCGGTCAGGGCGCTGTCATTGGCCTGCAAATTAAGCTGATTGAGTTCGAGCTGCTTCTGCTCCTCATGCCACAGCGCCTGCAGCGTGCCCTGCCCGCTGATGCCCTGCGTCGGCAGATCGACGCCGGTCAGCTGCCAGCTGAGCTGCTGAATGTCGGCGCTCAGCAGGTGCGGATAATCGGAGGCGTTGACGTTGGCAGAGAAGGACAGGGTCAGATCGCGCTGATTGCGGTTCACCCGGGCGCTAAAGTCGATCTTGCCTTTATGATGCTCATCCTGGTCCATCTGCAGGTTGAGATTGCGCACAGTGACCTGCTCATCCCCTTCGTGCTGGAACACCAGCACGCTGTCGGCCACCTTCAGGCGGCCAATATCAAATGACCAGCCAGCGTCATCCGCTTTATCAGGCAGGGTATTTTCGCGCGGCGCCACGGGGGCTTCGGCATTACGAACGGCTTCGGTTTGCGGGGTGAGCTGGATCACCGCCCCTTTGAGCATCACCTGATTGACCTGGAGCTGATGCGAAAGCAGCGGCATCAACGCCACGTCGAGGCGCATATTGTCAGCAGACACCAGCGGCGCGGAGGCCCCCGGCGCGGTGAGCGACATGCGCCCGGAAAGGATGCTGAGCTGCGGCCAGACGTGCCAGCGCAGCGGGCCATCCAGCTTCAGAGCATAACCGCTGCGCGCCTCAACCTGACGCACCATGTAGGCGCGAAAGTCATTGGGATTGACCAGCAGAACCAACGCTGACAGGCCAGCAACCAGCACCACCAGCAAAATCATCAGCGTGGTCAGAACTCTTCTCATGGCTTCCTCAATGGACCGGTTCGGACTTAGTCTTTATCAATACGACTGGCGACAGCACCCTGCTGGTCGCGATATTTGGCATCCTGGCGGGCGTTATACGGACGTGCCGCCGGGCCGGTTAACGGCTCAAAGCTCAACGCGCCAATCATCATGCCCGGGCGCAGCGCCAGCGGCAGTTTGCCGGCGTTGAAAAACTCCAGCACGATACGTCCGGACCAGCCTGGATCGATACGGTGCGCTGTGACGTGCACCATCAGCCCCAGACGCGCCAGAGAAGATCGTCCGTCGAGCCAGCCGACCAGATCCGCAGGCAGGGTGATGGATTCAAAGGTTACGGCCAGCGCCAGCTCACCCGGATGCAGGTAGAACGCCTCGCCATCCTCGAGCACGATTTCGTCGCTCATCACCCGGTCGAGTGCGGCGCTGACTTCATCTTTCGGCCCGCTCAGGTCGATAAATGGTGCGGTATGACCGCTAAAGGTACGAAACTTATTCCCCAGACGGACATCCACAGTCACGCCGTTAATGCGCTCGACGGGCGGGCGCGGGGTGATGCTCAGACGGCCTTCGTCCAGCCAGGCTTCAATATCACGGTCACAAAGACGCATCACTTTCTCCTTTCGTGCAGCGCGCCTTCCGGCCTTGCGAGCCGGAGGGCGAACCCGGTTATCTTTGAACGGTACACAATTCGCGCGTGTTATTCAAAAAACTGGCTGATTTTCGCTTTCAGAATATCAATGGCGATGCGGTTTTTACCCCCGCGCGGCACGATAATATCGGCGTACTGTTTGGATGGTTCAATAAACTGCAGGAACATTGGGCGTACCGTTTTCTGGTACTGCGCCATCACGGAATCCATCGAGCGGCCGCGTTCGTTGACGTCGCGTTTGATACGGCGCATCAGGCAGATATCCAGCGGGGTATCAACAAAAATGGAGAAGTTCATCGATTCGCGCAGACGGGCGTCGGTGAGCAGCAGGATGCCTTCGAGGATAATGACCTTTTTCGGCGCAATGCGAACGGTTTCCTGCAGGCGGGTATGTTCAACGTAGCTATAGACAGGCAGCTCAATGGCGGTGCCGTTTTTCAGAGCCTGAAGATGCTGGAATAACAGGCTGTGATCCATCGCGCTTGGATGGTCATAGTTGGTCTTAACACGCTCTTCCATCGACAGATGGCTTTGATCTTTGTAATAGCTGTCTTCTGGAATAACGCCGATGTGCTCATCACCGACCTGTTCACGTAATTCACGGTAAAGCGTACTGGCAATGAGACTTTTACCTGAAGCCGATGCGCCGGCGATGCCTATAATGACGCACTGATGAGACTTATCAGTCATAAATTTTTGCGACCTGAGTAACCTGGATGTAAGGAAGGACGACGCCTGAGCGTCAAACGCGGCAATTATAGGGATTTCGTCGGTATGATACCAGCCGAATAGAAATGTTCTGCGAGAGACGTTCAAAGTCCGTGCAGAATAATCCTGGCCCCCATTAATCCGGTTACTTTTCCAGCACCTGAGATGAAATTATTGCAGGATAACTGTTTAATAACTCTGTGATGTCAATTTATGAGCGCATACCATATAAATTGTAAATTGTTTGTACTAGCATGAACCAAATTAAAAAATCAACGCGTCCGGAGATGACTCCTGGCGGCATGGCGTCTTCGGATAAAGCGGTAATGAATAAAAAATACCAGCGCGTTTTGGTAACTACGCCACATCCTTTACTACGGCTTGTCAGTCTTGGACTGGTTACCTTCATATTCACTCTTTTCTCGCTCGAATTAACGCGTTTCGGAACTTTTTTGGCGCCCTTATGGTTCCCGACCTCCATTATGATGGTGGCGTTTTACCGTCACGCCGGGAAGATGTGGCCCGGCATCGCCCTCGCCTGCAGCCTTGGTAACCTCTCTGCTTCCTGTCTCATTTACTCCTGGGATTCCATTAACCTCTGGTACACGGGTGTCAACGTCGTGGAGGCGTTTGTCGGCGCCCTGCTGCTGCGTAAACTGCTCCCCGGCTACAACCCGTTGCAGAATCTCGGGGACTGGATCCGTCTGGCGATCGGCAGCGCCCTGATCCCTCCCCTGCTGGGTGGGGTGCTGGTCTGGCTGGCGGTGCCCAGCAACGAGCCGCTGCGCAGTTTCATGGTCTGGGTGCTGTCGGAGTCCATCGGCTCGCTGGCGCTGGTGCCGTTAGGCCTGCTGTTTAAGCCGCACTACCTGCTGCGCCACCGCAACCCGCGTCTGCTGTTTGAAACCCTGCTGACCATGGCGGTAACGCTGCTGCTCAGCTGGATCTCCCTGCACTATTTGCCCTGGCCATTTACGGCCATCATTGTCCTGCTGATGTGGAGCGCCGTGCGCCTGCCGCGTCTGGAAGCCTTCCTGGTCTTCCTGGTGACGGTGATGATGGTATCGCTGATGATTGCCAGGGACCCCGACCCGCTGACCATGCAGAATTTCGGGGCGCTGATCAACGCCCCGTGGCTGCCGTTCCTGATGATGCTCCTGCCCGCTAACGTGATGACCATGGTGATGTACGCGTTTCGCGCCGAGCGTAAGCACATTACCGAGAGCGAAGAGCGTTTTCGCAATGCGATGGAGTATTCCGTTATCGGTATGGCGCTGGTCAGCACCGACGGTCAGTGGCTGCAGGCGAACAAGGCGCTGTGCCAGTTCCTCGGCTACTCCCAGTCCGAGCTGCGTTCCCTTAATTTCCAGCAGCTCACCTGGCCGGAAGATTTAGAGAACGATCTGGAGCAGCTGGACCAGCTCCTGCAGGGCAAAATCAACAGCTACTCGCTGGAGAAGCGCTATTACACCCGCAGCGGCGAGGTGGTCTGGGCGCTGCTGGCGGTATCGCTGGTGCGTCACGCCGACGGTACCCCGCTCTACTTTATCGCCCAGGTCGAAGACATTAACGATCTCAAGCATACCGAATGGGTGAACAAGCGCCTGATGGAGCGTATTACCCTGGCGAACGAAGCGGGCGGCATCGGCATCTGGGAGTGGGACCTCAAACCCAACGTCATCAGCTGGGATAAGCGCATGTTCGAGCTGTACGAAGTGCCTGCCCACGTCAAACCCACCTGGCAGCTCTGGCACGAGTGCATGCTGCCGGAAGATCGCGCCCAGGCGGAGCAGGTGGTGCGCGATTCTCTCGCAGCCCGCGTGCCGTTCAAGCTGGAGTTCCGCATCCGGGTGAAAGACGGGATTCGCCATATCCGCGCCCTCGCGAACCGGGTGCTGAATAAACAGGGCGAAGTGGAGCGCCTGCTCGGCATCAATATGGACATGACCGAGGTGAAAGAGCTGAACGAGGCGCTGTTCCAGGAAAAAGAGCGTCTGCACATTACTCTCGACTCCATCGGCGAAGCGGTGCTTTGTACCGATATCAATATGAACGTCACCTTTATGAACCCGGTGGCGGAGAAGATGAGCGGCTGGCTGCAGCAGGATGCGCTGGGGCAACCGATCCTCTCGGTCCTGCACATCACCTTCGGCGATAACGGCCCGCTGATGGAGAATATCCACAGCGGGGATATGTCCCGCAGCGACATCGAGCAGGATGTGGTGCTGCACAGCCGTAACGGCGGCAGCTACGATATTCACTACAGCATCACCCCGCTGAGCACCCTTGACGGGCAGAATATCGGCTCGGTGCTGGTTATTCAGGACGTTACCGAGTCGCGCAAAATGCTGCGCGAGCTGAGCTATAACGCCTCGCACGACGCCCTCACCCACCTGGCGAACCGCGTCAGCTTTGAGGCCTGCCTCAAGCGGATGCTGCATACCGTGCAGGAGACGCGCCAGCGTCATGCCCTGGTATTTATCGATCTGGACCGCTTCAAAGCCGTCAACGACACCGCAGGCCACGCGGCGGGGGATGCGCTGCTGCGGGAGCTCTCATCCTTGATGCTGAGCATGCTGCGCTCCACCGATATGCTGGCCCGCCTTGGCGGGGATGAGTTTGGCCTGCTGCTGCCGGACTGCAACACCGAAAGCGCGCGCTACATTGCCGGTCGCATTATCGACGCCATCAACGACTATCACTTTATGTGGGAAGGCCGCCTGCACCGCATCGGGGCCAGCGCCGGGATCACCCAGATCGACGAGCGCAATAACCAGGCCTCTGAGGTGATGTCGCAGGCCGATATCGCCTGCTACTCCTCGAAGAACAACGGCCGTGGCGTGGTGACGGTGTATGAACCGCAGCAGGAGCGGATGCTCAAGGCGCCGGGCACCATCTCGCTGGACGAGCAGTGGCATATGATTAAAGACAATCATCTGCTGATGATCGCCCGCAGCGTCGCTTCACCGCGCATCCCGGAAAGCAGCACCTTCTGGATGCTGGCCCTGCGCCTGTGGACCAACGACGGCGAGATGCTGGAAGAGCACGCCTTCCGGGCCGGACTGGCGGAGCCGGAGCTGATTCACGCCCTCGACAGACGCATTTTGCAGGAGTTTTTCCGCAATTTTGCCACGCCGCTGACCAACAAAGGCACCGGGGTCGCCCTGCCGCTCTCCACCGCCGGTCTTGCCAGCGCCACCCTGGTGGATGAACTGCTGGAGATGCTGCGCGCCTGTCCGCTGCAGCCGCGTCTGCTGCATCTGATCGTCCACGTCAGCGTCCTGACGCAGGAAGATGACGTTACCCACGCCAACCTGCAGAAGCTGCGCGAGGCCGGGTGCCGTATCATCCTGAGCCATGTAGGGCGCGATATGGAGGTGTTTAACCACCTGAGCGCGCAGATGGCCGACTACCTGCTGCTCGATCCTGAGCTGGTGGCAAACGTCCACGGGAATCTGATGGATGAGATGCTGGTGACCATTGTTCAGGGCCATGCCCAGCGTCTGGGGATCAAGACCATCGCCGGGCCGAGCAATCAGCCGATCATGATGGATACACTCTCCGGCATTGGCATCGACTACATCTACGGCAACACCATTGGCGAGCCGCAGCCGCTGGAGCTGCTACTCAATGCCAGCTACTTCGCCATCAACTGACGGCGTCCAGCCGTCGGTGTACCAGATGTGCAGCAGGGCGTAAGAGCGCCAGGGCTGCCAGCGTTCAGCATAGCGACGTATTTGCGCCGGAGTCATTCCGGCAAAGCGCTGCTTGATCAGATAGTCATCCGCTAAAAACACATCCTTTGCCTGCCAGCCGCGCAGGGCGAAGTAGTTCGCCGTCCAGCGGCCGATCCCGGGCCGGGACTGCAGCGCTTTGATGGCGCTGTCGATATCATCCGGGGCCTCGGTCGGGAAATCCCCTGCCACCACCGACTGCGCCAGATGGATCAGTGACTCGGCGCGTTTAAGCGGCATGCCCAGCGCCTTCAGCGCCAGCGGATCGGCCTGTGCCACCGCGTCAGGCGTCGGGAAACAGCGGTATTCCGGCGCTTCCGCCAGGGGCTCGCCACAGAGCGCCACCAGCTTAGCGGTCAACTTCGCGGCCATCGCCACGCTCACCAGCTGTCCGAGAATGGCGCGCACGCCCTGCTCCCAGGTATCCATCGAACCCGGCAGGCGCAGGCCGGGGCGCGCGGCACCAAGCGAGCCCAGTGTCTGTTCAATTTGCTGCGGATCGCAGTGCAGATCGAACAGGCGGGTGATGCGCGCCAGGCAGAGATCGGCGATGGGCAGCAGCCCGTCGCTGAGCGCCACCTCCAGCGTGCCGTTGGGCTGCGGCGTCACGTGGATCAGCCCCCGATGCCCCTGGCAGGCGAAGCTGCGGGTGTAGTCGGTGGCGGTCACGGTTTCAATCCCGGCGACCGCACGATCGCCAAGAAATTTCAACATCCAGTGCCAGTCGTAGGGCGGCTGCCAGGTCAGGGTAAACATCGTCGCTCCTTATTTTGTTCTGTCACAGCATAAACGCAGATGGCTCCTTACGCCTTGCTTTCATATTCCTGTTGTCGCCAGCCGGACATTTCGCTAAAGTCTCGCCCCTTCTCAATGGCATGGGGACGCTGACGTGTTTATCGGATTTGACTATGGCACCGCCAACTGTTCAGTAGCGGTGATGCAAAACGGGCAGCCGCAGCTGCTGAAAATGGAAAACAACAGCACGCTGCTGCCGTCGATGCTCTGCGCGCCGACCCGCGAGGCGGTGAGCGAGTGGCTGTACCGCCACCATCAGGTTCCGGCCAACGGCACGGAAACCCAGGCGCTGCTGCGCCGGGCGGTCAGTTTTAACCGCGAAGAAGATATCGATGTGACGCCGGCCAGCGTGCAGTTTGGTCTGTCGTCGCTGGGTCACTACATTGAGGATCCGGAGGAGGTGTACTTCGTTAAGTCGCCGAAATCCTTCCTGGGTGCCAGCGGCCTGAAGCCGCAGCAGGTGGCGCTGTTTGAAGATCTGGTCTGCGCCATGATGCTGCATATTCGCCAGCAGGCCCAGACTCAGCTGACGGAGGAGATCACCCAGGCGGTGATCGGTCGCCCGATCAACTTCCAGGGGCTGGGCGGCGATGAGGCTAACCAGCAGGCGCAGGGGATTCTGGAGCGCGCCGCGCAGCGCGCGGGCTTTTGCGACGTGGTGTTCCAGTATGAGCCGGTTGCCGCCGGTCTGGATTTTGAAGCGACGCTTGAGCGCGAAAAACGGGTGCTGGTGGTGGATATCGGCGGCGGGACCACCGACTGTTCGCTGCTGCTGATGGGGCCACAGTGGCATCAGCGCCGGGATCGCGAGAGCAGCCTGCTGGGACACAGCGGCTGTCGTATCGGCGGTAACGACCTGGACATCGCCCTGGCCTTCAGAAGCCTGATGCCGCTGCTCGGCATGGGCGGGCAGACAGAAAAAGGCACCGCCCTGCCGATCCTGCCGTGGTGGAACGCCGTGGCGATCAACGATGTCCCGGCGCAAAGCGATTTCTACAGCGTTGCCAACGGGCGTTTCCTTAACGATCTGGTGCGCGACGCCCAGGACGGCGATAAGGTGGCGCTGCTGCATAAAGTGTGGCGTCAGCGTCTGAGCTACCGGGTGGTACGCAGCGCGGAAGAGAGCAAAATTGCGCTTTCAGATGCCGCAGAACACGCCGTGACCCTGCCGTTCATCAGCGATGAGCTGGCGACGGCCATCAGCCAGCAGGGGCTGGAGGCGGCGCTGGCGCAGCCGTTACAGCGCATCCTTGAGCAGGTGCAGCTGGCGCTGGATAACGGCAACGAGAAGCCGGACGTCATCTACCTGACCGGCGGCAGCGCTCGCTCACCGCTGATCAAAAAAGCGCTGGCGCAGCAGCTGCCGGGCATCCCAATTGCCGGGGGCGATGATTTTGGTTCCGTCACCGCCGGGTTAGCACGTTGGGCGCAGGTGGTATTCAGCTAAGGTGGCATTGCCGGGGGCGCTTCGCTTGCCCGGCCTACAAACCCGAATCGTGCACCGTACCTTGCCGAGGGCGCTTCGCTTGCCCGGCGTGGAAAATCTGCGCCGACACGTAGGCCGGGTAAGGCAACGCCGCCACCCGGCGTGCAGACCGCACCGCTCGCGCCCCGCGCCATTCAGACAAATCCAGACAGTCTTTCATATTTCCTCCATTTTTCCGCTCAATTGCCTCACTAAACTAGTATTATTTTCCGCACTGTTTCAGGACGAGAACATATAACGATGAAAGGCCGCAATAAATCCCGCTGGGTAATCGCCGCTGGCATCATTGTGGTGGCCCTTGCCGCCGCGTGGTACTGGCACCAAAAGAGTCCTGCACCTGCCGGTGCGTCGAGCCAGACGCAGCGCCCGGCGGGCGGTGGACGCCACGGGATGCGCAGCGGCCCGCTGGCGCCGGTACAGGCGGCGACCGCAGTCAGTAAATCCGTGCCGCGCTATCTCTCCGGCCTCGGCACCATTACCGCCGCCAACACCGTCACCGTGCGCAGCCGCGTCGACGGGCAACTGATCGCCCTGCACTTCCAGGAAGGGCAACAGGTGAAAGCCGGCGATCTGCTGGCCGAAGTCGATCCCAGCCAGTTCAAGGTTGCGCTGGCCCAGGCTCAGGGACAGCTGGCCAAAGATCAGGCCACCCTCGCCAATGCCCGCCGCGATCTGGCCCGTTTCCAGCAGCTGGTAAAAACCAACCTCGTCTCCCGTCAGGAGCTTGACGCCCAGCAGGCGCTGGTCAGCGAAAGCCTCGGCACCATCAAAGCCGATCAGGCCGCCGTCGCCAGCGCACAGCTGCAGCTCGACTGGAGCCGCATCACCGCCCCGATTGACGGGCGCGTGGGCTTAAAACAGGTGGATATTGGCAACCAGATCTCCAGCGGAGATACCACCGGGATTGTGGTGCTGACCCAGACCCACCCTATCGATTTAGTGTTTACCCTGCCGGAAAGCGATATCGCGACCGTCATCCAGGCGCAGAAAGCGGGCCAGGCCTTAACCGTTGAAGCCTGGGATCGCGCCAACAAGCAGAAGCTCAGCGACGGTACCCTGCTGAGCCTTGATAACCAGATCGACACCACCACCGGCACCATCAAGCTGAAAGCGCGCTTCAGCAATCAGGACGACGCCCTGTTCCCGAACCAGTTTGTTAACGCCCGCATGCTGGTGGCGACCGAGGAGAACGCGGTAGTGATCCCGACCGCGGCGCTGCAGATGGGTAACGAAGGCAACTTCGTCTGGGTGCTGAACAGCGACAACAAGGTCAGCAAACATCTGGTGAAACCGGGTATTCAGGACAGCCAGAACGTGGTGATTGCCGCCGGACTGTCGGCAGGCGACCGCGTGGTAACCGACGGTATTGACCGTCTGACCGAAGGGGCAAAAGTGGAAGTGGTGGAAGCCCACACCGACACCCCTGCTGAGCCTGCGAAACGCGAACATAAAAAACAGGGAGCGGACGCCTGATGCAGGTAATGCCTCCGAGCGCCACGGGCGGCCCGTCGCGCCTGTTTATCCTGCGCCCCGTCGCCACCACGCTGTTGATGGTGGCGATCCTGCTGGCGGGGATCATCGGCTACCGCTTCCTGCCGGTCTCTGCCCTGCCGGAAGTGGATTACCCCACCATTCAGGTGGTGACGCTCTACCCGGGCGCCAGCCCGGACGTGGTGACCTCGGCCATTACCGCCGCGCTGGAGCGCCAGTTCGGGCAGATGTCGGGCCTGAAGCAGATGTCCTCCCAGAGCTCCGGCGGCGCGTCGGTGGTGACACTGCAGTTCCAGCTGAGCCTCTCCCTGGACGTCGCCGAGCAGGAGGTACAGGCCGCGATCAACGCCGCCACCAACCTGCTGCCTTCCGACCTGCCTAACCCGCCGGTCTACAGCAAGGTTAACCCGGCGGATCCGCCGATCATGACCCTCGCCGTCACCTCCTCCGCCATGCCGATGACCCAGGTTGAAGACATGGTGGAAACCCGCGTGGCGCAGAAGATCTCCCAGGTCTCCGGCGTCGGGCTGGTGACCCTCTCCGGCGGCCAGCGCCCGGCGGTTCGCGTGAAGCTCAACGCCCAGGCCATTGCCTCTCTCGGGCTGACCAGCGAAACCATCCGCACCGCCATCAGCAACGCCAACGTTAACTCGGCGAAAGGCTCTCTTGATGGCCCGACCCGGGCAGTAACGCTTTCCGCCAACGATCAGATGCAGTCTGCCGATGAGTATCGCCAGCTGATTGTCGCGTACCAGAACGGCGCGCCGATCCGCCTCGGCGATGTGGCAACCGTCGAGCAAGGGGCAGAAAACAGCTGGCTGGGGGCCTGGGCTAACAAGCAGCAGGCGATCGTGATGAACGTCCAGCGTCAGCCGGGGGCGAACATCATTGATACCGCCGACAGCATCCGCACCATGCTGCCCACGCTCATCGACAGCCTGCCGAAATCGGTCAGCGTCAAGGTGCTGTCGGATCGCACCACCAACATTCGCGCCTCGGTCAGCGACACCCAGTTTGAGCTGATGCTGGCGATTGCGCTGGTGGTGATGATCATCTACCTGTTCCTGCGTAACGTCCCGGCGACCATCATCCCGGCGGTGGCAGTGCCCTTGTCGCTGGTCGGCACCTTCGCGGTAATGGTGTTTCTCGACTTCTCGATCAACAACCTGACGCTGATGGCCCTGACCATCGCCACCGGCTTCGTGGTGGATGACGCCATTGTGGTGATCGAGAACATCTCGCGCTATATCGAAAAAGGCGAAAAACCGCTGGCGGCGGCGCTGAAGGGGGCCGGTGAGATCGGCTTTACCATCATCTCCCTCACCTTCTCGCTGATTGCGGTGCTGATCCCGCTGCTGTTTATGGGTGATATCGTCGGGCGTCTGTTCCGCGAGTTTGCGGTGACCCTGGCGGTGGCGATTTTAATCTCGGCGGTGGTCTCCCTGACCCTGACGCCGATGATGTGCGCCCGGATGCTGAGCCATGAATCCCTGCGCAAGCAGAACCGTTTCTCCCGCGCCTCGGAGCGGATGTTCGAGCGGATCATCGCCGCCTACGGACGCATGCTTGCAAAAGTTCTCAACCATCCATGGGCGACCCTCGGCGTGGCGCTGGGCACTCTCGCCCTGAGCGTGCTGCTGTGGGTGATGATCCCGAAAGGCTTCTTCCCGATCCAGGATAACGGCATTATTCAGGGCACCTTGCAGGCGCCGCAGTCGGTGTCGTTTGCCAGCATGGCCCAGCGCCAGCAGGCGGTGTCCGAGGTGATCATGAAAGATCCGGCGGTAGAGAGCCTGACCGCCTTTGTCGGGGTGGATGGCACTAACCCGTCCCTGAACAGCGCCCGCCTGCAGATCAACCTCAAGCCGCTGGACGATCGCGACGACCGGGTTAACACGGTGATTGAGCGACTGCAGAGCGCCGTGGCGAAGGTGCCGGGCGTGGAGCTGTACCTGCAGCCGACCCAGGATCTGACCATCGACACCACCGTGAGCCGCACCCAGTATCAGTTTACGCTGCAGGCCACCAGCCTCGACGCCCTCAGCACCTGGGTGCCGCAGCTGGTGGACGAGCTGCAACAGCTGCCGCAGCTCTCCGACGTCAGCAGCGACTGGCAGGATAAAGGTCTGGCGGCGTACATCAACGTCGATCGTGACAGCGCCAGCCGTCTGGGGATCTCCATGGCGGATGTCGATAACGCGCTCTACAACGCCTTCGGCCAGCGTCTGATCTCCACCATCTACACCCAGGCCAACCAGTACCGGGTGGTGCTGGAGCACGACACCCGGCAGACGCCGGGGCTGGCAGGGCTGGATACCGTTCGCCTGACCAGCAGCAGCGGCGGGATTGTGCCGCTGAGCGCCATTGCCAAAGTGGAAGAGCGCTATACGCCGCTGGCGGTGAACCATCTGGATCAGTTCCCGTCTACCACCATTTCGTTTAACGTCCCGGACGACTACTCCCTGGGCGAGGCGGTGCAGGCGATTACCGATGCGGAGAAAAACCTCAGCTTCCCGACCGACATCCAGACCAAATTCCAGGGCAGTACCCTGGCGTTTCAGGCCGCGCTCGGGAGCACCATCTGGCTGATCGTCGCCGCGGTGGTGGCGATGTACATCGTGCTGGGCGTGCTGTATGAGAGCTTTATCCACCCGATCACCATTCTCTCGACCCTGCCCACCGCAGGCGTGGGGGCGCTGCTGGCGCTGATGCTGGCGGGCAGCGAACTGGATGTGATTGCCATTATCGGGATTATTCTGCTGATCGGTATCGTCAAGAAAAACGCCATCATGATGATCGACTTTGCTCTCGCCGCCGAGCGTGAGCAGGGGATGTCGCCGCGTGACGCGATTTTCCAGGCCTGTCTGCTGCGTTTCCGCCCGATCCTGATGACGACGCTTGCTGCCCTGTTAGGCGCGTTGCCGCTGATGCTCAGCACCGGCGTCGGCGCCGAACTGCGTCGTCCGTTAGGGATCGGCATGGTGGGCGGCCTGCTGGTGAGCCAGGTGTTAACCCTGTTCACCACGCCGGTGATCTATCTGCTGTTTGACCGCCTGGCCCTGTGGAGTAAAAGCCGCTTCCCGAAACGTGAAGAAGAGGAGGCGTAAGTGAAGTTTTTCGCCCTCTTCATTTACCGCCCGGTGGCGACGATTTTAATCTCGCTTGCCATTACGCTCTGCGGCGTGCTCGGCTTCCGGCTGCTGCCGGTGGCCCCGCTGCCGCAGGTGGATTTCCCGGTGATCATGATCAGCGCCTCCCTGCCGGGCGCATCGCCGGAGACCATGGCCTCGTCGGTGGCTACGCCGCTGGAGCGCTCTCTCGGGCGCATAGCCGGGGTCAACGAGATGACCTCCAGCAGCTCGCTCGGCAGTACGCGCATCATCCTTGAGTTCAACTTTAACCGCGACATCAACGGCGCGGCGCGGGACGTGCAGGCGGCCATCAACGCCGCGCAGAGCCTGCTGCCAAGCGGCATGCCGAGCCGTCCGACCTACCGCAAAGCCAACCCGTCCGATGCGCCGATCATGATCCTGACGCTCACCTCGGACACTTACTCTCAGGGGCAGCTGTACGACTTCGCCTCCACCCAGCTGGCGCAGACCATCGCCCAGATCGACGGCGTGGGCGACGTGGACGTTGGCGGCAGCTCCCTGCCCGCGGTGCGCGTGGGGCTGAACCCGCAGGCGCTGTTTAATCAGGGCGTGTCGCTGGATGACGTGCGCAGCGCCATCAGCAATGCCAACGTGCGCAGGCCGCAGGGGTCGGTGGAGGATGGCAGCCGCCGCTGGCAGATCCAGACCAACGACGAGCTAAAAACCGCGGCGGAGTACCAGCCGTTAATCATTCACTACAACAACGGCGCGGCGGTGCGCCTGAGCGACGTGGCCAGCGTCACCGACTCGGTGCAGGACGTGCGTAACGCCGGGATGACCAATGCTAAACCGGCCATTTTGCTGATGATCCGCAAGCTGCCGGAAGCCAATATCATTGAGACGGTGAACAGCATCCGCGCCCGTCTGCCGGAGTTACAGGAGACTATTCCGGCGGCCATCGATCTGCAGATTGCCCAGGATCGCTCCCCCACCATTCGCGCCTCGCTGGAGGAGGTGGAGCAGTCGCTGATCATCTCGGTAGCGCTGGTGATCCTGGTGGTGTTCCTGTTTCTGCGCTCCGGGCGCGCGACTCTGATCCCGGCTGTCGCCGTGCCGGTATCGCTGATTGGCACCTTCGCCGCCATGTACCTGTGCGGCTTTAGCCTCAACAACCTGTCGCTGATGGCCCTGACCATCGCCACCGGCTTTGTGGTAGATGACGCCATCGTGGTGCTGGAGAACATCTCGCGCCATCTCGAAGCGGGGATGAAGCCGCTGCAGGCGGCGTTACAGGGCTCACGGGAAGTGGGCTTTACGGTGCTCTCCATGAGCCTGTCGCTGGTGGCGGTGTTCCTGCCCCTGCTGCTGATGGACGGCTTGCCGGGGCGTCTGCTGCGGGAATTTGCGGTGACGCTGTCGGTGGCGATTGGCATCTCGCTGTTGGTGTCGCTGACCCTGACGCCGATGATGTGCGGCTGGATGCTCAAACGTAGTCCGCCGCAGTCGCAGCCGCGCAAAAAAGGCTTTGGCCGGATGCTGATGGCGCTGCAGGCGGGCTACGGGAAATCACTGAAATGGGTGCTGAACCACACCCGGGTCGTCGGCCTGGTGCTGGTGGGCACCATCGCTCTCAACGTCTGGATGTACATCTCCATCCCGAAAACCTTCTTCCCGGAGCAGGACACCGGGGTGCTGATGGGCGGGATCCAGGCTGACCAGAGCATCTCCTTCCAGGCGATGCGCGGCAAGCTGCAGGACTTTATGAAGATCATCCGCGAAGACCCGGCGGTGGATAACGTTACCGGCTTCACCGGCGGCTCGCGGGTAAACAGCGGGATGATGTTTATCACCCTGAAGTCCCGCGACGAGCGTAACGAAACCGCGCAGCAGGTGATCGACCGCCTGCGGGTGAAACTGTCCAAAGAGCCGGGAGCGAATATGTTCCTGGTGGCGGTGCAGGATATCCGCGTCGGCGGGCGTCAGTCTAACGCCAGCTATCAGTACACCCTGCTGTCGGACGATCTCGCCGCGCTGCGGGAGTGGGAGCCGAAGATCCGCAAGGCGCTGGCGGCATTACCGCAATTGGCGGACGTCAACTCCGACAGCCAGAACAACGGCGCGGAGATGGCCTTAACCTACGATCGTGAAACCATGTCGCGGCTGGGCATTGACGTCAGCGCCGCCAACAGCCTGCTGAATAACGCCTTCGGTCAGCGGCAGATCTCCACCATCTACCAGCCGATGAACCAGTACAAGGTGGTGATGGAGGTCGATCCGCGCTATACCCAGGACATCAGCGCGCTGGATAAGATGTTTGTGATTAATAACGACGGCAAGGCGATCCCCCTCTCCTACTTCGCCCACTGGCAGCCCGCTAACGCGCCGCTGTCGGTGAACCACCAGGGGCTGTCGGCGGCGTCGACCGTGTCGTTTAACCTGCCGACCGGCTCGTCGTTGTCGGAGGCCAGCGAGGCCATCACCCGCACCATGACCCAGCTTGGCGTACCGTCCTCGGTGCGCGGCAGCTTCGCCGGTACCGCCCAGGTGTTCCAGGAGACCATGAAATCGCAGGTGATCCTGATCCTGGCAGCCATTGCCACGGTCTATATCGTGCTCGGGGTGCTGTATGAGAGCTATATTCATCCCCTGACCATTCTCTCCACCCTGCCGTCGGCGGGGGTGGGCGCGCTGCTGGCGCTGGAGCTGTTTGGCGCGCCGTTCAGCCTGATTGCGCTGATAGGCATTATGCTGTTAATCGGCATCGTGAAGAAAAACGCCATCATGATGGTCGACTTTGCCCTCGAGGCCCAGCGCAACGGCAACATGACGCCGCAGGACGCCATTTTCCAGGCCTGCCTGCTGCGTTTTCGCCCGATCATGATGACCACCCTGGCGGCGCTGTTTGGCGCCCTGCCGCTGGTGATCTCCAGCGGTGATGGCGCGGAGCTGCGCCAGCCGCTCGGGATCACTATTGTCGGCGGGCTGGTGATGAGCCAGCTGCTGACGCTGTACACCACCCCGGTGGTCTATCTGTTCTTCGACCGCCTGCGGGTGCGTTTTTCCCGTAAACCCAACGAGACGGTACCTGGCCCATGACCGATCTTCCCGCTAACGTTCGCTGGCAGCTGTGGATTGTCGCCTTCGGCTTCTTTATGCAGTCGCTGGATACGACCATCGTCAATACCGCCCTCCCCTCCATGGCGAAAAGCCTCGGGGAGAGCCCGCTGCATATGCACATGGTGATTGTCGCCTACGTGCTGACGGTGGCGGTGATGCTGCCCGCCAGCGGCTGGCTGGCGGACAAAGTGGGGGTGCGCAATATCTTCTTTACCGCCATCGTGCTGTTTACCGCCGGATCGCTGTTCTGCGCCCGGGCAGAGACCCTGAACGAGCTGGTCATGGCCCGGGTGCTGCAGGGCGTCGGCGGGGCAATGATGGTGCCGGTGGGCAGGCTGACGGTGATGAAGATTGTGCCGCGCGAGCAGTATATGGCGGCGATGACCTTCGTCACCCTGCCCGGCCAGGTGGGGCCGCTGCTGGGCCCGGCCCTTGGCGGCGTGCTGGTGGAGTACGCCTCCTGGCACTGGATCTTCCTGATTAACCTGCCGGTGGGCATCATCGGGGCCCTCGCCACGTTGTGCCTGATGCCGAACTACAAAATGCAGACCCGGCGCTTTGACCTGGTGGGCTTTTTCCTGCTCGCGGCGGGGATGGCGACCCTGACCCTGGCGCTGGACGGGCAAAAGGGGCTCGGGATCTCCCCGCTGGCGCTGGCCGGGCTGGTGGCTATCGGGGTGGTGTCGATTCTGTGGTATCTGTGGCACGCCAGGGGCAACGACCGGGCGCTGTTCAGCCTGACGCTGTTCCAGAACACCACCTACCGCCTGGGGCTGCTCGGCAGCCTGGCAGGGCGCATCGGCAGCGGCATGCTGCCGTTTATGACCCCGGTCTTTTTGCAGATTGGCCTCGGCTTTTCGCCGTTCCACGCCGGGCTGATGATGATCCCGATGGTGCTCGGCAGCATGGGGATGAAGCGCATTGTGGTGCAGGTGGTGAACTACTTTGGCTATCGCCGGGTGCTGGTATCCGCCACGCTGGGACTGGCGCTGGTAAGCCTGCTGTTTATGGCCGTCGCGCTGCTGGGCTGGTACTACGTCCTGCCGCTGGTGCTCTTCTGCCAGGGGATGATCAACTCCATCCGCTTCTCCTCCATGAACACCCTGACGCTGAAAGATCTGCCCGATGAGCAGGCGAGCAGCGGCAACAGCCTGCTGTCGATGATCATGCAGCTGTCAATGAGCGTCGGGGTCACCATTGCCGGGCTGCTGCTGGGCATGTACGGGCAGCACCAGCTCACCGCCGACAGCACCGTCGTCCATCAGGTGTTCCTCTACACCTACCTTAGCATGGCGCTGATCATCGCCCTGCCGGCCTTTATTTTCGCCCGGGTTCCGGATGATACCAGCAAGAATGTCGTCATCAGGCGGCGCAAAAGGAGTGAACCATGAAGTTCTGGCGACCGGGCATTACCGGCAAGCTGTTTCTGGCCATTTTCGCCACCTGTATTGTCCTGCTGATCACCATGCACTGGGCGGTGCGTGTCAGCTTTGAGCGCGGCTTTATCGACTACATCAAACACGGCAACGAGCAGCGGCTGCAGGGGTTGAGCGATGCCCTCGCCGAGCAGTACGCCCTGCACGGCAACTGGCGCTTTTTACGCAATAACGACCGCTTTGTCTTTCAAATCCTGCGCTCGCTCGAGCACGACACCGACGACGATCGCCCCGGCCCCGGCATGCCGCCACACGGCTGGCGCACCCAGTTCTGGGTAATCGACCAGGATCTGCGGGTGCTGGTCGGCCCGCGCGCCCCGGTGCCGCCGGACGGCACCAGGCGGGCCATCACGGTGAACGGCAATGCCGTCGGCTGGGTGATCGCCTCCCCCGTTGAACGGCTGACGCGCAATACCGACATCAACTTTGACCGCCAGCAGCGCCAGACCAGCTGGCTGATTGTGGCCCTGTCCACCCTGCTGGCGGCGCTGGCCACCTTCCCGCTGGCGCGCGGCCTGCTGGCGCCGGTCAAGCGGCTGGTGGACGGCACCCACCGGCTGGCGGCGGGGGATTTTTCCACCCGCGTCGATACCCGCAGCCAGGACGAACTGGGCAAGCTGGCGCAGGACTTTAACCAGCTCGCCAGCACCCTTGAGAAGAATCAGCAGATGCGCCGGGACTTTATGGCCGATATCTCCCACGAGCTGCGCACCCCGCTGGCGGTGCTGCGCGGCGAGCTGGAGGCGATCCAGGACGGGGTGCGTAAGTTTACGCCGGAATCGGTGACCTCATTGCAGGCGGAAGTGGGCACTCTCACCAAGCTGGTGGACGATCTGCATCAGCTGTCGATGTCCGACGAAGGGGCGCTGGCGTACCAGAAAGCACCGGTGGATGTGATTAATATTCTGGAGATGGCCAGCGGTGTCTTCCGGGAGCGCTTTGCCAGCCGGGATCTGCGCATTGAGCTGTCGCTGCCGGAACACGCGGTGGTGTTTGGCGATCGCGACCGGCTGATGCAGCTGTTCAACAACCTGCTGGAAAACTGCCTGCGCTACACCGACGCGGGCGGCGCGCTGCGCATCTCCGGCAAATGTGAAGAGCAACGCTTCGCCCTGACCTTCGCCGACACCGCGCCCGGCGTCTCTGACGAGCAGCTCAACAAGCTGTTTGAGCGTTTTTACCGCACCGAAGGCTCCCGCAACCGCGCCAGCGGCGGCTCCGGGCTGGGGCTGGCGATCTGCGTGAACATCGTGGAAGCCCACGGCGGCACCCTCCGTGCCGCCCATTCGCCTTTTGGCGGGGTTAGCATTACAGTAGAGCTACCGCTGGAACGCGATTTATCGAGAGAAGCATGACTGAGTTACCCATTGACGAAAACACACCCCGCATCCTGATTGTGGAGGACGAGCCTAAGCTTGGGCAGTTATTAATCGACTATCTGCGGGCGGCGAGCTATGCCCCGTCGCTTATCAGCCATGGCGATCAGGTGCTCTCTTACGTGCGCCAGACCCCGCCGGATCTGATCCTGCTCGACCTGATGCTGCCTGGCACCGACGGCCTGACCCTGTGCCGGGAGATCCGCCGCTTCTCCGAGGTGCCGATTGTGATGGTGACCGCCAAAATCGAAGAGATCGACCGCCTGCTGGGGCTGGAGATCGGCGCCGATGATTACATCTGCAAACCCTACAGCCCGCGCGAAGTGGTGGCCCGGGTGAAGACCATTCTGCGCCGCTGCAAGCCGCACCGTGAGCTACAGGCGCTGGATGCGGAAAGTCCGCTTATTATCGACGAAGGCCGTTTCCAGGCGAGCTGGCGCAGCAAGCTGCTGGACCTGACGCCGGCGGAATTCCGCCTGCTGAAAACCTTGTCCAGCGAGCCGGGGAAAGTGTTCTCCCGCGAGCAGCTGCTGAACCATCTGTATGATGATTACCGGGTGGTGACGGATCGCACCATCGACAGCCATATCAAAAATCTGCGCCGCAAGCTGGAAGCGCTGGATGCCGAGCAGTCGTTTATTCGCGCGGTATACGGTGTGGGGTATCGCTGGGAAGCGGATGCCTGCCGGATCGGCGGGTGAAGGAAGAAAAATTACCCGCTGCGGCGGGTAATGGCATCAGAGGACGTCAGCCGCCCCGTGCGCCGTAATGACATAACCCTGCTTTTGCCAGTGCTCCAGCTGCTGGCGCTGTTCATCCGACAGGGTTTTACCTGCCCAGACGAGAATATGCTGGCCCGGGAAGAACTCCGGATGGGGTAACTCCAGCGGTTCAGCAAAAACGTTGATGCGCCACCCCCGGTGCGACAGACGCCACGCCTCCATCCACAGGCGGGTACGATCCTCAACCCCCCAGCCAATGAGCAACGCATCCCTGCCCGCTTTGGTACGCGAATCGGTCAGGCTGGTGATCGCCTGTTCGATCAGAATGCCGTCCAGCATGCTGCCCATAATGCGCGCGGTAGCGTGGTCAAGGCTTAAGGTCTCCCGCACGGGAATAAACACGTTGTCGATCAGGACGTCCACAGGATGGTGCTGACAGAAAATCGCGATCTGCGCCCGCGATTTAGCCGGGTTCACCTGGCGCAGCGTGCCCATCATCTCTTCCTGCAGCACACCCCAGTTCCCTGGCTCAGGGGCTTTGTCCCCATCCAGCAGGGCTTTTACCTTACCCACCGGTACGCCACGCTCAATCCAGCGCTTGATCTCTTCAATGCGCTGTAGATCGTCGTCATCAAATTGCCGATGTCCGCCTTCACTACGCTGCGGCTTTAGCAGGCCATACCGGCGCTGCCACGCACGCAGAGTGACGGGGTTGATGCCGCAACGTTCTGCCACATCGCCAATACTGTAAAAGGCCATCAATTCCTCATGGCTGATCAATATATTCATCGTTCAAGGTAACGAATCTCACCGGGCTGTACAACTCGTTATATTGTACAACAGAATTGTATCACTGCCCGGTGAAGGTTAAAGAAGAACCTCCTCGCGCGGCTCAGGCCACGAAACTGGCGGGATCCCGGCCAGTTCAGGGTGGGCAAACAGGTGCCCCTGGAACTGAGAAACGCCTGCAGATTCGAGCCACATCCACTCTTCCGGCTGCTCGATACCCACTGCGGAGATCAGAATTTCTAAAGCTGTACAACATTTTATGATCGCGAGCACAATCGCCTGCCGCGGTCCGCTCTTGTGAACGTCGCGAATCAGATCGCGATTAATCTTAATTCTGTCTGGCTGGAACTGCGCCAGCAACAGCAGACCGGCAAAACCACCGCCAAAGTGGTCAATCGCCACGCCAATACCTGCGGCTTTTAACTCGCGTACCGCACCGGTGAATTCATCCAGACGGGAGATCACTTCGTGCTCGGTAAACTCCACCACAATCTGCTCTGCCACCAGTCCGTTGGCCTCTATCTCACGAATCAGATAGTCGACCGCGTTGGGAATATTGACCAGCGTCATCGGTAAAAGGTTCACTGACAGGCTCTGTTCACCCAGCCCCAACTCCTTTGCCATCGCAAAGGCAACGCTCTTGCTTTTAAGGTCGGCTTCATAAACGGCATCCCCTTCCAGCTCCTCAAACCAGCGCTGGGCAGGCTCCCCTTCCGGGGTGCGGATCAGGGCTTCGAGAGAGACAACTTCGCGGGCCAGCGGGTCGATAATCGGCTGGAACGCGAAGCTGCACGACTCGCTGTAACGCCCCGGCAGGGTGCGTACGCTGGGATCGTCGCTGTCAGGAACAAATACCCAGTGGTCCCCTGACGGCAGCTCAAAGTAGTTCTCTTTTTCACTCTCCTCGACGAAGGTTCTGAAGAAGTGCAGCGCCCTGTCGTTATAAAACATCTGGTACTTTGTGGTGCCCTTGTCCAGCACGTTTTGCAGTACTTCGTGACGGTCATAGTGGCGTAAATCAAACAGTTCCATGCCGTACTTGCCGAAGCGCCGGGCGCGGGAATAATCGCACAACAGTTCCACCACGTTGTGGTGACGCGGGTCTTCACAGATCGCGCGGTAAATGGCTCTTACATTCTCCTCAGGTCCTTCGAGCAGCTGAAAAAAGAGCTTGCCAGTAAACAGAAGAATGCCGCTAACCCCGGCTTCTTTGTTTTTTTCATTTGCTGCAACAACCATGTCTTCCAGCACGGTAACCGGTACGTCGTCACGAAAATGACTACGGTAAATGATGGTAGTGAGCATAGGGTTTCCAATAGAGGAGGTGAATGAAAGTCCACAGTATCAGATGGTTCGCTTAACTTCTTATAAGCTTCCCCGGACGAAGTAAATTCCGTCACCTGTACCCGCCATAACGACAAAAATCGTCGACAATGTACAATCTTTTTAGCTTGTTTTACAAATTTTATCTATTTTAACTTACTGAATAATATGGGTTAGCACGTAATGGTAAAAATATATTTGTTAACTTGTACAATTGGTGTGTACAGTATTTACAAGTTAACAAGATATTAACCTTCTAAATACAGCGGATTTCAGGAGTGACATATGCGCGAGAACGGGTACTCACCGAACACAGCCAATGCCATTGCCCAGTACTTTAACAAAGCAAACCAACCCTCCCAGCAGGAGACGCTAGGTCAAATTGTGGTTGAAATTCTACGGGAAGGAAAAATCCTCAATCGAAAAGCCATTTGTACCCGTCTGCTTTACCGGATGGACCAGGCTTCGGATCGGGAAGAGGAGAGCCGTTATCAGACGCTGGTTGGCCTGCTGTTTGATCGATAAACGATACGCCACAGCATATGATTACCTTGTTTTTTGAGTCAGTTTTTTCTTTGCGACAGATTTTTTATACTGTCACGACAGACTGACTTTATGCCGCATCTCTTCTGCAGGAAGATGCGGCGACAGAGACGTAGTTATGAACAGAAGTGACCATGAACGATTAACTGACGAACTTATTGGCGAAGCTACTCTTTCTTTGCTCAAAGATAACGGCCCCATAAGCATGAAGCTGTTGCTGGAGAGGCTGCAACAGATGTTATCGATTGAGCGGGACGGGCAGCGGCGGAACGTGCTATCCCAAATTATTCTGGAAATTTCCAACGATGGTAAGGGTGGCGCCCGGCGTAATACCAAAAGTGAGCAGCAGGAGTGGGACACGGATGGTCGACACAGCAGCAGCAATGTGTATCCCCTGTTTGGCAATAGCCCGCAAGCCAACAGGAATAAGCATTAACTGCACCATTAACTTATTAACTGAACCGGTGTGACACTATGAGCCAGGCTATGCTCCAGAAAAATGACTTTTACGATGAACTGCCCAATGCTGCATTGTCCAACTACTTTCGTAGTGCCGGTGGTTTGCTGGCCGAAGAGTGGGCGCTGCTTCAAACTGTGACAGGCGCCATTCTGGATGCGAAGGAACCGCTGACTAATAAAGCGATTATTTTACGTTTGATCCATGAGATCGAGTCTACGCGCGACGTTGTCCGCGCCGATATCATTCGTAAGACCCTGGAAATTATTGTCGATCATACCCAGGACGACCTCTGATTGCCCCACCCCTGAGCTAAACGCCGACGGTACTGTCCTGCCGTCGGCCTTTACTCACTCAATGGTTTACCTCCCCTTCCCGCAGCGCTACAATGCCCGCCCTTAATGTATGGGATCTCCTCCCGGCGCCCACCCGTGTGCGCATCTGACCTGTCATCAGAACGAGAACGAACATGTTTAAACCGGAACTCCTCTCCCCGGCGGGAACGCTGAAAAATATGCGTTACGCTTTCGCCTACGGCGCCGATGCCGTTTATGCGGGCCAGCCGCGCTACTCCCTGCGCGTGCGTAATAACGAATTCAACCACGAGAATCTGCAGCTCGGCATCAACGAAGCCCACGCGCAGGGTAAAAAATTCTACGTGGTGGTGAATATCGCCCCGCATAACGCCAAGCTGAAAACCTTTATCCGCGACCTGAAACCAGTGGTAGAGATGGGCCCTGACGCGCTGATTATGTCGGACCCGGGTTTGATCATGCTGGTGCGGGAGCATTTCCCGGAGATGGACATTCACCTCTCGGTGCAGGCTAATGCCGTGAACTGGGCGACGGTAAAATTCTGGAAACAGATGGGGCTGACCCGGGTGATTCTGTCCCGCGAACTGTCACTGGAAGAGATCGAAGAGATCCGCACCCAGGTGCCGGACATGGAGCTGGAAATTTTCGTCCACGGCGCACTGTGCATGGCCTACTCCGGGCGCTGCCTGCTCTCCGGCTACATCAACAAGCGTGACCCGAACCAGGGTACCTGCACCAACGCCTGCCGCTGGGAATATAACGTCCAGGAAGGCAAGCAGGATGAGGTGGGCAATATCGTGCACAAGCACGAGCCTATTCCGGTGCAGAACATTGAGCCGACGCTGGGCATCGGGGCGCCTACCGACAGCGTGTTTATGATTGAAGAGGCCCAGCGCCCGGGTGAATACATGACCGCGTTCGAAGACGAGCACGGCACCTACATCATGAACTCCAAAGATCTGCGCGCCATCGCCCACGTAGAGCGCCTGACCCAGATGGGCGTGCACTCCCTGAAGATCGAAGGCCGCACCAAGTCCTACTACTATTGCGCGCGTACCGCCCAGGTCTATCGCCAGGCGATTGACGACGCGGCGGCGGGCAAACCTTTCGACAGCACCCTGCTGCAAACTCTGGAAGGGCTGGCGCACCGCGGCTACACCGAGGGCTTCCTGCGTCGCCACACCCATGACGACTACCAGAACTACGAATACGGCCACTCCGTTTCCGATCGCCAGCAGTTTGTCGGCGAGTTCACCGGCGAGCGCAAGGGCAACCTCGCGGCGGTGGCGGTTAAAAACAAGTTTCTCGTGGGCAACAGCCTGGAGTTGATGACCCCACAGGGCAACATCAACTTTACTCTGGAGCATATGGTGAACGGCAAAGGCGAGTCGGTCTCCGTCGCGCCGGGCGACGGTCATATCGTCTGGCTGCCGGTACCGGAAGAGATCAACCTGGAATATGCGCTGCTGATGCGTAACTTTGACGGCGAAAACACCCAGGCGCCGCACGCTAAGTAGTGAAAAGGGGTTATTTTTTGGTATGAGATGATTCTTAGAATTCGATCACATACCGCTGCGTTTGATGCGGGTATTATTGCAGGCGCTGAAAAACATAACCCATAAATGCTAGCTGTACCAGGAACCACCTCCTTAGCCTGAGTAATCTCCCTTACGCAGGCTAATTTTTTTGTCTGAAATTCCCCCTCTCCTCTCTTTCTGCGCATCTGAAGTACTATTGCCCCCCCCTTAACGTAAATTTGTTTCTATTTACGACGAGAAGCCCCTTTAATTATCAATTTATTAAAGGCAGGGTATTCATACACATATCAGATGCTATTCTTCTTACGAATGAAATTTCACTTAAGGAGAAGGAGGAGATATATGTACTGGGTGGTTGAAAACAGGATGGTTTGCCCTCGTACTGGAACAATTTTTATACACGTACTCACCGTTAAAAATCTCAGGCTGATAATCTGGTATAAAGGAGATTACTTTATCAGCACCGGATCGGTTCTTGTCACCAGCCCCTTCGGAATTGCTATAGATGGCAAAATCAGAGCGTTACACATCCTTCGAACATTCCCGTATACATCAAAACTTTGGTCATCATTTGTTGAAAGCTCAGGCTGCCCCGGCAACGAGGGTGGGCTGATTATCCGCTGTCCATATCGCCAGCACTGTATGTTCGCGTTATGTCCTTATGGCGCACTACCGACCTAAACCGTCTGGACCGAGTGGCGTAAACCCGAGCTCGCCACTCATTTAATTTCTCGCCTTTCATCCTCTTCTTACCCGCTTTTTCCCGCGCTGCGATACACTTCTTGAAGATCAGCACAGGAGCAACGTGGATGGCGACCTATCCGGCAAGTTTATTAATTCTCAATGGTAAAAGCGCGGGCAACGATCTGTTGCGCGAGGCGGTGACACTGTTACGCGACGAAGGCGTTCATATCCACGTGCGCGTGACCTGGGAAAAAGGCGACGCGGCGCGCTATATCGACGAAGCCCGCACCCTCGGCGTCGAGACGGTGATTGCAGGCGGCGGCGATGGCACCATCAACGAGGTAGCGACCGCATTGATTAATCTGCAGGGCGACCACCGTCCTGCGCTGGGCATTCTGCCGCTCGGCACCGCCAACGATTTTGCCACCAGCGCCGGGATCCCGGAGGCGCTCGATAAGGCTCTACAGTTGGCGATTGCCGGTAAAGCCACGGCGGTGGATATTGCCCGGGTGAACGATGAAACCTGCTTTATTAATATGGCGACCGGCGGGTTTGGCACCCGCATTACCAGTGAAACGCCTGAAAAGCTGAAAGCGGCGCTGGGCGGCGTTTCGTACCTGATTCACGGCCTGTCTCGACTGGATACCCTGAAACCGGATCTGTGTGAAATCCGCGGCGAGAACTTCCACTGGCAGGGTAACGCGCTGGTGATTGGTATCGGCAATGGCCGTCAGGCGGGCGGCGGGCAGCAGTTGTGCCCGGACGCGCTGATCAACGACGGGCTGCTCGGGGTACGTATCATTACCGGCGATGAACTGCTCCCGGCGCTGTTCACCACCCTGACCAAAGCGGAGGACAGCCCGCATCTGGTGGATGGACAGTCGGCGTGGTTTGAAATCCAGGCTCCGCACGGGATGACCTTTAATCTCGATGGCGAACCGCTGAGCGGCGACCGTTTCCGCATCGCGCTCCTGCCAGGGGCGATCCAGTGCCGGCTGCCGCCGGATTGTCCGCTTCTGCGCTGATAAGTGCGGCCTGATGCCCTCACCCCGACCCTCTCCCACCGGGAGAGGGTGCTAACACTAAAAACGGTAACATGCGTTACCGTTTTGCTTTTACCTCCGCCGCCGGGCAAAAAACTAATATACCGCCACCTCCCTCGCCATCTCGCGGGAATACTGCTGGCTGGCGTTGACCAGCATCCGGGTGTAATCGGTTCTGGCCTGCCCTGCCACCAGATCGTCCACCGTCAGGGTTTCGAGGATCTTGCCGTACTGCATCACCGCCACCTTCTGGCACAGATGGGCAATCACCCCGAGATCGTGGGTCACCATCAGATAGGTGAGTTTCGACTCGCGCTGCAGCTCCGCCAGCAGGTTTAAGATCTCCGCCTGTACCGACACATCCAGCGCCGAGGTGGGTTCATCGAGCAGCAGCACCTGCGGCTCCAGGATCAGCGCCCGGGCAATCGCCACGCGCTGGCGCTGGCCGCCGGAAAGCTGATGCGGATAGCGATCGCGGAAGGCACGATTGAGGCCCACCTTATCCAGCAGGGCGTGAATGCGCCGATCCCGGTCGTTGATGCCGTGAATTTGCAGCGGCTCTTCCAGAATATCGCCGATGGTGTGCCGGGGGTGCAGCGAACCGTAGGGGTCCTGAAACACCATCTGCACCAGACGGCAGCGCTGGGGGCTGATGCGCCGCTCCAGCGGCTGGCCGTTAATCGCCAGCGCCCCTTCCCAGTGGGTGAACAGCCCCGCCAGGCATTTCAGCACCGTGGTTTTACCGGAACCCGACTCCCCCACCAGGCCGTAAATCTCCCCCGGCTGGACGTTGATATTGACGTCGTACAGAACCTGGCTGCGTTTTTCCCCTTCACCGAAGGCCAGATTCAGGTTTTTTACCTCGATCATCGTTGCTCCTTATTCGGTCAGCCAGCTGGCCTGACGCTGCAGTACCGGCAGCACCGGGCGGCGGCGGTTCATCTCTGGCAGGGCGTTAATCAGCCCCTGCGTATAGGGGTGCTGCGCATTGTGCAGATCGCAGGCGGCGATGGACTCCACCACCCGCCCGGCGTACATCACCAGCACCCGGTCGCAGAAGCTGCGCACCAGGTTGATGTCGTGGCTGATAAAAATCAGCCCCAGCCCGCGGGACTGGACCAGGTCGTCCAGCAATCCCAGCACCTGCAGCCGCACCGAGACGTCCAGCGCCGAGGTAGGCTCATCGGCGATCACCAGCTCCGGGTCGGTGATCAGCATCATGGCGATCATGATGCGCTGCCCCTGCCCGCCGGAGATCTCGTGCGGGTAAAGGTGATAAACCCGATCCGGCTGGCGAATGCGCACCACGTCCAGCATCTCCAGCACTTTGGCTTTGGCCTCCGCCTTGCGCCCCGGATGGTGGGTCAGCCAGGCTTCGGCGATCTGATCCCCGACGCACACCACCGGGTTAAGGGAGTATTTCGGATCCTGCATGATCATCGAGATGCGCTTGCCGCGAATGCCGCGCATCTGCGCCTCGCTGACGGTGCGTAAATCGACGTCGCCAAACTGCATCCGCGTGGCGGCGATCTGCGCCTTCGCCGGATGCAGACGCAGCAGCGCCCGCCCGACGGTGGATTTACCGGAGCCCGACTCGCCGACTATCGCCAGCTTCTCGCGGCCCAGCTGAAAGGAGACGCCGCGCACCGCGTTGGTGACCGCGCGTCCGTTGATAAAGTCGACGTGCAGATCGCGCACGTCGAGCAGCGGCACATCAGTTGCTGCGAGGATCGAGGATGTCACGTAAGCCATCTCCTAAGAAGTTGAACGCCAGGCTGTTAATCAGGATCGCCAGCCCCGGAATAGTCACTACCCACCAGCACTCCATCATGTAGGTGCGGCCGCTGGAGATCATCGCCCCCCACTCCGGCTCCGGCGGCTGTGCGCCAAGGCCGAGGAAGCCAAGCCCGGCGGCGGTCAGGATGATCCCCGCCATGTTCATGGTGATACGAATGATCACCGACGGCAGGCACAGCGGCACGATGTGACGCCACAGCACCCGTACCGGAGATGCCCCCTGCAGACGCACGGCGGAGATAAAATCGACCTGGCGCAGGGAGAGGGTTTCGGCACGCGCCAGACGGGCAATCGGCGGCCAGGCGGTGATCGTAATGGCGATCACCACATGTTCCAGCCCCGGGCCGAGCGCTGCGACAAACGCCAGCGCCAGCACCAGGCTCGGGAAGGAGATAAAGATATCGGTGACGCGCATCAGGACCGCATCCACCTTGCCGCCAAAGTACCCGGCGGTGACGCCCAGCAGCAGCCCCAGCGGGCCGACGGTAACCGACACCAGCAGCACGATATAGAGCGTGATGCGCGAGCCGTACACCAGGCGGCTGAAGATATCCCGGCCAAACTCGTCGGTGCCGAACCAGTGCTGCGCGTTCGGCGCCACCAGGGCGTTATTCAGATCCTGCACCAGCGGGTTGTAGGGGGCGATCCAGGGCGCGAAGGCCGCGACGATCAACAGCAGCAGGATGATGCCGCCGCCGATAGCCGTCAGGGGGTTACGCGCCATCTGCCCGGCAAAGCCGAAGCCGCGGCGGGCCATGCGCGCCAGGCGCTGGCGTCCTTCGCTGCGAACGCCTTGCAGCGGTGTATCCAGAGAAACGGTCATGATTTCGTCCTCGGGTCGAAGAGTTGATACAGCATGTCGGAGAGCAGGTTGAGCATCACGAAGATCATCCCCACCAGCAGGACGCAGCCCATCACCGCGTTCATATCGCCCAGCAGCAGGCTGCCGGTAAGATAGGAGCCAAAGCCCGGCCAGGAGAAGACGGTTTCAATCAGCACCGCCCCTTCCAGCAGCGAGCCGTAGGCCAGGGCCACCACCGTCAGCAGCTGCACGAGGATGTTGCGAAACGCGTGGTTCCAGATCACCTGACGCTCGGTTAAGCCTTTCACCCGGGCGGTGATGATGAACTCCTGGGACAGCTGGGCCAGCATAAAGCTGCGGGTCATACGGCTGATGTAGGCCAGGGAGTGGAAGCCCAGCAGCGAGGCGGGCAGCACCAGGTGGTTAATGGCGTTCCAGAACACCGCGCTATTGCCTGCCAGCAGGGCATCGACGGTCATCAGCCCGGTGCGGCGCGGCACAATGCCATCCAGCCCTAAATCCAGCCGTCCGGCACCGCCCACCCAGCCGAGCCAGGCGTAGAACAGCAACAGCCCCATCATCCCTACCCAGAAGATCGGCGTGGAGTAACCGGCGAGGCTGATGATGCGCACCACGTAATCCGAGACGCTGTTACGACGCGCCGCCGCCAGCACCCCCAGCGGGACCCCTAAACCGGCCCCGACGATAATCGCCATGGTGGCCAGCTCAAGGGTCGCCGGGAAGACGCGCAGAATGTCGTCCAGCACCGGTTTGCCGGTCAGCAGGGCGTTGCCAAAATCGCCGTGCAGCAGGTTGTTGAGGTAGATCCCAAACTGGGTCAGGAGGGATTTATCAAAACCGAGCTGCTGGTAGACCTGCTGATAGGTGCTCTGGTCGGCATCCGGGCCAACAATCGCCAGCACCGGATCCACCGGCATCACGCGGCCAATGAAAAAGGTCAGCACCAGCAGGCCGAACAGCGTCACTAGCACCTGGGTTAAGCGCTTTGAAAAACGCCGGGTGCGGGAGCCTGGGGCGAGTATCGCTACACTCATTTTTCACCTCCGGTTTTGTACACTTCCCGCAGGAAGGTGGTGGCGGACGGATGCGACTGGAAGTTTTTTACCTCGTTACGCACCACCACCGAATCAACCATCTGCGACAGCGGGATCAGCGCCGGGATCAGCTGGTCATAGCGCACCTGAATCTGCTGGTAGTCGGCGATTTGCTTTTGCGGATCGCGCTCCAGCAGGGCCTTGTCGATCATCTCGTTCAGCGGTTTGTCGTAGAAACTGGTACGCCAGCCCTGGAAGTTGGTCAGCCGGGCCTCGTCGCTGTTGTCCGGGTTGTAGACCAGCGCCCGCAGGCTGGAGTGCGGATGCGGCTCCACGCCGCTGCCGCCGCGCCCGACCAGCATGTCGAACTTACGCTCGCGCATCGCGCCGTAGATCTGGTTCCCGGTGCCGGTGATGATTTTGGCGTTGATCCCCGCCTGCATCAGGGTGGACTGCACGGCGATGGCGATATTGAGGAACGGCTGATCCGCCAGCACCCGCAGGGTAGTGTCGAAGCCTTCCGGGTAGCCCGCTTCCGCCAGCAGCTTTTTGGCGCGCGGGATATCGAGTTTGTAGCCCGGGTCCGGCAGCGTGGAGGGCATCCCCGCCTTGATCGGCCGCTGGTGCAGCACGCCGTAGCCCGGCATCAGCGCCTTGTTGATCCCCTGATAGTCGATGAGATAGCGCACCGCTTCGCGCACCTTCGGATTGGCGAAGTGCGCCTCCTTCATGCTCATCGCCACGTAGTAGACCGTGCCCTTCTGCACGGCTTCCACCGTCAGCTGCGGATCCTTACGCAGGGCGTTAATGTCGGCCACCGCCATATTGCTGGCGATATCCAGATCGCCCTTCTCCACCATCAGGCGCAGGGTCTGCGACTCCTGGAAGTGGCGCAGCACCACGCGGTTCATCTTCGGTTCTTCGCGCCAGTATTTCGGGTTCCGCTTCATGCGCAGCACGTCTTTTGCCTGCCAGGTCTCCAGCATAAACGGCCCGGAACCGGCTTCGTTGGTGGTCAGCCAGCGGTTGCCCCAGTCGCTGTTGACCTCGTGGCTGAGCACCGTTTTGCGATCCAGTACGCCAAGATTGCCCAGCGCGCCGAGGGAGTAGATCACCAGCTGCGGATCGTTGGCCTTCGGCAGGGTGAGCTGCACGGTGTAGTCATCCAGGGCTTTCACCTGCTGGTCGATGTTCTTCTTTGAAAACCCGTAAGATTTCCACACCGAGGCCTGGGCGAGGTTCAGATGCAGCAGGCGACGCATGGACCACACCACGTCTTCGGCGGTAAGCGGGTTGCCGGAGTGGAAGGTCACGTTATCGCGCAGGTGGAAGGTCAGGGTTTTGCCGTCCGGCGAGATGTCCCAGGATTTCGCCAGCGCCGGTTTGACGTTAGTGAGGGTATTAGGATCGAGCTCCACCAGCGAATCGTAGAGATTGACCACAATGCCGACCACCTCGTTGCCGGTCATCGCGGCCGGATCGAGGGTCAGCAGGTTGTTCATGTTCATACCGATGATGAGCTGATCGGGCGGCGTTTTTGCATACGCCGCGCCGCTCCCCATCATCAGCGAGAGCGCGAGTAAACACGCCCCGGTGAGGGAGTTTTTCTTCATCTGTGTATACCGTTTGTAGGGTAGAAGTTTTATTTATCAGTCGTGGCTGAGGGTATTGGCTTCGATATACGCAAAATTAATGTCTTCGCCCAGTCCCGGGCGATCCGGCAGGCTGACCATGCCGTTTTCATCCATCGGATCGATGAGGCTGTGCAGATATGCCGCGGGCTCGTCGTAGTCGAGGAACGGATGCAGCAGACCGCGTTCGTACCAGCGGCAGTTTTTAATAGCGCCGATCACCGCCAGGCTGGCCGCGCCGTTGCCGTGCACTTCGCAGTCCATGCCGAACGACTCGGCGAGGTTGGCTACCTTCAGGGTTGGCGAGATGCCGCCTACGCCATTGGCGCCCGCACGCAGGATGTCGCACGCTCCGGCTCTTACCCAGTCGGCGCGGCTGTGGTGCTTGCCGCCCAGGCTCTCCGGCCCGACGATGGGAATGGAGAGGTTTTCAGCCAGCCAGGCGTAGGAGGCCATGCTCTCCTCTTCCATCGGCTCTTCAAACCAGGCGAAGTTGAGTTTTTCCAGCTCTTTACCGATCCACAGTGCTTCCGCACGGCTGTACCAGTGATAGCCGTCGATCATCAGGTCGATATCCGGCCCGACCGCCTCACGCACCGCAGCGCAGGCTTTGATATCCATCTTCGGGTTCGGCGCGAAGGAGACCGGCGGCATCCAGGTGTGGAGCTTGATGGCCTTGTAGCCGCGGGCGACCAGGGTTTCAGCGAAGCTGGCGTACTCTTCCGGGGTAGAGAGTCCGCCCGGCAGGTCGTCGCCGCACATGGTGCTGCCGTAGGCAGGCACTTTGTCGCGGTAGCCGCCCAGCAGCTTCCAGACCGGCATATTGAGCTTGCGGCCAATCAGATCCCAAAGCGCCTGCTCAACGAAGCCCAGCGCGCGTTCGGTCAGCTGATGGGCGCTGCCGCGCTGCCAGTGGGCCAGCTCTTGCCAGATCTTTTCGCGGTTAAAGGCGTCCTGGCCGATCAGCACCTTACGGAAGAAGGTGTTGACCACAAAAGGGCGCACCACTTCCGGCGGTGCAAAAGAGTACCCTTTGGTGCCATCGTCTGCGGTAATGGTCAGCATCGCCATTTTCGCAAGGCTTTCCGGCCCCGGATGAGAGTGCCCGGCGCTGTCGGAAACCCGGCGGGTGGGATACTGAAAGACGGTGACGTTTACGGATTCGATTTTCATTTTTTGTCCTTAAAACTGCGTAGGTTCAGCGTGTTCTTTCATTTTGAAAAGCTGTTTCGAATCTAACTTTAAGCGCAAAATTCACCCACTGCCTTAGACAAATTCCGCTAAGCGTCGACCGTTTTTTGTGCATCTGCACGGGGGGGAGTGATACTTTTCACAAAAGAGAGGGGAAATGTGAGGTGGATCGGGATGGATGTTTGAATGAAATGAAATGGGGTTTCGATCATGTCCGGAGGGGGACAAATCCCCTCACCCCGGCCCTCTCCCCAAAGTGGTGAGAGGGAAAAGACGCCACCGGACAGTCCCCTCTCCCCTATGGGGAGAGGGTTAGGGTGAGGGGAGAGGGGTTAGGGATTACGCGATAGTCACCTTCTTATCCAGATAGACGTCCTGCACCGCATTTATCAGCTTCACGCCGTCCGCCATCGATTTTTTAAACGCCTTACGACCGAGGATCAGCCCCATCCCGCCCGCGCGTTTATTAATAACGGCCGTGCGTACCGCATCGGTGAGATCGGTTTCCCCCCCCGCTGCGCCGCCGGAGTTGATGAGCCCCGCGCGGCCCATATAGCAGTTCGCCAGCTGGTAGCGCACCAGGTCGATAGGGTTGTCGCTGGTCAGTTTGCTGTAGACCCGATCGTCGGTATAGCCAAACTTGACCGCCTTATAGCCGCCATTATTTTCGGCCATTTTCTGCTTCACAATATCCGCCCCGATGGTGGCCGCCAGATGGTTGGCCTGTCCGGTTAAATCGGCGGAAACGTGGTAATCCGTGCCGTCTTTATTAAAGGCCGGGTTACGCAGATAGGCCCACAGCACCGTCACCATTCCTAACTCATGGGCGCGCTCAAAGGCGGCGGAGATCTCCTCAATCTGACGGCGCGACTGCTCTGAGCCGAAATAGATGGTCGCCCCGACCGCCACCGCGCCCATGTTGAACGCCTGCTCGACGCTGGCATAGAGGGTCTGGTCATATTCGGTTGGATAGCTCAGGGTTTCGTTGTGGTTGAGCTTGACCAGGAACGGAATGCGGTGCGCATAGCGCCGGGAGACCGACGCCAGCACGCCGTAGGTAGAGGCGACGCAGTTGCAGCCAGCTTCAATCGCCAGTTCAACGATGTTCTTCGGATCAAAATAGAGCGGGTTGGCGGCAAACGACGCACCGGCCGAGTGCTCCACCCCCTGGTCCACCGGCAGGATCGACAGATAGCCGGTTCCGCCCAGACGCCCGGTGTTATACAGCGTCTGCATATTTCGCAAAACCGCTGGCGGGCGGTTGTTGTCGATCATCACGCGGTCGACGTAGTCGTGGCCAGGCAGATAGAGCTGGTCGGCTGGAATAGTCATACAACGATGCTGTAACAGGCTGTCGGCGTCTTTGCCAAGCAACTGCGCAATATCAGTCATAGTTTTGCTCCCCTTAGTGCCGACAGGCTGTCGGCATGTTTTCTCCAGGCTCACAGGATTGCGAGCCCCCTAAGCCTGGTCTGTGGGTAGCGAATTTTCCAGCTATGGGCGGTAACCTTTACCACCACGCATGGAAATGGTGGACCGGACCCATGCCCTGCCCCACCTCCAGCGTGTCCGCCTGTGCCAGCGCGCAGGAAAGCCAGGTTTTGGCCTCGCGCACCGTATCCGCCCAGCTATCGTGACGCGGGCGCAGCGCAGCCAGCGCGGCCGAGAGGGTGCAGCCGGTGCCGTGGGTGTTTTTGGTCTTCACGCGCGGGGCGGTAAAGCGCACCGTTCCGTCGCGGGTAAACAGCCAGTCGGGGCTCTCGGGATCGTCAAGATGCCCGCCTTTCATCAGCACCGCTTCACACCCCATCGCCAGCAGGGCATAACCCTGCTCTTTCATCTCCTGTTCGCTGCGGGCGTGAGGGGCATCGAGCAGCGCTGCGGCTTCGGGCAGGTTTGGCGTGATCAGCGCCACCTGCGGCAACAGCTTTTTACGTAGCGTTTCGACGGCAGAAGGTGAAAGCAGCGGGTCGCCGCTTTTCGCCAGCATCACCGTGTCCAGCACTACGTTTTTAACCTGATGACGCAGCAGCTGCTCCGCCACGGCCTCGACGATATCGGTTTCGGCCAGCATGCCGATCTTGGTGGTGTCGATGCGCACATCGCTGAACACCGATTCCAGCTGCGCCGCCACAAAATCGGGTTCAATACGATAGACCGACTGCACTCCGCGGGTATTCTGCGCCACCAGGGCGGTGATCACCGAGCAGCCATACGCCCCCAGCGCCGAGAAGGTTTTCAGGTCGGCCTGGATCCCGGCGCCGCCGCTTGGGTCGGTGCCGGCAATGGTCAGGGCATTAATGCGTTTCATTGTTGCGCCCCCAGTTCCCACAGGGCATCCAGAAACGCCGTGGCAAAACTGCCCGGTCCGCGGCTTTGGGCTGCCGCAAGGGTTCCGGCCCGTTTCATCCAGCCGCAGGCCGCCGCGATGTTTTCCAGCCGGTCGCCCGGCAGTGAACAGCTGGCCGCCACTACCGCCGACAGCGCGCAGCCGGTGCCCACCACACGGGTCATCATCGGATCGCCCCCGGTAACCGTCTGGGTACGCAGCCCGTCGGTGACGTAATCCACCTCCCCCGTCACCACCACGATGGCATTGGTTTGCCGCGCCAGCGCCTGGGCCGCAGGCAGCGCGCTGGCCGCCGTATCGGTGGTGTCCACGCCGCGTCCCCCCGCGCTCATCCCGGCAAGGGCGAGGATTTCCGAGGCATTGCCGCGAATGGCCGCCGGTTTGAGGACGAGGATCTGCTGACAGAACCGGGTGCGGTACCCCAGCGCGCCGACGGCTACCGGATCGAGCACCCAGGGTTTACCGACGGCAACCGCACTCTCAATGGCCCGACGCATCGCCTGGGCGCGCGACGCGGTTAACGTCCCGACGTTAATCAGCAGCGCATCAGCAACAGCAGAGAATTGTTCCGCCTCTTCGGCTTCAATCACCATCGCCGGTGACGCGCTAAGTGCCAGCAACACGTTGGCGGTAAAGGTCTGCACGACGTCGTTGGTCATACAGTGGGTGAGCGGAGAACGGGTTCGGAAGTGGTGTAAGGCATGTAAATTGAGCAGGTCAGGCTGCATGGTATCGCTCCTGCCTTGCGCGAAGAAGCGATAGCCCGCAGGGCATCTGACTTCCCTACGCTGGCATTATCCAGATCAGGTGGTACGGGTATTTCTCAGCCTTCACAAAGAAGGGCACCCCGAGTCAAATTACATAATGTAACGGTGGCAGCGTAGAGGATGCGTCTGGCAATAGCAAGGGGCTTTCTGGCGCTTCGCCACTCCTCCTGCTTACATCTCTGACACCCTTTTCTAACCCAGCAATAACCAGCTGCCAGGATAACTCTCAAGAAATTAGCTATTCGTGCTAAATGTGATCTTCGTCAACCTGAGACAACGCCCCTTGCGTGATATTCAGCGCGCGCCACTGGTGCGTCTCTAATATAGACACCAGCAAAAAGTGGCCAGGCCAATAATAATTATCGAATCAACAACCGGGGAACAGACGATTTCCCCTTTCCTTTAAGGTTAATGTATGAAAAAGATTCTGTTGGTGGGTATGATTGCCGCTTTGCTGGCGGGCTGTGTCTCTGAAGAGCAGCGTTTAGCGCAGTGTGAGGCCAAAGGCGTAAGCCGTGATGCCTGCTACATTGCTGACCAGAACCGTCAGGCCACCATCAATGCCGCAGCGGAAAAACAGGCGCTCGAGAATGCGCATGAAGCCGTACAGCATGGCCAGGCGGCGCACGTTGCCGATCCGCTGCGTGAAGCCTCCTTCAGCGCCAACGGTATTAAAGCCAGCATCAATAACGGCTTCACCCAGGCCACCATCAACGGCAAGAAAGCCGTGGTGAAACGCTCAAATGCGAATTTCTACGAGGTGAAAGGCGCGGGTTACGTGCTGTCGATTTCGCTGGATGCGAACGGCGTGACCGACGCTTCATGGAATAAAACCCATGGCCGCGATCACGGTATTCTGAACGTCGTCCAAAAGTAGTTCTAAAGCGTTCTAAAACGCCCCGCTTTTATACCCGAAGCCTCCCCCTGGAAACCTCAGGTGCCATGCGGGGTTACGCCCTACGCGCGTTGATTCAACGCGCGTAACAAAACGATAAACAATTAACCATTGAGCCCCGGGCAAAAAGGCTCTATATTGGCCGCGATTTTTTATGCCCTTCTCATTTTCTTAATTAATTATTCAATCGGAGCCACGTGCTGAGCTGCGGTTGTAGGAGTGATATGATGACGGATAAAGTCCGTATTGATACTTTGAATGCCTCTTCTTTCAAAACCAACGAAACCTATCTGGCCCGTCAGGCCGAAATGGAATCCAATGTCAGGAGTTATCCGCGCAAGCTGCCTTTAGCCATTACTAAGGCGGACGGGGTGTGGATCACCGATGCGGATAACAAAGAGTATCTTGATTGCCTGGCCGGAGCGGGAACGCTGGCGCTGGGTCATAACCATCCTGATGTGCTGAAAAGCATCCAAAGTGTCATTACCAGCGGCTTGCCGTTACATACCCTGGATCTGACCACGCCGTTGAAAGACGCGTTTTCAGAATACCTGCTCTCTATGCTGCCAGGCCAGGGCAAAGAGTACTGCCTGCAGTTCACCGGCCCGTCCGGCGCGGATGCTGTAGAAGCTGCGCTGAAGCTGGCGAAAAAAGTGACCGGCCGCAGCGGCATCATCAGCTTCTCTGGTGCATACCACGGCATGACCCACGGTGCACTGTCCGTGACCGGCAACCTGTCTCCGAAAGAAGCGGTTGACGGCATGATGCCAGAAGTCCAGTTCATGCCTTACCCGCACCAGTACCGCTGCCCGCTGGGTATCGGTGGTGAAGCGGGCGTTAAAGCGCTGACCTACTACTTCGAAAACCTGATCAACGACGTTGAAAGCGGCGTGCGTAAACCTGCTGCCGTGATCCTGGAAGCAGTCCAGGGCGAAGGCGGCGTGAACCCGGCACCGGTTGAGTGGCTGCAGCGCATCCGTAAAGTGACCGAAGAGCACGGCATTCTGCTGATCCTCGACGAAGTTCAGGCTGGCTTTGCCCGTACCGGTAAATTCTTCGCCTTCGAACACGCCGGTATTCAGCCAGACATCGTTGTGATGTCCAAAGCTGTGGGCGGCGGTCTGCCGCTGGCCGTTCTCGGTATCAAAAAGCAGTTCGACGCATGGTCTCCTGGCCACCACACCGGTACCTTCCGTGGTAACCAGCTGGCAATGGCCACCGGCCTCACCACCCTGCAGATCCTCAAAGAGCAGAACATCGCTGATAAAGTTGCCGCCCAGGGCGAGTGGCTGAAAGCGAAGCTGGTTGAGCTGCAGAAACGCTATCCGGTTATTGGTCACGTGCGCGGTCTGGGCATGATGATCGGGATTGAGATCGTTAAGCCGCACGAAGCTGCCGACCACATGGGCTGCTTCCCGGGCGACGGCGAGCTGTCTGCATTGATCCAGAAGAAGTGCTTCGAAGCGGGCCTGATTCTGGAGCGTGGCGGTCGTAACGGTAACGTCGTGCGTCTGCTGCCTTCCCTGCTGATCAGCGATCAGGAGCTGAATGTGTTCCTGGATAAATTTGAGCAGGCGCTGCTTGCTGCGGGCGTTCGCCCAGTCTAACCGGAGACAATGGATACAATGTCAGATTTAAACCCGATTTTGTCGTCCTCGGCGCAAAGCATCGAAGCCTATCAGCAGGCCATCGAGCAGAGCACCCAGGCGGTCATGCAGTGGCTGAAACAGCCGGAAATGTACCAGGGTAAAACGGTCGCCGAGCTGCGCGAACGTATTAACCTGGACTTCAGCCCGGAAGGGCTGGGCAACGAAACCGCTATCGAGCGCGCCGTTGAATATTTCCTGAAAGACAGCCTGGCGGTGCATCATCCGCAGTGTGTGGCGCATCTTCACTGCCCGAGCCTGGTGGTAAGCCAGGCGGCGGAAGTGATGATCAACGCCACTAACCAGAGCATGGACTCCTGGGATCAGAGCCCGTCTGCGACCATTATCGAGATAAAACTGATCGAGTGGCTGCGTACCCGCCTGGGTTATCAGGCGGGCGACGCGGGCGTTTTCACCAGCGGCGGCACCCAGAGCAACATGATGGGTCTGATGCTGGCGCGTGATGCCTTCTTCGCGCGTCAGGGCCACTCCGTCCAGCAGGACGGTCTGGTGGGCGATCTACGTAAGATCCGTGTTCTGTGCTCCGACAGCGCACACTTCTCCGTACAGAAGAATATGGCGCTGATGGGTCTGGGCTACCAGTCCGTTATCCAGGTTAAAACTGACGAATGTTCGCGTATGGATCTGAACGATCTGGCCGCGAAAATTGAGCAGTGCAATGCCAACGGCGAACAGATTCTGGCGATCGTTGCCACTGCAGGTACCACGGACGCGGGCGCTATCGATCCGCTGCGTGCGATTGCAGAGCTGGCGGCAAAGCAGAATATCTGGGTTCACGTCGATGCGGCATGGGGCGGCGCGCTGCTGATGTCCGAGAAGTATCGCGATTACCTCGATGGTATCGAGCTGGTGGATTCCGTGACTCTGGACTTCCACAAGCAGTTCTTCCAGACCATCAGCTGCGGCGCGTTCCTGCTGAAAGAGGCGCGTCACTATGAGCTGATGCGCTATCAGGCAGCGTACCTGAACTCTGAGTTTGACGAAGAGGCTGGCGTGCCAAACCTGGTATCCAAATCCCTGCAGACCACCCGTCGTTTCGACGCGCTGAAGCTGTGGATGAGTCTGGAAGCGCTGGGCGAGAAGAAATACGCGGAGATCATCGATCACGGTGTCACCATGGCGCAGCAGGTTGCCGCGTACGTAACCGAACAGCCGCTGCTGGAGCTGGTCATGCCGCCACAGCTGGCGAGCGTTCTGTTCCGCTTCCGTCCTGAGCATCAGCTGGATGACGCGGCCATCGCGCTGCTCAACCAGAAAATCGGCGACGCCCTGCTGGAATCCGGCCGCGCTAACGTCGGGGTTACCGAGCATAACGGTATCACCTGCCTGAAGCTGACCCTGCTGAACCCGGTTGTGACCCTGGAGGATGTTAAAGTCCTGCTGTCACTGGTGGAACGCACGGCGCGCGAGCTGCTGGCTAAGTAAGTTGTTCTATCCGGCGGCGCCCTGCCGCCGGATTTCTTTCCCTTCTTCACTGCTCTTAGCCCTATTTTTTCTCTGCGTCGTGTTGCGAGACGTAGCTGTAGGTGCCGTAACTCTCGCTGTAATAGTTGGCTGCAGACTTCACAACGTCATTCAGAATGGCACCTTTGATATTCACCCCCATCTGCTGCAAACGCCGTTGACTGATCAGCATCTCCCGCACGGTCGTGATGTTGTGGCGGGCGACCAGCAGCGTAGATGCCGCAATACTCCCCACTAATGCCGCGTCAGTCACCGCCAGGATCGGCGGCGTATCGACAATCACGATATCGTAATGCTCACTCGCCCAGGCCATAAATTCTCGGAAACGGCTGTGCATCAGCAGTTCAGACGGATTCGGCGGGTACTGACCGCAGGTCACCACGTCGAAATTGCCGCTGGTAAAGGTCTGGGCGGCCTGGGTGAAGGACACTTTGCCTGACAGGACGTCAGATAAACCCTTATCATTATTAAGCCCCAGAATGTTGTGCACGTAGCCTTTGCGCATATCCGCATCAACGAATAGCACCCGCTGATCCACCTGTGCCACCAGCGCCGCCAGCGACGTACTGACCAGGGTTTTACCGCAGTCCTGGCCCGGGCCGCTGAACATGAGAATGTTATTCCCGGCATCCATCATGGCGAAATGCAGGCTGGTGCGTAATCCGCGCACCGCCTCGACAAAAATATCCAGCGGTTGGTCGACGGGCAAAAAGGGCACGCCTGAGGTTTTATGCTTAAAGTAGTAGCGGAAGAAATATCTCCCGCCTAAACGGGTTTTACTGTTTAACCATTCCGAGCGCGGTAAGGTGGCATAGACATTAATCCCTTCGCTTTCGAGCTGCTCCGGCGAGTTAATTCCCCGTCTCAGAGCGGATTTCGCCAGCACCAGGCCCACAGAAAGGAACGCGCCAAAAATTGTCATGAGCATGACAACAAGCGCCTTACGCGGCTTTATTGGAACCGGGTGGGTGGCCGCCTGGTCAATGATACGCACGTTGCCAATGGCGCTGGAGCGGGAGATGTTCAGCTCCTGCTGGCGCGTCAGCAGCTGAAGATAGACGGCGCGACCAGAATCCACGTCGCGGCTGAGGCGTACGATCTGCTGCTGGGTCGACGGCATCGCACTGACCCGTTTGTTCAGCCGCGCCCTTTCCTGCTCTAACGTCTGACGCTTTTCACGCAGCGCGCGATAGGTCGGGTGATCTTTTTTATAGTGCTGCGACACTTCCGCTTCGCGGAAGGTTAATTCATTGAGTTGATTATCGACGTTAACAATCTGTTCAAGAACGGCTTTTGCCTCGAGCGATAGATCCACCGAGTCGCGCTGTTTACGGTAGGTGTTCAGCCGCTCTTCTGCCAGCTCCAGTTCGCTGCGCACCTGCGGCAGCTGGCGCTGCAGAAAATCAAGACTTTGCGAATCCTGCGCCGCCTGGCGGGCAATGTTTTGTCTCAGATAGCTCTCGGCAATGTGGTTCAGAATGTTGGCGATCTGGTCGGGATTCGACCCCGTCATGCTCAGCGTGAGGATCCCACTCTCTTTCCCCTGTTCCGTCACGGTAAACTGGCGGCTCAGGGCGTTGATGGCTTCAAGCTGCGAACGCTGACTCACCCGAAAACGGGTTCCTGGCGGTGCCGACAACTCACGAACCTTAATCGTCACGCCCGCCTGTTGCACCAACGCCCCGACGCTCCCCTGCAGGTTAATCCCTTCCCCTTCAAGACGATATTTACCGTTGCTTTCAGCAGTGAGGGTCAGCGACATCGCTTTACCCGGCGTGCCGGGGAGCGTCAGACTGTCGAGCATCAGGGAGACGGCTGGCTGGCCGCTCAGCCTCGCCCAGCCCTCTCCTGCCAGAGGGAAGCGGATCGGGGTTATCTCATCACGCAGGCGCAACGCGTCCACGGTTTCGCCAAGGATCATGCGGGATTTCAGCAGCTGAATTTCAGCAGATGAGTCCTGAGTGAAAGTGGGCGATAGCTGATTTAACGATTTGAGCAGGCTGTTCTGCTGCTTCTCTTCAATTTGCACCAGGGCATCTGCAATATATACCGGCGATGCAAATAACGCATAGAGCACGCCGCTGAGCGCAAACAGTAGCGTACAAATAAAAACAGACACGCGATGATCAATTAATTCTCCCAGAAGCCGCGCCAGATCCAGCTCATGATTATCAACAGAATAAGCCTGCGCATTTACGATTTTCGACGACATGTACGTAATCCCTTAACTGTAAGTCGGTTGGCCCATTCCTGACTTGCTTCGCCAAGCAGGCGAAAAACATACTCAAATGCTTCCATGCTTTTACCGTACGGATCGGGGATCTCCTGTTGCCTGAGCCATTGGCCGAACAGCAGGGTTTTGCCACGCATTTCCGGCGCAATAAGCGAAATACGGTTTATTTGCGCGGATTCCATAGCAAGGATCAGATCGTATTCCCGCATCATTACCGCCGTCAGTGGTCGCGCAGCGTGATCCTCCAGCGAGATTCCATAGGTGCTGGCTATTTTCTGCGCATGACTGTCCGCCGGACGTCCGGCCAGACCGCAGATACCCGCCGAGGCGATGGTAAATGTGGGCAACTTTTGTTGCAAAAGCCGCTCGCCAATCGGAGAGCGACAAATGTTTCCCGTGCATACCACCAGAATTGACTGGATCATTATTCAGGCCACGACCTGATAAAGCGCACGGTTTCGGTCAGGTCATGCACGCCGCTGATGGTAGGCACCAGCTGCGTAATTACCCGGTTCCAGCGTGAGACAGGGGCTGTGGTGACGTAGACGATATCGTAGGGCTGGAGCTGAAACTCAGTGCCGAGCACCATAGCCGACGCATCGCGGGCATTCAGCTGATAAATGTTCGCGATTTTACCGTCCTTACTGTTTTTGCCGGTGGAGCGGATGATGAAGATGCCGCTCGCATCAGCCATGTCCTGATTCATACCACCGGCATTTGCCAGGGCTTCTGCCAGCGTCATGCCGCTGCGATCCATCTTCAGGGTGCTCTGTTTCACCACTTCGCCCATCACAAAGACTTTCAGGGCGTCATTGCGCGGTACAAACAGGATATCGCCCGGCCACAGCAATCTGTTTTGCGTCAGATCGCCGTGCTGCATCAGGGCGTGCAGCGAAATTCGCGTGTCCTGGCCCTCATGCGTCAGCACCACGTTTCGCCAGTCTGCATCCGTCGAAAGGCCCCCCGCCGCGTTAATCGCATCCATGATGGTCAGGGGAATATTGGTAATTGGCTGCTGCCCGGATTTCACCACTTCGCCGGTGACATAGGCCTTTTGTGAACGAAACGCCGCAATGCTGACGTCGACCTGCGGACTTTCAATGACTCTGTCCAGCCGGGCCGTGATCTCTTCGCGCACCTGGGCGAGGGTCTTTCCGGCGACATGGAGTTTGCCGACGTAGGGATAGAAGATCGTTCCGTCTGCGCCCACCCAGTTGCCGGTGTCGCTGGCGCTGCGATACTGACCGGCAGGCGTGGTGAGCTCGGGGTGATCCCAGACGGTGATCATTAGCACGTCCCCGGGGCCGATCCGGTATTCCCAACGTTTTAGCTGTTCATCGAGATTCGGATTTGCCTGAGATTTTACCTGGTTGGTGCGAAGCTGCTCAATCAGTGAGGGCGTCAAAGGCCAGACATCCACTTTCTTATCTAAATCAAGCGGGTTGTCTTTAACAGCAACGTTATTTTTTCCAGATATATTTATATGTTGGCCGGGCATATGGGTGCAGCCCGATAATAATATTGCGCAAATAAAAGCTGCACTGTTGCGGAGTGGGATTGTCATTAATAATGGATGCTCTATTATATTCCGTTAATAGCCCTATAACTTCCTTGTAGCTCACATTAAATTAGCCACATCATTAAAAATAAAATATCAATTACAATTAATCACTTACAGAAAAACCCGATAAAAGAAAAGCACCAACCATGTTGATAACTGTCTGGCATTATCTTTAAATAAGAGGAAAACCAAAAAACGCAAATTGACTAACACACATCATAAGCATTTCACGAAAAGAATTATACAGTACAATAACGGCTATTATGCCCTTAAGCGTCACTTTCAGATTTTATAAAATTAATAATACATTACACAAATTCCATTTAATGAAAAATTTACGCCACAAATAATTAATTCGGCCCTGCTGGTGGCAAGGATGTGTTGATTTGTTACATTTTTTACCAACTTAGCCAAACGGCAAAACATAAAATAGACTCTCTGTTGCTCAGCCACGAAACGGCAAAACAAGAGTAATGGCCACGGTAAATCTGGAGAAAAAATGACTAAAGGTAAAATTCTACTTCTGGGCGTATTGATGTCACTGGCGAGTGCAGCCTTTGCTGCCCCACAAGCCACAGCGGCGCCGTCTGGCATCCAGGCCTATGAGGAACAGGAGTTTGTAGCCGATTTTACGAAATATAAGATTGGTGATTTCGCCCCGGCGCAGTACCTGACACCTGAGTACACCATCAAGCAATATAACCTGCGTAATCTCCCTGCACCGGATGCAGGCACGCACTGGACCTACATGGGCGAGAACTACGTGCTGGTGGGTGATACTGACGGCAAGATCTACAAAGCCTATAACGGCGATATTTTCTACCACCGTTAACCGTTTGTTGTGCCGGGTGGCGAGGTAAAAGCAAAACGGTCACCTGAGGTGACCGTTTTTTGTGTTAGCACCCGCGCAAAAGCGTTACACCGCGCGGAATGAGATATCCGCAGGGATCACCTCACCCTGCCAGTAAAGCTGGGCGGCAACGCGATTCGCCAGCTGGCGATACATCTCCGTAAATTCACTTTCAGGACGGTTGACCACGGTCGGCTTACCGCTATCGAGATCTTCACGCAGCGTAATGTGCAGCGGCATCTGACCCAGTAGCTGGGTGTGATACTGCGCGGCCAGTTTTTCTGCCCCGCCGGTACCGAAGATGGCCTCATGATGACCGCAGTTGCTGCAGATATGCATGCTCATGTTTTCAACGATGCCCAGCACCGGCACGTCAACCTTCTCGAACATCACGATCCCTTTTTTGGCGTCGATCAGCGCGATATCCTGTGGCGTAGTCACGACCACCGCCCCGGTAACCGGGATGTTCTGCGCCAGCGTCAGCTGAATGTCACCGGTGCCCGGCGGCATATCCAGCACCAGATAATCGAGATCCGGCCACATCGTCTCCTGCAGCATCTGCATCAGCGCTTTGCTGGCCATCGGCCCGCGCCACACCATGGCATTATCGTCAGTGACCAGATAGCCAATCGAGTTGGTCGCCAGTCCGTACGCCATAATCGGCGCCATATGGGTGCCATCCGGCGAGGTCGGACGCTGATTTTCCGCGCCCAGCATGTTAGGAATTGACGGGCCATAGATATCGGCATCGAGAATACCGACTTTCGCCCCTTCAGCGGCCAGCGCCAGCGCCAGGTTCACGGCGGTAGAGGACTTCCCTACCCCGCCCTTGCCGGAGCTGATCGCGATGATATTTTTCACGCCATTGATGCCCGGATGGTTTTTCACCCGTTTCAGCGTGGCGATGGTATGGGTCAATTTCCAGTCAATAGCCTTCGCCCCGGTGATACGCAGCAGCTCGGCGCTGGTTTGCTCTTTCAGCGTCTCGAACGCATGGTTCCAGACGAAAGGCATATGCAGCTCGACATGCAGAGTGTCATCCAGCCACGCCACGTGATGTAACGCTTTCAGCGTGGTGAGATTGTGCTTCAGGGTGGGGTGCTGAAAATTAGCCAGCGTCCCGGCGACCATTGCGCGCAAGGCTTCCGGTGATTTGGCCTGGGATTGAGAACTCATCCCGACTCCTTTTGTTTTTGTGGATAAGACCTTTGTTGAACAAGTTTACCTGAAAGGCCATGGTTTGTGCTTACTTAATAATGCCCCTTTTGGTACTATCAAAACCCTTTTCACTACCAAAGAAGTAATGCTTACTATGACTCAAGTCGCGAAAAAAATTCTGGTGACGTGCGCTCTGCCGTACGCTAACGGCTCAATCCACCTCGGCCACATGCTGGAGCATATCCAGGCTGATGTCTGGGTCCGTTACCAGCGAATGCGCGGCCATCAGGTAAACTTCATCTGTGCAGACGACGCACACGGCACGCCAATCATGCTGAAAGCCCAGCAGCTTGGTATCAGCCCTGAGCAGATGATTGCTGAAATGAGTCAGGAGCATCAGACCGATTTTGCTGGCTTCGACATCAGCTATGACAACTATCACTCCACGCACAGCGACGAAAACCGCGAACTGTCGGAGCTGATCTACACCCGTCTGAAAGAGAACGGTTTTATTAAAAACCGCACCATCTCTCAGCTCTACGATCCGGAAAAAGGCATGTTCCTGCCGGACCGTTTCGTGAAGGGCACCTGCCCGAAATGTAAATCCCCGGACCAGTACGGCGATAACTGCGAAGTGTGCGGCGCGACCTACAGCCCGACCGAGCTGATTGAGCCGAAATCCGTGGTTTCCGGCGCAACGCCTGTGATGCGTGACTCCGAACACTTCTTCTTCGACCTGCCGTCATTCAGCGAAATGCTGCAGGCCTGGACCCGCAGCGGCGCGCTGCAGGAGCAGGTGGCGAACAAAATGCAGGAGTGGTTTGAATCCGGCCTGCAGCAGTGGGATATCTCCCGCGATGCGCCGTACTTCGGTTTCGAAATCCCGAACGCACCGGGCAAATATTTCTACGTCTGGCTGGATGCGCCAATCGGCTACATGGGCTCCTTCAAGAACCTGTGCGACAAGCGTGGCGACACCACCAGCTTCGACGAATACTTGAAGAAAGATTCCGACGCCGAGCTGTATCACTTCATCGGCAAAGACATCGTTTACTTCCACAGCCTGTTCTGGCCGGCGATGCTGGAAGGCAGCGGTTTCCGCAAGCCAACCAACCTGTTCGTCCACGGCTATGTGACGGTGAACGGCGCGAAGATGTCCAAATCCCGCGGCACCTTTATCAAAGCCAGCACCTGGCTGAACCACTTTGATGCCGACAGCCTGCGCTACTACTACGCGGCGAAGCTCTCTTCCCGTATCGACGATATCGACCTGAACCTGGAAGATTTCGTTCAGCGCGTGAACGCCGACATCGTCAACAAAGTGGTGAATCTGGCCTCCCGTAACGCGGGCTTTATCGCCAAGCGTTTCGACGGCGTGATGGCGGCTGAGCTGGCGGATCCTGAGCTGTACAAAACCTTCACCGACGCGGCTGCCGTAATTGGCGAAGCCTGGGAAAGCCGCGAGTTCGGCAAAGCCGTGCGTGAAATCATGGCGCTGGCAGACCTGGCTAACCGCTACGTTGACGAGCAGGCGCCGTGGGTTGTCGCCAAACAGGAAGGCCGCGATGCCGACCTGCAGGCGATCTGCTCCATGGGTATCAACCTGTTCCGCGTGCTGATGTCTTATCTGAAGCCTGTTCTGCCGCAGCTGGCCGCGCGTACTGAAGCCTTCCTGAACACCGAGCTGAGCTGGGACAGCATTAATCAGCCGCTGCTCGGCCACAAGCTGAACGCGTTCAAGGCGCTCTACAACCGTATCGAGATGAAGCAGGTTGAAGCCCTGGTTGATGCCTCTAAAGAAGAGGTGAAAGCCGCTGCCGCACCGGTTACCGGCCCGCTGGCGGACGATCCGATTCAGGAGACCATCACGTTTGACGATTTCGCTAAAGTCGATATGCGCGTGGCGCTGATCGAGAACGCGGAATTTGTTGAAGGCTCCGACAAGCTGCTGCGCCTGACCCTCGATCTGGGCGGCGAGAAGCGCAACATCTTCTCCGGCATTCGCTCCGCCTATCCGGACCCGCAGGTGTTGATCGGTCGCCACACGGTGATGGTCGCCAACCTCGCGCCGCGTAAAATGCGCTTCGGTATCTCGGAAGGGATGGTGATGGCCGCTGGCCCTGGCGGGAAGGATATCTTCCTGTTAAGCCCGGACAGCGGTGCGCTGCCTGGTCATCAGGTGAAATAAACGAAAAAGCCGGAGATTATCTCCGGCTTTTTTTATCGCTTTTTTGCCGGGTGGCGGCTTTGCCTTACCCGGCCTACCAACCCGCAGGCCCGCGCAAGCCCAGCGCCACCGGGCAAAAATCACGCTTTCGGGTGATGCACCCGATGGGTCAGGCCGCGCAGGAAATTACGCAGGAACTGGTCCCCGCACTCGCGGTAATTTTTATGATCCGGGGCGCGCATCATGGCGGTAATTTCCGGCATCGAGACGCGGTATTTCTGCTCGGTCATAATCGCCAGAATGTCGTCGGTCTTCAGCGAGAAGGCGATACGCAGCTTTTTCAGCACCGTGTTGTTGTTCACCCGACGCTCCAGCGCCAGTTCCGGCGCAGATTCATCTTTGCCGCGCTTGTCGTAAATCAGGCCGTTCAAAAAGCCGGAAAGGATGATGTCAGGGCAGCGAACAAAACCGTCCTCCTCCTCTTTGGTCATCCAGGTGTCGAACCCGGCCGAGGTGGATTCCATGTCGGCAAGCGCAAGAATGCGCACCATGTCGTTGTTATTGGCTTTCAGGGTGTAGCGCAGGCTACGAAGAATATCATTACTGAGCATAGAGCCTTCGAGTGTCGATGATGCAATGGCGCGCAGTGTAGCAGTTTTACAGCCCTATCGCCTCTTTCAAACTCTTCAGGTAGCGACGGCTGACCGGCACCGTCTGCCCGGCCCGCAGCACCAGTTCCGCCTGGCCGTTCTCCTCAAGGCGGATCTCTTTCAGATGCGCCATGTTCACCAGGTACTGGCGATGGCAGCGCAGCAGCGGGGTACGGCTCTCCAGGGTGCGCAGCGTCAGTTCCGTAAAGCCCTCTTTGCCTTCATGGCTGGTCACATACACCCCGCTCATCCGGCTGCTGACAAACGCCACATCCTCCATCTGCAGCAGCCAGATCCGGCTGTGGCCGGTGCAGGGAATAAACTTCAGCGGCTGCTGGTGTTCCGCCAGCAGGGACACGTCCTGCACGCTGCGCTCCTGGCGCAGGCGATTGAGCGTTTTCTCCAGCCGCGGCTCTTCGATGGGTTTAAGCAGATAGTCGAAGGCGTGCTCTTCGAACGCCTTAACCGCGTACTCATCAAAGGCGGTGAGAAACACAATATAGGGGCGATGCTCCGGGTCGAGCATGCCCACCATCTCCAGGCCGCTGATGCGCGGCATCTGGATATCCAGAAACAGCACGTCGGGGCGCAGCTTATGCACCGCGCCAATCGCTTCGATGGCGTTGGCGCACTCGCCGACAATCTCAATATCGCTGTGCTCCTGCAGCAAAAACCGCAGGTTTTCTCGCGCTAAAGGCTCATCATCGACAATCAGCACATTCAACATGCGTGTTCCTCCAGGGGCAGTCTTAAGGTTATGCGGGTAAAGCTGTCGGGCTCGCAGGTGACGGTAATGCCGCAATCCTCACCGAAATGGGCGCGCAGGCGTTTATCCACCAGCCCCATTCCCAGGCCGCCCCCCTCTTTTGCCGTAGCGTAGAGCCCGGCATTGTCTTCAATATCCAGCACCAGATAGCGATTAAAGCGGCTGGCGGTGATGGCAATCTCTCCGATACCCAACAGCTGGGAGGTGCCATGCTTAATCGCATTCTCAACGATCGGCTGCAGGGTGAAGGCCGGCAGCTGCTGCCAGGCCAGTTCATCCGGCACCGACAATGTGACCTGCAGGCGCGACTGGAACCGGGCCTGCTCAATTTGCAGATAGGCGTTCACATGCTCAATTTCATCCGCAAGGGTGACGATTTCCGAAGGCCGCTTCAGGTTTTTGCGGAAAAAGGTCGAAAGAAACTGCACCAGCTGCGTCGCCTGCTCGCTGTCCCGGCGGATCACCGCCTTCAGGGTATTGAGGGCGTTAAACAGAAAATGCGGGTTCACCTGCGCGTGCAGGAGCTTGATCTCCGACTGGGTGAGCAGCGCCTTCTGCCGCTCATACTGTCCGGCCAGGATCTGCGCCGAGAGCAGCTGGGCGATCCCCTCCCCAAGGGTACGGTTGATGGAGCTGAACAGGCGGTTTTTCGCCTCGTAGAGCTTGATGGTGCCCATCACCCGCTGATTTTCGCCGCGCAGCGGGATCACCAGCGTCGAACCCAGCTTGCACTGCGGATGCAGGGAGCAGCGGTACGGCACTTCGTTACCGTCGGCGTAGACTACCTCACCGGTCTCAATTGCACGAAGCGTATATGCGGACGAAATCGGTCTGCCCGGCAGGTGGTGATCGTCCCCGGTGCCGGTAAAGGCCAGCAGCTTTTCGCGATCGGTGATGGCGACCGCACTGATATCCAGCTCCTGGTGCAGGACCTGCGCCACCTTCATGCTGTTCTCTTCGTTAAAGCCCTGGCGAAGGATCCCCTCCGTCGAGGCCGCGACCTTCAGCGCCGTCGCTGAAAACGCGGAGGTATACTTCTCAAACATCGCCCGCTTATCGAGCAGAATGCGCATGAACAGCGCGGCGCCGACCGTGTTGGTGACCATCATCGGCGCGGCAATGCTGCCCACCAGATGCAGGGCATCCTCGAACGGGCGGGCGATCAGCAAAATGATCAGCATCTGCACCAGCTCGGCCACCAGGGTGATAGCCCCTGCGGTGAGGGGACTAAAGACTTTATCCGGGCGACCGCGGCGGATCATCACGCTGTGAACCAGGCCGCCAAGCAGCCCTTCGACAATGGTCGAAATCATACAGCTCAACGCCGTCATCCCGCCCATCGAGTAGCGGTGTAAACCGCCGGTCAGCCCCACCAGCCCGCCGACCACCGGGCCGCCGAGCAGGCCGCCCATCACCGCGCCAATGGCACGGGTGTTGGCAATGGAGTCTTCAATGTGCAGGCCCAGATAGGTGCCGAGAATGCAGAAGATGGAGAAGGTAACGTAGCAGAGCAGCTTGTGCGGCAGTCGGACGGTGACCTGCATCAGGGGGATGAACAGGCGTGTTTTACTCATCAGCCACGCGATGACCAGAAACACACACATCTGCTGAAGCAGCAGCAACACCAGATTAAATTCGTACATGCCCACAAACCGGAAATTCTAAAAGCGCGTAACATACACCGAAGCGCATTAACTTTCTTTGCAGTAAAAGCATGAAAATGTGTTTTCGTGCCACCCATCACACCTTTTGCCGAACATAATCTGATATTCGCATTATTTGTGCAAAAAAAGAGCAATCCTTCCTGGTTCAGCATTCTGCGTCTACAGTTAATCTGGGTATGTGCAAGCCGGGGGATAACATGGCGCTCTACACGATAGGGGAAGTGGCACTCCTGTGTGATATCAATCCAGTGACGTTACGCGCATGGCAGCGTCGTTACGGGTTGCTTAAACCACAGCGAACCGACGGCGGACACCGGCTGTTTACGGATGCGGATATCGACCGGATCCGCGAGATCAAAGGCTGGATCGATAACGGCGTGCAGGTCGGGAAGGTCAAAACGTTGTTGAGCCCGGAAGGTCAGGACGAACTGGACATCTGGCGCGAACAGCAGGAGGTGCTGCTGCGTTATCTGCAGTCCGGCCATCTGCATCGCCTGCGCGTGTGGATCAAGGAGCGAGGCAGCGAATACCCTGCGCAAACCTTAATCACCCAACTCTTTATTCCGTTACGAAGGCGGTTGCAGTCGCAACAGCCCACGCTGCAGGCGCTGCTGAGCGCGCTGGACGGGGTGCTGATCAACTACATCTGTATCTGTCTGGCGGCAGCGCGAAAGAAGAACAGCAAGGATGCGCTGGTGGTTGGCTGGAACGTGCACGACACCACACGCCTGTGGCTGGAAGCGTGGATTGCCGCCCAGCAGGGCTGGCGCGTCGACGTGCTGGCCCATTCCCTGGTACAGCTGCGCCCGGAGCTGTTCGACGGACAGACGCTGCTGGTGTGGTGCGGTGAATCACCGACGGCGGCGCAGGAGCTGCAGCTGACCCAGTGGCAGGAGCACGGGTATCCCGTCTTCCCGCTGAAAGGCAATTAATGGTTCATTAACACCCGCGCTTCACCGTATAATCGCCCTGTTAACATCAGGAGCACATTATGAAGGCAACCAAAGTCGCGGTTATCACCCTGTTCTTTCTCATGGCCGTCAGCGGTATTGGTGGCGTGATGCTGGCAGGTTATTCGTTTATTGTCCGTGGCGGTGTCGGCTGAGGCTTCTTGCCAGCCGCTCAAAAGCGCGATCCACCACAATCGCCGCCAGCGCCACCAGCAGCGCACCCTGGATAATATAGGCGGTATTAAAGCCGCTTAAGCCGATAATGATCGGCGTTCCCAGCGTATTCGCCCCCACCGTTGAAGCAATGGCCGCCGTGCCAATATTGACGATCACCGAGGTGCGGATCCCGGCCAGCATCACTGGCGCGGCAAGCGGCAGCTCGACGTTACGCAGGCGCTGCCAGCCACTCATCCCCATCCCTTCCGCCACGCTGATTGCCGCTGCGGGTACCGCCGCCAGCCCGGCAAGCGTCGCCTGCAAAATCGGCAGGACGCCATAGAGGATCAGCGCGATTATCGCTGGCTGCTGACCAAAGCCCATCACCGGCACCGCAATCGCCAGCACCGCCACCGGCGGAAAGGTCTGGCCGACGGCGGCGATAGTCTCCACCAGCGGGCGAAACTCGCGCCCTGCCGGTCGCGTGACCGCAATTCCGGCCCCAACCCCCAGCACGATGGCAAAGACGCTTGAGGCGCCCACCAGCCAGAAGTGGGCGAGCGTCAGGGTAACGAAGCTCTCCTGCTGATAGACCGGACGCGGCAGCTCCGGGAACAGCGTGCTGAAGAGCGGCGCGCTGTAGGGCATCAGCAGCAGGAGTGCGACAAACAGCGCCACCAGCCACAGGAGCGGATCGCGTAGCCACCTCATGTTGCCTCCCGGATCAGCAGATCGCGAAAGTACAACGTGCCGCACGCTCTTTCCTCTTCGTCCACCACCGGCAGGCTTTCGCATCCCTGGCTGACAAACGCCGAGAGCGCATCGCGCAGGCTCATGGAGGCCCGCAGCGGGCTTTCGCCTGGAGTGATGTCCGGGCGCATCGATTCGCCCACCGTGCGCAGCGACAGCAGGCGTACGCCCAGCTCGCTGCGGCCAAAAAACTCGCGCACGAAGCTGTTCGCGGGCCGGGTAAGCAGCTCCAGCGGCGTGCCCTGCTGCACCACCCTGCCGCTGTCCATCAGCACCAGGTGATCCGCCAGGCGCAGCGCCTCGTCGATATCGTGGGTCACCAGAACGATGGTACGGCCCAGGATGCGGTGAATACGGGTCATCTCCAGCTGCAGCGCGCTGCGGGTCACCGGGTCGAGCGCGCCAAAGGGTTCATCCATCAGCAGCACTTCCGGATTAGCGGCCAGCGCTCGCGCCACCCCAACCCGCTGCTGCTGGCCGCCTGAGAGCTGGTGCGGGAAGCGCTCGCGCAGCCCCGGCTCCAGCCCCAGCAGCGCCATCAGCTCATCCACCCGATCGTCAATTTTTTGCCGCGACCACTTTTGCAGCTGCGGCACGGTGGCGATGTTGCGCGCCACGGTCCAGTGCGGAAACAGTCCGATGGACTGAATGGCGTACCCCATCCGGCGACGCAGCTCCAGCACCGGCAGGCTACGGATCTCCTGCCCGGCAAAGCGGATCAGGCCGCTGTCGTGCTCCACCAGCCGGTTGATCATCTTCAGGGTGGTCGATTTACCCGAGCCCGAGGTGCCCACCAGCACCGAAAAAGCGCCTTCGGCAAAGGTCAGATCCAGATTGCTGACCGCGGGCTCCCCGGCAAAGGTTTTACTTACATCATGAAATTCAATCATTGGTTCTCCTTCGCAGCAGGGCTATCCACAGCGCAAACAGCGCATCCACCACCACCGCCAGTACGATGGTGGGTATGACGCCCAGCAGCACCAGATCCAGGGCGCTGCTCAGCAGCCCCTGGAACACCAGCGCCCCGAATCCTCCGGCGCCGATTAACGCCGCGATCACCGCCATCCCGACGGTTTGTACCGCCACCACCCTCAGTCCGCGCAGCAGCACCGGCAGCGCCAGCGGGAGCTGGATCTGCCAGAAGCGCTGGCGGCTGTTCATCCCCATGGCGTCGGCGCTCTCCAGCACCTCGGCAGGCACCTGGCTGAGCCCCGCCAGCACCCCGCGCGCCAGCGGCAGCAGGGCATAAAGCACCAGGGCGATCAGCGCCGGGGTCATGCCGGTCCCGGCAATACCCAGCGACGAAAGCCACGGCCAGGCGCGAGTCAGCCCGGCGAGCGGAGCAATCAGCAGGCCGAACAGCGCCACGGAGGGGATAGTCTGAATGACGTTCAGCACCGCGAATACCGGCCCCTGAGAGGCCGGGCGGCGGTAACAGAGGAGCCCCAGCGGCACGCCAATCAGCAGCGCCGGAACCAGAGTACCCAGCAGCAGGGTGAGATGCTGCTGCCCGGCATCGTTAAAGACATCCTGCCGGTTGGCGTACTCTTTCATCAGCGAGAGGGCGTTGAGTTCGCCGCTGAACAGCAGCAGCAAGGGCAGGATCCAGATTTGCGCCTGCAGCAGCCAGCGCCAGAGTGGCTGCGGGCTGAGCCTGCGAATGGCATCGCTACAGGCCAGCAGGCAAAGCGCCATCCAGAGCCACAGGCCGCTGCCCACGGCGGTACGCGCCAGCGGGCTTTCGCTGCTGGCAAGATGCGAGGCGGCAAGCCCCGCGCTCCAGACCAGCCCGGCAAACAGCAGTTCGCAGACCACCAGCGTCGACGCTAAAGCCCAGCGCCCGCGAACCAGCGTCAGCCCCAGCAACAGGCAGAGCGGGATGAGCAGCAGCGCAGGGGAAAACGTCCAGACCTGCCAGACGGCGCGCCCTTGCCCGGACACCAGCCGGTTCGGGGCAAAATTCACAAAGGGTAACGCGGCTGCTGCAAGGGCAATAAGCGCCATCAGCAGCAGCACGCGGTTATGACATTTTATCGGCACATCGCAGTCCTGCGGCGGGTTATTTCACCAGCCCTTTTTGCTTCAGGTAATCTGCCGCCACTTTTTTGGCATCCAGCCCTTCCACTGCAATGCTGGCATTGAGCTGCTGCAGCGTTTTTTCATCCAGCGTTTCAAATACCGGCTTCAGCCAGGCGTCCAGCTCCGGGTATGCCTTCAGCACCGCCTCGCGCACTACCGGCGTCGGGGCGTAAATAGGCTGAACGCCTTTCGGATCGGTGAGGGTTTGCAGGCCCAGTGCCGCGACCGGGCCGTCGGTGCCGTAGGCCATCGCCGCGTTGACGCCCGAAGTTTGCTGGGCCGCCGCTTTAATGGTCACCGCCGTATCGCCCCCCGCCAGGGAGAGAAGCTGGCTCTGATCGAGCTTGAAGTCGTAGGCTTTTTCAAAGGCAGGGAGAGCGTCCGGGCGCTCGATAAACTCGGCTGAAGCTGCGAGTTTGAAATCGCCCTTCTCTTTCAGGTAGCGGCTGAGATCCTCAAGCGAGGTGAGCTTGCCTTTATCCGCCACGTCCTTGCGAACCGCGATGGTCCAGGTGTTGTTGGCCGGGGCCGGAGTCAGCCAGATCAGCTTGTTCTGCTCGGCATCGAGTTTTTTGACTTTCTCGTAGCCGTTCTTCGCGTTTTTCCACGCCGGGTCATTTTCATCTTTGAAGAAGAAGGCCCCGTTGCCGGTGTATTCCGGGTAGATATCCAGCTCGCCCGAGGTGATGGCCCCGCGTACCACCGGGGTGGTGCCCAGCTGCACTTTATTGACGGTTTTAACACCGTGACTCTCCAGCACCTGCAAAATGATGTTGCCCAGCAGCGCGCCTTCCGTATCAATTTTCGACCCGACCTTAACCGGCTCCGCCGCCTGTAATGGCAGGCTCAACGCCGCCAGCAGCGCCGTTGAACCAACAATCCCCTTAAAGATAGTCATTCCGCTTTCCTCATGATTTTGCCGCCTTTTTCAGACGCTTGAGAGAAAAGCGTAGTCGATAACCAGGGTTTTAGCGCGCCATTCACAAATTGTGTATGGCGGCCTGGTTTAGCTATTGCCCGGCGATTTTACAGCAGCTCGAACTCGCCCTTATTCACGCGGGCTGAATCCGTACCGATAAAGACGTTGAACTTGCCTGGCTCAGCGTCGTATTTCATCTGCTGGTTCCAGAACTTCAGCGCATCCACGTCAATCGGGAAGCTGATGGTTTTGGTTTCGCCCGGTTTCAGGTTCACCTTCTCAAAGCCACGCAGCTGTTTTACCGGGCGGCTCATGGAGGCGGTCACATCCTGAACGTACATCTGGACAACCGTCTCCCCTTCGCGTTTACCGGTGTTGGTAACCTCGACGCTGGCGGTCACCGTGCCGTCCGCCTTCATGGTCGGCGCAGACATTTTCACCTCAGAAACGTTGAAGGTGGTGTAACTCAGGCCGTAACCAAACGGATAAAGCGGACCGTTGGCTTCGTCGAAGTAACGCGAGGTGTACTTGTTCGGTTTGTCGGCGTTATACGGGCGACCGGTGTTCAGGTGGCTGTAGTACACAGGGATCTGCCCGACGGAGCGCGGGAAGGACATCGGCAGTTTGCCCGACGGGTTGTAGTCACCAAACAGCACGTCGGCAATGGCGTTACCGCCCTCGGTACCGGCGAACCAGGTTTCCAGAATCGCGTCTGCCTGCTGATCTTCTTTCACCAGCGCCAGCGGACGGCCGTTCATTAGCACCAGCACCAGCGGCTTACCGGTGGCTTTCAGGGCGGCGATCAGATCGCGCTGGCTCTGCGGCAGGGTGATATCGGTCCGGCTCGACGCTTCATGGGCCATCCCCTGGGCTTCACCCACCACGGCCACCACCACATCGGACTGCTTCGCGGCGTTAACCGCCTCGTTAATCATCTCCTGGGCGGAGCGCGGATCGACCTTCACCGCCTCTTCATACTGGTTGAGGAAGGTGACGATGTCGTTATCGCTGGTGACGTTGGCCCCTTTGGCGTAAATCACTTTGCCCTTGTCACCCAGCGCGTCTTTGATGCCGGTCAGCACGGTAACGGACTGATCCGCCACGCCCGCCGCAGACCAACTGCCCATCACGTCGCGCTTGCTGTCGGCCAGCGGGCCGACCACTGCCACGGTGCCGGATTTCGCCAGCGGCAGCGTGTCGAGACGGTTTTTCAGCAGCACCAGGCTTTCACGCGCGACCTCACGCGCCTCTTTGCGGTGCAAGCGGCTTTCGGCGTTGGTATCCACCGGGTCGGACTCTTTCGGCCCCAGGTGGCTGTACGGATCGTTAAACAGCCCCATGTCATATTTGACGTTCAGAACATGGCGCGTGGCGTCATCCAGCTCCGCCATGGTGACCTTACCGCTCTTCACCAGACCCGGCAGGTACTTGCTGTAATACTCGTCGCTCATGCTCATGTTGATGCCGGACTTCAGCGCCACGCGCACCGCATCTTCCGGATCGGCGGCGGTGCCGTGCTTGATAAGCTCTTTGATCGCCCCGTGATCGGAGACGGTGATGCCCTTAAAGCCCCACTTGTCGCGCAGAATATCTTTCAGCAGCCAGCTGTCGGAGGTCGCCGGGGTGCCGTTCAGGGAGTTCAGCGCCACCATCACCGCGCCGCTTCCGGCATCAAGACCGGCTTTGTACGGCGGCATATAGTCGTTGAACAGGCGCTGCGGGCTCATGTCGACGGTGTTGTACTCTTTTCCGCCTTCGACGGCGCCATAGGCGGCGAAGTGTTTGACGCTGGTCATGACCGAGTAGCGATCCGCCGGGCTTTTGCCCTGCATCGCTTCCACCATGGTTTTACCCATCGTCGCGGTCAGGTAAGTGTCTTCCCCGAACCCTTCCGAGGCGCGGCCCCAGCGCGGATCGCGGGAGACGTCCACCATTGGCGCCCAGGTCATGTTCAGGCCATCGTCCGCCGCCTCGTAGGCCGACACGCGGCCGACGGTTTTCACCGCCTCGAGGTTAAAGGAGGAGGCCAGGCCCAGGCTGATCGGGAAGACGGTACGCTGGCCGTGGACCACGTCATAGGCGAAGAATAACGGGATTTTCAGGTGGCTGAGTTCCATCACCTGATCCTGCATTTTGCGGATATCCTGGCGGGTGACGGTGTTGAAGATCGCCCCTACCTGCCCGTTTTTGATCATCTCGCGAATGGCTTCTTTCGGATTATCCGGTCCGACGCTGATCAGGCGCAGCTGGCCGATTTTCTCGTCTACCGACATCTTTGTGAGCAGATCGGTCACAAAGGCGTCCCGGGCTTCCGGCGTTAGCGGATGATTGCCAAACAGGTCGTCAGCCAGCGCGGGTTGCAGCGCCAGACTTACAGCTACCCCTACAGAACAAAGCCATTTCATCTCGTTTACTCTCTCATCAATAACCGCCGGATAGTCGCGGCCAGACCGTACGAAAAGCGCAGTGTGCCATAAACCCTGTTAACGTTGCAGGGTTTATTCTCTGATTTTTCTGGCGAATAGTCGTTCGCATAAACATTAATCGCGCTATGATTTTCGACGACGCATTTGAATAACCACAAGGGGTGGACGATGTCTTCTGAACGACTGCACGATAACACCAACTTTATAAACGACCTGGCACGTCTGGTAGGTCATGCGCACCTGCTTACCGACGCCGCGAAAACTGCCCGCTACCGCAAGGGCTTTCGCTCCGGACAAGGGGACGCGCTGGCGGTGGTGTTCCCGGGCACGCTGCTGGAACTGTGGCGGGTGCTCAGCGCCTGCGTCGAGGCTGACAAAATTATTCTGATGCAGGCGGCCAACACCGGCCTGACCGAAGGCTCTACGCCGAACGGCAACGATTACGATCGCGACATTGTGATTATCAGCACCCTGCGCCTCGACAAGCTGCATCTGCTGGATAAGGGCGAGCAGGTGCTGGCGTATCCGGGCACCACACTCTATTCGCTGGAGAAGGCGCTGAAGCCGCTGGGCCGCGAGCCGCACTCGGTGATTGGCTCCTCCTGTATTGGCGCCTCGGTGATCGGCGGGATCTGCAACAACTCCGGCGGCTCGCTGGTGCAGCGCGGCCCGGCTTATACCGAAATGTCGCTCTTCGCCCGCATTGACGAACAGGGCAAACTGACGCTGGTGAACCATCTGGGTATCGACCTGGGGGTGACGCCGGAGCAGATCCTCAGCAAGCTGGATGACGACCGCGTGAAAGAGAGCGACGTGCTGCACGACGGACGTCACGCCCACGATCATGATTACATCACCCGGGTGCGCGAGATTGATGCCGACACCCCGGCGCGCTACAACGCCGACCCGGATCGTCTGTTTGAATCCTCCGGCTGTGCCGGCAAGCTGGCGGTCTTCGCCGTGCGCCTGGACACCTTCCCGGCGGAGAAACGCCAGCAGGTGTTCTATATCGGCACCAACCAGCCGGACGTGCTGACCACCATCCGCCGCCATATTCTCGGGGAGTTCACCCATCTGCCGGTCGCCGGGGAATATATGCACCGGGATATCTACGACATTGCCGAGCGCTACGGCAAAGATACTTTCCTGATGATCGACAAGCTCGGCACCGACAAGATGCCCTTCTTCTTTACCATGAAGGGACGCACCGATGCGATGCTGGAGAAGGTGTCGCTGTTTAAACCTAACTTTACCGACCGCTTTATGCAGAAGCTGGGCAACGCCTTCCCGGCGCATCTGCCGCCGCGCATGAAGAGCTGGCGCGATAAGTACGAGCATCACCTGCTGCTGAAAATGGCGGGCGACGGCATTGCCGAAGCGCAGAGCTGGCTGGCGGAGTTCTTCAAAACCGCCGAGGGCGACTTCTTTGCCTGCACGCCGGAAGAAGGCAGCAAGGCCTTTTTACACCGCTTCGCCGCCGCCGGGGCCGCGATCCGCTATCAGGCGGTTCACGCCGACGAGGTGGAGGATATTCTGGCTCTGGATATCGCCCTGCGCCGTAACGATACCGAATGGTTCGAGCAGTTGCCGCCGGAGATCGACAGCCAGCTGGTGCATAAGCTCTATTACGGCCACTTTATGTGCTACGTCTTCCATCAGGATTACATCGTCAAAAAAGGGGTCGACGCCCACGCCCTGAAGGCGCAGATGCTGGAGCTGCTGCAGGCGCGCGGGGCGCAGTATCCGGCGGAACATAATGTGGGTCACATTTACGAAGCGCCGGAGGCATTAAAACAGTTTTATCGCGCTAACGACCCAACAAACAGCATGAACCCCGGCATCGGTAAAACAACCAAGCATAAATACTGGGCAGGCGAACTGGAAACAGCGCGTGATGGTGCGCAAGCCACTGATCAAACCAGTTAGGCATCGCATGGGCGCTGTTAAGCCCACATAAATAGGACTAGAGTAGCGTCACGACGCCAGAGAAACATTTCTCTGGCTTTTTTTAACGAGGAGCGGGCAGACCATGTCGGCTGTTGAAACATTATCCGAAACTGACGTTGTAATACGCGATGCCGGGGCCGAGGATGCGCATGCCATTGCTGCCATCTACGCCTGGCATGTCCTTAACGGGCGCGCATCCTTTGAAGAAGTTCCCCCGACCGTAGACGAGATGCGGGATCGCATTAACGCGGTGACCAGCCAGGGTCTGCCGTGGCTGGTGGCGCTCTATCGCGGGATTGTGGTGGGTTACTGCTATGCCACCCACTATCGCGCTCGCCCCGCCTACCGCTATACCCTTGAAGAGTCGATTTACGTCGAGGCCAGCACTCCCGGGCGCGGTTTTGGCAGCGCGCTGCTGAGTGCCCTGATCGCCCGCAGCGAAGAGGGCCCATGGCGGCAGATGATCGCCGTGGTGGGCGATGGGCCAAACAACGCCGGCTCGTTACGCCTGCATAAAAAGCACGGGTTTGAAGTGGCGGGACAGCTCAGAAGCGTGGGTTACAAGAAAGGTGACTGGCGCGATACGCTGATTTTGCAGCGTCCCCTCAACGACGGTGACTGGACGCTGCCGGAGTAGTTTTTGCCCGGCGGCGCTTCGATTACCCGGCCTGGGAAACCCGTAGGCCCGTGCAAGCGCAGCGCCGCCGGGCATTAAACCCAGCTCAATCGTTCTGCGCGGTGGCCATCTGCGCGGCTTTCTGCTTTTTGTAGCTCAGGGCCGCGGCCGGAACCGGGGTGACTTTTCCGGTTTCAATCCAGGTACGCAGACGGCTGGCGTCGGCAAAGTGGGTATATTTGCCAAACGCATCCATCACCACCAGCGCGACCGGCTTGCCGTTAAAGACCGTCCGCATCACCAGACAGTGGCCCGCGGCGTTGGTAAAGCCGGTTTTGGTCAGCTGGATATTCCAGTTATCGCGGTAGACCAGGTGGTTGGTGTTACGAAACGGCAGGGTATAGGCCGGGTTCGAGAAGGTCGCCATCTCTTCACGGGTGGTGCTGAGCTGGCCGATCAGCGGATACTGCTTGCTGGCGATCAGCATCTTCGTCAGATCCTGCGCCGTCGAGACGTTATGGATCGACAGGCCGGTTGGCTCCACAAAGCGCGTCTGGGTCATCCCCAGTGCCTTCGCTTTGGCGTTCATGGCGCGGATAAAGGCGTCATAGCCGCCCGGATAGTGGTGCGCCAGGCTTGCGGCGGCGCGGTTTTCCGAGGACATCAGCGCCAGCAGCAGCATGTTCTTGCGGCTGATTTCGCTGTTCAGACGCACGCGGGAGTAAATCCCTTTCATTTCCGGCGTCTGACTGATGTCGACGCGCAGTTTTTCATCCAGCGGCAGCCGTGCATCCAGCACCACCATCGCGGTCATTAATTTGGTAATAGAAGCAATCGGGCGCACCAGATTCGGGTGGCTGGAGTAGATCACCTTGTTGGTTTCCAGATCGACGATCATGGCGCTACCGGAGGCAATCTCCGGCTGGGCCGCCGTAGCCACAGCGGCAGGTTTGGCGATCGCAGGGGTCGCCACTGGCACAGCCAGCAACAGTGCAAGACTCAGTAAAGAAACGCGGAATTTCAGCATGGTGAGATTTCGGATAATTATTCATGCACGTAATAACGTACGCCGCCCGGGCCGAAGCGAGAACACGGGCTGGCTAAGGCATCATAGCCGTCCGGATGCCTTGCTACCAGTAGTTAATCGTGAACAGATGCTGCATTGCTGGCATTTACGCCAGCAATGCAGTGACCTCAGAAGAGACGATATCCATAACCCCAAAGAATAACCGTCAGCGCCAGCAGCACTTCCAGCAGCAGCACGCCGATGGCGAGGGTCGAGCCGGAAAAACTGCGCCCCTCTTCTTTGTTGATACTCAGGAAGGTCGGAATGCCGATATAGAGCAGATAGCCGGTGTAACAGAGCGCAAGCGTCCCCACCAGCGCACACAGCCAGACGATCGGGTAGAGCGCCACAATCCCACTCAGAAACAGCGGGGTTGCCACGTAACCAGCGAATACCATGCAGTGTGTCAGCGATGGCCGTTGCGGATACCGGCGCGCCATCCAGTAAATCACCCGCCCCATTGCCGCCACGCCCGCCAGCATCAGGGCGTAAAACACCACGGCCAGCGCCAGGCCGGTCATCCATGAGAGTTTTACGACATTGCCGTCGTCAAAATCCCAGCCGATTTGCGTGGTACCAATAAACGCGCAAATCACCGGTACGGCGGCCATCAGCAGCACATGGTGGGTATAGTGATGACTGACCGTTTCGTTTTCGCTTCTGATCACGTGCATTTCACGATCGGGATGGGAAAAGAGTCCCCAGACATGGTTCATAACGCCCCCTTGTTGTCGGCCCGCTAGCGATAACTCAAGTATAATGCAGGCCTGAGATTATTTTTTATACAGCCTAAAAATGCACCGGCGGGTTCAGCGCTCTGGTATATTAATCCCTGCTAAACAGCAGCTTACGGGAGGGAATCTCAGATGGCGGAATTCATTTTTTTCAAAAAGGGAAATAACGTCGCGGCGCTGGATAAAGCCGACGTGCAGGGCGCCAGGATGTTGATTGAACAGGGGTATATCAGGCAGTTTGAAGAGATTACCGCCCCTGATGGTCAGCACGCGCTGGCGCGCTTTGACAATATCAAAAAAGAAGAAGAGTTAGGCCCGTTTGTCTGGGCGACAGGCGCCCTGTTTTGCGGGCTCATCGTCCCCGTTATTGGTTTAATCGGCTGGTTGTTATTACGTTAACGTTTCCTGCGCTACGCTTAACGTATGGATATCAATACTCTCATTGCACAGTATGGCTATGCCGCGCTGGTTATCGGCAGCATAGCGGAAGGCGAAACCATCACCCTGCTGGGTGGCGTGGCGGCGCATCAGGGATTGCTTCGCTTTCCTCTGGTGGTGGCCGCGGTGGCACTGGGCGGCATGATCGGCGACCAGCTTCTTTACCTGATTGGGGTGCGGTTTGGTCCGACGATCCTGCGACGCTTTTCCCGCCATCAGAAGAAAATCGACCGTGCTCAGCAGTTGATCCAGCGCCACCCCTATCTTTTCGTCATCGGCACCCGCTTTATGTACGGCTTTCGCATCATCGGCCCACTGCTGATCGGTGCCAGCCGCCTGCCACCGAAAATCTTCCTGCCGCTGAACATTGTAGGGGCCATCGTCTGGGCGCTGATTTTCACCACTCTGGGCTATGTGGGCGGTGAAGTGCTGGAGCCGTGGCTGCACGCCCTGGACCAGCACCTGCGCCACTGGATCTGGCTTATTGTGGTGCTGGTGCTGGTCTTCGCGGTGCGCTGGTGGCTGAAACGCCGGGATCGCCGCTAAAAATTACTGCTCCGGTTTAAACTGCGGATTGCCCAGCATAAAGCCGCCGTCGACGATAAACGACTGACCGGTGGCGTAGCTGGCATCAGAGTCACACAGCCAGGCGACCAGGCTGGCGATCTCTTTGGTATGTCCCGGCCTTGCCAGAGGAATGTTTGGCATGGAGCCAGGCTCGACCTCGCTGTCGTCCATGTTGTTCATCGGCGTGGCAATCGCTCCCGGCGCCACGGCGTTAACCAGAATGTTGTGATGCACCAGCTCCATCGCCATCGACTTGGTCAGGCCGCCGAGGGCGTGTTTGGCTGAGGTGTAGGCGCTGGCCTCCGGCAGCGGGGTATGCTCATGCACCGAGGTGATGTTGACGATACGTCCGCCCTCCCCCTGCTTCACCATCTGACGGGCGGCGATCTGCGAGCAGAGAAACGCCCCATCCACGTCGACGCTAAAAATCGACCGCCACTGGTCATACTCCATATCGAGAAACGCCGCTTTGGTCATCGCCCCGGCGTTATTGACCAGCACGTCGATACGCCCGAAGCGTTCAATCAGCGTCTCGATGGCTTTCGCTCCGTCCGGCAGCTGGCTGAGATCGAGCTGAATGGCCTCTGCCCGCTGCCCCCGGGCCTCGATCTCACGACAGGTTTTCATCGCCCCTTCTTCGTCCGAGTGCCAGGTCACGCCAATATCAAACCCACGCTCCGCCAGCATCAGCGCCGTGGTTTTGCCGATCCCCGAATCCGATGCCGTTACAATAGCTACACGATTGGTTGAACCCATACTCACCTCCGGAATAATAAAAGACAAAGAGATAAGTATAGTTACTTCTCATTTTCTACCCGTGGTGATAGCCGCCGCCCAGGGCGGAGATGAGCTGCAGGGTGGCGTCAACGTACTGCCCCTGCAGGGTCAGCCCGGCCACCTGCTCCTGCAGGGCGGGAATTCTGGCTTCGCTGACCCGCGCGCCAGCGACGATCCCGGCGTTGAAACGCGCCTGCGCCAGGGCCACCATCCGCGCGGCATCGGCTTCCACGCGCTGCTGGTGTCTGTTTTTCGCCATCAGCGTTTCCACCTCGCTGGCGCTGCGGGCCACCTGATTGACCGCCTCCACCACCGCTTTGTTGTAGTTCGCGATCGACAGGTTGCTTTGCGCCTGGGCGATATCGAGGTTGGCGTTCAGGCGTCCGCTGTCGAAAATCGGCAGGGTCAGACCGGCGGTGACGCCCATCTGCTGCGCCGAGGAGCGGAACAGATCGCTTAAGTGCAGTGCGTCCTGTTGCAGAAACGCCATTAAATTTACGTCGGGATAAAACGCCGCTTTCGCCGCGTCTACCTCGCGCAGCGAGGCCTCGATGTACCAGTGCGCCTCCTGTAAATCAGGACGGCGGGCCAGTAATTCATAGCCCAGGGTGGAAGGCAGGTGGCTCTCTACCGCAGGCAAGGCATGCGGGGTCAGCTTCACCGTCGGGGCATTAGTGAGCGCCTCCAGACGCGCTTCGATGGCTTTCATCTTCCCGGTCACCTCCGCCAGCCGCTCATCGGTTTTGCTGGCGTTGATGTCGGTTTCGACCCCTTCCACGGAAGAGGTAATGCCATGCTGATACAGCTCGCGGTCGGTGCCAACGATCGCCAGCTGTTCCTGCTTGATAGTGGTTAACACATGCCCGATGGCCGCCTCGGTCTGCCACTCCCAGTACAGGCGCGCCACGCTGCTGGCAAGCAGCTGGCGGGTCTGTTCCAGCTCCGCCTGTTGCGCGTTGACCTTGCCGATGCGGGATTCAACCTGAGCGCGGTTTTTGCCCCACAGATCCAGATCCCAGCCCGCGGTTAAGCCGAAGGTGCCGTTAGTGTACCAGGGGCCGGTGGTTCCGGCTGCCGGATCGGTTATCGCAAAGGGCCCCATCAGCCCTTCGGCGGACATTTTCTGCCACTCGGCATCGGCGGAAAAATCCACTTCCGGACCATCGGCGGCCATCGCCATTCTGGCCTGGGCTTCGGCAAGGGTAATGCGCTGACGGGCAATATTCATATCCGGCGCATCGGCCAGCGCTCTGATGATAAGGCTGGTGAGTTCGGGATCGTGAAAATCTTCCCACCAGCTGTTTTTTGGCCACTGACCGGCAGTGAGCCCGGTGTCAATTTTCGCGGCAGGGATCTGTTGAGGCAGCGACGCCGCCGTATCGTGGCCGGGCGCACAGGCAACCAGAAGAAGAGAGAGAGGCAGGCAGCAGAAATAAAAACTCGAACGTTTCATCACGTTATTCACCCAAAAAAGAAGGCTGCAAAATACGCCCGCTTCGTCTCCTTTTTTTAGGAATGGGTGGCAATGCACAATTTGTCATACCTTTACATATCCGGCAAAGGTGCCCGGCATAGCACCGGGCCCTTGCGGTGATTACGCTTTCAGCGAAGCGCCATTGGTCGCAATCACCTCCTGATACCAGTAAAAACTCTTCTTACGACTGCGCGCCAGGGTGCCAGCGCCGCTGTCGTCACGATCGACATAGATAAAACCGTAGCGTTTGGAGAGCTCGGCTTTGGAGGCGCTCACCAGGTCAATCGGCCCCCAGCTGGTGTAGCCCATCACCTCCACCCCGTCGTCAATGGCCTCACGCACCTGCACCAGGTGGTCGTTGAGGTAGCTGATACGGTAATCATCCTGCACCACGCCATCGGCGTCCGGCTTGTCTTTGGCACCCAGACCGTTCTCGACAATAAACAGCGGCTTCTGATAGCGATCCCAGAGCACGTTCAGCAGGGTGCGTAGGCCGACCGGATCGATCTGCCAGCCCCACTCAGAGCTTGCCAGGTACGGATTCGGCACCATATTCAGAATATTGGCGCGCGCCTGCTGGTTCAGCGCTTCATCGGTGGTGACGCAGCCGGTCATGTAGTAGCTGAAGGAGATAAAATCGATGGTCGATTTCAGCGCCTCGCGATCGGCATCGGTAATGTCGAGCTCAATGCCGTTATCGCGGAAGAAACGCAGCATATAGCCCGGATACGCCCCGCGGCACTGCACGTCGCCGAAGAACTGCCAGGCGCGGTTTTCCTGCAAGGCTTCCAGCACATCGTCCGGCTTGCAGGTCAGTGGATAGACCAGGCCACCCAGCAGCATATTGCCAATTTTCGCGTCCGGGATGATTTCGTGGCAGGCCTTCACCGCCAGCGCGCTCGCCACCAGCTGATGGTGAATCGCCTGATACACTTCCGCCTTGCTGCTGGTTTCCGGCAGGCCAACGCCGGTCATCGGCGCGTGCAGGGACATGTTGATCTCGTTGAAGGTGAGCCACAGCTTCACCTTATCCTGATAGCGGGTGAAGACGGTGCGGGCATAATGTTCGAAGAAGCCAATCACCCGGCGGCTGCCCCAGCCGCCGTACTGTTTCACCAGCCTCCACGGCATCTCGTAGTGTGAGAGGGTCACCAGCGGCGTGATGTTGTGCGCCGCCAGCTCGTCAAACAGCTTATCGTAGAAGGCCAGTCCGGCTTCGTTGGGCTGCTGCTCGTCGCCGTTCGGGAAGATACGCGTCCAGGCAATGGAGACGCGCAGGCAGCTGAAGCCCATTTCGGCGAACAGCTGGATGTCCTCGGGGTAGCGATGATAAAAATCGATGGCCACATCCTTAATGCCGCTGTCGCCCGCCACGCGCTCCACCACCGGGCCAAACACCCCCTGGGGCTGAACGTCAGAGGTAGAGAGACCTTTGCCATCTTCCAGGTAAGCGCCTTCGACCTGATTAGCGGCAACCGCGCCGCCCCATAAGAAATTATCCGGGAACGTTTTCATTCTCTTCTCCTGTTATTGATGGCTGACGCACAGCAGCGGCGCGCCAGCCTGGACAGCGGTTGCTGCCACGGTAACGACCTCGCTGTAGTCGTCGCTGTTACTGATAATAATGGGTGTCGCCAGATCGTATCCGGCATCGATAATGGCCTGGCGATCGAACTCCAGCAGCAGATCGCCCGGCTGCACTTTGTCCCCCACCTTTACGTGGGCGGTAAACGGCTTGCCGTCGAGCTTCACGGTGTCGATCCCGACGTGGATCAGCACTTCGATGCCGCTGTCGCTCAGCAGGCCGATGGCATGTTTAGTGGCAAACAGCGAGGCAACCTCCCCGGCAAAAGGGGCGATGACCTTGTTGTCGGCGGGAATAATCGCCGCGCCCTGTCCGAGCAGGCCGCTGGCGAAGGTGGCGTCCGGCACCTGATCCAGTGCCAGCACGCTACCGTTCATCGGTGACAGGACATCGTTTTCACCCGCAGTGACGGCGACCGGCGTCGCTTCTGCCGCGCGGCGCGGCATCCCGGCCACCATCGTCAGCACGCAGCTCAGCAGCAGCGCGACCAGTAATCCGAGAACGCCGCCCCACAGGGTGGCATCGACGCCGCCAGGCGGAATCATCTGCGCAATGGTGAAGATATTGCCAAAACCGAAGGAGTAGACGTGCGTATCGCTGAAGCCGACAATCGCCCCACCGATGGCCCCGGCCACGCAGCCAAAAATAAACGGACGGCGCAGCGGCAGATTGACGCCATAGACCGCGGGTTCGGTAATGCCGAAGATCCCCGCCGTCACCGAAGAGCCCGCCAGCATCTTCTGCCGGGCATCACGGGTGCGCAGGAATACCCCCAGCGCCGCCCCGACCTGGCCGAATACGGCAGGCAGCAGCATCGGCAGCATGGAGTCGTGCCCCAGCACCGCCAGGTTGTTGATCATCAGCGGCACCAGCCCCCAGTGCAGACCGAAGATCACGCAGACCTGCCACAGGGCACCCATCGCCGCGCCCGCCAGCCAGGGCGCCAGCGCGTAAACCCACTGATAGCCGTTGGCCAGCATCTGGCTGAGCAAGGTGGCGACCGGGCCAATCGCCAGGAAAGTGAGCGGCACCGTCACCCCCAGGCAGATAAGCGGCGTGAAGAAGTTTTTCATTGCCGACGGCAGGCGTTTTGCGCTCTGTTTTTCCAGCCAGCAGCTCACCCACGCCGCGAGAATGATCGGAATGACCGATGAGCTGTAATTAAACCAGGTCACCGGAATGGACAGGAAGGCGTCCCCAGCCGCCCCGGCCTGCTGGCTGGCCTCAAAGGCCTGAATCATCACCGGATGGACCAGCGCCCCGCCAATCACCATCGTGATAAACGGGTTGCCGCCAAACTTTTTCCCGGCGGTGTAGCCCAGCACCAGCGGGAAGAAGAAGAACAGCGCATCGCTGGCGGCAAACCAGATTTTGTAAGTGCCGCTGTCGGTAGCCAGCCAGCCGCAGACCACCGCCAGCGCCAGCAGCCCTTTCAGGATACCGGAGGCAGCCAGGATGCCGATAAACGGGGTAAAAATGCCAGACACAATGTCGATCAGCTGGTTCAGGGGGTTGCCCTTCTCCCCTGCGCTATCCGCCACCGGCGTCTCGTCACTGAGGCCCGCTTCGCTGCGCACCGCCTGCCAGACATCGTGGACGTGGTTGCCGATCACCACCTGGAACTGCCCGCCGCTCTCCACCACCATGATCACGCCCGGGTTTTGCTTTAGCCCTTCGGCGTTCGCACGCAGTGGCTCTTTCAGTTTGAAACGCAGCCGGGTCGCGCAATGAACCAGGCTGACGATGTTCTCTTTGCCGCCCACGTGGGCGAGAATATCCTTCGCCAGTGCTTGATATTCCATCTCTTTATCCTTCTTCACTGCCCGCAGGCAGGGTTTGACTGAGTCCTGAAAATAAAAAAAACCCGAGAACGACGCCCTTTCGGGAGCCGCGCTCAGGTTTTGCCTGCGTTATGCAGTAACAATCCAGTTGTGGGGACTTAGCGCCCCTCTTTTCTCACGCGCTCAATATGAATGGTGAGAAACATAATCTCTTCGGTGGTCAGCTCGCGCTGATAACTCTTTTGCAGATGCCGGGCTATTTTCTCGGCACAGCCCCACGCCTTCGCGTAGTTGTCCTTTACCGCCGAATGCAGCGACGCGTCGTCATCGGCCACCACGGTGCGGGTCAGCATCCGCTGGGCAAAAAACTTCAGATGGGTGACGAAGCGCTGATAGCTGAGCGACTCTTCGTCATACTCCAGCTGCAGGCTGTACTTCACCAGCTGCAGGATCTCCTGCATTACCCGGGTGACATGCATCACTTCCGGCATCTCGCTGTGCAGCTGGGCGGTGACCAGATGCAGGGCAATAAATCCGGCTTCATCTTCATCCAGCTGTACCTCCAGCCGTTTCGCGATGATCGCCCGGGCCTCCTGGCCCAGCTCAAACTCTTTCGGGTAGAGCCGCTTTATCTCCCACAGCAGGACGTTTTTGATCGCCAGTCCCTTTTTCTGCCGCTCAATGGCAAAGTAGCAGTGGTCGGTTAAGGTGATGTACAGACTCTCCTGCAGTTTGCCCAGCCGCTGCGTCGCCAGCCCGATAATGCGGTCGCAGGTGGTCATCACCTCAAGCGGGATCTGGCTGAGTAACTCCCCCAGCCGATGCACCAGCTCGTCACTTTGCAGGGCAAACACTTTCTCGATGTTCTCTTTCGGGACCACGTCGCCGATGCGTTTCTGAAAGCCCAGCCCACGGCCCATCACCACCTGTTCGCGCCCCTGTTCATCCAGAACAACCACCACATTGTTATTCAGTATTTTGGCGATTTTCATTCCATGCCCCAGAAACAAAAAAACCTGACCTCCGGCAGAAGCCAGAAAATCAGGTTTTGCCTGCCGCAGCAGTAACAATCCAGTTAACGCACTTTATCAGTTTCGTTCTGAGCCACAATGCGCCCCGCTAAAAAACGTGACGCAGATCGAACTGTTACTTCGCCTGGATCGCCCGGGCGATATCCGCCGAGGTTTGCAGGGTGCGGATCTCCTGGAACAGATCCAGGGCCTCGTCGTACTCTTTGCGCAGATAGCTCAGCCACTGTTTGATGCGCGCCACGTGATACAGGCCGGTGTCGCCCTGCTTTTCGAGGCGGGAGTATTTCTTTAGCAGGGTTACAACGTCCGGCCACGGCATGCGCGGCTCGTCGTATTTAATCACCCGGCTGAGGTTAGGCACGTTCAGCGCCCCGCGCCCGATCATAATGGCATCGCAGCCGGTTGCCGCCATGCACGCCAGGGCGCTCTCGCGATCCCAGATCTCGCCGTTCGCCACCACCGGGATGGTCAGACGTTTGCGGATCTCGCCGATGGCCTGCCAGTTGATGCGTTCAGCTTTGTAGCCATCTTCTTTGGTGCGCCCGTGCACCACCAACTCGGTGGCTCCCGCCTGCTGCACGGCGTCGGCAATTTCAAACTGCCTGTCGCCGCTGTCCCAGCCGAGGCGCACCTTCACCGTCACCGGCAGATGCGAGGGCACCGCTTCGCGCATCGCTTTTGCGCCACGGTAGATAAGCTCGGGATCTTTGAGCAGCGTGGCCCCGCCGCCGCTGCCGTTAACCATTTTCGACGGGCAGCCGCAGTTGAGATCCACGCCCCAGGATCCCAGCTCGACGGCGCGGGCGGCGTTTTCCGCCAGCCACTCGGGATATTGGCCTAATAGCTGAACGCGCACCAGCGTACCGGAGGCGGTACGGCTCTGGCGATGCAGCTCCGGGCAGAGTCTGTAAAACGATTTTACCGGCAACAACATATCCACCACCCGCAGGAACTCGGTGATGCAGAGATCATAATCGTTAACGTCGGTCAGCAGCTCGCGCACCAGCGAATCGAGCACGCCTTCCATCGGTGCCAGTAATACACGCATATCAGTACCCGTAAAAAAAGACGCGCTATGGTATCTGCTCTGTGTAACGGTGGAAAGCCCTGTTTCGGGGCTCGCGGAACCAGACTGATTTATAATGTTTTTACCCCTGTTCCCGGGGGAATGCCCAGGGTTCCGGATGGGAATGTCTGGTATGCTCAAAAGTCATGATGTGATCCGTAGCACGTTTCCGGTTTTAATTGTATGATGAATGCGTTTCATCAAGGGCTTTCACCATGAATAAATCTCTGATAGTCGTCTGGCAGTACCTGCGCGCGTTCGTCCTGATATATGCCTGCCTGTACGCCGGTATTTTTCTCGCCTCCCTGCTGCCAATCACCATCCCCGGCAGCATTATTGGCATGTTGATCCTGTTTGTGCTGCTTGCGCTGCAAATCCTCCCGGCAAACTGGGTTAAGCCCGGCTGTTCGGTGCTGATCCGCTATATGGCGCTGCTGTTCGTCCCCATCGGTGTGGGCGTGATGCAGTATTACGATCTGCTGAGCGCGCAGTTTGGTCCGATATTCGTCTCCTGCACTATCAGCACCCTGGTGGTGTTTTTAGTGGTCAGCTGGAGCACGCATCTTGCGCACGGAGAACGTAACGTGGTTGGGCAGAAAGGACAGAAAAAATGATGGCTAATATCTGGTGGTCCCTGCCGCTTACCATTGCGGTCTTCTTCGCCGCCCGCAAGCTGGCGGTGCGCCTGAAGTTCCCCCTTCTCAACCCGCTGCTGGTGGCGATGGTGGTGATCATTCCTTTCCTGCTGCTAACCGGCATTCCCTACGCGAAATATTTCCAGGGCAGCAAGGTGCTCAACGACCTGCTGCAGCCTGCGGTGGTGGCGCTGGCGTTTCCGCTGTACGAACAGCTGCACCAGATCCGCGCCCGCTGGAAATCAATTATTACCATCTGCCTGGCCGGCAGCGTGGTGGCAATGATCACCGGCACCTCAGTGGCGCTGCTGATGGGCGCAACGCCGGAAATTGCGGCCTCCATTCTGCCGAAATCGGTGACCACGCCGATCGCGATGGCGGTGGGCGGCAGCCTCGGTGGCATTCCGGCGATCAGCGCCGTGTGCGTGATTTATGTTGGTATTCTGGGTGCGGTATTAGGCCATACGCTGCTGAATGCCATGCGCATTCGCACCAAATCGGCCCGCGGTCTGGCGATGGGCACCGCCTCACACGCCCTCGGCACCGCCCGCTGTGCGGAGCTGGATTATCAGGAAGGAGCGTTCAGTTCTCTGGCGCTGGTGATCTGCGGGATTTTGACCTCGCTGATCGCGCCGTTCCTGTTCCCGATTATTCTGGCGGTAGTGGGCTAAAATTTGCGACGTGTCGCGCATTTTTCATTTGAGTTTCATAAGTTGCACACATAATGAGATCTAAATCACATATAAAGCCCCAACGGCTCCGTACACTACCGATCCATTAACCTTTATGAGACATCGCCATGCATCCACGTTTTCAATCAGCTTTCGCTCAGCTTGCAGAGAATTTGCAGTCAGCCCTGGCCCCGATTCTGGCGGATGCACACTTCCCCGCCCTGCTGACGGCTACACAGGTCGCCGGGCTGAAACGTGCTACAGAGCTGGATGATGACGCGCTGGCCTTTGCGCTTCTGCCGCTGGCGGCGTCCTGCGCCCGTGCTGACCTTTCGCATTTCAACGTGGGTGCCATTGCCCGCGGCGTGAGCGGCACCTGGTACTTCGGCGGCAATATGGAGTTTCTCGGCGCCACCATGCAGCAGACCGTTCACGCTGAACAGAGCGCCATCAGCCACGCCTGGCTGCGCGGTGAAAAAGCCCTGCAGGCAATCACCGTCAACTACACCCCGTGCGGCCACTGCCGTCAGTTTATGAACGAACTCAACAGCGGTTTAGAGCTGCGTATCAACCTGCCGGGTCGCGCCCCGCATACGCTGGCGGATTACCTGCCGGATGCGTTCGGACCAAAAGATCTCGAGATTAAATCCCTGCTGATGGATGAGCAGGATCACGGTTACGCCTTAAGCGGAGACGAACTGGCTCAGGCCGCCATTCTTGCCGCCAACAAGGCGCACGCGCCGTACAGTAACTCCCCGAGCGGCGTGGCGCTGGAGTGTCGTGACGGGCGTATCTTTACCGGCAGCTATGCCGAAAACGCCGCCTTTAACCCGACGCTGCCGCCGTTGCAGGGTGCGCTGAACCTGCTCAGCCTGAACGGTTACGACTACCCGGATATCCAGCGCGCCATTCTGGCGGAAAAAGCCGATGCGCCGCTGATCCAGTGGGATGCTACCGCAGCCACGCTGCGCGCCCTGGGTTGTACCAGTATCGATCGCGTACTGCTGGCGTAAGTCTCTGATGCGGGCAGCAATGCCCGCTCAACTGATGAAAATCCCCCCAATTAAACCGCCGTTTCTTGCGCTTACCAGACGGGTAAAGTAGCCTGAGTGAAATTTCACCTTTGGTAAGAGTCATCTGTATGTTAAAGCGCGTGTTTTACAGCCTGGTTGTCCTGATCGGCATCGTGCTGTTGACTGCGCTTGGCCTCGACCGCTGGATGAGCTGGAAAACGGCTCCTTATATCTTCGATGACCTTCAGGATCTGCCCTACCGTCAGGTCGGCGTGGTGCTCGGTACCGCCAAGTATTACCGCACCGGGGTGATCAACCAGTATTACCGTTACCGCATTCAGGGGGCGCTCAACGCTTATAACAGCGGCAAAGTTAATTATCTGCTGCTGAGCGGCGATAACGCGCTCCAGAGCTATAACGAGCCGGTCACCATGCGCAAGGATTTGATTGCCGCAGGCGTTGACCCGGCCGATATCGTGCTCGACTACGCCGGTTTCCGGACCCTCGATTCCATTGTCCGCACCCGTAAGGTGTTTGATACCAACGATTTCATCATCATCACCCAGCGTTTCCACTGCGAGCGTGCGCTGTTTATCGCCCTGCATATGGGCATTCAGGCGCAGTGCTATGCGGTTCCGTCACCGAAAGACATGCTCACCGTCCGGGTACGCGAATTTGGCGCTCGCCTGGGGGCGCTGGCGGATCTCTATGTCTTTAAACGTGAACCACGATTCCTGGGTCCGCTGGTGCCGATCCCGGCAATGACGGAAGTCCCGGCCGATGCCCAGGGTTATCCGGCGGTAACACCTGACCAGCTGCTGGAAATGCAGAAGAAGAAATAACCCTCCACGTTTAATGTGTTACATAGCACACATTAAATCTTCTCACCTTCACTTATGAGTAACTTAAGTTACATTAACTGGAAAATTGCTGGTTAATGCGTAATATTTTACTCATCCGTGAAAGTGGAGATGATGATGGAGTCATTAACAATACAGGCGTGGCTGGACAGTGAATGGCAAGATATTGCGATTGTCACTTTCCCTTATAGTGATAATGACGACTGGCGAACCACAGAGGTAAACTATCTCTCTGATTATGCTATAGATTTCCTCGACAACGACGATCATCATGCCGTCTCCCTGAATTATCCTGTCTCCCTGTACTTTGATGATGGAGGCAAACCCGGCTGGCTGAGATTCCTGGATGACATCATCCCAAGCGGCGCAAGTCGTCGTTACTGGATGAACTACCTCGACATTAACGATCTGCCCATGGGTCAGCAAAATTTTATCCTGCTGAAATATGGCACGATGTCTCCTGTGGGTAATCTGCGCATTAAAGAATCCGTTCCCGATTACCATCCGCAGGCAGAGACGCACTATTTTACGGTAGAGGATGTGATTAACCGCGCCGCCGATTTTCTCGATTATGCTCAGGAAAGGGGCGCGGCTGCTGGTGGGGCAACGGGTGCTGGCGGGGAAGCGCCAAAATTATTGTTACGGTGCAGCCAGGAACAACGGATCTGGATAGATACCTGGCAAAACAGCCCTGATAATCAGGACAGTTATTATCTGGTTAAGTACCCCCGGGGTGCGAGAAATGAAATCGACTGCAATATATTACGCGCTGAATTTCATTATTATCATGAACTGACCGCCATGGGGTTCAGCACCATCCCCATTGAAGGGATGAAGCTAACAGAGGGTCAAAGCTACCCTTCTTTATGGTTGCCCCGATTTGATATCGCCAGAAGCGCGCAGGGAGAGCTCATCAAGCTGGGGATGGAGTCCGTCTATTCCATGTTGCAAAAGGGCCCGGGCGTTACGCTCGATCATGAAACGACGATTCGCACATTAATCGACAAAATTGCCCGCAGTAATATGTGTCGCGAGCAGGGATATGATTTCGATATCCCCGCCTTTGTCATCGAATGGGTTCGCCGGGACCTGCTGAATATCGTGTTCGCCAACAGTGACAATCACGGTCGAAATACCGCTTTTATCAAAACGGAAAATGCCATTTATCTGGCTCCGATATACGATTTTGCCCCCATGAAAGCAGACCCGGAAGGGATCCCACGCTCAACGAAATGGTCATTACCTTACGAATCAGGCGGTGAGTACGATTTCACCGGCATCGCTCAGGCGTTGTCTGATTTAGTTCCTGCCTCCCAACTGAGCGCGGCGTTAAGAGAAACGTCAGCGCAGCTTGTTGGACTTAAAGCCCGCCTGCAGGAAAGAGGTGTGCCAGAACAGATCCTTGAGATGCCCGCCACAGGCTTTAACTTTATCGCCGATAAACTGACGCGCTGGAAATTGCTATGAAACCTTCTGATAAGAAACAGTCAGACCTGAGTGCCACGCTGGCAAATCTACGCAGCCGCAATCGGCGCCTCCCCTCTTCTCCTCTTCCTGAAGAGAGTGAAGCGAATTTAACAGGATCAGGCAGTCAACGATTTTCACCCACTAAACCCAGGGTCAACACGCTGGATCGTAAATCGGTGATGCATGCCATTATTTTGGATCTGTTGCTGGGGAAGGTCACGCAAGGCCAGGCACTGAAGCGACTCAGGCTGGAGGTTCTGGGGCTGCGGCAGGATGATTATGCTCGTCTGGTAAAGGTGGCGCGTAAGACATTATCAGAAGTGGAAAATGATAAAGGCAATTTTTCTGTGGAGATGATTAATAAGGTTTTTAAACCGTTCGGACTGGAAACCGGGCTGGTACCCACCTCAAAATCACTCCTCGTTTCACTGTTAGGCAATGAACCACAGCAAGCATAAAAAAACCCGCTCGTGAGCGGGTTTTTCAGCGACAGGATAATTACTTCTTACGCGCGTACTTCAGGGAGTCCAGCGCAACGGCGAAGATAATGATCGCGCCTTTGATGATGTACTGCCAGTAAGGGTTCACGCCGATGTAGGTCAGGCCGTAGTTGATAACGGTGAAGATGATCACACCGGTTACCACACCCAGTACGGTACCCACGCCACCGCTGAACGACACGCCACCTACCACGCAGGCGGCAATCGCATCCAGCTCATACATAAAGCCGAGGTTGTTGGTGGCGGAGCCGATACGACCCGCTTCCAGCAGACCACCGAAGGCGTAGAACACGCCGGACAGGGCATAGATAACCAGCAGGTTCAGCGCAACGTTAACACCGGAGACTTTCGCCGCTTCCGGGTTACCACCGATAGCGAAGATGTTCTTACCGAAGCGGGTTTTGTTCCACAGGATCCAGACGAACGCCACCGCAATCAGCGCGTAGAAGGTGATGTAGGAAAGGCGGAAGCTGCCCATCGCGATAAAGCCCTGCGTGAAGGTCGAGAAGCCGCTGTCGAAACCGGAAATCGGCGATGCGCCCACGAAGTCGTAATACAGGGAGTTGATGCCGTAAACGATGATCATCGTGCCGAGAGTCGTAATGAACGGCGTAACGTTCAGGTACGCGATGATGATGCCGTTAATCAGGCCAATGATGGCACCGATGGCGCAGACAATCAGGATCACCAGGAAAATTGGCATGGTTGCCATTTCCGGGAACACCTTGTTGGCGTTTTCCATCGACTGCAGGAGCGTTGCCGCGACCACCGCCGCCAGACCAACCTGACGACCGGCTGACAGGTCAGTACCCTGGGTGACGATCAGACCCGCCACGCCCAGGGCGATAATAATACGCACCGAAGACTGGGTCAGAATGTTACTTAAGTTCAGCAGACTTAAGAAGGTCGGGTCCTGGAAAATAATAATGGCCAGTAAAACTAAAAGAACAACGTAAATACCGCCTTCTTTCAGATAAGTAAGAAAACTTTTCTTATTTAACGCACTCATGAGGAGCCCCTGATCTTAAAGGTGCAAAGACGCAAGACGCAAAATTTCGTTTTGCGTTGTCGTTTTGGTGTCAACAATTCCGGCAACGAGACCATTGCTCATAACCAGAATACGATCTGTGATCCCTAACAATTCCGGCATTTCGGAAGAAATAATAATAATCCCTTTATCTTTCTTGGCTAATTCAGCAATCAGCTGATAGATTTCAAATTTTGCACCTACGTCGATACCGCGGGTAGGTTCATCCAGCATCAGAATTTCAGGCTGGGTTAACAACCAGCGTCCAATAATAACCTTCTGCTGGTTACCACCGGAGAGCGAGCCAATTTGCGTGCGATGTCCTGGGGTTTTTACGCGCATGGAGTCAATTACCCACTGGGTATCGCTCTTCATGCGGGAATTATCCAGCAGACCGATTTTGTTTTTGTAATTATGAATATTCGAAATTAAGGAGTTAAAGTTAATATCCAGATAGGCATAAATACCGGTCGAGCGGCGCTCTTCCGTTACCAGCGCAAAGCCGTGGTTAATGGCTTCGTTGGCGTTGTGGTTATTAATCTTTTTCCCGTGCAGAGTGATTGTCCCGCCCGATTTCTCGCGAATACCAAACAGCGTTTCGACGATATCGGTACGCTTGGCGCCCACCAGACCGGCAATCCCGAGGATCTCCCCTTTATGCAGATCGAAGGAGATATCGCGGATTGAAGGCTGGCGCAACGACGTGAGGTTGCGGACTTCCAGAATCACTTCGCCCGGCTTGTTCTCTTTGTTCGGGAAACGCTGGTTCAGGGAGCGGCCAACCATCATGGCGATGATCTTGTCCATGTCCAGCCCTTCCAGCGGCTGGGTGGCAATCCACTGGCCGTCACGCAGGACCGTAATCTCATCGCACAACTGGAAGATCTCTTCCATTTTGTGGGAGATATAAACGATGCCGCAACCGCGATCTTTCAGCTTACGGATAATGGTGAACAGATGGTTCACCTCTTTCTCCGTTAACGAAGAGGTTGGCTCATCCATAATAACGATTTTGGCGTTATAGGAGAAAGCCTTGGCGATTTCGATCATCTGCATCTGTGAAACAGATAAGGTACCGACGCGCGCGCGCGGATCGATATCAATATCCAGTTCATCAAAAATAGCTTTGGTGTCGCGATACATTTTGTCCTGATCGACAAATACGCCTTTGGTCGGATAACGACCCAGCCACATATTGTCCATAACAGAACGCTGAAGTACCAGGTTAAGTTCCTGGTGAACCATCGAAATACCGTTTTCCAGTGCCTCTTTGGCGGAATGGAAATCGATCTCTTTCCCCTGAAAAAGAATGCTGCCAGAATCTTTTTGATAGATCCCAAATAAGCATTTCAATAACGTTGATTTACCCGCACCGTTCTCCCCCATTAATGCATGAATGGAGTGAGGCCGTACTTTTAAATTAACATTATCCAGTGCTTTAACACCGGGAAAAGACTTGTTGATACCGCTCATTTCCAACAAGAATTCACCGGACGACTGAGTCGTTGTGCTGACCATAATTATACCTTCTCGGCCTCGCGTCGCGTGATAAAAGGGCGCAGAAACTGCGCCCAGTGGAATGCAATAACTTATTTACCGGTGAACTGCGCCAGGTTTTCCTGATCTACGCCAACGTACGGTACGCGAACAACTTTATTCTCGATTTTCCAGTTAGTACCGTCAGCAGCGCCTTTGCCTTCTGCCAGGTTTTTCGCCAGATCGAAGGTGGCTTTCGCCTGGTTGTTAGCATCGTTCAGCACGGTACCGGCCATTGCGCCAGATTTAACCAGAGCCAGTGCTTCAGGCAGGGCATCCACACCAAATACCGGGATAGAAGATTTGTTGTGTGCTTTCAGTGCTTCTACCGCGCCCATTGCCATCGCATCGTTGTTTGCGATAACCACTTCAATTTTGTTAGCGTTAGGACCGGACAGCCATGCGTCCATCTTGTCTTTCGCCTGAGCGGTGTCCCACATTGCGGTATCTAATGCCAGCTGCTGGGTTTTCAGGCCCTTGTCGTTCAGCTCTTTGATAACGTAGGTGGTACGTGCTTCAGCGTCCGGGTGGCCCGGTTCGCCTTTCAGCAGTACGAACTGAACCTGACCATCTTTGTTCAGATCCCAGTTCGGGTTAGCCGCCCAGTGTTTAGCAATCAGGTCGCCCTGAATAATGCCGGATTCTTTGGAGTCAGTACCGACGTAGAACGCTTTGTCGTAGCTATCCAGCGCTTTACGGGAAGGTTCTTTGTTGAAGAACACCACTGGCACGTTCTGGCCACGTGCTTTCTCGATAACGGTACCTGCAGCAGCCGGGTCAACCAGGTTGATTGCCAGTGCTTTCACGCCTTTCGCCAGCAGAACGTCGATCTGGTCGTTCTGTTTGGACTGGTCATTCTGGGAGTCATTCATCAGCAGCTGAACGTCTGGCGCACCTTTGCCTTCTTTCTCGATTGCCTTACGCACAACAGACATAAAGTTGTCGTCATACTTATAGATAGTCACACCAATACGGCTATCTGCAGCGTGCGCGGCGGCACCGAAAAACATGCTTGCCATAAGAGCAGACAGAGTCAACACCTTCTTATTCATGATATCTCCGATTTTTATGCAGGGTAGTTCGTGTGAATAAGGCTCGGCGGGCACATGTTAAAGAAACGTTGCTGCCGGCCGAAGTCCACTTATAAAATTTCTATCTTCCTTGGTCGGTAACGCTCCAGAATGCGTTTTTTTGGTTGTTTAACGTACCTTGGCTATAGTCAAAGTGATTAATCACCGTTACATAGCGTTTCAGTTGCTAAAACGCTGACATCATAGACAGCGCATTGTTAAGTTACTGTGAATTTACTCACAAATTGAAAACGGTTACATCACGACGAATTATTAGTTAGTGATCGGCACCACAATTTGCCGAATGGCAACCGAGTGGCGACGCACTAAAGTCGGCATGAAACAGTGTGTTGCATTGATATCCAGCTTGCCGGCAGCCCCCTGTAACGCCAGCTCCGTGGCCAGGCGCGCCATAGAGGCGATCGGGTAGCGAACCGTCGTCAGCTGAGGGTCCGTGTAACGGGCAATCGGGATATCATCGAAACCAATCAATGACAGATGCTGTGGCACCGCAATGCCGTTATCTTTCAGCGCGGTGAGCGCCCCCGCAGCCATACTGTCGTTATAGGCAAAGACGGCGGTCAGCTGCAGGTTACGCCCGAGCAGTTCCACCATCGCCGCTTCCCCGCCCTGCATGTCCGGCGCGCCGGTACCGATCCAGCTTTCAGAGGCCGTAATGCCCTGTTCCAGCATGGCTTTCTGCCAGCCTTCCCGGCGCATGTCGTCATCCTCAATGCGGTGGCTGGAGGCCAGATAGCCGATGCGCTGATGGCCGTTGTTCATCAGCATCCGCGTCGCCATCATCGCGCCGCTGACGTTATCAAGGCAGACGCAGCGATGGGCGTAGCCAGGGACAATTCGGTTAATCAGTACCATGCCGGGGATCTGCTCCATCAGCGCGGAAAGCTCTTCATCGCTTAACGCTTTTGAGTGCACAATCAGGGCGTTACAGCGCTGGCGAATCAACACCTCAATGGCGTTACGCTCTTTTTCCGCCTCGTGATAGCTGTTGCCGATCAGCACGTATTTATTGTGCTCCTGGGCGACCATATCCACGGCTTTCACCAGCGCACCAAAGAACGAATCCGACACATCCATCACCACCACGCCGATGGTGTCGCTGACCTGCGTTGCCAGCGCCTGGGCGTTCGCGTTTGGCCGGTAGCCCAGCGCCGTGACGGCTTTCATCACGCACTCCCGCGTCTCCGGACTGACCAGCGCGCTATTGTTAAGAACCCGGGAAACGGTGGCGACAGAAACGCCCGCCTGACGCGCGACGTCACGAATGGTGATCATATTCACCACCCTTATTTAGATTGCAGCAACTCACAGACACCCCCTGTGTTTAGCAAGGTGACTATTCTGGCAGCGAGAAGAGGAGGACTACGTGAAGAAGGTCACAAGGATGAAAACGGTTACATCCGTTTTGTTAATGATTGTGATCCAGATCGTTATCCGGATGTATTACTTGATGAAACCCCTGACGCACGTGCGGTCAATTGTCGCCACAGCCACTCCAGCGGCCCCTGACGGAAATGACGCAGCCAGAGAACCGAGAAACTAATATTCACCAGCCAGATGGGCAGAACAAAGCCGAGCAGCTGCAGGCGATCGAATTTCATAAATAAGCCGAGGTGATAGAACAGCGTGGTGCAGATCAGCGTCTGTAAAATATAGTTGCTCAGCGCCATGCGACCGACGCAGGCCACCGCCCCCACCAGCCTGAAACGGCAGAGCTGCGGCCAGTAACCGTACATCAGCGCGGCATAGCCAATGGTCTGGAACGGGGCGCTCAGCTCGCGCGGCGCCTGCAGCAGGAAGGCGCACCAGCGATAATCCCAGCCCACAGACCACTGGGCGATCACCGCCGGAAGGTTGATAGCCAGCCCCACCAGCACCAGCCACATCCCGGTACGCCGGTAATGGCGTTGGCTGAACTCGCCCTTCAGCCAGCCGGTTCGCATCAGCGCAGCGCCGATGAGCATCATGCCTGCCAGCTGCCAGCCATACTGCGCCCCGAGGGCCAGCAGCGTATTTCCGATCATATCCGCCCGGTTGCTGATGGCCTCCATACCGCCGCCTACCTTCCAGTACTGCTCATACTGCAGATTGGCCGCATCCGGCACCCAGGAGCGATTGGTTGAGCCGCCGGAGATCACGCCCAGCAGCAGCAAAATGGCCACGCCGATAAGGAACAGCACAACGCCGGTATTGAAGAGATTTTTGACATCATGGGCGTCGCGGATGATGCGCCAGCAGATCAGCCCCACCAGTCCGTAGGCCAGCAGAATGTCGCCATCCCAGAACAGCAGCCCATGAATAAAGCCAAACAGCACCAGCAGGGAGAGCCGGGCCTGGATCCAGCGTTTACCACGTTTCAGTAATAGCTGAAGGCCTGCCCCGAACAGCAGCGCAAACAGGGTGAGGAATTTGACCTGAGCGAAGAGATCCAGCACAGCCCATGTCCAGGCGTCGCTGAGGGTGATATCGCCATACCAGGCGGGATTGAGGTAAGCGGCTTTCGGCAAACCGAAGCCGCTTATATTCAGCAGCAGGATACCCAGAATAGCGACGCCACGAACGAAATCCAGCGTGACATTTCTTTCCATGTACCCTGCCCTGACGATCAGTTGTGGTGACGTACGGCGCGCAGGAACTCCTGGCGGGTATTCTGGCTCGATTTGAACAGACCGCCCAGCGAGGTGGTGGTGGTGGCGCTGGTCGCATCACGAATACCGCGCGCTTTCACGCAGTAATGCACCGCATCAATCGATACCGCCACGTTGTTAGTGCCAAGCAGCGTTTGCAGCGCGATAAGGATCTGCTGGGTTAAACGCTCCTGCACCTGCGGACGCTGAGCAAAGAACTGCACGATACGGTTAATCTTCGACAGACCAATCACCGCATCTTTCGGGATGTAGGCCACGGTCGCTTTACCGTCGATAGTCACGAAATGGTGTTCACAGGTGCTGGTCAGGGTGATATCACGCACGGTCACCATCTCATCGACCTTCATCTTGTTTTCGATGACGGTGATTTTCGGGAAGTTAGCGTAATCCAGCCCGGAGAAAATCTCATCGACATACATTTTGGCGATGCGACGCGGGGTCTCCATCAGACTGTCATCACTCAAATCGAGATTGAGCAGCTGCATGATTTCGGTCATGTGTCCGGAAATAAGACGTTTACGCGTTTCGTTGTCCAGATCCTGAACCGGTGGACGCAGCGGGGTTTCAAGACCGTGTGCGACCAGCGCTTCGTGGACGAGTGCTGCTTCTTTACTCATTGATGACATTCTTTTCTCCTGCAGGTGCGGTGCTCTTCTGCCCTCCGTGGGGCAAAATGTGCACTCATTGTGCGTGAGGCGGCGAGCATAATCCAGTATTCACCGCGATAATTATTCCAATTGCCGTTACCTTTCAACCTGACGCTGCCAGACCAGTCCGCCCGCAATAAACAATGCGATACCGGCAAGGCCCAGCGCGGGCTCAAGCTGATGGGTAAGCCAGCTCGACAGTGCCGAGGTCATCGGGCCAATCAGCTGCCCGACCGCATAGCCGGTGGTGAGTAAACCGGCCATGTAACGCGTATGATTCGGCGCCAGCTCGCGCCCGTAGAGTAACGAGAGCTGCACCGCACACAAAAATCCGCCGCCGACCAGCAGCGCACCGGTCACCAGACCGGCCATCCCCGGCATCAGCCAGGCGGCAATCACCCCCACCGCCTGCAACCAGAGCACCACCGCCAGCCGACGATGGCTGGTAGAGACGTGGCGCAGAGCGATACTCAGGGCAATCCCCAGCATCGAGGCAAACCCGAACACCGGCCAGACAAACTGGGCAAAGGCGCTACCGGGAAAGCGCAGCGCCGCCATCTGCGACAGAAACGTCGCCGGGAGGATGTAACCAAACCCGGCGAGGCTGTAGCTCCAGACCAGACGACGCAGATCCCGGGTCAGGGTCAGCGGCTCCGGCGTAGTGCCCGGGCGATGCAGATGTCCGGTACGCGGCAGGTAACGCGCCACCAGCGCGACGAGCACCAGCGCCAGCAGGCCGTAAATTTGCCAGGCGGCGCTGGCCGACAGCGCCTGGGTCTGGATCCACACCGCCAGCAGACCGCTAATCGCAATGCCCGCCCCCGGCCCGGCAAACACCGCGGCACTCAGGCCCGGCTTGCCGAAATGGGCCAGCCGTTCGTTGGTCCAGGCGGCGATAAGCACCATCGACCAGCCGCTCATGCAGCCAATCACAAAGCGCAGCAGGCCATGAACAATGGCGTTATCCGCCACGGCGGAAAGCAAGGTCAGCGCCACCGCCCCCGTTATGCCCAGCCATAAACGCCCTTCGACAAACCGGTGCGCGCGCATGGCATCCCACGCCCCCACCAGATAGCCGAGATAGTTCATCGCCGCCACCAGCCCGGCGCTGGTCAGGGTGAGCTCGCCTGCCGCAATCATCAGCGGCACCTGCGGGGTAAAGGCAAAGCGCCCTATTCCCATCGCCACCACCAGAACCACAAATCCGCTGAGCGCGATACGCAGCGCCATGACCACTCCAGTTGTTAAAGTTTCGTAAATTCATGATGCAGGATATGACGTCAATGCGGAAGTGAAAGTTACTCACACGTAACTGAATTATCTGTATTATGGCTTTCATACCCAATATCACCTTCCTTAAGGAGCCCTGCATGGAACTGCTCGAAGAGCACCACTGTTTTGAAGGCCGACAGCAGCGCTGGCGTCATGACTCCAGGGTGCTGAACTGCGCGATGACGTTCAGCATTTTTCTTCCTCCGGTGAGCGGCAACGCAAAACCACCGGTGCTGTACTGGCTCTCCGGCCTGACCTGCAATGACGAAAATTTCACCACCAAAGCGGGTGCCCAGCGCGTGGCGGCGGAACTGGGGATCGCCCTGGTGATGCCGGACACCAGCCCGCGCGGTGACGACGTGGCGGACGATGCCGGATACGACCTCGGTAAAGGTGCCGGTTTCTACCTGAACGCCACCCAGGCGCCGTGGGCGCAGCATTACCGCATGTACGATTACCTGCGCGACGAGCTGCCAGCGCTGATCCAGGCGGAGTTTGCGGTATCGGATCGCAGTGCGATCAGCGGTCATTCGATGGGCGGTCACGGTGCGCTGGTGATGGCGCTCAAAAACCCGGGCAAATATGTCAGCGTGTCGGCCTTTGCGCCGATCGTCAACCCAACCCAGGTGCCCTGGGGACAGAAAGCGTTCACGGCTTATCTGGGTGAAGATTCGGCGACCTGGCAGGCGTGGGACAGCTGCGCATTGATGCTGGCAAGCCAGCCGGAACAGGCGATCCCGACGCTTATCGATCAGGGTGATGCCGATCAGTTCCTCGCGACCCAGTTACAACCGGCAGTGCTGGCAGAAGCCGCGCGCCAGAAGGACTGGCCGCTGACGCTTCGCATCCAGCCGGGGTACGATCACAGCTATTATTTCATTGCGTCCTTTATTGAAGATCATCTGCGCTTCCATGCGCAGCAGTTGTTGAAGTAAGTGCCCGCCTCCTGCCCGGTGGCGCTACGCTTACCGGGCCTACAAAAGACCGCACCAAACCGTAGGCCGGGCAAGCGCAGCGCCCCCGGCAAGCAGACCGCACCAACCCGTAGGCCGGGCAAGCGCAGCGCCCCCGGCACACAGACCGCACCAGCCCGTAGACCGGGCAAGCGCAGCGCCCCCGGCAAGCAGACCGCACCAAACCGTAGGCCGGGCAAGCGCAGCGCCCCCGGCAAGCAGACCGCACCAGCCCGTAGGCCGGGCAAGCGCAGCGCCGCCCGGCGTTTCCATCATCAGAACTGGTAATCCACCGCCATAAAGTAACGGCGTCCTTCTTCGGTGTAGCTGTAGTCGTCGCGGCTGAGATCTTTATCCAGCAGGTTCATGACGCCCGCACGCAGCTTAACGTTTTTGGTTGCCTGCCATGCGCCACCGGTGTTCCACACCACGTAGCCGCCCGGCGTTGGCTCGCCAGCCGTAAGCGCGCGCTTCTCACCTTTATAATTGCCCTGCACGTAGAAGGACCATGCCTGCGTTGCCTGCCAGTCAAGGGTTCCGTTCGCGGTATGGAACGGCAGCTCGGAGAGCGGCTTGTTCTCGCCATTGCTGATATCACGCCCGTCGTTATAGGTGTAATTCAGCGTCATGCGCCAGTCTTCGGCAATCGGGAATTTCACTTCCGTCTCCACGCCGCGGATGCGCGCTTTGTTGACGTTGTAATAGCGGAAAATCGGCTCACCGTCGGCATTCAGCCCGACATAGTTAGGGTAGCCCTGGGCCTGGTTGACGTTGGCGGTACGGCTGATGCTGATACGGTCATCCACGTCGTTCTGGAAGGTGGTGATGCTGGCCTGAACGCCTTCTAACCATCCTTCTTCGCCGCTGTAGTAGAGACCCAGCTCGTAGCTTTCGCTGGTTTCCGGTTTCAGATCCGGGCTACCGACGATTTCACAGGCACCACGGCAGGAGCCGGTGGTCCAGTCCGGACTCAATTGCAGCAGGGATGGCGCTTTAAATGCCGTTGCCCAGCCGCCCTTCACCGTTACGGTATCGGTAGCGTTATAGACCAGATAGGCACGCGGGCTCCAGTGGTCGCCGTAGGTTTCGTGGTCATCCATACGCACGCCGGTGGTCAACGCCAGCGGCTCGAAGATCCGCCATTCGTCTTCCAGGAACAGCGCATACTGGCTGGCCGAGGTATTGCTGCTGGAGCCGCCGGTCAGGTTTACCGGATCCTTCAGCTTGTCGTGACGCCATTCGCCACCGAAGGTCAGGAGCTGGTTGATCTCGCCCAGCGGCAGGACATATTTGCCGTCAATGGAGTTGCTTTCGGACGTAATCGGGTTAGCGTTGCCCGGGTTCTTGTTATCCACTTTCTCGCCGTAGAATTTCAGTTCGCTGTTGCCCACGCCCCAGCGGCCATTATGGCTCAGGGAGTAGTTCTGGCGCTCCAGGCGGTTTTTGTCCAGCGAGTCGGAATCACGATCCTGACGGTCGAAACCATACCCGGCGGTGAAATCGTGGTTTTCGTTCGGGGTCCAGGCAAACTCGACGTTGGCATCGCGGCTGGTAAAGCCTTCGATACGTGGGGTTTCGCCGGTGGCGCTGGTGGAGGAGCTCTGCGGATCGTCTTTATCACGCTGGGATACGCTGCCGAAAGCTTTCAGGCCGAGGACGCCATCCACCAGCGGGCCGCTGGTATAGAACTGGCCGCCGTAGGTATCACCGCGATCGCGATGTTCCTGAATGGTGGTATCGGCGGTGAGGGTGCCGGTCCATTTCTGGCCGATCTTTTTGGTGATGATGTTAACCACGCCGCCCAGGGCATCGGAGCCGTACAGGGAGGACATTGGCCCGCGCACCACTTCGATGCGTTCGATGGCATCGACCGGAACCCAGTTAAGGTCGAAATCGTTATGGCGGAAAACGGCGTTGCGCGAGTTGACGCGTTTACCGTCAACGAGGATCAGCGTGTAACTGCTGTCCAGCCCGCGAATACTGACGCCCTTACGGTTGTCCCCTTCGTTAGTTAACTGCACGCCCGGCACGTCCTGTAACACATCTTTCAGGTTCTGCACTGGCTTACGCTGCAGATCCTGCTGGGTGATGACGCTGATACTGGCGGGGGCATCCTTCAGGTTTTGCTCGTTGGCCGAGGCGGTCACGACCATAGTGTCGCCAGATTCCGCCGCAACAACCGGCAGCGCCAGGGAAAGAGCAGACGCGCACAGCCCTCCCCGAACGAAGGGATTCAACCTAAACATTCCATATCTCCATGAGGTAAACACAGCAAAATCAAATATGTACTGCTCACATTGCATATTTTTATTAATATGCTAATGATAAAGCAAACGATAACTATTATCAATTCAATTGTTAAAAGTTATGTCAAGACTGCATAATGTGGAGAACGGGCTGAACAAAAAACGACATAAAAAAACCCGCTCGACTGAGCGGGTTAAAGAGAGGCGTTGCGATTATTTTTTGAATCTATTCGGGAAATCCATATCCTTATAGCTTACGAACTTCGTCCCTTTCGCCAGCTTGTAACCAAACCAGATAATCAGGAACAGCGGGATGCCGATATAGGTGGCAGCCACGCCGCCCCAGTCGATGGTGTCGGCCAGGAAGGCTTCGTAGTTCTGACCCAGAGTGATGATCAGACACAGCACAAAGGCGAAGATCGGCCCCAGCGGGAAGAACCCGGAGCGGTACGGCAGGTTGTTAATATCGTAACCCTGCTTCACATAGCCGCGACGGAAACGGTAATGGCTGATGGCAATACCCAGCCAGGCGATGAAGCCCGTCATCCCGGAGGTGTTCAGTAGCCACAGGTAGACCGTCTGGTTGCCGAACATCGAGGTCAGGAAGCACAGGCAGGCAATTACGGTGGTGGCATAGAGCGCGTTACGCGGCACGCCGCCACGGGACAGCTTAGAGAAGATACGCGGCGCTTTGCCGTCACAGGCCAGGGAGTAGAGCATACGGGTAGAGGCATACATCCCGGAGTTACCCGCCGACAGTACCGCCGTCAGGATCACCGCATTCATCACCGCCGCCGCAGAGAGCAGACCGGCATGCTGGAAGACCAGCGTGAACGGGCTGACGCTGATGTCTTTCACATCGTTACGCAGCAGGCTCGGATCGGTATACGGAATGATCAGGCTGATAATCAGGATCGCAAATACATAGAACAGCAGGATACGCCAGAACACCTGCCGCACCGCGCGCGGGATATTCTTCTCCGGATTTTCGGATTCGCCTGCGGCAATACCGATAAGCTCGGTGCCCTGGAAAGAGAAGCCGACAATCATTGCCACGCCGATCATCGCCGAGAAGCCCCCGGCAAACGGCGCATCGCCAATGGTCCAGTTGCTCCAGCCTGCCGGTTCGGTGCCTTTGAAGATGCCAACGATCATCGCGATGCCCACGATGATAAAGATGATTACCGTCGCCACTTTGATCAGCGAGAACCAGTATTCCGCTTCACCGAAGCCACGCACGGAGATGTAGTTCAGCAGGAAGATCACCGCGAGGAAGACCGCGCTCCAGATCCAGCCCGGCGTATCCGGGAACCACCAGGTCATCACCAGCTGTGCGGCGACAAGGTCCACGGCGATGGTGACCGCCCAGTTGTACCAGTAGTTCCAGCCCAGCGCGAAGCCGAAGCCTTCTTCTACATATTTCTGGCCGTAGGTAGAGAAAGAACCGGATACCGGCATGTACGCCGCCAGTTCGCCCAGGCTGGTCATCAGGAAGTAAACCATCAAACCGATCAGAATATAGGAAAAGAGCGCGCCGCCAGGACCCGCTGCAGAAATGGTCGCACCAGAGGCGACAAAGAGGCCTGTACCGATGGAGCCGCCAATGGCGATCATCGTCAGGTGACGCGCCTTGAGTTCGCGACGTAGCGCGGGCGCTTCTGTGGTTTTAGTTTCGGAAACCATGTGAAAATGCTGTCCATTCAAAAAATGAGGCGCGATTGTAGCAGACGATCGCCAGCTCTTCCGGCACAAATGCCCTGTTATAAGAGAGCTTCATGACCGGTCCAGGATTATAAGTAAAGCAGAGAATAGTATTGGTGCGAGGAATAGATCCCGGCGGGCAAAAACCGCCGGGCCGGCTTACATTTCGCAGTAACGCAGGAAACGTTGCAGGGAGTTAGAGAGGTGTTTCTGGCGGTGGTGGATGCGCCACAGGGTGCGCACCAGCTTGTTCGGCAGGGGAAGGGGGATCTCCACCAGCGTACCGCTCTCCAGCTGTTCGGCAATCACCCGGCGCGACAGGCAGCTGATGCCGAGGCCGTGACGCACCGCGTGTTTGATGGCCTCAGAGTTACCCAGCTCCATGCCCATATGAAACTGCGGCAGATGCGAAAGCAGCAGATAATCGACGATCTCGCGCGTGCCCGAGCCCTGCTCGCGTAAAATCCACGGCGCCTGCGCCAGTCGCTCCAGCGTCACCTCCTGCTGTAATAAAGAAGAAGCGGGCGAGGCAAAGACCACCAGCTCATCCTCCAGCCAGGGCTCCGCAATGATGTCGGCGTTGTGGCACGGCCCTTCGATAAGGCCGATATCCACCCGAAAATCGATCACCGCGTTGATCACATCCTGGCTGTTGCCGACGCTCATCTCCAGCGGCAGACCCGGGAAATCCCGGCGGTAGCGGGCAATCACCTCAGGCAGGATATAGTTGCCGATGGTGCTGCTGGCGTAGACGCGAATGGCGCCGTTATCCTCGCGAAAAAGCTGTTCGATTTCGACGGTCTGCTCCAGCAGCGCCAGCGCGCGCGGGTAGAGCAGCCGCCCGTGCTCGTTCACCACCAGCCGCTTCCCTACCCTGTCAAAAAGCTGAACCCCCAGCTGGCCTTCGAGATCGGTCAGCGCGGCGCTGACCGCAGACTGGGAGAGCGCCAGCATCTGGGAAGCCTGGGTCGTCGACCCGCTTTTCAGCACTTCGGCGAAAACTTCAAGCTGGCGTAACGTAATGTGCATAGTAATCATCCACCAGGGTAAGCACCTTGCTTACCACTTATAAAGATTAATTATAAATATATAATCAATTTTATTTTTAAGCCAGAGCGCCGTAACCTTTTAGCCAGAGAAAAGGAGAAGGTTATGACAACACTCACCCTACAGCATCATCGTACAGTGTGGCACTACATCCCGGGCCTTGCCCTCAGCGCGCTGGTCACCGGCGTGGCCCTTTGGGGCGGCAGTATTCCGGCGGTGGCGGGGGCGGGATTCAGCGCCCTGACCCTGGCTATCCTGCTGGGGATGGTGGTCGGGAATACGGTCTACCCGCAGATTTACAAGCCCTGCGACGGCGGGGTGATCTTCGCCAAACAGCATCTGCTGCGCCTCGGGATCATCCTGTACGGCTTTCGCCTCACCTTCGCGCAGATTGCCGACGTCGGGGTCAGCGGGATCGCCATTGACGTATTAACCCTGACCAGCACTTTCCTGTTGGCCTGCTTTATCGGCCAGAAGGTGTTCGGCCTCGACAAACAGACCAGTTGGCTGATTGGCGCGGGCAGCAGCATTTGCGGCGCGGCGGCGGTACTGGCGACGGAGCCGGTGGTGAAGGCCGAGTCCAGCAAGGTGACGGTTGCCGTGGCGACGGTGGTGATCTTCGGTACCCTGGCGATCTTCCTTTATCCGGCCATGTATCCGCTGGTGGCGCACTGGTTCAGCCCGGAAACCTACGGCATTTATATCGGCTCGACGATGCACGAAGTGGCCCAGGTGGTAGCGGCCGGTCACGCTATCAGCCCGGATGCGGAGAACGCGGCGGTGATCGCTAAAATGCTGCGGGTGATGATGCTGGCGCCGTTCCTGCTGATCCTCGCGGCACGGGTAAAACAGCTTGCACCGGCGGGGAACGGGGAGAAGAGCAAAATCACCATTCCGTGGTTTGCGATCCTGTTTATCGTGGTAGCCATCTTCAACTCGTTCCATCTGCTGCCAAAAGCCGTCGTGGATATGCTGGTAACGCTGGATACGGTGCTGCTGGCGATGGCGATGGCCGCACTGGGCTTAACCACCCACGTCAGCGCCCTGAAAAAGGCCGGGGCGAAACCGCTGCTGATGGCGCTGCTGCTCTTCGTCTGGCTGATTGTCGGCGGGGGCGCCATTAACCTGGTGGTTCACAGCCTGATGGCATAAACCGCTGTAGCCTTATCCTGTTAACCCGCTATCATAAGCGTTTGCGGGTTAACAGGAGTCCCTTTATGAAATATGTTGGAGCGCACGTCAGCGCTGCCGGCGGTCTGGCAAATGCCGCCATTCGCGCCGCCGAAATCGAGGCGACCGCTTTCGCCCTGTTCACCAAAAATCAGCGCCAGTGGCGCGCCGCGCCGTTAACCGCCCAGGTGATTGATGAGTTCAAAGCGGCCTGCGAAAAATACCACTTCACTCCCGGTCAGATCCTGCCTCACGACAGCTACCTGATTAATCTCGGCCATCCGGTTCAGGAAGCGCTGGACAAATCCCGCGACGCTTTCCTGGATGAGATGCAGCGCTGCGAGCAGCTCGGCCTGACGCTGCTGAACTTCCACCCCGGCAGCCATCTGTCACAAATTGATGAAGATGCATGCCTGGCGCGCATCGCCGAGTCAATTAATATCGTCCTGGCGCAGACCGAAGGGGTCACGGCGGTGATCGAAAACACGGCGGGCCAGGGCAGCAACCTCGGGTTCCGCTTTGAACATCTGGCGGCCATCATCGACGGCGTGGAAGATAAAACCCGCGTCGGCGTCTGCATTGATACCTGTCACGCCTTTGCCGCCGGGTACGACCTGCGCAGCACGGAAGAGTGTGCAAAAACCTTCGCCGAATTTGAACGCATCGTCGGCTTTAAGTACCTGCGCGGTATGCACCTTAACGACGCGAAAAGCGCCTTCGGCAGCCGCGTTGACCGTCACCACAGCCTGGGCGAAGGTAACATCGGCCATGACGCGTTCCGCTTTATCATGCAGGACCCGCGATTCGACGGTATCCCGATGGTGCTGGAAACGATCAACCCGGATATCTGGGCCGAAGAGATCGCCTGGCTGAAAGCGCAACAGCATGCCGAGGCCACCGCATAATGATGAACGAAAGGGAAAAGCAGATCCTGAAGATCCTGCGGCGTAACCCTCTTATTCAACAGCATGAGATCGCCCAGATCCTCGATATCAGCCGCTCCCGCGTCGCCGCGCACATTATGGATTTAATGCGTAAAGGGGCGATCAAGGGCAAAGGCTATATCCTGACCGAACAGGATTACTGCGTGGCGCTGGGTGCCATCAATATGGATATTCGCGGCGTGGCGGACATTCGCTTCCCGGAACCCTCTTCCCATCCGGGGGCCATTCAGTGTGCGGCGGGCGGCGTGGCGCGTAACATTGCCCATAATCTGGCGCTGCTCGGGCGTGAGGTGCACCTGATCTCTGCCGTCGGCAGCGATTTTTATGGCGAAACTCTGCTGGAGCAGACCCGTCAGGCGGGCGTTAACGTCCAGAGCACCATCCGCCTGCATGGACAAAGTACGGCGACCTATCTGTCGATTGCGAATCCGCAGGACGACACCGTTTTAGCGATCAACGATACCCATATCCTGCAGGGGCTGACGCCGCAGCTGCTGAACCAGTCCCGCGAGCTGCTGGCCCATGCGGGTGTGGTGCTGGCGGACTGCAACCTCACCACGGAATCGCTGGAGTGGGTCTTTACTCTCGCCGGGGATGTGCCGGTGTTTGTTGATACGGTGTCGGAATTTAAAGCCGAGAGAGTTAAACCCTGGCTGTCACGTATCCATACCCTGAAGCCGACGCTGAAGGAGCTGCAGATTCTGGCGGAGTGCGACGATCGTCAGGCCGCGCTCACTGCCCTGCATGAGAAAGGGGTGCAGCGGATTGTGGTGTGTCTGGAAGATGATTCGGTGCTGTGCAGCGAGCAAGGCGCGGAGCCGTTCCTGCTGACGCCGCCAGCCCACCCGGTAGTCGACCGCTTTGGTGCTGATGACGCCTTTATGGCGGGACTGATCTATGGCTTCCTCGACGGGAGCGATTTTGCGGACAGCGCCCGGTTTGCCGTTGCCTGCGCGGCGCTCTCCCGGGCCAGCGAAAGCATCAACAACCCGACGCTGTCGGTGGATAACACCCTGTCGCTGCTGGACAGCCAGCCGTAAACAGGCCGGGTAGATCCCCTACCCGGCCTGCGCCTAGCCCGCTAAACCAATAAAGAAGCCCGCGATGGTGGCGCTCATCAGGTTAGAGAGGGTTGCTGCCACCAGCGCCCGGACGCCAAGCTGGGCAATCTCAGATGCGCGCTGAGGCGAAACCGCAGAAAATGCCCCCACCACCACGCCAATCGAGCCGAAGTTAGCAAATCCGCACAGCGCAAAAGAGATGATGGCGATGGTTTTCACGTCCAGCTGACCGGCGGTTTGCAGATAGGGCGAGAAGTTGAGATAGGCGACGAACTCGTTAATCGCCAGCTTCTGGCCAATCAGGCTGCCTGCCAGGGTAGCATCCTGCCACTCCACCCCCATGATCCACGCCAGCGGCGCCAGGGCGTAGCCAAACAGCCCTTCCAGGCTCAGGCTTTCAATGCCAAACCAGCCGCCGATGCCGCCCAGCATGCCGTTCAGCAGGGCGATGATCGCCACAAACGCCATCACCACCGTCGCCACCCCGGCGGCAATTTTTAACCCGGTCATCGCCCCGGTCGCCGCGGCTTCGATAATGCTTTTCGGCGGCGTATCGCTGAACGACAGGTTTTCAAAGGTGACCTGTGACGCCTCCGTGGCCGGGCTCAGCAGACGGGCAAACAAGATGCCCCCGGGGATCGCCATCAACGAGGCGGCGAGCAGATAGTCAATCGGCACCCCCATCCCCGCATAGCCAATCAGCATTGACCCGGCAATCGACGCCATCCCGCTGCAGATGGCGGTAAACAGCTCGTTGCGGTTCAGCTTATCGATGAAGGGTTTGACTATCGCCGGGATCTCGTTTTGCCCGAGGAAGATAGTGGTCACCGCCACGAAGGATTCAATTTTACTGATGTGCAGCGCTTTCTGGAAAATGCCGCCCAGAATACGGATCAGCAACCCCATCACGCCAATGTAGTAAAGCAGGCTGATCAGCGCGGTGACAAAGATAATGGCGGGCAGAACGCGGAACGCAAACACGAACCCGGCCCCGTCAAACAGGGTATCCATCTTCGGCCCGACCAGCGCGCCAAAGATAAAGGCGCTCCCGGCATCGCTGTAGGACATGACCTTACTGACCCCGATGGCGGCCTGTTCCACCAGCCATTTGCCGGGTGGGAAATAGAGCATGATGCCGCCAATCGCCACCTGCAATACGAATGCGGCGCCGACGGTGCGCAGGCTGATCCGGCGTTTGTTGACTGAAAGGAGGAAAGCTATTGCTAACAGTACCGCCATACCCAGCAGACTTCTCATTACGTCCATAATGATTTCCTTACCTGAAAACCCGGCGACAGGCCGGGTATCCGTGATTCCACTGCGAAGACAGGCGACGGCAAACTGCCTGTGAAAGGTTACGCGAGGCGCTGGTACGACTTAGCGATATCGCAGGCCAGGCGGGCGTTGTTAAAGACCAGCTGAATATTGGATTTCAGGCTGTCGCCGCCGGTTAATTCCGCCACCCGGGCCAGCAGGAACGGGGTGCTGGCTTTGCCGGTAACGCCCTGCTCTTCCGCTTCCTTCACCGCCTGGTCGATAGCGGCATTGATGGTCTCTTCCGGCATGGCAAACTGTTCCGGGATGGGGTTCGCCACCACCAGGCCGCCGTTGAGGCCGGTCTGCCATTTCACCGCCATTGCGCGGGCGATGGCCTCGGCGCTGTCGAGACGAATGCTGACCTCAAACGGGCTGGTGCGACAGAAGAAGGCAGGCAGGGACTGGGTCTGATAGCCGATTAACGGCACGCCATTGGTTTCGAGATATTCGGTGGTTAATCCGAGATCGAGAATAGACTTTGCCCCGGCGCACACCACGGCAACGTTGGTTTTCGCCAGCTCCTGCAAATCGGCGGAAATATCAAAAGTGTGTTCCGCCCCACGATGCACGCCGCCAATGCCGCCAGTGGCGAAGACCTGAATCCCGGCCATCGCGGCAATAATCATGGTTGAGGCCACCGTCGTGGCACCGTTTATTCCGGCTGCCACGACAAAAGGCAGATCCCGGCGGCTGACTTTCGTTACGGCGTGACCTTCGCGGCCTAATAATTCAATCTCTTCTTTACTTAGCCCCACTTTCATTACGCCGTGAATAATAGCGATAGTGGCCGGAATAACGCCCTGCTGGCGGATCGCGTCTTCAACTTCCAGTGCCGTCTGGGCATTTTGTGGGAAAGGCATGCCGTGAGAAATAATGGTGGATTCAAGCGCCACGACCGGTTTGTTATTATTTAAGGCGTCCTGGACTTCAGGAGAAATTTGCAGGAACTCAGCAGATAAGTTTAATTCAGACATGTTCTCTCTCCATTAATGCGTTAACATTTTCAGACGATAAATCGGGGTTATTGGTATAAATCGACGCCAGCGCCAGCGAAGAGCAGCCCTGGGCAAAACGAACGGAATGGGCGAAGGTGGCGCCTTCCAGCCAGCAGAATGCCAGCCCCGCCATCATGGCGTCGCCCGCGCCGGTCACGTTCACCAGCCGGGTTTTGAAGGGTGCTGACCAGCCGCTTTCTCCCCCTTTCTCACTGTAATAAACGCCGTCGCCACCCATGCTTAACACCAGCCGGAACAGGCCATGCTCGTGGAACCAGGCCGCGACTTTTGGCGCATCGGCGGCGCAGCTCAGAGGGATGCCGCTCAGGGTTTCGGCTTCAATGCGGTTGGGTTTCAGGGTGTGGATATGGCCCAGCCAGTCGCGCACTTTATGGCACTTCCAGGCGGAGACCGGGTCAACGAATACCGGCGCCTGGCCTGCGTTTTCAAAGATCCAGCCCAGCGCAGATTCACTGAGATTGCAGTCCACCACCACCGCTTTTGCTGCACGCAGAAAGGCCAGATGGTGGGCCAGATATTCCGGGTTAATGTAGTCAGAAATGGCCATGTCATTAATGGCCACCAGCATTTCGCCGGTGTTATCGAGTAACGATAAATAGCTGGAAGTGCCCTCACCCGCGATGACCTGGCATTTTTCTACCTGTACGCCAGCGGCCTGGGTTTGTGACAGCAGCGACTGACCGTAAAAATCATCGCCGACAGCGGAAAACAGCCAGACATCTTTCCCCAGCAACGCAAGGTTTTGCGCAATATTCCGGCCTACGCCGCCGGGGGTGAATTTTATTTTACCTGGGTTAGAGTCCGCATAATTCAGCGAGGCATGTGAATACCCCGCAACATCCATATTTGCAGAACCAATAACAACAATATAATCCTTTTCACGCATAGAACATCCTCTGGCACGCAGGCCATCGCAATGATAATTAAGCGAGGGAGTTACTTTAAAGACTATTAGAGCATGTGTTTGTATGTGAACACATGTTCATAGTATGCGTAAGAAGGGGAAAGTAAATAGATCCAAAATGAGATCGTGAAATGTATATGAACAGAATCACAGTTTTTTGTAGATACACTTTTTCGCTCTACAAAAAACTGCGAACCGCTGCACGATTAAAGGCAAAAAAAAGGGCAGAGTTGCCTCTGCCCTTTCTGGAGAACGTTAAATTATGCTGCTTTTGCGGCAACCACCTCAGCTTCCGGGCGCTTCAGCACCGCGTAAGAGAGACCTGCCACCAGGGTACCGGCGATAATCGCAAACAGGTAACCCAGCACCGGCGTGATTGCGCCAGGGATCAGCAGAACAAACAGACCGCCGTGCGGCGCCATCAGCTTCGCGCCAACCGCCATAGAGATGGCACCGGTCACGGCACCGCCGACGATACAGCACGGCAGAACACGCATCGGATCGCGGGCAGCGAACGGAATCGCCCCTTCGGTGATAAAGCACAGGCCGAGAACCAGCGCCGCTTTACCGCCTTCCTGCTGCGCCTTGTCGAACTTACGACGGGCAACGATAGTCGCCAGGCCCAGCGCCAGCGGTGGCACCATGCCCGCCGCCATAATCGCCGCCATTGGGGCATACGTCTGGGTACTCAGCAAGCCGACACCAAAGGCGTATGCCGCTTTGTTAACCGGGCCACCCATATCGGTACACATCATGGCACCGAGAATAGTTCCCAGCAGGACCGCGTTGGCAGTGCCCATGGTCTGCAGCCAGTGGGTCAGGCCTTCGAGAATGCCTGCAACCGGTTTGCCGATCAGGTAGATCATCGCCAGACCAACCACCAGGCTGGAGAACAGCGGAATAATCAGGATCGGTTTCAGCGCTTCCATGCTCTGCGGCAGTTTCAGCTTCGAGCTGATAAGTTTCGCCACGTAGCCTGCGAGGAAGCCCGCGATGATCCCGCCGATAAAGCCAGAGCCGGTGCTCACGGCGAGCATACCGCCGATAAGACCCGGGGTCAGACCCGGACGGTCAGCGATGGAGAACGCAATGTAACCCGCCAGTACCGGCACCATCAGCGCGAACGCCGAGCCGCCGCCAATCTGCATCAGCGCCGCCGCCAGGGTACCCGGCTCTTTAAAGGCCTCGATACCGAACGCGAAGGAGAGCGCGATACACAGACCGCCCGCTACCACCATCGGCAGCATGTAAGAAACGCCCGTCAGCAGGTGACGATAGGCTCCGGCAGACTCTTTCTTGCCTTCGGAAGCCGCAGCCGCGGTGTTGCCTGTAGGCTGGAAGAGTTTGGCTTCAGCCTGGGCTTTATCCAGCTCCTGCGCGGTTTTCTTCAGCGCCAGACCGGTTGAGGTGCGGTACATCGGCTTACCGGCAAACTTCGCCAGATCCACTTCGATATCTGCCGCCACGATAACCAGATCCGCAGCCGCCACCTCTTCCGGGGTGATGGCGTTGCCTGCGCCTACGGAACCGCGGGTTTCAACTTTCACCCACCAGCCGCGTTTTTTAGCTTCGGTTTCAATGGCTTCAGCCGCCATAAAGGTGTGCGCCACGCCGGTCGGACAGGCAGTGACCGCCACAACGCGCTTCGGCCCGCTGGCAGCAACAGGTTCAGCCGCTGCGACAGGCGCGGTATAGAGCGCTGCGTGGCCTTTCGCTTCGCTCAGGAACAGTTCCGGGTGAGCCACGGCGCGATTGATGTCGCCCAGCCACACTTTTTTGCCGTTCAGCGAGCTGTCGGCCGGAATTTTGTCGCCCAGCACGATAACCAGTTCGGCATCGCCCGGGTTGTCGATGAAATCAAGGTGTGCTTTATGTCCCGCCGAACCCAGCAGGGTCTTCGCCATGTAAGCGCGAGCCTGTCCGAGTGCAGAGTCAATAATCAGCAGCGTTTTCATTATGCCTCTCCTGCTGTCAGTTAAAGGGTTTCAAGTCAACGCGCGCCATCATCGCGGCCAACTGGGTACGATCGGTAATGCCGACATTGCTCTGGCTGACGGCCAGGGCAGCAACGGCGGTGGCAAGACGTAAAGTATGCTCGCTGGATTCACGCATCAGCAGGCCGTAGATCAGCCCGCCAACCATCGAATCGCCGGCACCGACGGTGCTGACCACTTCCATTGACGGCGGTTTTGCGATCCATTCGCCAGAGGCGTTAACCCACAGCGCCCCTTCGGCACCTAAGGAAATCACCACGTGCGCGATGCCCTGCTCACGCAGCGCGTGGGCGGCCTCAATCACGTCCTTTAATTCTGGCAGCTTACGGCCAGCCCAGATCTCAAGTTCGCGACGATTTGGTTTCACCAGCCACGGCGCGGCTTTCAGACCGGCCACCAGCGCATCGCGGCTGCTGTCAAAGATGATGCACGGGCACTGGCTGCGCAGGCGCGTCATCCAGTCGGTAAAGGCTTCCGGGCTGACGCCGGACGGCAGACTGCCGCTGACGCAGACCATGTCGAACTGGCCGAGCCAGGTCAGGGAGTCATTCACAAAACGCTCCCAGTCGGCCTGGGTGACTTCAAAACCGGAGAAGTTCAGGTCGGTGACTTCGCCATCTTTTTCGGTCATTTTCACGTTGATGCGGGTACGGCCCTGCACCACCTGAAAACGGTTGGCGATCCCCAGCTCGCTGAACAGCTGCTGGAAACCATCCTGGTTATCTTTGCCGAGGAAGCCGCCGACGGTGACGTCGATACCCAGATCCTTCAGCACTTTCGCAACGTTAATCCCTTTACCTGCTGCGTGCAGGCCAGTGGTACGCACGAGGTTAACTTCGCCGCGTTCAATTTCCGGGCAAAAGCCCACGAGATCGTAAGCCGGGTTCAGCGTAATAGTGGCAACACGTCTGCTCATTATGCGCCCTCCCCCAGACCAGCCGCGATGGCATCGCCAATCGCTTTCAGCGCCTGTTCAGCATCTGCACCCTGTGCGGTAAAGCGCAGGCGATGGCCTTTCTTCACGCCCAGCGCCACGACTTTCATCAGGCTGCGACCGTTGGCCGGTTTACCGCTGCCGTCGAGGTTGGTGACGGTAACGTCGCTGGAGAATTGCTTAATGGTGTTGACCAGCATGGTGCCCGGACGGGCGTGCAGGCCGTGCTCGTTACGCACCACAAACTCGGCGCTCAGCTGTTCATCGGTGTTCACGTCATCGCTGGTCAGCAGCGCCAGCAGGGTTGCAGCGTCTGCTTTCAGCAGCTGTTCAGCTTTTTTGTTCAGCAGCAGGTCGCCGAGGCGCTTCAGCACCTCTACCGGCTGTTCATCCGCCATGGCGACGGTAATCAGCATCGCCGCGGTTTCCCCGGCGGTATCGAATGCGGTGGCCGCACGGCTGACCGCGATGGCGCTGCGCAGGTTGCCTTCAGCACAGTCGTTCAGCCAGATGCCCTGGCCGAGGTTCAGCGGCTTGTCGTTAATGGCGTGCGCCACGAAAGCGGTATCCACCGCACCGGCTTCTTTCAGACGACCGGCGTTCAGCGCCTGCAGGGTCACCAGATCGGACGCGGCTACGTCCAGGGTCAGGGTCTCGTTATCCAGCTTCAGGGCTTCGCTCTGCTTTTCACCCATCAGCAGCGCGCGCAGCTCCTCTGCGGTGGTCGCGGATTTCAGCTGTTCAGCCACATTGTCATCGCTGAGAACGTGCGTCAGCTGACGCAGCAGGCCGAGGTGTTCATCGCTGCTGGCGGCAATCCCGATGGCGACATAGGCCACCTGGCCTTCGCCCCAGAGCACGCCCTGCGGGAACTGATAAACCTGAACGCCGGTTTTCAGCACCTGGTCGCGGGTATCGGTGGTGCCATGCGGAATGGCGATGCCATTGCCGAGGAAGGTTGAGGTCTGCAGCTCGCGCGCCAGCATGCCGTCAACGTAGCCGTCAGCCACATTGCCCGCCTGCACCAGCGCGGCAGCGATCTGCCGGATGGCCTCTTCTTTTGTACCGGCCTGTTCGCCCGGATGAATGTCCTGCACGGATAACTGGAACATGGTTCTCCACTCCTGCTGAATTTGAATCGATTCAGCTTAACTGTGAAAAAAGGCGCCAATCCGTTTGGGTTAGGTAAACCAATTAGCGCTGAAACGTTTCAAGAAGTCTTGCGCTTTATGGGATAGCTTTCAAGTAAAGAGTCATTTAAGCGTGCAGAATTTAGAGTTACAGCACATTTTTGCTTCAGCCCCCTGCTGCCAGCCGCTCGGCTTCAGCAACTTCAGCAAGCGCAGCGGCAATCTGAAATGCCATTTTGATTTTTTGTGGGGTAATTGACGCGGACGGCTGTTTATTTTGTGACAAGCGGCGTAAAATCCGCGTCTCTTCATATCACTGATACAGAAACATGCACACCACTCCCGCGGCCGCCTCGCCAAAATCCTTTGATCTGACCTCATCGGCGTTTTTGATTGTTGCTTTCCTTACCGGCATTGCCGGCGCGCTACAGACGCCGACGCTGAGCCTGTTTCTCACCAACGAGGTGCATGCCCGTCCTGCCATGGTGGGTTTCTTCTTCACCGGCAGCGCCATTATCGGCATCCTGGTCAGCCAGTTTCTGGCCGGGCGTTCAGATAAGAAAGGCGATCGCAAATCCCTGATTGTTTTTTGCTGTCTGCTGGGGGTATTCGCCTGCCTGCTGTTCGCCTGGAACCGTAACTATTTTGTGCTGCTGTTTGTTGGCGTGTTTCTCAGCAGCTTTGGCTCTACCGCTAACCCACAGCTGTTTGCCTTAGCCCGGGAGCATGCCGACCATACCGGCCGTGAGGCGGTGATGTTCAGCTCGATCCTGCGTGCCCAGGTGTCCCTGGCCTGGGTGGTGGGGCCGCCGCTGGCCTACGCGCTGGCGATGGGGTTTGGCTTCCCTACGATGTATCTCAGCGCCGCCGTGGCGTTTGTGGTCTGTGGCGCGATGGTGTGGTTTTTCCTGCCGACGATGCGCAAGGAGCCGAAGCTGGCCAGCAGCGTGCTGGAATCACCGCGCCGTAACCGTAGCGACGCCCTGCTGCTGTTTACCATCTGCACCTTAATGTGGGGCACTAACAGCCTGTACATCATCAACATGCCGCTGTTTATCATTAATGAGCTGCATTTGTCCGAGAAGCTGGCGGGGGTGATGATGGGAACCGCCGCCGGGCTGGAGATCCCAACGATGCTGATTGCAGGCTACTACGCCAGACGCTTTGGGAAACGCTTCCTGATGCGCCTTGCCGCCGTCGCCGGTTTGCTGTTTTACGTCGGGATGCTCACCGCACAAACGCCGGTTGTGCTGCTGAGCTTACAGCTGCTGAACGCTATCTATATTGGTATTCTCGCCGGGATCGGCATGCTCTATTTCCAGGATCTGATGCCGGGCCAGGCGGGTGCTGCTACCACGCTATATACTAATACCACCCGCGTGGGCTGGATTATTGCCGGTTCCGTGGCCGGGATCGTGGCCGAGATCTGGAGTTATCACGCGGTATTCTGGATTGCGCTGGGGATGTGCGTCCTCACCACGATCTGCCTGAGCCGCATTAAGGATATTTAGGGCGCGGTGAGCGCCTCGAGTTCCAGCAGCCAGGTCATGGCCTGCTGGCGCGTATCCCGGCACATCTCCCGCGAGGGCTGGAGTCCGGCGCACACTTTTGGGCGCAAAGGCGAACCGAAGATTTTGCAGCGCTGCTGCGCGTCCAGCTGCACGCAAGGGGTATTGGCAGGCTTGCCGTTGGGCATCCCGGGAATGGGGCTGGTGATGGAGGGCGCGGTGCAGCATGCTCCACAGTCCGGACGGCAATCCATATATTCACTTTACCTGAAAGAAACCCTGGAGCACGGGCGTGGCGCGCACAGTAACACCTTTTGCGTATTGATAGCAAAAGCCGCGAAATCCGCTTGCCTGAAAAGCCGCGCGCGAGTACTTTGACGCGATATTTTTGACCTTCCCGTTAACAGGATTACTGCAATGCCAAGAGCGAACGAAATTAAGAAAGGTATGGTGCTGAATTACAACGGCAAACTGCTGATTGTGAAAGACATTGATATTCAGGCACCCAGCGCCCGTGGCGCAGCAACGCTGTACAAAATGCGTTTCGCCGATGTGCGTACCGGTCTGAAAGTTGAAGAGCGTTTCAAAGGCGACGATATCGTGGATACCGTTACCCTGACCCGTCGCTATGTCGACTTCTCCTACATTGACGGCAACGAGTACGTCTTTATGGACAAAGAAGACTACACGCCATACATCTTCACCAAAGATCAGATTGAAGAAGAGCTGCTGTTTATTCCTGAAGGCGGCATGCCGGACATGCAGGTTCTGACCTGGGATGGCGTCCTGCTGGCGCTGGAGCTGCCGCAGACCGTGGACCTGGAGATCGTGGAAACCGCACCGGGCATCAAAGGCGCATCAGCGTCCGCGCGTAACAAACCTGCGACCCTGACCACCGGTCTGGTCGTTCAGGTGCCAGAGTACCTCTCCGCTGGCGAGAAAATCCGTATCCATATCGAAGAAAAGCGCTATATGGGTCGTGCTGACTGATAGTGCGGGCTGTTTTCCCGGTGGCGCTACGCTTACCGGGCCTAAGAAAAACCGGCCAATGAGCCGGTTTTTTTATGGGTGCTTTTGTAGGCCGGGTAAGGCGAAGCCGCCACCCGGCAATACCGCTTAAAGAAGTTCCGGATATTTAGTCATCTTCAGCGCCAGCTCCACGCCGCGCACTTCCGCCATCCCTTTCAGACGGCCAATCGCCGAATAGCCTGGGTTGGTTTTCTTACGCAGATCGTCCAGCATCTGGTGTCCGTGATCCGGGCGGAACGGGATAGGACGCAGATCGCCCGCCTGCTTACGGCGCTTCTCTTCGCCCAGAATCGCATCAACCACCGCGACCATGTTCACGTCACCGTTAAGGTGCGCCGCTTCGTGGAAGGTCTTCGGATTCTCTTCCCGGCAGGTTGCCCGCAGGTGGGTAAAGTGGATACGGTCGCCGAAGGTTTCAATCATTTTCACCAGATCGTTATCGGCGCGCACGCCGTAGGAGCCGGTACACATGGTGAAGCCGTTGTTGATGCTGTCGACCGTCTCTTTCAGCCACTGCATATCTTCAATGGTAGAGACAATGCGCGGCAGACCGAGGATAGGACGCGGTGGATCGTCCGGGTGAACCGCCAGACGCACGCCCGCCTCTTCCGCCACCGGTACAATCGCGCGCAGGAAGACGGCCATGTTCTCACGCAGCTGGTTTTTGTCGATGTTGCCATACTCTGCCAGGCGCGCACGGAACTGATCAAGGGTATACCCCTCTTCCGCACCCGGCAGACCAGCGATGATGTTGCGGGTTAATTTTTCGATATCCGCGTCGCTTGCCGCCTCGAACCATGCCTTTGCCTGCTGCTGCTCTTCTGCGGTGTAATCTGCCGCCGCGCCGTCGCGCTTCAGGATATGCAGTTCGAACGCGGCAAAGGCGATCTGGTCAAAACGCAGCGCCTTTGAGCCGTCCGGCAAAGTATATTCGAGGTCGGTACGCGTCCAGTCGAGGATCGGCATAAAGTTGTAGCAGACGGTGTCAATGCCGCAGGCCGCGAGATTGCGGATGCTCTGCTGGTAGTTGGCAATCCAGGTCTGATAGTCGCCGGAGTGGGTTTTGATCTCTTCATGTACCGGAATGCTCTCGACGACTGACCAGGTGAGCCCTTTCTCGGCCAGCAGCGCCTGACGCGCTTTGATCTCCTCTACCGGCCACACCTGGCCGTTAGGAATATGGTGCAGCGCCGTGACAACGCCCGTCGCGCCAGCCTGACGCACATCATCAAGAGAAACAGGATCTTTCGGCCCGTACCAACGCCAGGTTTGTTCCATTGATTCACCCTCTAAAGTTGTTATACCAATATTTCGACATGTGATGACGACTACCATACATGCATGCTGCAACAGGTCAATACGCCTCGCTATATTGATTGATCCATCTCACAGTTCCCGGATATTTACGGCTCACCAATTCAATTTGTTGTCATATAACTTTACACTGGGCTTGTTAATTAATGGTTAATCAGGTGTTTATTTCATGAAGACAATTGCCTCCACCGCGCTACCTGCCCACGTGTTACAGCCGCAGTACGATCGCCAGACGTTACGCTCCCGTATCGTGCATTTCGGCTTTGGCGCCTTCCATCGCGCCCATCAGGCGCTCCTGACCGATCGGGTGCTTAACGCCAGAGGCGGCGACTGGGGGATATGTGAGATTAGCCTGTTTAGCGGCGATACGCTGATGAGCCAGCTGCGCGCGCAGGATCATCTGTTTACGGTGCTGGAAAAAGGTGCCGACGGTAATCAGCCGATTATCGTGGGGGCGGTGCATGAATGCCTGAACGCTAAGCTCGATTCGCTGGCAGCCATTATTGAGAAGTTTTGCGAGCCACAGGTGGCGATTGTCTCCCTGACCATTACCGAAAAGGGTTACTGCATCGATCCGGCCACCGGCAAGCTGGATACCCGTAATGAACGTATCATTCACGATCTGGAGTATCCCGATGCGCCGCACTCGGCGCCGGGGATCCTGGTCGAGGCCCTGCATCGCCGTCGCGAGCGCGGCCTGCCGCCGTTCAGCGTGCTCTCCTGCGATAATATTCCCGATAACGGCCATGTGGTAAAAAACGCGGTGCTGGGGATGGCCCACAAGCGCTCGCCGGAGCTGGCGGAGTGGATTGCCGCTAACGTCAGCTTCCCGGGCACCATGGTGGACAGGATTGTGCCTGCCGCCACCGATGAATCCCTGGCGGAAATCGCCCGCGAAGTGGGCGTCGAGGATCCGTGCGCTATCAGCAGCGAGCCGTTTATTCAGTGGGTTATCGAGGATAACTTCGTCGCCGGGCGTCCGGAGTGGGAAGTGGCCGGCGTGCAGATGGTGCAGGACGTATTGCCGTGGGAGCAGATGAAGCTGCGCATGCTCAACGGGAGTCACTCTTTCCTGGCGTATCTCGGCTATCTGGCCGGTTTCGCCCACATTAACGACTGCATGGCCGATAGCGCGCTGCGTGACGCCGCCCGCCGCCTGATGCTTAACGAACAGGCACCGACCCTGCGTATTACGGGTGTGGACCTTATCGCCTATGCCGACAGCCTGATTGACCGCTTCGCCAACCCGGCGCTGCAGCACCGTACCTGGCAGATTGCGATGGACGGCAGCCAGAAACTGCCGCAGCGTATGCTGGAGGGTATTCGCCACCATCTTCAGCGCGGCACCGCCTGGCCACTGCTGGCGCTCGGCGTCGCGGGCTGGATGCGCTACGTCAGCGGCGTGGATGACGCGGGCAATGCCATTGATGTGCGCGATCCGCTGAGGGATAAAATTCGCGCCATCGTCGAGACCAGCAGCGAGGAGGAGCGCGTCACTGCCCTGCTGGCTCTGAATGAAATTTTTGGCAACGACCTGCCGCAGGATCCGCAGTTCGTGGAGGCCGTTACCGGGGCCTGGCAGCGTATCCGCCAGTCGGGCGCACGTCAGGCGATTATCGATACCCTCGCGGTTTAACCTTTTTTGCGCTTAAGGCGAGCGGGGAACTCCCCGTTCGCCCTTCCCCTTCCCAATTCTGTTCTTTTCCGCCAGGATTACTGATAATTGTTATAGCATTACATTTATCACCCTGGAGCACCTGTGACTAAAACCAACCTCATTACTGGCTTTCTCGGTAGCGGGAAAACCACGTCGATACTGCACCTGCTGGCCAATAAAGATCCCGACGAAAAATGGGCGGTGCTGGTCAATGAATTTGGCGAAATAGGCATTGATGGCGCGCTGCTGGCCGACAACGGGGCGCTGGTAAAGGAGATCCCGGGTGGATGCATGTGCTGCGTGAACGGCCTGCCGATGCAGGTGGGGCTCAATACCCTGCTGCGCCAGGGCAAGCCAGACCGGCTGCTGATTGAACCCACCGGGCTTGGCCATCCTAAGCAGATCCTCGACCTGCTGACCGCGCCGGTCTATGAGCCGTGGATCGATTTGCGTGCCACCCTGTGCCTGCTCGATCCCCGTCAGCTGCTGGACGAAAAATTTGTCCACAACGAAAACTTCCGCGATCAGCTGGCCGCCGCCGACATCATCATTGCCAATAAAGAAGATCGCGCCACGCCAGAGAGCCGCGCCGCGCTGGAGATCTGGTGGCAGCACTTCGGCGGAGAACGTCAGCTGGCGCACGCTACTCAGGGGAACGTGGATAACGCCCTGCTTGACCTGCCGCGGCGCAATGTTGCTGAACTGCCCACCAGCGCAGCCCATGCCCACAGCCACGGCGAAAAGCAGGGCCTGGCGGCGCTGAGCCTGCCCGCACACCAGCGCTGGCGTCGCAGCCTGAACAGCGGCCAGGGACACCAGGCCTGCGGCTGGGTATTCGATGCCGATACCTGCTTCGACACCATCGGTTTACTGGAGTGGGCGCGCCTTGCCCCGGTTGAACGGGTGAAGGGGGTGATGCGTACGCCCGACGGGCTGGTGCGAATCAATCGTCAGGGGGCAGATTTCTTCATCGAAACGCAGGGCGTGGCGCCGCCGGATAGCCGAATAGAGTTAATTAGTGCGGTTAACACCGACTGGAACGCCTTACAGTCCAGCTTGTTGAAGCTTCGTTTAAGTTCGGGCAACTAACGTTGCCCTGTTTTAACTGTTAACGGCGTGATGATGAAAACCCGACTAATACCCATTTTGTTGCTCAATTTTGCCGGTGTGGCGCTCTTTTTATCCTGGTATCTGCCGGCCAACCACGGTTTCTGGTTCCCGCTGGACAGCGGGATTTTCCACTTCTTCAACCACAAGCTGGTTGAAAGCCGCGCTTTCCTGTGGCTGGTGGCTATCACCAACAACCGTGCCTTTGACGGCTGCTCGCTGCTGGCGATGGGCGCGTTGATGTTCGCCTTCTGGCGTAACGAGAGCCCTGTCGGGCGTCGGCGTATTCTGATGATTGGCCTGGTGATGCTGCTGACCGCGGTGGTTCTGAACCAGCTTGCGCAGGCCTTTATTCCGGTGAAACGCTCAAGTCCGACACTATTTTTCCCGGATATCTACCGCGTCAGCGAATTGCTGCATATTTCAACAAAAGACGCATCGAAAGACAGTTTCCCGGGCGATCACGGAATGATGCTGCTTATTTTCACCGCTTTTATGTGGCGTTATTTCGGTCATAAGACTTTCGCATTAGCCCTGATTATTTTTGTGGTTTTCGCTTTCCCGCGAGTAATGATCGGCGCGCACTGGTTCACTGATATTGCCGTCGGGTCGCTTTCGGTGGCTTTGATTGGCCTTCCATGGTGCCTTATGACGCCGTTGAGCGATCGATTAATAGCCTTGTTTGATCGCTATTTGCCTGGCAAATACAACAATTCCAAAACAAGTTACTAACAGAAATTAACTATAACTAACAGGGATCGTTATCGATCCCTGATTAGTTTCTCCCCTGACATAACGGCCGCCGTCATCTTCCTGTCACATTAATCACGTTAGAAATTAACACGTTGAGCATTCCTTAACCTAAATTCGCCTGTTTTTTCGCTATCCCGTCAACTGACTTTTGCTATCACATTTACTTATAAAAAACTGCGTATTTTTGCTCGCAATGCCTGGCTCAATCAGGTAATCTCAGACTCGTTTTACCTCAGCGCTACAATTATTATCGTTGTAAATAAATTTGTGCGATTCGCCACAGATTTGACCATAAAGAATTGTCTGATAGTGCGCAGGTATTTAGTCTCGTCTCGCTTGGCATTTTTTATAACGATATTTGTCGTTAAGGACTTCAAGGGAATATAAACAACATGGTCAAATCTCAACCGATCTTGAGATACTTCTCACGGGTAATCCCGGCGATTGCAGTCGCGGTTCTGCTTTCAGCTTGTAGCGCATCGAACACCGCAAAGAATATGCATCCTGAGACGCGTGTTGTGGGGTCAGAAGACGCCTCTTCACTGCAAGCCTCTCAGGATGAATTTGAAAAGATGGTCAGCAATCTGGATATCAAATCCCGATTAATGGACCAGTATGCCAGCTGGAAAGGCGTGCGCTATCGCCTTGGCGGCGAAACACGTAAAGGCATCGATTGTTCCGGTTTCGTACAGCGTACGTTCCGCGAGCAGTTTGGTTTAGAACTTCCGCGTTCAACTTATGAACAACAGGAAATGGGCAAGTCGATTTCGCGTAGCAGCTTACGCACCGGCGATTTAGTTCTGTTCCGTGCGGGTTCAACCGGCCGTCATGTCGGCATCTATATCGGTAACGACCAGTTTGTCCACGCGTCCACCAGCAGCGGTGTGACGATCTCCAGTATGAACGAGCCATACTGGAAGAAGCGCTATAACGAAGCGCGCCGTGTACTGACTCGCAGTTAACCGCCTGTGCTGTCCGTTTCCCTTGGCTGACAGCATGGTAAAAAGCACTGCTATTGCAGTGCTTTTTTTTTATCGCGATTCGCGATAATTCTGGAGTTCTCGTTCCAGGCTATAGTCTTGTAGTAGCGTGAGTTTAGCCGTCATGATAACGCGGGCGGCACATCAGGATCCCATAACATTTATGTTTACCCGCCATTTATCGTCCCGCCGAAAAGTGCTGATGCTCAGCATGCTTTCAGCTCTTATTGTCGCCCTGCTCTGCGGCGGTATGCAGTTTTTTTACAGCTACCATAAGCGCGACGTGAAATACGACAACCTGATTAGCGACCTTCGCGTGTACATGGAAAGTTATTTTGAAGAGCTGCAGACTTCTATTGATAAATTACAGCCGCTGACGCTCAGCGAGTGCAAGGACGTCAAATCTGAACTCACTTCCCGCGCCTCATTCAGTCTTAACGTCCGCGCCTTTCTGCTGGTTAAAGATAAAATGGCTTTTTGCTCGTCAGCCACCGGTCCTATGCATGTCCTGCTTAACGAACTTGTGCCAGATATCGACGTTAATAAAGCGGTAGACATGGCCCTGTTGCCGGGTACACCGATGATGCCGGAAAAACCGGCCATTGTGTTGTGGCATCGTAATCAGCTGATTAAAGACGGCGGCGTATTTACCTCCATTAACCTCAATCTGACGCCGTACCTGCTCTATACCGCCCGTCAGGATGAGTTCGCCGGGATTGCCCTTATCATCGGCAATACGGCTTTTTCGACGCATTCAACCCGGTTAATCCACACTAAAGATTTAGACGACAGGCCTCTGCGTTCAAGCCAGATAAAGGGACTGCCGCTCACCATTAATCTGTACGGCGACATCTGGACGGCGGAAGATCTGATCTTCGCGCTACTGTTCGGTCTGCTGTGCGGCTCCAGTATTGGGCTGCTCTGCTTCTTCTGGCTGATGATGCGCGCCAATCCGCGTAAAGAGATCCTCACCGGTATCAAGCAGAATCAGTTTCATGTGGTGTACCAGCCGGTGGTGGATTCGAAGGATTTGCAGATGCGGGGCGTGGAGGTGCTGATGCGCTGGCAACATCCCGGCGCAGGGGCTATCCCGCCGGATGCCTTTATTAACTTTGCCGAGGCCCAGCAGCTTATTGTGCCGCTGACGCTGCATCTCTTCGACCTGATCCGCCGCGACGCACCGGCCCTGGCTAAACGGCTGCCGCCAGGTTCCAAGCTGGGTATTAATATTTCGCCCGGGCATCTGCACGCCGACAGCTTTAAAGACGATATGCGTCAATTCGCCGCCTCGCTGCCGCCGGATCATTTCCAGATTGTGCTCGAAATTACCGAACGCGATATGCTGAATCAGCGGGAAGCGACCAGGCTGTTTGAGTGGCTACATCTGGAAGGTTTTGAAATCGCCGTGGATGATTTTGGTACCGGGCACAGCGCCCTGATCTACCTTGAGCATTTCACCATGGACTACCTGAAAATCGACCGCGGCTTTGTGAGCGCCATCGGGATGGAAACCGTCACCTCTCCGGTACTGGATGCGGTGCTGACCCTGGCGCGACGGCTGAACATGGTGACGGTCGCAGAAGGTGTCGAGACCGCCGAACAGGCGAAATGGCTGCGCGATCACGGCGTTAATCTGCTGCAGGGGTACTGGATAAGCCGCCCGTTGATTCTGGAGCAGTTCCTGAGCTGGAAACCTGATATTCACCTTGATAGCGAATAATTTCCCAACCACCGCTGCGTCACTTATCATTCAGGTATCCTGCCCGTCGAGAATATAGAAGGAAAACGTAGCGGAATGATTGTGCGTATGATGTTGCTGCTGGTGGCGTTGATGAGCGGGTTCAGTCAGGCGCAAACCATTAAAGAGAGCTACGCGTTCGCGGTGATTGGCGAGCCTAAATACGCTATCAATTTCGATCATTACGATTACGTCAATCCTGCCGCGCCAAAAGGCGGCGCTGTCACCCTGGCGGCGAACGGCACCTTTGATAACTTCAACCGTTATGCCCTGCGCGGCGTAGCGGCAGAGCGCACCGACGCCCTCTACGATACCCTCTTTACCACCTCCGACGATGAACCCGGCAGCTATTATCCCCTGGTGGCCGAAACCGCGCGTTATGCAGATGATTTTTCCTGGATGGAGCTTACCATCAACCCGCTGGCGCGTTTTCACGACGGGACGCCGGTCAGGGCCAGCGATATCGCCTTCACCTTCCATAAATTTATGACCGAAGGCGTGCCGCAGTTCCGGCTGGTCTATAAAGGGGCGACGATCACGGCCATCGCGCCGCTGACGGTGCGCATCGCCCTTACCAGCCCCAATAAAGAGGATATGCTGAGCCTGCTGACCCTGCCGGTAATGCCGGAGAAGTTCTGGAAAGATCACAAGCTCAGCGACCCGCTCTCTAAACCGCCGCTGGCCGGTGGGCCCTACCGCATCACCCGCTGGAAGATGGGGCAGTATGTGATCTATTCCCGGGTTAAGGATTACTGGGCGGCAAACCTGCCGGTAAACCGGGGCCGCTGGAATTTCGACACCCTGCGCTACGACTACTATCTGGACGACAACGTGGCCTTCGAAGCCTTTAAAGCGGGTGCGTTTGATATGCGGGTCGAAAGCAGCGCCAAAAACTGGGCCACCCGCTACAAGGGCAGGAATTTTGACCGGGGCTATATCGTGAAAGAGTCCTTCAAAAATGATTCCGCCCAGGACACGCGCTGGCTGGCGTTTAATATTCAGCGCCCGGTATTTACCGACCGCCGCGTGCGCCAGGCCATTACTCTCGCCTTTGATTTCGAGTGGATGAACAAAGCGCTGTTTTACGGCGCCTACAGCCGGGCCAACAGCTATTTCCAGAATACCGAATATGCCGCAACGGGTTATCCGGATGCCGCTGAACTAACGCTTCTCGGGCCGCTCAAAAGCGCCGTTCCCCCGGAAGTCTTTACCAGCGTCTTTCAGCCCCCCGTCTCAAAAGGCGACGGCTACGATCGTGATAACCTGCTGAAAGCCAGCCGGCTGCTGGATGAGGCGGGCTGGGAAATTAAAAATAAGCAGCGGGTCAGCAAGCAAACCGGTAAACCGCTCAGTTTTGAACTGCTGCTGCCCTCAGGGGGCAATAACCAATGGGTGCTGCCGTTCCAGCACAACCTGGAACGCCTCGGCATCGTCCTGAATATCCGCCAGGTGGATAATTCACAGATCACCAACCGGATGCGCAACCGCGATTACGACATGATGCCGCGCCTGTGGCGGGCAACGCCGTGGCCCAGTACTGACCTGCAGATTTCATGGGCCTCTCAGTACATTGATTCCACTTATAACTCACCGGGGGTGAAAAACCCGGCGGTGGATAACCTGATCGCCCAAATCGTCGCCGCGCAGGGGGATAAAGCCAAACTGCTGCCTCTCGGGCGCGCGCTGGATCGGGTGTTAACCTGGAACTATTACATGCTGCCAATGTGGTTTATGGGGGAAGACAGGGTTGCCCGCTGGGATAAATTCTCCCTTCCCGCCCAGCGCCCGGTCTATTCCCTCGGGTTTGATAACTGGTGGTATGACGTTAACAAAGCGGCGAAATTACCCGCCGAACGGCGTTAAGGGATCGCAATGGGCGCTTATTTACTTCGTCGTTTACTGCTGGTGATCCCCACCCTGTGGGCGATTATCACCATCAACTTTTTTATCGTGCAGATTGCCCCCGGCGGGCCGGTGGATCAGGCCATTGCCGCCATTGAATTTGGCAACAGCGGTGCGATGCCCGGCGGAGGCGATGAGGGGATGCGCGCCAGCCATGCCCGCACCGGGGTGGGCAACATCAATGAGAGCCACTATCGCGGCGGGCGCGGCCTCGATCCCGAGGTGATCGCCGAGATCACCCAGCGTTACGGCTTTGATAAGCCGATCCATGAGCGCTACTTCAAAATGCTGGGAGATTACCTGCGCTTTGATTTTGGCGACAGCCTGTTTCGCAGCGCGTCGGTGCTGCATCTGATCAAAGAGAGCCTGCCGGTTTCCATTACGCTCGGGCTATGGGGCACGCTGATCATCTACCTGGTGTCAATCCCGCTCGGCATCCGTAAAGCGATGGATAACGGCAGCCGGTTCGATATCTGGAGCAGCACCTTCATTATTATTGGCTATGCCATCCCGGCCTTCCTGTTTGCCGTGCTGCTGATTGTCTTTTTCGCGGGCGGCAGCTACTTCGACCTCTTCCCGCTGCGCGGCCTGGTTTCCACCGATTTCGACACGCTGCCCTGGTATCAGAAGATCGCCGATTACCTGTGGCATATCACCCTGCCGGTGCTGGCGACGGTGATCGGCGGATTTGCGGCGCTGACCATGCTGACCAAAAACGCTTTTCTCGACGAGATCCGCAAGCAGTACGTGGTGACCGCCCGCGCCAAAGGGGTGAGCGAGCGGCGTATCCTGTGGAAACACATTTTTCGCAATGCCATGCTGCTGGTGATCGCCGGATTTCCGGCCACCTTTATCAGCATGTTCTTTACCGGCTCCCTGCTTATTGAGGTGATGTTCTCCCTCAACGGCCTGGGTCTGCTGGGCTACGAGGCCACCGTCTCGCGGGACTATCCGGTGATGTTTGGCACGCTCTATATTTTCACCCTGATTGGCCTGCTGCTGAATATCCTCAGTGATATCTGCTATACGCTGGTCGATCCGCGTATTGATTTTGAGGGTCGCTGATGCCGCGCTTAAGCCCCATCAACCAGGCCCGCTGGGCTCGCTTTCGCCACAACCGCCGCGGCTACTGGTCGCTGTGGATCTTCGCCCTGTTTTTTGCCCTGAGCCTGTGCTCGGAGATCATCGCCAACGACAAGCCGCTGCTGGTGCACTTTAACGATCGCTGGTACGTCCCGGTGCTCAAAAACTACAGCGAGAGCGACTTTGGCGGCCCCTTTGCCACCGCGGCGGATTATCAGGACCCGTGGCTACAGGCGCAGTTAAACGAGCATGGCTGGGTGTTGTGGACCCCGGTCCGCTTTGGTGCCAACAGCATTAACTTTGCCACTACCACCCCATTCCCGTCGCCACCCTCGGCGCAAAACTGGCTGGGCACCGATGCCAACGGCGGCGATGTGCTGGCGCGCATTCTGTACGGGACGCGAATTTCCATTCTGTTTGGCCTGATGCTGACCCTTTTTTCCAGCGTGATGGGGGTACTGGCGGGAGCGATCCAGGGCTATTACGGCGGCAGGATCGACCTCTGGGGACAGCGATTTATCGAAGTGTGGTCCGGCATGCCGACGCTGTTCTTAATCATTCTGCTCTCAAGCGTGGTACAGCCCAACTTCTGGTGGCTGCTGGCTATCACGGTACTGTTTGGCTGGATGGCGCTGGTGGGCGTGGTGCGGGCGGAATTTCTGCGCACCCGCAACTTCGATTATATTCGCGCGGCCCAGGCGCTGGGGGTAAGCGACCGCGGGATCATTTTCCGCCACATGCTGCCGAACGCCATGGTGGCGACGTTAACCTTCCTGCCGTTTATTCTGTGCAGTTCCATCACCACCCTCACCTCCCTCGATTTTCTCGGCTTCGGCCTGCCGCTGGGCTCGCCTTCGCTGGGGGAACTGCTGTTGCAGGGTAAAAATAATTTGCAGGCGCCGTGGCTCGGGATCACCGCCTTTCTCTCCGTCGCCGTGCTGCTCTCATTGCTGATTTTTATTGGCGAAGCGGTCCGTGACGCTTTTGACCCGAATAAGGCGGTGTAAGATGACGCAGCCCCTGCTCCATATCGACGCGCTCTCCATTGCCTTTCGCCAGCAGGGCGAAGTGCGCACCGTGGTGAACGATATCTCCCTGAAAATTGATGCCGGTGAGACGCTGGCGCTGGTGGGTGAATCGGGTTCCGGTAAGAGCGTCACAGCCCTGTCCATACTGCGTCTGCTGCCTGCCCCGCCGGTGGTCTATCCTCAGGGCGATATTCTGTTTCACGGCCAGTCGCTGCTGCATGCCGACGAGCGCACCCTGCGCGGCGTGCGCGGAAATAAGATCGCCATGATCTTCCAGGAGCCGATGGTGTCGCTGAATCCGCTGCACACGCTCGAAAAACAGCTCTATGAGGTCCTCTCCCTGCATCGCGGGATGCGCAAGGAGGCCGCCCGGGGTGAAATACTCGACTGCCTGGAGCGCACCGGGATCCGCAACGCCGCAAAACGGCTCGGCGATTTTCCGCATCAGCTTTCCGGGGGGGAACGCCAGCGGGTGATGATCGCCATGGCGCTGCTGACGCGCCCGGAGCTGCTGATCGCCGACGAGCCGACCACCGCGCTGGACGTCACGGTGCAGGCGCAGATCCTGCAATTGTTACGCGAGCTGCGCGACGAGCTGAACATGAGCCTGCTGTTTATCACCCACAATCTCAGCATCGTGAAAAAGCTGGCCGACCAGGTGGCGGTAATGCAGAACGGCCGCTGCGTGGAGCAGAACCGCGCCGCGTCGCTGTTAGCCGCGCCGCAGCATCCCTACACCCAGCGACTTCTCAACAGCGAGCCCGCCGGGGATCCCGTCCCGCTGCCGGAGGCTGCTCAGCCTTTGCTGCGCGTGAAGGATCTCTCGGTGGCGTTTCCGGTGCGCAAAGGCATCCTGCGCCGGGTGGTGGACAACAAGCGGGTGCTGAACAACGTCAGCTTTACCCTGCGTCCCGGCGAGACCCTGGGGCTGGTGGGCGAATCGGGATCCGGCAAGAGCACCACCGGGCTGGCGCTGTTACGCCTGATCGCCTCGAAGGGGGAGATTTTATTTGACGATCGCCCTCTGCATGAGTGGGATCGCCGCCAGATGCTCCCTGTCCGCCACCGGATGCAGGTGGTTTTCCAGGATCCTAACTCTTCTCTTAACCCGCGCCTTAACGTGCAGCAGATTATTGAGGAGGGGCTGCGCGTCCATCAGCCCGGGCTCAGCGTGCAGGCACGCGAAGAAGAAGTCATTCGGGTGATGGGGGAAGTGGGACTGGATCCGCAGACCCGGCATCGCTACCCGGCCGCCTTTTCCGGTGGCCAGCGCCAGCGCATCGCCATTGCCCGGGCGCTAATCCTGCGCCCGGAGCTGATTATTCTCGATGAACCGACGTCGTCCCTCGACAAAACCGTGCAGGCGCAGATTCTGGCGCTGCTGAAAGGTCTGCAGCAAAAACACCGCTTAGCCTATATCTTCATCAGCCACGATTTACAGGTGGTACGGGCGCTATGTCACCAGGTGATTGTGTTACGTCAGGGAGAGGTGGTCGAGCAGGGAGACTGTCAGCGCGTGTTTGCCGCGCCGACGCAGGAGTATACGCGTCAGCTGTTAGCGTTACGCTGACGCTTCAGAAAGGATTCTGACCCGAGAAAGGCTCGGCGATAGCCACACCGACGTTTTTCAGGCGGCAGGTTGCCGCGAACTCATCCTGGCTTTTCACGAACAGGCACGGCTCGCCTTCGCACTCCAGCACCGAGCTGTAAAGCTCAATGTCGGTCAGCGCCTGGCTCAGCTTTTCCATCAACGGCCACGCGTTGCCCTCTTCCGGGCTCAGCAGCTTAAGAGCCACCAGACAGTTATCAGGATTTGTTCCGCTCTGCGGAATCGGTTCAACCTTCGAGCCTGCAAAACCCGCTGACCAGCGATAGCTCTGCGGCAAGCGATGCACAATTGAGAGCTGTAATGTATTCACGTTTGTTCCCCGGAAGCAAAATATACTTCACAATCTATTTACATTTATAGTAACACATCATCACTCACCTGCTCTGTTTTTAGTAAGAAAACGCTTACACCCAGTTTCCATGGGCGCTGACGTCTTATTTATCAGGGCTTTTTGTCAGTGTTTCAGGTTCATAGCGGCGCTATATGTACCCGTTTCTGTGATCTAACACAACCTTTTTAACTACAAAGATGTGACTATTTACATAAATAGATTTTACATAAAAGAAACAAACATGAGGTCAATGAACCGCCTTTTAATTGACCTGAATCAAAAAAGGGCCCCGTCAGGGCCCTTAATTGTGCATCAGTTCACCGATTTTCGCGGCCGACTGGCGTAGAGGCAGAAAACAATGGAGCCGGTGGCGCACAGCGCAATTGTCCAGAGCATCGGCCAGGCGCTGTTAAAGGTCGCCAGCGAAAGCAGTGCGCCGACAATAGCACCGATCCCGAAACGGAAGGTTCCCGCCAGCGAAGAGGCGGTTCCGGCCATGTGCGGGAACTCGTCGAGGATGACCGCCATGGCGTTGGACGAAACCATCGATATGCAGCCAACAAACGCCGCGATACCCACCACCAGCGCCCAGAACCCGACATCGAAGAAGGCAGTCACCACCATCCACACCGCCATCACGAACTGGATCCACAGCCCGATGCGGAACATGTTCAGCGCCCCTACCCGGCGAACGAAGCGGCTGTTAATCATCGTCAGCACGAAGATGAACACCACGTTCAGCGCGAAGTAATAGCCAAAGTGCTGCGGAGAAACATGGTTAAGCTCAATGTAGACAAACGGCCCGGCGCTGAGGAACGAGAACATCCCGGCAAAGCTGAAGCCGCTGGCCAGCATGTAGCTCAGCACGCGCTTATGACGAAACAGCGAGGCAAAATTGCCAAGCGTGGTGCGAATATGAAACTTCTGCCGGTGCTCGGCGGGCAGCGTCTCTTTAATAAAGAAGAAGATCATCGCCGAGGCCAGCAGGGCCGCCAGCGCCAGGATCCAGAAAATCGCGTGCCAGCTAAACCACACCAGCACCGCGCCCCCGACCATTGGCGCCACCAGCGGGGCCACGGTAGTGACCAGCATGACGAATGACATCATGCGGGAGAACTCTTCTTTCGGGTAGATATCACGCATCAGGGCGTTGATGACCACGCTTGCCGCCGCAGCCGCCAGGCCGTGGAAGAAACGCATCACAATCAGGTGATCGACGGACTGCGCCATGGCACAGGCCATCGCCGCGCCGGCGAACACCAGCGTGCCGCCCAGCACCACCGGTTTACGCCCAAGGCTGTCGGCCATTGGCCCGTAGAGCAGCTGCCCGAGCGCGAAACCGAGAATATAGCTGCTGAGGGTCATTTGCACGCTGCCTGCCGGCACGCCAAACTGCTGGGCGATCACCGGCAGCGCGGGCAGATACATGTCGATGGACAGCGGCATCAGCATGGCCAGCAGGCCAAGAATAAAGACAATGCTCAACGACGAGTGTGGCCTGGTGGTCACAGTTAGCTCCTGAAATTAGCGTGAAGAGAGGCCAACGCTGGCAATTTCTTCTTCCGTCAACGGGCGGTATTCACCCGGCTCAAGGTCCGGGTCGAGAGTGATATCCCCGATCCGTTCGCGATGCAGCCCGACAACGTGATTTCCCACGGCGGCAAACATGCGTTTAACCTGATGATAGCGCCCTTCGCTGATGGTCAGACGCACTTCGGTTGGGGTGATGACTTCCAGCACGGCGGGTTTGGTCAGATCTTTTTCATTATGCAGCTGCACGCCGTGGGCGAATTGTTCTGCCGTGCTGTCGCTCACCGGGTTTTCCAGGGTCACCAGATAGGTCTTCTCACAGTGGTGACGCGGGGAGGTGATGCGGTGCGACCACTGGCCGTCGTCGGTCATCAGCACCAGGCCGGTGGTATCGATATCCAGACGTCCGGCGGCATGCAGTTTGTGCGCGACGGGCTCATCAAGGAAATAGAGCACGGTAGGATGATCGGGATCGTCGGTGGAGCAGACATACCCTTCCGGTTTGTTCAACATGAAGTAACGCGGGCCAGTCTGCTGGATCAGCGCATTGCCTTCATATTCTACCTGTTGGTCAGGCTGGAGTTTGAACGCGCTGTCTCGCACAATATCGCCATCCACGGTGACGTGGCTGGCGCGGATCAGACGCCCGGCAATAGCGCGGCTTACGCCGAGTTGCTGAGCGATAAACTTATCAAGTCGCATGAAATATTTTAAGCCTTAAAGGTGCCAGGAGCCGGACAATGCGTCCGGAAAAGAAGCAGTCGGAAACAGCTCAGTATAACGGGCTCTGTGCGCCACTCAAGGGAAAAAGTTTCGTGGCATAATATAAGCGAGATAACCAAACCGAGACCCCATGACCTTTACACTTCGCCCCTACCAGCAGGAAGCCGTGGACGCCACCCTCGCCCACTTTCGTCAGCATAAAGAACCGGCGGCCATTGTGCTGCCCACCGGCGCAGGCAAAAGCCTGGTGATCGCCGAACTGGCGCGCCTGGCCCGTGGCCGCGTGCTGGTGCTGGCGCACGTCAAAGAGCTGGTGGCGCAAAACCATGCCAAGTATCTGGCCCTGGGTCTGGAGGCCGATATCTTTGCCGCCGGGTTACAGCGTAAAGAGAGCCACGGCAAGGTGGTGTTCGGCAGCGTGCAGTCGGTGGCGCGCAACCTCGACAAATTTCAGAGCGAATTCTCCCTGCTGATTGTGGACGAGTGCCATCGCATCAGCGATGACGACGACAGCCAGTATCAGCAGATCCTGAGCCATCTCAGGAGCGTCAATCCGCAGATCCGTCTGCTGGGACTCACCGCCACGCCGTTCCGCCTCGGTAAAGGCTGGATATACCGTTTTCATTATCACGGCATGGTGCGCGGGAATGAAAACGCGCTGTTCCGGGACTGCATTTACGAGCTGCCGCTGCGCTACATGATTAAACATGGCTACCTGACGCCGCCGGAACGGCTGGACATGCCGGTGGTGCAGTATGATTTCAGCCGCCTGCAGGTGCAGAGTAACGGCCTGTTCAGCGAGGCAGACCTTAACCGCGAGCTGAAAAAGCAGGATCGTATTACCCCGCATATCATCAGCCAGATTATGGAGTTTGCCGCCACGCGCAAAGGGGTAATGATTTTTGCCGCCACCGTGGAGCACGCCAGGGAGATAACCGGCCTGCTGCCCGCCAGCGATGCGCGGCTGATCACCGGCGAAACGCCGGGCAGCGAGCGTGACCAGCTGATTGAAGCCTTTAAGGCGCAGCAGTTTCGCTATCTGGTCAATGTGTCAGTGCTTACTACCGGCTTTGATGCCCCGCACGTGGACCTGATAGCCATTCTGCGCCCGACTGAATCCGTCAGCCTTTATCAGCAGATTGTGGGCCGCGGCCTGCGCCTGGCCCCCGGAAAAACCGACTGTCTGATCCTGGATTACGCCGGTAACCCGCACGACCTTTATGCTCCGGAAGTGGGCGCGCCAAAAGGCAAAAGCGACAACGTACCGGTGCAGGTGTTTTGTCCCGCCTGCGGATTTGCCAATACCTTCTGGGGTAAAACCACCTCTGACGGCACGCTAATCGAACACTTTGGCCGCCGCTGCCAGGGCTGGTTTGAAGATGACGAGGGCCATCGCGAGCAGTGCGACTATCGCTTCCGCTTTAAAAACTGCCCGCAGTGCAATGCCGAGAACGATATCGCCGCCCGTCGGTGCCGCACCTGCGATGCGGTGCTGGTCGATCCCGACGATATGCTGAAAGCGGCCCTGAAGCTGAAGGACGCGCTGGTGCTGCGCTGTAGCGGTATGGAACTGGCGCAGGGTGCCGATGAGAAAGGCGAGTGGCTGAAAATCACCTATTACGATGAAGACGGCGCCGATGTAAGTGAGCGCTTCCGTCTGCAGACGCCCGCCCAGCGTACCGCCTTTGAACAGCTGTTTATCCGCCCGCATACCCGCACGCCCGGCGTGCCGCTGCGCTGGGCTACCGCCGGGGATATCCTTCATCAACAGCCGTTACTGCGCCACCCGGATTTTGTGGTGGCGCGGAAAAAAGGCCAGTTCTGGCAGGTACGTGAAAAGGTGTTTGATTATGAGGGCCGCTTCCGCCGCGCCAATGAATTGCGGGGATAACGGGACTTTTCATTGATGTAAAAGTCATTTGAGTATAAAATGCCGCCCGCTTCACATCCGTGAGGCAGAACACTCACCTGTTGCTGGGTCGCCTGTAGCAGGATTTTATATACAGAGAGAAATCAATGTTCACTATCAATGCAGAAGTACGTAAAGAGCAGGGTAAGGGTGCGAGCCGCCGCCTGCGTGCAGCTAACAAATTCCCGGCCATCATCTATGGCGGCGAAGCTGCTCCTGTCGCAATCGAACTGGACCACGACAAACTGTGGAACATGCAGGACAAAGCTGAGTTCTACAGCGAAGTTCTGACTATCGTTATCGACGGTAAAGAAGAGAAAGTTAAAGCTCAGGCAGTACAGCGTCACGCTTACAAGCCAAAACTGTCTCACATCGACTTCGTTCGCGCGTAATCGCAAACCTGTCGAAAAAAAACCCCGCATCAGCGGGGTTTTTTTATGGCTGTTATTTGCCGCCGGAGGTGCGGCGCTGAAGCTGGTCGCGCAGGTTTGGCGGGGTGCCTTTAATGGTCAGCGTGTCGGTCGCCGGATCCCAGAAAATGCGCTCGCCGAGCAGCATGGCATCGAAATTAATGGTTAACCCGCCGCCGCTACCGGCAAATTTGGTCAGCTGACGCAGCGTACTGCGATCCGCCGGGAAGCTCTCTTCCAGCTCGTAACCCTTCTCTGCTGTAAACTCCTGGAAGCTCACTTCGCTGACGCCGGAAAGCTCTTTGGAGAGCGACTCCAGCTCGATCTCTTCACCCGCCTGCAGCTGCTCGTTGCAGTAGGCATACACCTGCTGACGCACGTTCTGGCGTTCAGCTTTATCCAGCTCGGCTTCTGCGGTGAAGTCATCCACTGCCTGCAGCAGGCCTTTATTCTGCGCTTTGGCGTTCAGGCCTTCGCTGGCACCGAGGAAATCCATAAAGAAGTCGGCAACTTTGCGCCCTACCCGGCCTTTCAGGAAGGTGAGATAGCGGGTGGATTCCGGGTTGGTTTCCCACTCGGTCAGATCGATACGCGCCACGATATCCGCATGGTTGATGTCCAGATAGTGGGTCGAGCTGATATCCAGCTGCTCATTGACGCGCATGCTGCTTAAGTTATTCAGCACCGCCACCAGCAGGTATTCGACCGCCAGGTAACGATAGTGGCAGAACAGGACGATCCCGCCATCGGCAAAGGGGTATTTTGCCAGCTCATCACGCAGGCGGCCGGTTGCCGCGCGGCTGAACGCGAGGAACTCTTCTTCGCCCTGACGCTGCAGGCGCAGCGCCTGCGCCAGCTCGCTCTCTTCGCTGAACAGGCCATAGGCTTTATTTTTGGCACTGTAAACGCGGTGCAGCTCTGCCATCATGTCAACAACGGTAGGCGTCGGTTCCAGTAACGAATCGCGCAGCACCAGTTCAAGGGTTTGCTCATCACGCTTGATAAGCTGGTGCAGGGCAATCTGGTTGATATCCAGACTCATGATAAACTCTCCTTTTAGACCGGGCCGTATTCAACCACCCCGCAGTCATGTATGCAACCGAAGATAAAAAAGGGGAAAAAAAGCTGTTGCTACGGTAATATGTTGCCCTTTCCTCTACAAACAGATTTCGATTTATGCCACAACTCTCCCGCTATAGTGATGAACACGTTGAACAAATGCTCAGTGAGCTGCTCAACGTACTGGAAAAACATAAGGCGCCGACCGACCTTTCCCTGATGGTGCTGGGAAATATGGTGACTAACCTTATCAATACCAGCGTTGCGCCGGCCCAGCGCCAGGCGATCGCGAAATCCTTCGCCCAGGCCTTACAGTCCTCGGTCAACGACGACCAGGCGCACTAAGGGAAACGAACCCGTTTATGGTGACGAATCGTCAGCGCTACCGTGAAAAAGTCTCCCAGATGGTTAGCTGGGGACACTGGTTTGCCCTGTTTAACATTCTGCTGGCCATGGTGCTTGGCAGTCGTTATCTGTTTGTCGCCGACTGGCCGACGACGCTTGCCGGACGCGTTTACTCCTGGATAAGCGTCATTGGCCATTTCAGCTTTCTGGTATTTGCCACCTATCTGCTGATCCTCTTCCCGCTGACGTTTATCGTCATGTCGCAGCGGCTGATGCGGTTTGTCTCCGCCATCCTCGCCACCGCAGGCATGACGCTGCTGCTGATCGACAGCGAGGTCTTTACCCGCTTCCACCTGCATCTTAATCCCGTCGTCTGGGAACTGGTGATCAATCCCGACCAGAACGAAACGGCGCGTGACTGGCAGCTGATGTTTATCAGCGTGCCCATAATCCTGCTGATTGAGATGCTGTTTGCCACCTGGAGCTGGCAAAAACTGCGCAGCCTGACGCGCCGCCGTCGCTACGCTAAACCGGTCGCCGCCCTGTTTTTCGTGGCCTTTATCGGCTCGCATTTCATGTATATCTGGGCGGACGCCAACTTCTACCGGCCGATCACCATGCAGCGCGCGAACCTGCCGCTCTCCTATCCGATGACCGCCCGTCGCTTCCTCGAGAAACACGGCCTGCTGGATGCTCAGGAGTATCAGCGCCGCCTGATCGAACAAGGCGATCCTGAGGCCGTATCGGTGCAGTATCCGCTGAGCGATCTGCGCTACCGTGACATGGGTCAGGGGCAGAACGTCCTGCTTATCACCGTCGATGGTCTTAACTATTCGCGCTTCGAAAAGCAAATGCCGACGCTGGCAGAGTTCGCCGATAAGAACATCAACTTTACCCAGCACATGAGCTCGGGTAACTCCACCGATGCCGGTATCTTTGGTCTGTTCTACGGCATTTCGCCGGGCTATATGGACGGCGTGCTGTCGTCGCGTATCCCTGCGGCGCTGATCACCGGGCTGAACCAGCAGGGCTACCAACTGGGCCTGTTCTCCTCAGACGGCTTTAACAGCCCGCTGTACCGCCAGGCGCTGCTGTCTGATTTCTCTTTGCCAACAACGAAGAGCCAGTCCGACGAACAGACTGCCGGACAGTGGATCAACTGGCTTAACCGATATGCCCAGGACGATAACCGCTGGTTCTCCTGGATTGCCCTGAACGGCACAACGCTTGATAACAGCAACCAGAAAGCCTTTAACCGCCGCTACGCCCAGGCCGCAGGCAATGTGGATAACCAGATTGCCCGGGTGCTGGACGCGCTGCGCGAATCCGGCAAACTGGATAACACGGTAGTGGTGATCACCGCCGGACACGGCGTGCCGCTGGGTGATGAGGGTAATGGTGTCGACTGGGCGCGCCCTCGCCTGCACGTTCCTCTGGTGATCCACTGGCCTGGCACGCCATCGCAGCGCATTAACATGCTGACCGATCATAAGGATGTGATGACCACCCTGATGCAGCGTCTGCTCCATGTCAGCACGCCTGCCAATGAGTATTCTCAGGGTCAGGATCTGTTCAGCGCAACGCGTCGTCATAACTGGGTTACTGCCGCCAGCAATAATACGCTGGCCGTCACGACGCCGACTCTGACGCTGGTGCTGAGCAGCAACGGTAATTACAAAACCTATAACCCGCAGGGTGAGAAACTTGACGACCAGACGCCGCAGCTAAGCCTGCTGTTACAGGTGCTGACGGATGAGAAACGGTTCATCGCTAACTGATTTAAAATTAATCAGTTAGCCTGCGCCACACTTGCATTAAATGCGGAAATGGGTAGTATAAATTTCTCGTGTCGGCACGTAGCGCAGCCTGGTAGCGCATCGTCATGGGGTGGCGAGGGTCGAGAGTTCAAATCTCTCCGTGCCGACCAAAAATCCCAAAAAACCAACCCATTGCGGTTGGTTTTTTTATGCCTGTGATATGAAGGGAACTACTTTTTAGCGATAAGCCAGCGGCTATTGAAATGAGCCTGATACCGGGCGAGAAGCTGCGGGTTGCCTTTGATGATCAGCACGTTTTCTGAGTTTTCAAACTCCGCCGATGCTGCAAAATTAAACGATCCTGTTTCAAGCGTTTCTCCGTCAACGATCATCATCTTGTCGTGCTGGATGTGGTAGTGATTGTCTTCCCTGATATTGACCCCGTTAGCCAGGGCCCAAACCACCGCTTTTTTACTGGTCCTGTTCTGGTTGCGCCGGTAGTCAATCACTGCCCTCACCCTGACGCCTCTCTTTTCAGCACTCACCAGCGCCTGCACGATGTCGGCGCTGCTGAAGGTATACGCCATCATATCTATCCTCGATTGGGCAGAATTGATGGCGTTAATAACTAAGGCTCTGGCCGATCCTTCAGGACTAAAACCCACCTGAATTGATTCAGAGGCATGAACGGCGGACGCGGCGCAAAGGCTAAGGGATGCGACCAGGGCGGTCGCAACGAAACCTGTGGACCTCATTGATTTTGCTAAGAAAAAAATGTCAGTGAACTACAGTGGCGCTGGTAACAACATCAGCACTACTGATTTTTAAGGCCACGGTCTGCATGCCCTTTACCCAGGTCAGCGGTTTTGTATTTTTAAAACCATATCCCTCAAGCGCGTTGTAAGCAGCATCAACGTTTTGTCCATGAACGCTATCGCGCAGAAAGCTGTTCAGTTCAGCGGATTTCTGGTTCTCCGCCTTTGATTTATGAATGTCGCAGCTGCCGTCCATATCCGTTTGTTCATTACATCCGGAGCGTTCAAGCTGGGCGCGATACTTTGCGTTAATCGCCAGTGCCGGGGACGACACTACAGCGGAGAGCATAACAGCGAGCAGTAATTTTTTGACCATATTAGTTAACACCACGAAGATTAAAAATAATAAAATCAGCGAGTTATTATTACTTTGTAAACAAGTCGCTCTGCTTAAAAACAACACAGTTGATTCGCATCGGAAATTATCATTGCGTGCTGTGATTCACAAAGGAAATTATTTTAAAGTCAAACTAATAAGTTATTGATATGAGTCAGGACGATTAACTATGCCATTATTTCTAAAGGTAAAATTCATCCGTCAATAACACTGAGAGCCGTTTCAGATGAAACAGGCCCAGCACAATAAATTACTCAACTAACTGAATTGACTCTCCTTTTATAACCTATCCCGACAATTGTAAGCGTTTGTAAGCCATAAAAAAGCCAGCCTGTTAGCTGGCTGGCATGTGTACTCAGGTTTTACGCCCGGTTAAATTTCCGGCGTCTTTTTATAGCCCACCACCATCAGGACCAGGCTCTCTTTGGCGTTAGCGGGCTGGAACTGGTAGTGATTCCCCTGACGATCCCCGCCGATGTACCAGGAAATTTCTGTCTTGCCTGCGGCCAGCGCTTTTCGCACTGCTTTATCGACGTCCAGCATGCGGTATTCTCGGGCGTTATTGAGATAGAGGATCGCATCCGAGTTGTAACTGCAGGAAGGACGTTTCTTCCATGTGACGGTCGCAGGATCCCAGTCGTTGCTGGCCGGATAAAAGAAGATCTGATCCGCGCCGTTGGCTTCGACTTTTCCGCCGTAGATCCGCACCCGGTATTTGAACTGCGATGGATCCTGCCCTTCCGGCAGCGCCGGGATCTTAAATTTAACCAGACTCATGGTCTCGCTGTTGCGGGTGCGGCCGCCGTTTTTCCAGTTATCCTGAACCAGCAGGGTTTGCGGCGCAGGTGCCGGGGTAGCCGGCGTTTCGCTGCTCACCCAGACGTTGGCCAGCGCCTTCGAATAGCTGTACGCCACGTTGGTACCGCAATCCATGCTCTGATTCATGCACAGCTCAGTCATAAACCGCGCGCTGTCTTCGTGCCAGCCATTTAAAAAGTCAGCGTGGGCGGTGTAGAGGCTTCCCCAGCGTTCTTCCCGCGCATCGCCATTCATGACGGGATCGAGGGAAAGCTGCGCTTTGGCCGTATCCAGAGAGGTGATGTCGTGAAGCACGTAAGCCACGTTCATGTTAACCGTCGGGATTTTCACCGGATAACCGGACGGGCACTGCCCTTTCACATCGTATGTGGCATTTGCCATGCCGTGGTGGGGTTTGAGGTGAATGCCGTCCCAGCAGTTGGGGAACTGGATGCCGATATTAAACTGCACCGCATCTTTAGCCTTTCTCAACCCGCACACTTCACCGATTTTATTGGTGTAACCTTTGCCGTTGCCGCATAAAAAGGTGATCCGCGAGTTAGGGGCACTGCCGTGATGGTCCCCCGCCAGCAGCGCCAGACCTGCCGGGAACGGGTTGAGGGGATACTGATCGACGTTGCTGGCCTGATAGTAGGTTTTCTGATACGCGGGCTGCACCACCGTACCGTCCGGCAGGCGCATCGACGGCGCCCAGTAAGCCGAGCCGTCCGCTTTGTTATCGCAGGTGGTTTCCGGCTGCTTACGCAAAGAGGCATAGTCAGAGAAAGCATCGGTATGGGTGTTACCGAAAAAATCGTGCAGCATCGCCTGGTTAGCGTGGCCGTACATCATGATGGCGTCATCGCCAAGGGTGTGGTTATAGGCGCAGACAACCTGGGCCTGCGGGCCTGCATGAGCGTAAAGCGAAGGCAGCAGAAGGGCTGACGCCAGCGCGGTGTAAAGTGTGGTCCGTTTCATGGTGTTCTCCTGACTGAAAGGACCACATTGGTAACAAAACCGCGCTAACTCTCCGAATTATTAACGGAATAATTTTCCCCTGACGGGCGCTTTACAGCTCCGCCGGTCGTTTCAGCAGGTAGATCAGCGTTATCAGGCAGATCATCGCTCCGGCATAGAAGGTGTATTCCGCGCCCCACGTTTCCCAGATGATCCCCGCCCCCAGGCTGGCAATCAGCAATGCCACGCCGCTCACCATGCTGAACAGGCCAAACGCGGTACCGCGCAGGTCGGCGGGGGCCGTTTTGGCGATCATAGCGGTCAGCAGTCCCTGGGTCATCCCCATATGGATCCCCCACAGCGCCACGCCGACGATAATCCCCACCCAGTGGGTGCTCAGCGCCAGCACGATATCGGCGGCTATCAACACCGCCAGCCCCCACATCAGCAGGCGGGTGTGGCTCATGGCATCGGAGAGTTTGCCGAACGGATAGGCCGAAAACGCGTACAGCAGGTTCATGGCGACCATCACCAGCGGGATTAATGCCAGCGGAATATCGGCCTGCTGGGCGCGCAGCACCAGAAAGGCCTCGCTGAACCGGGCCAGAGTGAAAACTGCCCCGAGGCCAATCACCCACCAGCAGCTGGCGCCGAGGCGCTTCAGGTTCTCTTTTTTGACAGGGTTGGTACGTTTGTGGGCGACAGGGGTGGCGGGCTCATGCAGGCCGACAAAGAGCAGCAAGACGGCTAAAACGCCGGGAATCACGGCAATCCAGAAGATCGTGCGAAAATCGTCGTTCCACAGCAGCATCATGCCGACGGCCAGCAGCGGCCCCAGAAAGGCGCCGATGGTATCCATCGACTGGCGCAGTCCGTATGCTGCCCCGCGTAGTTCGGGCGGGGTGACGTCGGCGACCAGCGCGTCGCGGGGTGCGCCGCGGATCCCCTTCCCTACCCTGTCAATCAGGCGCGCGCCGAGGATCATCCCCGACGAGGAGGCGATGGCAAACAGCGGCTTGCTGGCGGCACCCAGCCCGTAACCCAGCAGCGCCAGCCCTTTACGTTTTCCGAGATAGTCGCTGATAGCGCCGGAAAAGACCTTAATGATAAGCGCGGTAGCTTCCGCCAGCCCTTCGATCAGGCCAATGAAGATCACGCTGGCGCCCAGGGTGGTCACCATAAAGAGCGGCAGTAAGCTATGGATAATTTCCGATGAAATATCCATCAACATGCTGACGCCGCCAACCACCCAGACCCCTTTTGGGATCCGGCTCAGCGTGGAAAACCGGGAGATCATGCTCAGTGCTTATCGCTGCCGCCGAGGAAAAATATCCCCAGCGGGATAGCCAGCAGGACGGTAAAGACCGTGCTGTAAACCAGCACCATCGCCGATTGCAGAACGTACATGCTGGTGGTCCACTCGGTCAGCGGAATGTTGTACTGCTCAACCACGCCAATGATGGTCACACGGCCCACCCCCATCACCGCGATCAGAAAAACCGTCAGCAGCGCCAGCAGAAATTTTTTCCCCGCCGGGGTGTTAAGTTTATTACGTACCATGCGTGTTTTCCTTCACAGATAGATAACAAAGATGCTGCTCACCCTACCACGATCGCCCCTCCGGCACCAATCCAGAATTTAAAACCAGATTAAAGGCTTTTTGTCAGTGATATAAACCAGATAAAAATAAAATTAAGGCAAAAAACACCAGTTGTGATAGGGTGATGGCCACCGTTTGACATAAAAAGGAATGACTGTGAAAAACGCATCCAAAAGCATCGTCGGCCTGCTGGCCCTCACCTGCGCCAGTGCATACGCCACGTCTGCCGACCAGCCGCTCAGCAAAACGGCCCCGTATCCGCAGGCGGAACAGGGTATGAAGCGCCAGGTTATTGACCTGCCAGAGCAGAAAGATGAAGCGAATTACAAGGTTGAACTGCTGATCGGCCAGACGCTGGAGGTGGACTGTAACGCGCATCGCCTCGGCGGTCAGTTAACCAGCAAGACGCTGGAAGGCTGGGGATATGACTATTACGTCTTCGATAAGGTCACTTCGCCGGTCTCCACCATGATGGCCTGCCCGGACGGCAAGAAGACCCGCAAATTTGTGATCGCCAGTCTGGGCGAGCATAGCCTGCTGCGCTACAACAGCAAGCTGCCGATTGTGGTCTACACGCCTGCGAACATCGAGGTGAAGTACCGCGTCTGGCGGGCTGACGAGAAAGTCGAAAACGCCGTCGCGCGTTAATAAAAAAGCCGGGTGATAACCCGGCTTTTTTACATCAGAGCGCGATATCCGCCACCGGTTTGCTTTCCGGCTGGGAAGTCGCCTGCGGCTGAGCCTGAGGCGCCGCATCCGGAGCCTGAGGTTTTTCATATTTCAGCTGCAGCACGCGGCTGGTGTACTCCAGCTCCTGCTCGGTGGCGTCGATATTACCGTTCAGCGAAGTGCCGTAAGACGGAATGATGGTCTTCAGCTTCGCCTGCCAGTCCGGGCTGGCGACTTTGTCTTTGAACACTTTTTCCATCAGGTGCAGCATGATCGGCGCTGCGGTGGAAGCGCCCGGCGATGCGCCCAGCAGCGCGGCCACGGAGCCCTCTTTATCGCTCACCACTTCGGTGCCCAGGCGCAGCACGCCGCCTTTTTCCTCATCACGCTTGATGATCTGCACGCGCTGGCCCGCCTGCCACAGACGCCAGTCCGCTTTCTTCGCATCCGGATAGTACTCTTTCAGCGCTTCAAAGCGATCGTCATCGGAGAGCAGCACCTGGCTAATCAGGTATTTCACCAGATCGAAGTTATCCAGACCCACATCTACCATCGGCCCGACGTTCGAGGTGGTGGTGGAGCTGAGCAGATCCCACAGCGAGCCGTTCTTCAGGAATTTGGTCGAGAAGGTGGCGAACGGCCCGAACAGCACCACGCGCTTACCGTCAAGAATACGGGTATCGATATGCGGCACCGACATCGGCGGCGCGCCCACGGAGGCCTGACCGTAAACTTTCGCCAGATGGCGATTCACCACCTCCGGGTTTTCTGACACCAGGAACTGCCCGCCAACCGGGAAGCCCGCATAGTTTTCCGCTTCCGGAATACCGGTCTCCTGCAGCAGCTTCAGCGCCGCGCCGCCAGCACCGATAAAGACAAACTTCGCCTTGATGACGTGCTCTTCTTCATTGTGCGCCAGATCGGCAACGGTCACGCTCCAGGAGTTGTCGGCGTTACGCTTAAAGCCGCGCACTTCGGTATTCAGCGACAGGTTGAAGTTCTCTTTTTTCTGCAAAGAGCTCACCAGCTGACGGGTGATTTCGCCGTAGTTTACGTCGGTACCGATTTCCGTACGGGTGGCGGCCACTTTCTGGTTCGGGTCGCGCCCTTCCATGACCAGCGGTGCCCACTCTTTGATCTGAGCGTGATCTTCAGAGTACTTCATGCCGCGGAACAGCGAGCTCTGCTGCAGGGCAGCATAACGCCCACGCAGGAAGTTAACGTTGTCGTCGCCCCAGACAAAGCTCATGTGCGGCACGGTATTAATAAAGCTGTGCGGATCGTGCAGCACGCCGCTGTTCACCTGGTGAGACCAGAACTGACGGGAGATCTGGAACGCTTCGTTGATCTCCACGGCTTTCTCAATGCTGATGGAGCCGTCTTTCTTCTGCGGGGTGTAGTTCAGCTCCATTAACGCGGAGTGACCGGTACCGGCGTTGTTCCAGCCGTTGGAGCTCTCCTGCGCCACGCCATCCAGGCGTTCAACCATGGTCATGGACCAGTCCGGCTGAAGCTCCTGCAAATAGGTTCCGAGGGTGGCGCTCATGATCCCGCCGCCGATTAACAGAACGTCCGTTTCCTGCTCTTGCGATGCCTGAGCCTTCGCCGCCGTGGAGACAGCACTAAGGCTTGCCGCCGCAGCCAGCAGCAGGGCAGTCATTTTTTTCATAATTAATGCCTTCGTAATACGCGTTGTTCGCTATTTATGCAGATGAAGTCGAGTGCGGCGCCACGGTAACAACATTTAAATATTGTTTAAAGGTTAAGAAATTATTGTAATTGTGAAATTTAATGGTGGAATGTTTGTATGGGAATGGCGTGTCCGGCTGGCAAAACGGTCATTTTGTGGCTACTATGCTGCACTTTGTGATCGCGCGCACGGAAGCCCGCCCAAACCTGCGAATCCTATGTCTCAATCTTTAATGCCCAATGAAAGTCGCGTAACCGCTGTGTTGCGCTCTCCAACGCTTTTTGTACGTGAAATACTGGCCGGTGTGATCACCGCTCTGGCGTTGATTCCGGAGGTGATCTCCTTCTCCGTGGTCGCGGGCGTCGACCCGAAAGTAAGTCTGTTCGCTTCGGTAGTTCTGTGTCTGGGGCTGTCGGTAATGGGCGGTCGCCCGGCAATGGTAACCGCCGCTGCGGGTTCCGTGGCGCTGGTGATCGGGCCGATGGTTCATCAGCATGGCGCGCAGTATATTCTGCCGGCGGTGCTGCTGGCGGGCCTGATCCAGATCCTGTTCGGGGCGCTGGGAATGGCGCGGCTGATGCGCTTTATCCCGCAGGCGGTAATGACCGGGTTTGTTAACGCTCTGGGGATTTTGATTTTCTTCGCTCAGGTACCGCATTTCTGGAGCAGAAGCCCGCTGATTGTCGGCCTGTTTGTGCTTACGCTGCTGATTGTGCTCTGGGCCCCCCGCTACATTAAAAGTATTCCTTCCCCGCTGATTGCCATCGTGGTGCTGACGATTTACACCGTGACCAGCGGCCAGCTGCTGCCGACCGTCGGCGACGAAGGCTCCATTGGCGGCGGCCTGCCGGGGATCACCCAGATGCTGGTGCCGCTGAATCTGCACACCCTGAGCATTATCTGGCCCTGCGCCCTGAGTATTGCTTTTGTCGGCCTGATGGAATCACTCCTGACCGCGAAGCTGGTGGATGAGCTGACGGCAACCCCGTCCAGCAAGCGCCGCGAGAGCATGGGGCTTGGCGTGGCGAATATCATGGCGGGCTTCTTCGGTGGTATCGCCGGTTGCGCGATGATCGGTCAGACTATCGTTAACGTCGAGATGGGCAAAGGACGCAGCCGCGTCTCGACCTTTGCCGCCGGGCTGGTGCTGCTGTTGCTGGTGACCGCCCTGAGTGAAGTGATGGCTAAAATTCCGATGGCGGTGCTGGCGGGGATCATGGCGATTGTCGCCATCAAAACCTTTAACTGGCAGAGCATTCGCCCTGCCACGGTGAAAGGCGCGCCGGTTGCGGAAACCCTGGTGATGCTGGTCACCGTCGGGGCCACCGTTTCAACCGGCAACCTGGCGATTGGCGTGGTAGGCGGGATTATCATGATGGCGATCCTCCCTGCCCGCCTGCGTCGCCATCGCGCCGCTACAGCAGAAACAGCGTCGCCAGCCCAAGAAAAATAAAGAAACCGCCGGTATCGGTGATGGCGGTGATCATCACGCTCGACCCCACTGCGGGGTCGCGCCCGAGGCGGGTCATTACCATCGGGATGATTACCCCCATCAGCGCCGCCACCAGCAGGTTCAGCACCATCGCCAGGGTCATCACCCCGCCCAGCGCCATATCGTCATACAGCCACCAGGTCACACCCCCCATAATCCCGCCCCACACCAGGCCGTTGATCAGCGCCACGCCCAGTTCGCGCAGGATCAGGAAGGTAAAGTTGCCCGGCTGAATATGCTGCAGCGCCAGGGCGCGCACGATCATGGTGATGGTCTGGTTACCGGTGTTGCCGCCAATCCCTGCCACGATAGGCATCAGCGAGGCCAGCGCCACCAGCTGGGAGATGGTGTGTTCAAAGCCGTCGATCACCCGCGAGGCGATAAACGCGGTACAGAGGTTGATCGCCAGCCACGCCCAGCGGGTTTTCACCGCCTTGCTCACCGGGGCGTACACATCCTCTTCGGCGCTCAATCCCCCAAGGGCGCGCATGTCGTTGTCGGTCTCTTTATAGACCACGTCGACGATCTCATCGATGGTCAGACGCCCCATCAGCTTACCCACCGAGTCCACCACCCCGGCGCTGAGCAGGTTGTCACGCTCAAAGGTGCGGGCAGCCTTTTCGGCGTCGTCTTCCGGGGAGAAGAGCATCGGCTCCGTTTCCATCACCTCGCTGACGCGGGTCTGAGCGCTGTTCAGCAGGATGGTCTGCAGCTCAAGCTCGCCGAGCAGGCTTTTATCCCGCGCGGTGACAAACAGCTTGTCGGTGTTCTTCGGCATTTTGCCCAGCCGCCGCAGGTAGCGCTGGACGGTGCCCAGGGTCACGTCCGGGCGCACGGTGATCACGCTGAACTCCATGATCGCGCCGACGCGGTCCTGCTCATAGTGCATGACCTGATGCACGCGGGCGCGGTCCTGAGGCGGCAGCGAGGCCAGCAGTCGTCCGGTCAGGTTTCGCGGCAGATGCTGGACCAGGTAGAGCTGGTCGTCGATGTCCAGCGTGCGGACCGCGTCGAGAATGGCGTGGTCGCTCATCTCATCGATCAGATCGTCCCAGACGTTTTCGGAGGCCTCCAGCAGCACCTGCCCGCGCTCGTGATCCTCGACCAGCCGCCACAGGGCGTGGCGCTCTTCCGAGGGCAGCGCTTCAAGGGTGTCGGCGAGATCGGGCGGCGGCAAATGTGCCACCAGCGCCCCTACCTCAGCAATATCGTCGGCTAACGTCCCGACATCATATTGCTCAGCCAGGGTCAGTTTGCCCAGCAGAGTGGAGGTAAGCGCTTTGTCGGTGGTCATCAGCCAGATCAGGCGCGCACGCTCTTCATCGCGCAGCCGTGCGCTATTTTTCGTTAATCCAGACATCAATTATCAATCCATTAAATGAGTTGGCATTAAGCATAGCGTGGGCTTGTGTAAATATTAATAAACGGATGAGAGGAGAGGATAAAAAAGCAGCAGGCGGGGAAAACAGACCCGGCGGCAGAGCGCCACCGGGCAGGCGGGTTATGCGGTACGGGCTACCGCATCACGCGACGCGGCATCACGTTCGGCACCGGTCAGTTCCGTCAGCTGGCCGCTGCGCATCTCAAGCAGGCGGTCGGCATGGATAAAGTAGTGATCGTCATGGCTGATGGCAAAGATGGTTTTGCCCATCTGCTGCATCAGCGGGAGCAGCACCTGATAAAACTCGCGGCGGAAATGCGGGTCCTGATCCGCCGCCCACTCATCCAGCAGAATGATGTCGCGCTCTTCCGCCAGGGCCAGCAGCAGGGCTACGCGCTTCTTCTGCCCTTTCGACAGCTTAAGGTTGAGGATCTTGCCATCCTGCAGCTCCAGCTTGTGCGACATTTGCAGGTGCGCCAGCCATTTTTCCACCAGCGCCGGATCGGCCTGCCTGCCTTCCGGCCCCAGCAGCTGATCGAACAGCCAGACGTCGGTAAACACAGCGGAGAACAGCTTGCGGTAATCTTCCGGTTTTTCGGCACTCAGCGGTTTACCGTCCAGCAGGATCTCCCCCGACTGCGGCTGGTACAGCCCGGTCAGGAGCATCGCCAGGGTTGATTTTCCGCTGCCGTTGCCGCCAATCAGGAACAGCAGTTCGCCGCGGTTAAGGGTTAAGTTCACCGGCCCGACGGAGAAGTCGTTATCCTGGTACTTAAACGTCACGTTGCGCAGCTCCAGCGTCTGCCAGTTCGGGAATGCCTGCGGGCGTGGGAATTCCGCTTGGTACGGCGCAAGCGCAAACTTGCGCAGCTTGTTAAAGGCCACCTGGGCGCTGAGCAGGGTCGGCAGCGCGCCGACCGCCGAAAGCAGCGGCGTGCGCAGGAACAGCAGCGTCAGCGAGTAGGTGGCGGCGACGTTGGTGTCCGCCCAGCCGAGGCTGTTGGCCATCCAGAAGACCAGACCAATCGCCCCCAGCATCATGATATTTGACCAGTTAACCGCGCTCAGGTGGAAGGTATCGGCCCGCACGATGTGGTGGCGATATTCACGGGCATCCGGGATATAGAGGTTATTGAAGATGTGCTCGGCGCGCTCGCGGTTGAGGGTCAGCTCTTTGCGCCCTTCCAGCACCGTCTGATAGTCGTTATAGAGCTTGTCTTCGGTTTCGCGCAGTACCGCCATGTGTTTGTAGACGCGTGACACCAGCAGGTAGCCGCCCCAGATGGTGATCGCAATCCACAGGGCGGTGATCGCCAGCATTTTGGTGGAGAGCCAGGCCAGATAGGCCGCCGATCCGAAGGTCAGAATGACCCCCTGCACCAGTTCCGGCAGACGTACAAAGGCGATGGTGATCGAGCGAACGTCGCTGGTTAACCCGGCCAGCAGCGAGGCGCTGCCCAGCTGCTCTACACGTTCAACCTGGGTATCCAGAATCCGCTTGATGAACTCGCTGCGCAGGCGGTAGACGAAGTGGTGACCCAGCGTCGTCAGCGCCAGCTGCGAGCCCAGCGTGACGGCCATCAGCAGAACCAGCAGACCGAGAAATTCCGGCAGTACCATCAGGGTGGTGTCGACGGTTTCAATTAAACGCAGGTTGATAAAGGCGATAAGCCCGATACCCAGCGCGGCGCTGAGCAGGCTTAATGCCATCACCGCGATAAACGGCCAGCGGTATTGACGCCAGACCAGTAACAGGAGTTCCATGCAGAGCAATCCAGACAAGAAAAAACAGCCAGCAGTGTAAACTGCTCGCCGCTTACATCAAGAATAATTCTTATTTTTATTCGTTGTTCGCTGCCTGGCGGAAGGTGAGGTTGTAGCGATAGTCGCCGGTAAGCGGATGGGTCCCCGGTTTAAGAGGCTGAATGCCATGGTAAAACAGTCTCGATGGCCCACCCCAGACCACCACGTCGCCATGCTCCAGCAGCAGACGTTTAAGCGGATCGTTGCGGCGCAATCCGCCGAACTGGAATACGGCGGGCAGGCCCAGCGATACCGAGACAATCGGCGCCCGCAGGTCCGCTTCATCTTTATCCTGATGCAGGGAGAGCTTCGCCCCGACGGCGTAGCGGTTGATAAGACAGGCATCCGGCTGAAACTCGGGATAACCTGCCGCGCAGGCGGCGTCATGGCACAGAGCGGCAAACGCCTCCGGCATCGGCGGCCAGGGGGCCGCGGTGAGCGGGTCGAGCGGTGAATAGAGGTAGCCCCGCTGATTAGTGGTCCAGCCCAGCCCGCCGCAGTTGGTCATCGCCACCGACATGGTGTACCCCCCCGGGGTGACCATCTGGCGAAACGGCGAGACGCCTGCCACCTGGTCGAGGGCCTGCATTAACGCAGGCCCGCCAGCCCGGGCGAAGCGGCGCAGGATCACCGCCCCGGGCGCCAGCGGCTCCTGCCAGGGTTGTTCATCGGCAAAAAGATCGAGCATCACACCTCCTCTTTTTTGGCTTCGCGGCGCAGTAACGCCGCTTTGCGGGCCGTGCCCCAGCGGTAGCCCGAGAGCCCGCCGTCGCTACGCACCACCCGATGGCAGGGAATAACGATTGCCAGTTTGTTGGCGGCACAGGCCCGGGCCACGGCACGCACCGCGCCGGGATGCCCGATGGCGTTGGCCACCTGCTGATAGCTTGCCGTCTCTCCACCTGGAATGGCGCGCAGGGCCTGCCAGACCTGGCGCTGAAAGGCGGTGCCGCGAATATCCAGCGGCAGCGTGAGCGCGACGGCGTGGTTGTCAATGCTGGCGATCACCCGGGCGACGCGCGAGGCAAAGGCGGCATCGGCCTGCTCCCTGTGGGCGTGAGGAAACATCGTCTCCAGCTCGGCAATCAGGGCGCTATCGTCATCGCCGGGCAAAATCGCGCAGACGCCCCGCCCGCTTTCCGCCACCAGGCAGCGCCCCAGGGTGCAGTCGCTCAGGGCGTAACGCACGGTGGTCTCTTCCCCGCCGCTGCGGTACTGCTTCGCGGTCATCCCCAGGGTCGCGTCGGCCCTGCGATAGTAGCTGCTGCTGCCGGGGAATCCCGCCGCCAGCACGGAGTCGGTAATACTCTCGCCCTGCCCCAGGGCATCGCGGAGTCTTTTCGCCCGGGCAGCCTGCTGCCAGCCTTTCGGCGTCATGCCGGTCGAGGATTTAAACAGACGATGAAGATGATACGGGCTCATCGCCACCTGCTGCGCCAGCATCTCCAGGGTCAGGGGCTCTTCCTGCTCCAGTAACCGGCAGGCTTTTTCGATGGTGGCGACGCGCTGCGCCTGCGGATCCTCTTGATCCGGGCGGCAGCGTTTGCAGGGGCGAAAACCCGCCTGTTCAGCGTGGCGGGCATCAGCATAAAAGCGGACATTTTCGCGCAGGGCATGGCGCGCCCGGCAGGACGGGCGGCAGAAGATACCGGTGGTCTGTACGGCAAAGACGAACTGACCGTCGGCATGACGATCGCGGGCCAGCACCGCCAGCCAGCGTTGGTCATCATTATTCAGGTTTGGCTTTTTCATGATCGGCTCCATCTGTAAGCATACTCATAGCCTGCCTGAGCGCCAGCCGACAAAAACCCGCAACCTTGCTTTTTAATTCGCCCCGTTAACGAGGAAACTGGCGAACTGCGGGGACATCCAGGTTTTGAAGCTCTCGCCTTCGCGTGTGATCATATAGACCGCCAGCCCTTGCTGCCGCACGATCTCTTTGGCTTTTTCCGCCCCCAGCACCATCAGACCGGTATCCCAGGCATCGGCTTCGAGGGCCGTCGGGGCGATCACCGTCACCGACACCAGATTATGGGTAATCGGACTGCCGGTCTGGGGATCGATCACGTGGGAAATACGCTTGCCGTCCAGCTCATAGTAGTTGCGGTAGCTGCCGGAGGTGCTGATGCCGTGGCCGTTGATATCGACAATGGCCTGCACAGCATTCTCCCTGTCGGTCGGCTTCTGGATCGCCACGCGCCAGGGCTTATCACTCGCATTCATGCCCCGGCTGACCAGCGCCCCGCCCACAGAGACCAGATAGCGGGAGATCCCCTCTTCGGCCATCAGCTGCGCCAGGTGATCGGCAGCATAGCCCTCACCCACCGTGGAGAGATCGACAAACAGATCGGGAATGTCTTTTTGCAGATATTGCTGACCGGACTGATTAATCACCGACAGATGCTGCAGCCCCGTTTGCGCGCGGGCGTCGTCAATTTGCGCCTGGTCGGGTATTTGTACCGGCTGCTTGTTCGGGCCAAAGCCCCAAAGGTTAACCAGAGGGCCGACGGTAATATCCATCGCGCCGTTGGTTTTGTAGCCCACCCGCAGCGATTCGGTGACTATATCCGCCATCGCTTCGCTCACCGGCCAGGGTGAAGTGCTTTTCGACTGGTTAAAGCGCATCAGCGCCGAGTCGTTCTTATAGGTGGACATCAGCTGATCATCGCCATCCAGCTGGGACTGGATCTTGCCGCGCAGCTCTTCTGCCCGGGCAGCGGAGAGATCGATGGCGCTGACGCGCCAGAAGGTGCCCATCGTTTTCCCTTCCAGCACCGTTGCGGCGGCGGTTTCGCTCTTTACCGGCGGTGTTGGGGCATCACATGCAGACAGCATAAATAGGGTCGCCAGAATGCCGACACGCAGAAAAGTAATTTCCATTCGTTATTATCCTCAAGCCTGAGACCGGCAAGAGTACACCAAAAAGCAGGCTTTGTAAGGGCCTGACAGCAAAACCAAAAAAAGGGGCCATTTGGCCCCTTTCGCAATACGACGTAAGACTTAGAACTGGTAAACCAGACCCAGCGCTACGATGTCATCGGTGCTGATGCCAGCGCGGTCGGTGAATGCGTTGTCATCCAGCAGGTTGATTTTGTAATCAACGTAGGTGGACATGTTTTTGTTGAAGTAGTAAGTCGCACCAACATCAACATATTTCAGCAGATCCTGGTCGCCGTTACCTTCGATGTCCTTACCTTTGGACTGCAGGTAAGCCACGGATGGACGCAGACCGAAGTCGAACTGGTACTGTGCAACCACTTCGAAGTTCTGCGCTTTGTTAGCAAAGCCGTAAACTGCGTTAGGGGCATCGCTCTGAGAGTTACCGAAACGGGTCGCGTTGTAGGTCTGGGAGTACTGCGCTGCCAGGTAGATGTTGTTCGCATCGTATTTCAGGCCGCCGCTGTAAACTTCAGCGTGGTCGCCACGGCCATAAACGCCTGGACCGTTCTGGTCTGCGGTACGTTTAGAAGAAGAGGCTGCCGCACCCACGCTGAAGCCTTCGCCCAGATCGTAGGTCAGGGAGCCGCCGAAGCCGTCACCGTTCTGTTTCAGCAGGCTACGGCCACCGACGTTCTCGCCGCTGACGCTGCCGTTTTTACCCTGGTACTGCAGAGCAAAGTTCAGGCCATCAACCAGACCGAAGAAGTCCTGGTTACGGTAGGTAGCAACGCCGTTACCACGGGATTGCATGAAGTTGTCAGAACCGTAGGTGTCGCCGCCGAATTCTGGCAGAACGTCGGTCCAGGAGGTTACGTCGTAGATCACGCCGTAGTTACGACCGTAGTCGAAAGAACCTGCTTCAGCGAATTTCAGACCTGCGAAGGCCACACGAGTCCAGGACTGGTTGCTGCTGCTTTCTGTGTCATTAGCCTGAACGTTGTATTCCCACTGACCGTAACCAGTGATCTGATCGTTAACCTGAGTTTCGCCTTTGAAGCCGATACGCATGTAGGTCTGGTCGCCGTCAGCGCCTTCGTCATCAGAGAAATAGTGCAGACCGTCTACTTTACCGTAGAGATCTAATTTGTTGCCGTCTTTGTTGTAAATTTCAGCCGCATTCGCTGCGCCTGCTACCAGCAGTGCTGGCACCAGGAGGGACAGTACTTTAACTTTCATTATTTTAACCCTCTGTTATATGTCTTTTATTACCACTGCTTACTGATTAACCCTCTTAACCAGTCGGCAAGTTCATTCTCCGCAAAAATACAGAATAATCCAACAAGAATATGATACGAAAACTTTTAAGATGTTTCATATTGCCGTATAGATGTTTCAATTTGTAAATATGAGGGAACTTTTTTGCCGCACAATAAGTTAAAAAATAAAGCACCAATAATCAAAAAGTTAAAATAAACAATTAAATTCAACAAGTTACAGAAAAATAAATTATAGCACTGATTGACAAAACAAAAATCCGGGCGGCTAATAAAATATCTCTCGCTATCATCATTAACTTTATTTATTACCGTCATTCAAATTTGAATGTCTGTTTATCCAGAATTGAACCGAATGCAATGCATTCGGTTTTTTTTTACTCATCTTTACGCAAATTCAAATAATTTGTGCTACCCACCTGAAACTATAACGACTATTAATTAAATCCTCGCGTACTATTTTTAGCCTCAGAAATTGAATGGTTGATTTAATTTCTTGTTTATTCGTGCTATTTTTTCGCGAAATTGTCAATTATTTGTACAATATTGATCCGAACGTACAGATTTAACGCGGTTCGTTTGTTTTGCGCAACGCGTCGAAAAAGTCAGCATATGCGAGAGAGTGAGGCTGGAAATTCGATTATTACGCTTTATACTGCCCTACTCGCCTGCAGCGCAGCCATAACGGATTAAACACATCAATGAGTCAGTCTGATATCACAACCGCGAACAAGTTCTCCCTGCTTCCGGGCAGCATTACGCGTTTCTTTCTTCTACTGATCGTTGTGCTGTTAGTGACCATGGGCGTGATGGTGCAGAGCGCCGTGAATACCTGGCTCAAAGACCGCAGCTACCAGATTGTCGATATCAGCCACGCGCTGCATAAACGCATCGACACCTGGCGCTATGCCACCTGGCAGATCTACGACAACATCGCGGCGACCCCAACCACCTCCTCTGCGGAAGGGCTGCAGGAGACGCGCCTGAAACAGGACGTCTACTATCTTGAGAAAACGCGACGCAAAACCGAGGCCCTGATCTTCGGTTCCCACGACAGCGCCACGCTGGAGATGACCCAGCGGATGTCAACTTACCTGGATACGCTGTGGGGCGCGGAGACGGTTCCCTGGTCGATGTACTATCTCAACGGTCAGGACAACAGCATGATCCTGATCTCCACCCTGCCGCTTAAGGATCTCTCTTCCGGGTTTAAAGAGTCTACGGTGGGTAACATTGTCGATTCCCGCCGCGCGGAGATGCTGCAGCAGGCTAACGCCCTGGACGAGCGCGAAAGTTTCTCCTCCCTGCGCCGGCTGGCCTGGCAAAATGGCCACTACTTTACCCTGCGCACCACCTTCAATCAGCCAGGCCATCTGGCGACGGTGGTGGCCTTCGATCTGCCGATCAACGATCTGATCCCACCGGATATGCCGCTCGACAGCTTCCGTCTGGAACAGGACAACACGGTACAAAACCTGCGCGCACCGACGGACAAAGAGAGCCCGGACAGCGTCTCTATCTCCTTTAATGGTTCGAAAATCGAGATTGCTTCAACCCTGAACACCACCGGCATGCGCCTGGTCTGGCAGGTGCCTTTCGGGACGCTGCTGCTTGATACCCTGCAAAATATTCTGTTGCCGCTGCTGCTTAATATCGGTCTGCTGGCGTTGGCGCTGTTCGGTTACAGCACCTTCCGCTCGCAGCCGGGTCGCCAGAGCGATGTCCCCGTTGCGTCCGGCACCAGCAACGAGCTGCGCGTCCTGCGCGCGCTGAATGAAGAGATAGTCTCCGTGCTGCCGCTCGGCCTGCTGGTGCACGATCAGGAAGCCAACCGGACGGTGATCAGTAACAAAATTGCCGACCACCTGCTGCCGCACCTGAATCTGCAGAACATCACCAGCATGGCGGATCAGCACCAGGGGGTAATTCAGGCCACCATTAATAACGAACTGTACGAGATCCGTCAGTTCCGCAGCCAGGTGGCGTCGCGCACGCAGATTTTCATTATTCGCGATCAGGATCGCGAGGTGCTGGTCAATAAAAAGCTCAAGCAGGCGCAAAGGCTGTACGAGAAAAACCAGCAAGGCCGCGCGGCGTTTATGCAGAATATCGGCGAGGCGTTCAAACTGCCGCTGAAGGCGCTGGCCAGCGAAGCCGCCCATTTATCCAGCCCGGAGAGCCTGCAGCTGTCGTCTCATGCCGACACGCTGGTGCGGCTGGTGGATGAGATCCAGCTGGCCAATATGCTGGAAAATGACACCTGGAAGGGCAATGCGTCGCTGTTCTCGATTCAGGATCTGATCGATGAAGTGGTGCCGGAAGTGCTGCCGGTGATCAAGCGCAAAGGGCTGCAGCTGCTGATTAACAACCCGCTGCGCGCGAATGATGAACGTCATGGCGACCGTGACGCCCTGCGCCGCATTCTGCTGATGCTGATCCAGTACGCGGTCACCACCACCCAGATCGGCAAGATTACTCTCGAAGTGAGCAGCGATGAGTCGGCCGACGACCGCCTTACCTTCCGTATCCTGGATACCGGCGAGGGGGTCACGGCCAGTGAAATCGACAATCTGCACTTCCCGTTCCTCAACGAGACCCAGGGCGACAACTATGGCAAAGCCAACGCCCTCACCTTCTGGCTCTGCGATCAGCTGGCGCGCAAGCTGGGCGGCCATCTGAATATCAAAGCGCGTGAGTCGCTGGGCACCCGCTACTCCCTGCACGTGAAAATGCCAGCCACGCCGCAGGAAGCAGAGGAAGATGAACGCCTGCTGGATGACGTGGTGATCATGGTGGACGTGACCTCGAACGAGATCCGCAATATCGTGGTTCGTCAGCTGGAAAACTGGGGCGCAAGCTGTATTTCCCCGGACGAAAGGCTGGCAAGTCAAGAATATGATCTCTTTTTAACGGATAATCCGTCTAATCTTACTGCCTCGGGCTTGCTTTTAAGCGATGATGAGCCAGGCGTGCGAAAAATTGGCCCCGGCCAGGTGCGCGTCAACTTTAATATGAGCAATGCTATGCAGGAAGCTGTACTACAACTAATAGAAGAGCAGCTGTCGCAGGAAACGATCCCGGAATCCCCACTGGGCGGCAACGGAAATGCTGAACTTCATGCCAGCGGATATTATTCGCTCTTTGTAGACACAGTACCAGATGATGTTAAGAGGTTGTATACTGAGTCGGCCGCGAACGACTTCGCGGCGCTGGCTCAAACAGCACACCGGCTCAAAGGGGTGTTTGCCATGCTTAATCTGGTTCCAGGCAAGCAATTATGTGAAACGCTGGAACATCTTATTCGTGAGAAAGATGCCGCCAGCATAGAAAAATACATCAGCGACATTGACGCCTACGTCAAAAGCTTGCTGTAGCAAGGTAGCCCTATACATGAACAATATGAACGTAATTATTGCCGATGACCATCCGATTGTACTGTTCGGTATTCGCAAATCACTTGAACAGATCGAGTGGGTGAATGTAGTCGGTGAATTTGAAGACTCCACAGCACTGATTAATAACCTGCCTAAGCTTGATGCGCACGTGCTCATCACCGACCTTTCCATGCCTGGAGATAAGTACGGTGACGGGATTACGCTGATCAAATACATCAAGCGCCATTTCCCAAGCATTTCGATTATCGTGCTGACCATGAACAATAACCCGGCGATTTTAAGTGCCGTTCTGGATCTCGATATTGAAGGGATTGTCCTGAAACAGGGCGCGCCAACCGATCTGCCTAAGGCGCTTGCCGCGCTGCAGAAAGGGAAGAAATTCACCCCGGAAAGCGTCTCTCGCCTGCTGGAAAAAATCAGCGCTGGCGGTTACGGCGACAAACGCCTGTCGCCAAAAGAGAGCGAAGTATTGCGTCTGTTTGCTGAAGGTTTCCTGGTAACCGAAATCGCCAAGAAGCTGAACCGCAGCATCAAGACCATCAGTAGCCAGAAAAAATCTGCAATGATGAAGCTGGGCGTTGAGAACGATATCGCCCTGCTGAACTACCTCTCTTCCGTCACGCTGAGTCCTGCGGATAAAGAGTAATCGGTGAAATGCCGGGTGGCGCTTTGCTTACCCGGCCTACAATGCCCGTAGGCCCGCGCAAGCGAAGCGCCGCCGGGCAAAAAAAGCCCATAAATGGGCTTTTTTTTATCCTCGAGTTTTCCTCACCCGCTCGGCATACACCGACAGCGTCTGTTTCAGCACGTCCAGCGTTACCGGCTTGGACAGACAGCTGTCCATTCCCGATTCCAGACAACGCTGCTTCTCCTCTGCCAGCGCATTGGCGGTGACGCCCACCACCGGCAGCGTCAGGCCGAGCTGGCGGATGCGCTGGGTCAGGCGATAGCCGTCCATGTTCGGCATGTTCACGTCGCTCAGGACGATGTCGATATGGTTTTTGCTCAGCACGTTCAGGGCATCCACGCCGTCATTGGCGGTTTTACACTGATAGCCCAGCGAGCCCAGCTGGTCGGCAAGCAGACGGCGGTTAATCGGATGGTCATCCACCACGAGGATCATCATGTCCTCATTCAGGGACTGCTCCGACTCTGGCGACGGCAGCGATGTGCTACCGCCTGCGCTGTCCATCTCAACACGGTAGATGCGCGCCAGCAGGGCAATCAGCTCATGCGGCGCTGCCACGCTGTTCACCCACTCGCCGTGGGCACGCTCCAGGGCGATACCGATATGGCGACGGCAGAAGATCACCGCGGCTTTGCCCTGCCACGGCTGCGTCAGCTCATCGTCAGTCAGGAGCATATCGTCCGCGTCCGGGGTTTGCCCGGCATAGCGCGCCACCCGGATGCCGTGCGACGTCAGCAGTGACTCAAGATAGGCATGCAGCGAGGCGTTATTAACCGCCAACCAGCAGCGTTTATCGCTTAATCCCTCAATCGGCATGTTAGCCGGAGACTGTGCGGCATAGAGCGGAATACGGATAGTGAACTGGCTGCCCATGCCCGGCTCGGTATCCACCGAGATATCGCCGTCCATCATGCTGATCAGTTTTTCACAGATCGCCAGCCCCAGCCCGGTGCCCTGGAAGTTGCGCTGAACGCCGGTTCCCACCTGGAAGAAGGGATCGAAAAGCTTAACCACCTCTTTCGCCGGGATGCCCACCCCGGTGTCACGCACGCGGATGCTCAGGTAGTCCCCTGCCCGGCTGACGTGCATCACAATGCAGCCCATATCGGTAAACTTGATGGCGTTGCTAAGCAGGTTGGAAATCACCTGCTGCAGGCGCATCGGATCGCCCTCAAGCGATAGCGGCACGTCCGGCTCGATAAAGCAGTACAGCCCCAGCTGTTTACGCACCACCAGCGGCAGATAGTTGGCGCTGATATGGTTCATCACTTCGCGCGGCGAGAATTCGCGCGGCTCGATTTTCAGCTGTTCGGACTCAATTTTAGAGAAGTCGAGAATATCGCTGATGATTTTCAGCAGCAGGCTGGAGGAGTTATTCATCGCCGTCACCAGACGGTCGACGCCGCGCGGCAGCTCTTTGGTCTGCAGCAGATCGAGGTTACCAATAATCCCGTACAGCGGGGTACGCAGTTCATGGCTGACGGTGGCAAGGAACATCGATTTCGACTGGCTGGCCTGTTCAGCGGACTGGGCCATATCCTGCAGCGACTCTTCCATTTTGACGCGCGCGGAGACATCCACCAGCACGCAGATAGCCACGTTCTCATTGCGGTAGCGCGAGTGGACAAAGCTAATCTGCAGATTGGTGTTGTTGCTGGTCAGCACGTCGACGAAGTTGACCTGCTGTCCGCAGATGATCTGCGTCAGCCGCTGCCGGTCCTCATGGGTGAGCATATTCAGGTAGTTATGCGCCAGCTCGTTACTGAGGATATTGGTCCCGTCGAGGGTGCGCAGAATACAGATCCCCACCGGCGCCGAGGCAACAATTTTGCGGTTGAACTGCTCGTGCTCTTCAAGACGCTGGGCATCGACCTCCGCCGGGATAAAGATTTTGCGCTCATACATGCGCGCAAGGGTAAAGAGCGCAATCCCCACCAGCACGTTCAGCAGTACCGAATTGAGGATCAGCATGCGAATTCGCTCCAGCACCATATCTACCGGCACGGAGTAAACGATGCTCAGGGACGAAGGCGGCAGGCTTTTTTTCAGTACAAGGTCACGAAAACCGGCGCTGTAGCCAAACCATGAGCGCTCCTGCATCCAGCGCGGATCGACCTTCAGTCGGGATTCCGGCCCGGCCAGCGAAATCAGGGTGTGGCCATTTTCATCGAGAATGGTAACGCCCATCGGCAGGTTGCCCGGGGTGAAAAAGTTCTCCATTCGGATAGACTGCTCAATGCCGAGCATCGCCTGCAGGCGATTGCCGAGATAGACCGGCGTCAGAGCATAGAAGTAGCCTACCCCTGAACGCGGGCCCTGGCTTATCCAGAAGAGGTTATTGCCGCGCTCGTCCTGCGGCGCGTTACGGTATTTGACAATCCGCTCATGCAGGGTCTTCAGGGCGCTGTCGCGGTCCACCGGCACTTCACGCAGACCAAAATCGGCCATGCAGAGGTTTTCGCTGCCAATCAGAAAGACCCGGTTAAGGTCGTAGGCTGCCGAGAAGTTATCGCGCCAGTAGCGCATAAACCAGGCCAGCGACTCCAGCGAACCCCGCCATGCGGAGCCCATCGCCGAGCAGTCAGAGTCGGGGAACAGAGGTTCAAAGTTGGGGACATCCGCTTTACTGTCGCGTCCGCGCATAGCCAGAACGCCGTTTTCCGCCGTCAGACGGTTCTCGGCGATGTACTTGAGCTCCTTCATGACGTCCGACGTTCGCTGAATATAGCGCTGGGACTGATCGAAGCTGAGACTAAACTCCTGGCGGATCTCCGCCTCCTTCTGGTGCAACGCATTGACGATGTAAAACACCGAAAACAGTGCGATCAGCACCCAAATCAGGAGCGCCAGCGCCCGAAAAAGATAGCGAGAAACTTTCAGCGTGGTTCGAAAGGAGACGAGGTATTTCAAGGGGGCGAGGCTCCGCCGTCAGGATCACAAGGAATGGGTTAAGGTAGCGGTAAATCGCCGCCGTCGCAACGTTCGGTTGTCTGCAATTCAGGGCCGCAGCAAAAGAAAAGGGCCGGAAACCGGCCCTTTATCGTCAGGAGAGATTACTCTTCGGCATCATCTGCCGCATCATCGTCGGTTTCCGCTTCCGGTGCGATTTCATCGTCACCTTCTGCCACGCTACCGTCGATAGAGTCGAGCTCTTCATCATCTACTGGCTCAGCGACACGCTGCAGACCCACCACGTTTTCATCTTCCGCGGTACGGATGAGGATCACGCCCTGGGTGTTACGCCCGACCACGCTGATTTCCGACACGCGGGTACGCACCAGCGTACCGGCATCGGTGATCATCATGATCTGGTCGGCATCGTCGACCTGTACCGCGCCAACAACGGAACCGTTGCGCTCGGTGACTTTGATCGAGATAACGCCCTGGGTGCCACGGGACTTGGTTGGGTATTCGTCCTGCGCGGTACGTTTACCGTAACCGTTCTGGGTGACGGTGAGGATTGCGCCTTCGCCACGTGGAACGATCAGGGAGACCACACTGTCTTCACCCGCCAGCTTGATGCCGCGAACGCCGGTCGCCGTACGACCCATCGCGCGCACCGCGTTCTCTTTAAAGCGCACCACTTTACCGGCGGCAGAGAACAGCATCACTTCGTCAGAGCCTGAAGTCAGATCCACACCAATCAGTTCATCGCCTTCGTTCAGGTTGACGGCAATAATGCCGGCAGAACGTGGGCGGCTGAACTCGGTCAGGGCAGTTTTCTTCACCGTACCGCTGGCGGTCGCCATAAAGACGTTTACGCCTTCAGCGTACTCGCGAACCGGCAGGATCGCGGTGATGCGTTCGTTTTGCTCCAGCGGCAGCAGGTTGACGATTGGACGTCCACGCGCGCCACGGCTCGCTTCCGGCAGCTGATAGACCTTCATCCAGTACAGACGGCCCCGGCTGGAGAAGCAGAGGATGGTGTCGTGGGTGTTGGCCACCAGCAGGCGGTCGATAAAGTCTTCTTCTTTAATACGTGCCGCCGATTTGCCCTTCCCGCCACGACGCTGTGCTTCGTAGTCGGTTAACGGCTGGTACTTCACGTAGCCCTGGTGAGACAGGGTCACAACAACGTCTTCCTGGTTAATCAGGTCTTCGATGTTGATATCCGCCGAGTTAGCGGTGATTTCAGTGCGACGCTCATCGCCGAACTGATCGCGGACCAGCTCCAGCTCTTCGCGGATCACTTCCATCAGGCGATCGGCGCTGCCCAGAATGTGCAGCAGTTCAGCGATCTGCTCCAGCAGCTCTTTATACTCGTCGAGCAGTTTTTCGTGCTCAAGGCCGGTCAGTTTCTGCAGACGCAGATCCAGAATCGCCTGTGCCTGCTGTTCGGTCAGCCAGTATTTGCCATCGCGAATACCGTACTGCGGCTCCAGCCACTCAGGACGCGCAGCATCGTCACCGGCACGTTCCAGCATGGAGGAAACGTTGCCCAGATCCCACGGTTTGGCGATCAGGCCCGCTTTCGCTTCGGCAGGCGTTGGCGCACGACGGATCAGTTCGATGATCGGGTCGATGTTCGCCAGCGCGACGGCCAGCGCTTCGAGGATGTGTGCACGATCGCGGGCTTTACGCAGTTCGAAAATGGTACGACGGGTCACCACTTCACGGCGGTGACGCACGAACGCGCTCAGAATGTCTTTCAGGTTCATGATCTTCGGCTGACCATGGTGCAGTGCCACCATGTTGATACCGAAGGAGACCTGAAGCTGAGTCAGGGAGTAGAGGTTGTTCAGAACCACTTCCCCTACCGCGTCGCGTTTGATTTCAATCACGATACGCATGCCGTCTTTATCAGACTCATCACGCAGCGCGCTGATACCTTCAATACGTTTCTCTTTAACCAGCTCGGCAATCTTCTCGATCAGGCGCGCTTTGTTCACCTGATACGGAATTTCGTGGACGATGATGGTCTCACGGCCAGTTTTGGCATCCGCTTCGACTTCGGCGCGGGCACGAATATAGATCTTGCCGCGACCGGTACGGTACGCTTCTTCGATACCGCGACGGCCATTGATAATCGCTGCAGTCGGGAAGTCCGGGCCCGGGATGTGTTCCATCAGCCCTTCAATGCTGATGTCTTCATCGTCGATATAGGCCAGGCAGCCGTTGATCACTTCAGTGATGTTGTGCGGTGGAATGTTGGTCGCCATACCTACGGCGATACCGGACGAACCGTTTACCAGCAGGTTAGGGATCTTCGTCGGCATAACGTCAGGAATTTTTTCCGTGCCGTCATAGTTGTCGACAAAATCTACCGTCTCTTTTTCCAGATCGGCCATCAGCTCATGGGCAATCTTCGCCAGGCGGATTTCCGTATAACGCATTGCCGCAGCGGAGTCGCCGTCGATAGAACCGAAGTTACCCTGACCATCAACCAGCATGTAACGCAGCGAGAATGGCTGCGCCATACGGACGATGGTGTCGTACACCGCGGAATCACCATGAGGATGGTATTTACCGATTACGTCACCAACGACACGGGCAGATTTTTTGTACGCTTTATTCCAGTCATTGCCCAATACGTTCATGGCGTATAGTACGCGACGGTGTACCGGCTTAAGTCCATCGCGGACATCCGGCAGCGCTCGGCCAACAATGACCGACATCGCATAATCCAGATAGGAGCTCTTCAGCTCTTCCTCGATGTTAACCGGTGTAATTTCTCTCGCAAGGTCGCTCATCTAACCGCTATCCCTCTACTGTATCCCGGATTCAAAGGTCGGAAATTATAACACACCCGCTTAGGTTTAAACTAATTTGCTTTGTTATCCTGATATACTTCCTCGTCTTTAAATTACGGAGTAAAAGCGTCCATGAATGCGGAAAAATCCCCGGTGGCTCAAAACGTCGACCACGAAGAGATCGCCAAATTTGAAGCCGTGGCCTCACGCTGGTGGGATCTTGAAGGTGAGTTCAAACCGTTGCACCGCATTAACCCCCTGCGCCTGGGCTATATCGCGGAGCGTTCCGGCGGCCTGTTCGGTAAAAAGGTGCTCGATGTGGGCTGCGGCGGCGGCATCCTGGCCGAGAGCATGGCGCGCGAAGGCGCCACGGTAACCGGACTGGATATGGGCTTTGAGCCGCTGCAGGTGGCACGTCTGCACGCGCTGGAAAGCGGTATTCAGGTGGAGTACGTGCAGGAAACGGTGGAAGCCCACGCGGCGGAGCACGCCCAGCAGTATGACGTCGTCACCTGCATGGAAATGCTGGAGCACGTTCCCGACCCGCAATCGGTGGTAAAAGCCTGTGCGGCGCTGGTAAAACCGGGCGGCCAGGTGTTCTTCTCCACCATCAACCGCAACGGCAAGGCGTGGCTGATGGCGGTAGTCGGCGCAGAGTATGTGCTGCGGATGGTGCCAAAAGGCACTCACGACGTGAAAAAATTCATCAAGCCGGCGGAACTGCTGAGCTGGGTCGACGGCACCTGGCTGAAAGAGCAGCACATGACCGGCCTGCACTACAATCCGCTCACCGACAAGTTCAAACTGGCACCCGGCGTGGATGTTAACTATATGTTGCACACAACCGCCAAAAACGACTAACGTCATTCAGATTCCTTATAAAGATTGCGCAGCAAAGGTTGCGCAATCTTGGCCATGCGTTGAAGAAATCAGCACTCGATCAAATTTTCGTTTTTTTTTGCTGAATATTGACATCTCGTCCAGGCCTTATGGTTCGTGGACTTAGCCTTTATCACGCTTTGGCAACCTGAATTTAACCTCAAAATCAACTCTTGTGCTGAAAAGAATCCTTACTAGAATACTCACCATCTAGCGTTATCCTTATCGTAAAACCCCTATATATAGTATTTATCCACAGAGGCCTGTGGATAAGCAGGGGATATTTTCATTTTTCACGGACAGGTAAAAACCCACATGAATCAGAGTCTGCTGGTGACAAAGCGCGACGGTGCTACCGAGCGTATCAATCTGGACAAAATCCATCGAGTTCTCGACTGGGCAGCAGAAGGGCTGAATAACGTATCGATTTCTCAGGTTGAACTGCGCTCCCATATCCAGTTCTATGACGGCATCAAAACGTCTGATATCCACGAAACCATTATCAAAGCCGCGGCGGATCTCATCTCCCGCGAAGCACCGGATTATCAGTACCTCGCTGCCCGTCTGGCGATTTTCCACCTGCGTAAAAAAGCCTACGGCCAGTTTGAGCCGCCAGCGCTGTTCGATCATGTGGTGAAGATGGTTGAGCTCGGCAAGTACGACATGCATCTGCTGGAAGACTACACGGAAGAAGAGTTCAGGCAGATGGACGGGTTTATCGATCACTGGCGTGATATGAACTTCTCCTACGCCGCGGTGAAGCAACTGGAAGGTAAATACCTGGTCCAGAACCGCGTGACCGGCGAAATCTACGAGAGCGCCCAGTTCCTCTACATTCTGGTGGCGGCCTGCCTGTTCTCTAACTACCCGCGTGAAACCCGTCTGGAATACGTGAAGCGTTTCTACGATGCCGTTTCCACCTTTAAAATTTCTCTGCCAACGCCGATCATGTCTGGCGTGCGCACCCCAACCCGCCAGTTCAGCTCCTGCGTGCTGATCGAGTGCGGCGACAGCCTGGATTCCATCAACGCTACCTCCAGCGCCATTGTGAAATACGTTTCCCAGCGTGCCGGTATCGGCATCAACGCCGGTCGTATTCGTGCCCTGGGCAGCCCAATTCGCGGCGGTGAAGCGTTCCACACCGGCTGTATCCCGTTCTACAAACACTTCCAGACCGCGGTGAAATCCTGCTCTCAGGGCGGCGTGCGCGGTGGTGCGGCCACCCTGTTCTACCCGATGTGGCATCTGGAAGTCGAAAGCCTGCTGGTACTGAAAAACAACCGTGGCGTGGAAGGCAACCGCGTGCGCCACATGGACTACGGCGTGCAGATCAACAAGCTGATGTACACCCGTCTGCTGAAAGGCGGTGACATCACCCTGTTCAGCCCGTCCGACGTCCCGGGCCTGTACGACGCCTTCTTCGCCGATCAGGACGAATTCGAGCGTCTGTACGTGCAGTACGAAAACGACGACAGCATCCGTAAGCAGCGCGTGAAAGCGGTTGAGCTGTTCTCGCTGATGATGCAGGAACGTGCCTCTACCGGCCGTATCTACATCCAGAACGTCGACCACTGCAACACCCACAGCCCGTTCGATCCGGTGGTTGCGCCTGTGCGCCAATCCAACCTGTGTCTGGAGATCGCCCTGCCGACCAAACCGCTGGAAGATGTTAACGACGAAAACGGCGAAATCGCCCTCTGTACGCTCTCCGCGTTTAACCTGGGTGCAATCAACAGCCTCGACGAGCTGGAAGAGCTGGCGGTGCTGGCGGTACGTGCTCTGGATGCGCTGCTGGATTATCAGGATTACCCTATCCCGGCAGCAAAACGCGGTGCGATGGGTCGTCGTACGCTGGGTATTGGCGTGATTAACTACGCTTACTGGCTGGCGAAAAACGGCAAACGCTACTCCGACGGCAGCGCTAACAACCTGACGCACCAGACCTTCGAAGCCATTCAGTACTACCTGCTGAAAGCCTCGAACGAGCTGGCCATCGAACAGGGTGCCTGCCCGTGGTTCAACGAAACCACCTACGCCAAAGGCATTCTGCCGATCGACACCTACAAGAAAGACCTGGATGCGATCGCCAATGAGCCGCTGCATCTTGACTGGGAAGCGCTTCGCGAATCCATCAAGACTCACGGCCTGCGTAACTCCACGCTCTCTGCCCTGATGCCGTCCGAGACCTCTTCGCAGATCTCCAACGCCACCAACGGTATTGAGCCGCCGCGCGGTCACGTCAGCATCAAAGCGTCGAAAGACGGGATCCTGCGCCAGGTGGTGCCGGACTACGAGCTGCTGAAAAACAACTACGAGCTGCTGTGGGAGATGCCAAATAACGACGGCTACCTGCAGCTGGTGGGTATCATGCAGAAGTTTATCGACCAGTCGATCTCTGCGAACACCAACTACGATCCGTCACGCTTCCCGTCAGGGAAAGTGCCGATGCAGCAGCTGCTGAAAGACCTGCTCACCGCCTACAAATTTGGCGTGAAAACCCTGTACTATCAAAACACCCGCGACGGTGCGGAAGATGCGCAGGACGATCTGGTCCCATCTATTCAGGATGACGGCTGCGAAAGCGGCGCATGTAAGATTTAATGTTAATGCCGGGTGGCGCTACGCTTACCCGGCCTACGGTTTTGTAGGCCCGGCAAACGCAGTGCCGCCGGGCAATACAATTTCAACAGGACTCACTTCAATGGCATACACCACCTTTTCACAGACGAAAAACGACCAGCTCAAAGAGCCGATGTTCTTCGGCCAGCCGGTCAACGTGGCGCGCTACGATCAGCAAAAATATGACATCTTCGAAAAGCTGATCGAAAAGCAACTCTCTTTCTTCTGGCGTCCGGAAGAAGTTGACGTTTCCCGCGACCGTATCGACTTCCAGGCCCTGCCGGATCACGAAAAGCACATCTTCCTCAGCAACCTGAAGTATCAGACCCTGCTGGATTCCATCCAGGGGCGCAGCCCGAACGTGGCCCTGCTGCCGCTGATCTCCATCCCGGAGCTGGAAACCTGGGTTGAGACCTGGGCGTTCTCCGAGACGATCCACTCCCGCTCCTACACCCATATCATCCGTAACATCGTCAACGATCCGGCGATTGTCTTCGATGATATCGTCACCAACGACCAGATCCTGAAGCGCGCGGAAGGCATTTCCCACTTCTATGACGACCTGATCGAGATGACCAGCTACTGGCATCTGCTGGGTGAAGGCACCCACAGCGTGAACGGCAAAACCGTCACCGTGAACCTGCGTGAGCTGAAGAAAAAACTCTACCTGTGCCTGATGAGCGTGAACGCGCTGGAAGCGATCCGCTTCTACGTCAGCTTCGCCTGCTCCTTCGCCTTCGCGGAACGCGAGCTGATGGAAGGCAACGCCAAAATCATTCGCCTGATCGCCCGCGATGAAGCCCTGCACCTGACCGGCACCCAGCATATGCTGAACCTGCTGCGCAGCGGCGTGGACGATCCGGAGATGGCCGAGATTGCTGAAGAGTGCAAACAGGAGAGCTATGACCTGTTTGTCCAGGCGGCCCAGCAGGAGAAAGAGTGGGCGGAATATCTGTTCCAGGGCGGCTCCATGATCGGCCTGAACAAAGATATTCTCTGCCAGTACGTGGAGTACATCACCAACATCCGTATGCAGGCGGTCGGTCTCGACCTGCCGTTCCAGACCCGCTCCAACCCGATCCCGTGGATCAACACCTGGCTGGTGTCCGATAACGTCCAGGTTGCGCCGCAGGAAGTGGAAGTGAGCTCCTACCTGGTCGGTCAGATTGACTCTGAAGTTAACACCGACGATTTGAGCGACTTCCAGCTCTGATGAGCCGCGTGACGCTTCGTCTTTCTGGCACAGAAGTTCTGTGCCAGGAAGAGCACCCCTCCCTGCTTATTGCGCTGGAATCCCATCAGATTGCCGTTGAATACCAGTGCCGCGAAGGTTACTGCGGCTCCTGCCGCTGTCGTCTGGTTGCCGGTCAGGTTGACTGGGTCACCGAACCGCTGGCCTTTATCAACGAAGGGGAAATTTTGCCCTGCTGCTGCCGGGCAAAAGGGGATATTGAGATCGAGATGTGATTGTGTCGGGTGGCGCTTCGCTTACCCGACCTACAAAACCGCAGTTCACAGGCCGGGTCAGGCGAAGCCGCCACCTGGTTATCCAGCCATAAACCTGCACCTTATTGACGACGCGCCTGCACTTCCGCGTGGTGACGTTTTTCACCGATCATGACCACAATCAGCAGCAGTACCGCCAGCACGCTACCGCCAATCATCACCATAAAGCCGCCGTCCCAGCCGAAGAAGTCAACGGTGTAGCCGACAATGGCGCTCGCTGCGACCGAGCCGCCGAGGTAGCCGAACAGACCGGTAAAGCCTGCCGCCGTCCCCGCCGCTTTTTTCGGTGCCAGTTCGAGGGCGTGCAGACCAATCAGCATAACCGGACCATAAATCAGGAAGCCGATAACGATCATACAGGCCATATCCACACCCGGATTACCTGGCGGGTTGAGCCAGTAGACAACGGTCGCGATGGTCACCAGGGTCATGAAGAACACCCCCGTTGCGCCGCGGTTACCTTTAAACACTTTGTCCGACATCCAGCCGCAAATCAGGGTGCCCGGGATCCCGGCATATTCGTACAGGAAGTAGGCCCAGGACGATTTATCCAGCGCGAAGTGCTTCACCTCTTTCAGGTAGGTCGGCGACCAGTCGAGGATGCCGTAACGCAGCAGGTAGACGAAGACGTTCGCCACCGCGATGTACCACAGCAGTTTGTTAGGCAGCACGTACTTCATGAAGATCTGTTTTGCGGTCAGCTCTTCTTCATGCTGCTCGCTGTAATCATCCGGGTAGTCGTTTTTGTACTCTTCAATCGGCGGCAGGCCACAGGACTGCGGCGTGTCGCGCATCAGAGCGAAGGCGATAATCGCCACCACGATGGCACCGAAGGCAGGCATATAGAGCGCAGCGTGCCAGTCGTTGAACCAGGCCATCCCCAGCAGGAACAGCAGAGGCGGAATACCGCCACCCACGTTATGGGCGCAGTTCCACACCGACACAATGCCGCCACGCTCTTTCTGCGACCACCAGTGCACCATGGTGCGTCCGCATGGCGGCCACCCCATGCCCTGGAACCAGCCGCAGAGGAACAGCAGGACGAACATGATGGCAATGCTGGAGGTTGCCCAGGGAACAAAGCCCATAAACAGCATCACCGCTGCCGCCAGGATCAGACCGGCGGGCAGGAACACGCGCGGATTCGAGCGATCCGACACGGAGCCCATAATGAATTTGGAAAACCCGTAGGCGATAGAGATCCCCGACAGCGCGAAGCCGAGATCGCCACGGGAGAAGCCCTGCTCCACCAGATACGGCATGGCGAGCGCAAAGTTTTTACGTACAAGGTAGTACGCCGCGTACCCGAAGAAGATCCCCAGGAAAATTTGCCAACGCAGACGGCGGTAGAGCGGATCTATTTCTGCCTCAGGCAGACGCGCCCTGTGCGGCGCAGGTTTGAAGATACTGAGCATGACAGCCTCCGTGGCCTTGAAGTGAATGAGCAGGTGGCTCGCACCTGAATTCCAGAGGCGGGGATGTTAAGAAATCACGGTGATTGTTACTGTGAATCAACGCACATATTGTTACAGAAATATGACAAAATGCGCAAAAAGGCGCACGAAACGCTGTTTCAGTTTCGAATTTCGCTCGTTTGTGTTCGAAATCAAACAAACCACAGTTTTCATGTGGCTAAATGATAAAAAACGAACACTGAGGGATGACAATGACAATTCACGATCCAGGTTACAGCGATGTGATTATCATTGGCGGTGGTGCAACGGGTGCCGGGATCGCACGCGATTGCGCCCTTCGCGGCCTGAGCGTCACGCTTCTGGAGCGCCATGATATTGCGACAGGCGCAACCGGTCGTAACCATGGTCTGCTGCACAGCGGCGCACGGTATGCGGTCACCGACGGTGAATCCGCACGCGAGTGTATTGCCGAAAATCAGATCCTGCGGCGCATCGCCCGCCACTGCATCGAACCGACCGACGGTCTCTTTATCACCCTTCCCGAAGACGATCTCGCCTTTCAGTCGACCTTTATTACCGCCTGCCGGGCGGCGGGGATTGCGGCCGAGGTCATCGACCCGGCCCTGGCGCGCCGCATTGAGCCCTCGGTCAACCCGGCTCTGACGGGGGCGGTGAAAGTGCCTGACGGTACGGTTGATCCTTTTCGCCTGACGGCCGCCAATATGCTGGACGCCCGCGAGCATGGCGCGCGCATTCTGACCGGACACGACGTCACCGGGCTTATCCGCGAAGGCGATCGCATCTGTGGCGTGCGGCTGTTTAACGCGCAATACAACGAATACAGCGAGCTGTTTGCCTCCGTGGTCGTCAATGCCGCTGGGATCTGGGGACAGCGCATCGCGGAATACGCCGACCTGTCGGTTCGCATGTTCCCGGCAAAAGGCTCGCTGCTGATCCTCGACCACCGTATTAATAACCACGTGATCAACCGCTGCCGCAAACCGTCCGATGCCGATATCCTCGTCCCCGGCGATACCATTTCGTTAATCGGGACGACCTCGACCCACGTCGACTACAGCCAGATTGATGACAATCGCGTGACCGCCGAAGAGGTGGATATCCTGCTGCGCGAAGGGGAAAAACTGGCCCCGGTGATGGCGCAGACCCGCATTCTCCGTGCCTATGCCGGAGTACGTCCGCTGGTCGCCAGCGATAACGATCCGAGCGGACGTAACGTTAGCCGGGGCATCGTGCTTCTCGATCACGCTGAGCGCGACGGCATGGAGGGGTTCATTACCATTACCGGCGGCAAGCTGATGACCTACCGCCTGATGGCCCAGCTTGCGACCGATGCCGTCTGCCGCAAGCTGGGCAATAGCCAGCCCTGCGTCACCGCAGAACAACCGCTGCCCGGATCGCGGCAGCCCACCGAGAAAACGCTGCAAAAGATCATCTCCCTCCCTGCCCCGCTGCGCGGGTCGGCCGTCTATCGCCATGGCGACAGGACGCCGGCCTGGCTGGGTGAAGGGCGGCTTAGCCGCAGTCTGGTCTGCGAATGTGAAGCCGTCACCGCCGGTGAAGTGCAGTACGCGGTCGAGAATCTGACGGTCAATAGCCTGCTCGATCTCCGTCGCCGCACCCGCGTGGGCATGGGCACCTGCCAGGGCGAACTCTGCGCCTGTCGTGCCGCCGGGTTGTTGCAGCGTTTTAATACCACTACCGCCACCCAGTCGCTGGATCAGCTCAGCGCTTTTTTAAATGAACGCTGGAAAGGCATTCAGCCTGTCGCCTGGGGCGATGCCCTGCGCGAAACCGAGTTTACCCGCTGGGTCTACCAGGGGCTTTGCGGTCTTGAGAAGGAGCAACAGGATGAAATTTGATACGGTGATTGTCGGCGGCGGGCTGGCGGGCTTGCTCTGCGGCATCAAACTCACGAAGCAGGGGCTGCGCTGCGCCATTATCACCCGGGGCCAGAGCGCCCTGCACTTCTCCTCGGGCTCGCTGGATCTGGTGGACGAAAGCTACCGCGATAAACTGCCGCCGGAGCACCCTTATCACCTGACTGGCGCACAGCATATTGACCGCCTGGCGCTGGAAACCGAAGCGCTGCTGGCGGAGTGCGGCGCGCGTCTGCAGGGGAGCGCCAGGCAAAATCATCAGCGGATCACGCCGCTTGGCAAACTGCGCTCCGCCTGGCTTAGCCCTGAAGAGGTGCCCGTTGCCCCCTTTAATGCCGCGCGCGTGCGGGTGGTGGGCATCAGCGGTTTTCTTGATTTTCAGCCCCATCTTGCGGCGGCCTCGCTGTGTCGCCAGGGCGTTAACGCCGAGGCGGCCGAGATTGAGCTGCCCGAACTGGATGTCCTGCGCGATAACCCGAGCGAGTTTCGCGCGGTGAATATTGCCCGTTTTCTGGATAACGAGGAGAGATGGTCGCTGCTGTACGATGCCCTCAGGCCGCTCGGCGAAACATGTGACGCGCTCTTTATGCCCGCCTGCTTTGGCTTAAGCGACAACAGGCTCTGGCGCTGGCTTTCGGATCGCCTGCCCTGCACGCTCGGGTTACTGCCTGGGCTTCCACCTTCGGTGCCCGGCATTCGCCTCCATACCCAGCTCCAGCGCAAATTTGTGGCGCAGGGTGGCGTGTGGATGGCGGGAGACGAGGTGAAAAAAATCACCCTGACCGACGGGGCAGTCAGCGAGGTATGGACGCGCAACCATGGCGATATTCCCCTGCGCGCGCACTTCACCGTGCTGGCAAGCGGCAGCTTCTTCAGCAACGGGCTGCTGAGCACCCGCGAGGGGATCCGGGAAGCCATTCTGGGCCTGGATGTCAGGCAAAGTCCGTCTCGCGCGGACTGGTATCAGAGCGATTTCTTTACGCCGCAGCCCTGGCAGCAGTTCGGCGTTATCGTGGATACCCATCTGCACCCGCAGCTTTCCGGTAAGGCGATCGGCAATCTTTTCGCCATCGGCTCCGTGCTGGGCGGCTACGATCCCATCACCCAGGGCTGTGGCGGCGGCGTTTGTGCCGTAACGGCAATCTACGTTGCGGAGCAGATTATTCAGCGCACGGAGGCTGAACAATGAACGATACCCGTTTCGAAAGCTGCATTAAATGCACGGTCTGCACTACGGTCTGCCCGGTCAGCGGCGTGAGCCCGCGCTATCCCGGTCCGAAGCAGGCGGGGCCCGACGGCGAGCGCCTGCGCCTGAAGGACGGCAGGCTCTACGATGAGGCGCTGAAATACTGCATCAACTGTAAACGCTGCGAGGTGGCCTGCCCGTCGGATGTCAACATCGGGGATATCATCCAGCGCGCCCGGGCGCGCTACAGCAGGCAAAAACCGTCATTGCGGGACGTCATTCTGAGCCATACCGATCTGATGGGCAGCCTCTCCACGCCCTTTGCCCCGCTGGTGAATGCCGCTACCTCACTCCCGCCGGTGCGCAAGCTGCTGGACGCCACGCTTAAAATCGACCATCACCGCAGCCTGCCAAAATATTCTCACGGGACTTTCCGCCGCTGGTATAAATCCGTTGCAGCGGAACAGACGCAGTTTGCCGAACAGGTCGCCTTCTTCCACGGCTGTTACGTGAACTACAACCATCCGCAGCTGGGAAAAGATCTGCTGAAAGTGCTTAACGCCATGGGGACCGGGGTACAGCTTCTCAGCAAAGAGAAGTGCTGCGGCGTCCCGCTCATCGCCAACGGGTTTACGGATAAAGCGCGCAGGCAGGCGAAAAGCAACGTTTCGTCGCTGCGCGAGGCCATTGTCGACAAGGGGATCCCGGTGCTGGCGACCTCGTCCACCTGTACCTTTACGCTGCGCGATGAGTATCCGCACCTGCTGGATGTCGATAACAGCGGCTTGCGGGAACATATCGAGCTGGCGACGCGCTTTCTGTGGCGCAGGCTGGACGGCGGACAGACGTTGCCCCTGAAGGCGTTACCGCTGAAAGTGGTCTATCACACGCCATGCCATATGGAAAAAATGGGCTGGGCTCTCTATACGCTGGAGCTGCTGCGGCTGATCCCCGGGCTGGAGCTAACGGTGCTGGATTCGCGCTGCTGCGGCATCGCGGGTACCTACGGCTTTAAGCGGGAAAACTACGAAACATCACAGGCAATCGGTGCCCCGCTGTTCCGCCAGATTGAGGAGAGCGGCGCGGATCTTGTGGTGACCGACTGTGAAACCTGTAAATGGCAGATTGAGATGTCCACCCACAAGCGCTGCGAGCATCCCATTAGCCTGCTGGCACAGGCGCTGGTTTAGCAAGCGCCCGGCAGAACGTCACTGCCGGGCTGCCCCTGATTAATAACTCGTTTTACTGGCTGCGGATAATGGCGTTTTGAACATCGCCAGCCGCCTGTCGAGGGCGTCGGTGTAGAGCATGGTGTCCACGCCTACCGCAACAAAGGTCGCCCCCCAGCTCAGCGCCTTTTGCGCCATCTGTGGATCGACTGCAAGAAAGCCTGCGGCTTTACCCGCAGCACAAATGCGGCGAATGCTGCGCTCGATAATCGCCTGGACTTCCGGGTGCCCGGCGTTGTCCGGATAACCCAGCGACGCCGACAGATCGGCCGGACCGATAAACACGCCGTCAATCCCCTCCACTTCCAGGATCGCATCCAGGTTATCCAGCGCAGTTTTGCTCTCCACCTGAATCAGCAGGCAGAGCTCGTCATTGGCCTGAGCCATGTAATTTTCGACTCGTCCCCAGCGCGCCGCTCGCGCCACCCCTGCCCCGACGCCGCGCGTGCCCAGCGGCGGATAGCGCGTAGCCGAGACGATCTCCCGCGCCTGCTCTGCGCTGTCGACCATCGGGATCAGCAGCGTTCTGGCACCAATATCCAGCACCTGTTTGATCAGGCTGCGCTCGCCGTCAACCGGGCGGATCACCGGCTGGCTGGCATAAGGGGCAATCGCCTGCAGCTGGTGGTAGAGATCCTGAACGGTGTTAGGCGCATGCTCCCCGTCGATTAACAGCCAGTCATAGTCTGAGGTTGCCGCTATCTCCGCCATGTAGGACGAGGTGGAACTCAGCCACAGCCCAATCTGCGGTTCGCCGTTTCGCAGGGCCTGCTTAAAAGGGTTAGAAAGAACGTTCTGCATAATAACTCCCTGAAAATTAATGATGTATGCGGTCGGCCTGCGGCACGGAGCGGGTCACCCCCAGCACGAAGATCGCCAGCGATCCGAGAATGGCGATGGCGGCCAGCGCCAGCAGCCCGGCGGCATCGCTGCCAAAGACGTTCTGGGCTTCCACCCGGATGAGCGGGGCGAGAAAACCGCCCACCGCGCCAAACAGGTTGACGAAGCCAATCCCTGCCGCCAGCGCGGTGCCGGAGAGCAGCTGCGTCGGCATGGTCCAGAAAACCGGCTGCACGGCAATGAACCCCACCGCGGCCACGCACAGGGCCATTATCGCCAGTACCGGCGACACCAGCCCCGAGACACCCACCCCAATACCGGCGGCCAGCAGCGTCAGGGTGGCGATATTGCGCCGTTCGCCGGTGCGGTCGGAATAACGCGGAATAAGCCAGGTGCCAAACAGCGCCGCAACCCACGGGATCGCCGCCACCACCGAGGCGGTAAAGCCCACTTTGGTGCCAAGCAACGCAGCGACCTGGGTCGGCAGGAAGAAGATCAGCCCGTAAACGGCAATCTGAATGGTCATGTAGATAAAGGCCAGCTGCCAGACCCGGCCATTGCGCAGGGCATCGCTCAGGCGTGACGTCGCTTTGCTCTGCTCTTCACTCGCCAGCTGGTTGATCAGCGCCTGTTTCTCCTCTGCGTTCAGGAAGCGTGCCTGCTGCGGCGTATCGTCAAGCCAGAAGAAGGTAAAGACCCCGGCCCCCACGGCGATCAGCCCTTCGATAACAAACATCCAGAACCAGCCGGGGTGGCCCATAAAGCCATGCATCTCCAGCAGCGCGCCGGAGAGCGGCGATCCGAGCGACAGCGCCAGCGGCGCGCCCATGTAGAACAGCCCCATGATGCTGGCGCGGTTGCGCTGGGGGAACCACTGGGAGGTAAGGTAAATCATGCCGGGGAAGAAGCCCGCTTCCGCCGCCCCCAGCAGGGTGCGGATCAGCAGGAATTTGCTTTCGGTATCGGCCCACGCCATCGCCGCAGAGAGGAATCCCCACAGCAGCGTGGTGGTGCCAATCCACGTCCGGGCACCGAATTTGCGCATCAGCAGGTTGGCGGGAACCCCCAGCAGGGCATAGACCACAAAGAAGATCCCGGCCCCGAGCGCGTAGGCTTCGTTGCTGAGCCCGGTATCGATCTGGTAGCTCTCCTTGGCGAAGCCGATGTTAGAGCGATCCAGAAACGCCAGCACGTACAGCGCCAGCATAAACGGGATCAGACGGGCGCGGTTTTTCCTGACCACGCCGTCAAGCAGAGTCATACTCATAGACAATCCTCAGTGAACGGTGACGCCACGCCGGTGCGCGGCGCGGCGGTTTAGTGGCTGTAAGGACGTTTCAGGGCGCAGTCACGGTTGAGCTCGACGCCGAAACCGGGTTTATCCAGCACCGATTTGTGGATGCGGCCATTCACCGGCACCGGTTCATCGAGCAGGATCGGGTCAAACTGCGGACGCAGCGTGGCGCAGTCCGGGCTGGTCATCAGGAATTCGCTGAACGGCGTGTTGGTGAAGGTGATCACCGCGTGATGGGAGTAGACCGACGAGCCGTGCGGCACCACCAGCTGCCCACGGGCTTTGGCGATGGCGGCGATCTCCACCAGCGTGGTTAAGCCGCCGCACCAGCCCACGTCCGGCTGCATGATGTCGATCCCGGTCTCCGATAGCGTGCGGAAGGACTGCAGGGTGCCGTGGTGCTCGCCGCTGGTTACCATCATGCCCGGCGGGGCATTGCGCTTCAGCTCGCGGTAGCCTTCATACTGCTGCGGCGGCAGGCACTCTTCAATCCACTTCAGGTTATAGGGCGCGCAGGCGTGGGCCAGCTTCGTGGCGTAATTCACATCCTGGCTCATCCAGCAGTCCAGCATCAGCCAGAAATAAGGGCCACATTTTTCCCGGTACTCCGCCACCATCGCCACATCCTGGCGGATCCCGGCGTCGCCGTCGTGCGGCCCCCGATGAGTCGGCATTTTACCGCCGATGAAGCCCATCTCTTTCGCCAGGTCCGGGCGCGCGCCGGTGGCGTAAAAACGAATTTCATCCCGTACCGCACCGCCCAGCAGCTTGTAGACCGGCAGCCCAACCACCTTGCCGAACAGATCCCACAGCGCCAGGTCGATGCAGGAGATGGTGTTCAGCACCAGCCCGCCAGAGCCTGCATAGAACATGGTCGCCCCGAGCATCTGGTCGTGGATGAGCTTGATGTCGCTGACGCACTTGCCCTCAATAAAGCGGCTGAGGTGTTTCTCCACGATAAAGCAGCCCATCTCTCCTGCGGTGGAGACGGCAAAACCGGTCTGGCCGTTGTCGGCCTCCACTTCGACAATCAGCGTACCGAGGACGTTAATGCCGAACGACTGGCGCGACTGCTCATACTGCGGGTATTTGCTCATCGGGGTGGCGATGTGGTCGTCGATCCAGTGGTTAGCCCCCTGGTCGTGATAATCGCCGCCGCCAGCGCCCTTCTCTGCCGTAGCGCCACCGGTGAACCAGGCGCGGATCTGTTTAATCTTTGGTAGGGTCATGATGTTCTCCATTTTATGAGGCGTGTTGTTCGAAGGGGCTTTTCCAGCCCAGTAAGCGGGAAATGTCTTTCGCGCAGGCAATGGCTTTACCGGCCAGGTAGTCGCGGTTGTCCTCGTTGATTTGCAGCCGGGTGCCCACCACCGAGATCGCCGCGGTGAGTTCGTTGCTGGCATTAAAGACCGGGGCCGCCACGCAGCGCACGTCGGGGTAGTCTTCGCCGTTATCAAAGCTCCAGCCCCTGGCGCGAATGCGTGCCAGCTCGCTACGCAGCTGCCCGGGATCGGTAATGGTGGTCGGGGTGGCTCGCTCCCAGCTCAGGCCGGCGATAATCGCCTCCTGCGTCTGGGTGGGTTGCCAGGCAAGCAGACACTTGCCAATGCCCGAACGGGAGAGCGACAGGCTTTTGCCCTCGTGGGAGCGCACGCTGATGGTGGCCGGGGACTCGATCTTCAGAATGTAGTAGGCGTTATCGTGATCGATGATGCCGAGATGGCACAGCATGCCGCATTCGTCCATCAGCCGGGTCAGACGCGGGCGCGCCAGCTCGCGCAGATCCATCCGGCTGACGGCGTGGCCTGCCAGCTCCACCAGCTTGGTCCACAGGCAGTAGTTATCCTGGTTATCGAGGCTCAGAAAGCGCTGTTTTCTCAGCTCGCCCAGCAGCAGATAGGCGGTGCTTTTCGGGATGCCGAGCTCCTCGATGATGGTCGCGGCACTGCACGGCCCCAGACGGGCAATGGTGTTGAGAATGTCGATGGCGCGGGTCAGCGCCGGTACTTTGCTTGATTCCAGCATAGTGGACTCCAGTCCTGAATACTGGAATCAGTGTTGCGGCTGTGAGGGAGTTTATTTGTGAGCGAGTTCAAATCTCGCGCGCTATCCAGCCTGCTGGACAAGCAGCAGTGGAATTATGTGATAAACAGCACGGAAAAAAATCTGGCGAGTACAACAGGTTGGACAAACAGGCGCCGGGCGGGGAGCCCGGCGCGCAACGGTTACGGCAGGAACAGCGACTCAACCACGTTGATCCAGCCATGCTCGCTGGCAACGGGTTTGCCGTTCAGCCAGCGACGCAGCATATTCAGCGCCATCATCGCACAGACCTCCTGACGTACCGCCAGGCTGTAGCGCGTGGCGCTCATTTTGACGCGCAGGCCGTGGGTGCCTTCGGGAGTAGAAAGGGCAAAGTTAAGATGCTCCTCTTCCAGCCCGGAGATCGCCAGCGCCAGCCCGGCGAAGTGGTTCACCCGACGTTCGGCGGCCCAGTGCGCGGTTTGCGCCAGGGTCTCTTCCTGAGAAGGCACCACTTCGCTTGCCAGCAGCGAGGCGTTGGCGCGGGATAACTGCAGAGCCAGAAGCCCGCCGGTGAACTGCTCGCTCAGGGTCAGGCCTAGCTGACGGGCCTGCAGTTCACGAACGATCTGCGCCGGTAACCCCTCGGTGCCTTCAAAAATCAGATTCTCACCCGCGACGCGCTGAACTTCTGGCCACAGCGCCAGCATCGCGGCTTTTTCCGTCGCCGGGCCGGTGAGTTTCAGTTCGATAATCGGCATCGAAGAGCGATACCCCATCGTGACGCCCGGCGGTAAAGCGAGATGATCGAGGCTCTGGGCCAGATCGCTTTCGGAGCGACCAAAGGTAGTAAGACGCAGGCAAATCGGCGGTTCAGGAAGGGTAAAACGGGCCCGCAGTCGCGGCAGGATCTCCTGTTCGACCATCACCTTAAATTCGGAGGGCACGCCGGGGGTGAAGAACATCAGACAGCGGTTAAGCTGAATAGCAAAGCCGCATGCGGTGCCAACCGGGTTATCCACCAGCTCCGCGCTGGCCGGGATTTCGGCCTGCTTGCGGTTACTGGGCGCCATCACCCTGCCGCGGTCGCTGAAGAAACGTTCCATATGGCTGAGCCACTCGGTGTGCAGCACCAGCTCTTCGCCTTTTGCCGTGGCGGCGGCCAGCGCGCTCAGATCGTCGCTGGTGGGGCCGAGCCCGCCATTCACAATCAGCACGTCGGCGTGTTCGCTGCGCTCGCGCAAAACGTTAACCAGTGCCTCCAGCGAGTCACCCACCGTATTACGCCGTGTTAACGGCAATCCCTGTTCAAAGAAAATATCAGCCAGCCAGGCCGCATTGGTATCGGTAATTTGTCCATGCAGCACTTCATCGCCAGTGGACAGCATCTCCACGTTTATCATTGTGTTCTCCCGCTTAGGTGGTGAAAACACTATAACGCAATCGGCGGGGAGAGGGAGAGAAACAGGCGCGGCAGAACGCCGCGCCGAAGGGATCAGAAGCCTGCGCTCACGCCCACGTACGGGCCATCAGCAATGGCGTTGTCGCGGTTGCCATCTTTGCCCGCCAGGTTCAGGTAGCGGTAGCCCGCTTCAATGGTAATCGGACGCATAATGGTCCAGCGCGCACCGGCGTTGGCTTCTTCATAGCTGTCGATACCGCTGGAGAGGGAGTCCGGAGAGTAGTAGTACTCGCCAAACAGGCCAAAGCTGTCGCCAATTTTCCACTGCAGGCCACCGCCGACCGCTGCCGCGTAGCCTTCGTCGCCGTCGTTCGGGTTGGTGTAAATGCCTTTACCGCCGACGGTTGCGAGGAATGGACCAAGAGGGATATTGAACCCCAGCCCCAGGCTTGCCGCATCGCCGTCGTCATCGTTATGCGTCCAGCCGCCGGTCATCGCCAGACCTGCGCTATCCGTGCCAAGACCAAAGCCCAGGTGGGTATAGTCCTCGCCCGCCGAGCCGTTAAAGGAGATAGCGTTAGCCGCCGCAGATACAAACATCAGGCCGCTTAAGCCCAGTAATGCCACTTTTTTCATTGTCGTGATCCCGCACAATTTTATTCATGAATGTCCCAAAACCGCGAGATTTTACCCTGAGACTCTCAGGGATCAATGGACTCTGCGTGCGTCAGACAATTAGTTTGTAACGATTTGATAATATCTGCCTTTATGCCATCAGGAGAAAACGCATTTTCACGCACAGCCCGCCAGAGGTTTCGCTGCGCGACAGCTGAAGATGGCTGCGGTGCAGGCGGGCAATATCGCTCGCCAGCGCCAGACCGATGCCCGATCCGCTGGCATCGCCCACGTTATCCAGACGGCGAAACGGCAGCATGGCCTGCGGGATCAGATCCTCGGCTATTCCCGGTCCGCTGTCTTCCACGCTCAGTTCAACCGCGCCGTTATGGGTGCGCAGGTACACCGTCACCATCCCCTGCTCCGGCGTGTATTTAATCGCATTCTCCAGCAGATTGGCGCACAGCTCGCCCAGCAAAACTTCATCTCCTTCGATTATCACCGGCTGCTGCTCACCGTCGTATCCCAGATCGATCGCTTTGCTGCGCGCCTGCGCCAGCCGGGAGAAGCAGCAATTCTGCACCACCTGCACCAGATCGACGGCGGCAAACGGGTGCTCCTCCTGCTCTTTACGCTTCACCGCCGCAAGCTGTAACAGGCGCTCGGTCAGCACGATGGTGTTATCCAGCGTCACGTTCATCGCCCGTAAGCTCTCCTGCCACAGCGCCGGATCGTCCCGCGTCAGGGCAACCGAGACCTGGGTTTTCAGCACCGCTAAGGGTGTTTTGAGCTGATGAGAGGCATCGGCATTGAAGCGCTCCTGGCGCGAAAGCACCCCGCGCAACCGGTCAATATAGCGGTTGAAGGCCACGATCAGCAGTCGGGTTTCTGACCAGGGCAGCAACTCGGGCAGCGGGGCCAGCACCCCCGGCTCGCGCCGGACCATCAGGGATGAGAGCTGGCGCATCGGGCGCAGCACGCGGCGCAACAGCCAGGCGGTTAAAATCAGCGTCAGCAGGACCAGCATCCCCTGAGATACCCATGACGAGAACAGCAAGCTGCTGGCGAGATAGCGGCGGGACTGCAGCGTTTCGGCGACATAGATCTCCGCCATGCCGACGATACCGTCCTCGTTGACGGGCTGGAGCAGTTTCGCCACGCGGATCGCCTGCCCGCGGTATTCGGTATGATAAAACCAGGCCAGCGCCGGGTAGAGCGTGGTACGCGACGTTGAAGGGGGCATCTTCGGCAGATCGTCATAACCGGAGATCACCCGCCCGTCGGGGGCGACCACCTTGTAGTAAAGCCGGTCGTTCATGTTGAGCTCAAAGCTGTCGAGCACCACCCAGGGCACATTCACCTCGAGCCTGCCGTCATGAACCACCAGCCTCTCGGAGACCGTCCGCGCCGAGGATAGCAGGGTGCGGTCGTAGGCCTGCGTCGCCGCCTGCAGCGCACTGACGTAGCTGTTAAACGCGGACAATCCCCACAACAGCAGCAACGGCAGGCCCAGAAAAAGCAGCAGCTGAAAGTAAAGCGACTGCGGCTTAACCCACCTCATCGCCGCACTCCAGCACGTAGCCAAGCCCGCGCAGGGTGGTTACCCGCACCCCGCTGCCGCTCAGCTTTTTGCGCAGGCGATGGATATAGAGGTCGATACTCTCCGGGCTAACGTCGTCGTTCAGGCTGAACACCTGGTCGAAAAGCTGCTGTCGGGAGACGGGTCGGGTCCGGCGATGCATCAACACTTTCAGCAGAGAGAGCTCGCGCGGCGTCAGGGACAGCGGCTCATCGCGCAGCAGAAAAAAGCCTTCATCGTCGTACTCCAGCTCCCCCAGGCGCTGACGCTCCTGAGTCCGCCCTTCGCTTCTGCGCAGCAGGGCGCGCAGCCGGGCATCGAGCTCCTCCAGCTCGAACGGCTTCGGCAGATAGTCATCCGCCCCGGCATTCAACCCTGTCACCCTGTCCGCCACGTTGCTGCGGGCAGTGAGAAACAGCACGGGGAGCGTCTGGCCGCGCTTGCGCAGGCGATGGACCACCTCCAGCCCGTCAAAACCGGGCATGCCGATATCCAGGACGGCGACGGCATAGCTTTCACCCTGCAACAGATGGTCGGCCGCCCGGCCGTCGTTCACACAGTCCACGGCGAAGCCACCCTGCACCAGCGCTTTCTCCAGCCAGTGAGCCAGCTCACGATTATCTTCCGCGAGTAAGAGACGCATATCACATCCTGTAAAGTTGGTGTCGCAGTGAAAGGGAAATGAAAGGTTAATGTTTTAACAATCACGCAACGGAATCGCCACAAGGTGGTTCACATAATCAGAAAAAAGACCTGTACCCGTACTCCCGGTTCTCCGGCGTGAGGATAAACGATGAAAAAACAATTACTTTCTACCCTTGCTGCAAGCGTATTGCTGTTGAGTGCCTCTGTCGTCCAGGCGCAGGATGCCCCGTCCCGCACCGAATGTATCGCCCCGGCTAAACCAGGCGGCGGCTTTGATCTCACCTGCAAGCTGATTCAGGTCAGCCTGCTGGAGACGAAGGCTATCGAAAAACCGATGCGCGTCACCTACATGCCCGGCGGCGTGGGCGCGGTGGCCTATAACGCGATTGTCGCCCAGCGCCCTGCCGAAGCGGGCACCGTGGTGGCCTTTTCCGGCGGCTCGCTGCTGAACCTCTCCCAGGGCAAATTTGGCCGCTACGGTGTGGATGACGTGCGCTGGCTCGCCACCGTCGGCACCGATTACGGCATGATTGCCGTGCGGGCAGACTCCCCGTGGAAATCCCTTCAGGATCTGCTGACCGCCATGGAAAAAGATCCGAACAGCGTAGTGATTGGCGCGGGTGCATCGATCGGCAGCCAGGACTGGATGAAAGCCGCCCTGCTGGCGCAGCAGGCAAAAGTGGATCCACACAAGATGCGCTATGTGGCGTTTGAGGGCGGCGGCGAGCCCGTCACGGCGCTGATGGGCAATCACGTTCAGGCTGTCTCGGGCGATCTCAGTGAAATGGTGCCCTACCTGAGCGGCGATAAAATCCGCGTGCTGGCGGTCTTCTCAGAAAACCGACTGCCGGGCCAGCTGGCGAACGTCCCGACCGCCAAAGAGCAGGGCTATAACCTGGTCTGGCCAATCATCCGCGGATTCTTCGTCGGGCCAAAAGTGACCGATGCCGAGTACCAGTGGTGGGTCGACGCGTTCAACAAACTTCAGCAGACCGAAAAGTTTAAGAAACAGCGCGATCTGCGCGGGCTGTTTGAGTTTAACCTCAACGGCAAGCAGCTGGATGAGTACGTTAAAAAACAGGTGAATGACTACCGCGAGCAGGCGAAAGCCTTTGGACTGGCGAAATAACCGGAGGCGCTATGAGCGATCGTATTTTTGCCGGGATCTGGCTGCTGCTCTGTATTGGCGGGCTGTTCGTCGCCTGGCAGATCCACAGCGAATACAGCTATGAACCCGTGGGGCCTCGCCCTTTCCCGATGGGCATTGTCGGCCTGATGCTGCTCTGCTCCGTCGCCCTGCTGCTGCGACAGCCGGATGACGTGCAGTGGCCGCTACGCCGCACCCTGCAACGTCTGCTGGTGATGGTGATTGTGCTGTTGACCTACGCGTGGGGCTTTGAGTGGCTCGGCTTTCCGATTGCCACCGCCCTGCTGACGATGGTGATTGGCATGCTGTTTAACGCCTCGCTGCCTGCGGCGGGGATCTCCGGGGTCGTGCTGGGCATTTTACTCTGGTACGCCTTCGACCGCCTGCTGGACGTGACGTTGCCCCTCGGCGCCTGGTTTAACTAACGGAGCACGCTATGGATACCTGGATTTATCTCTCTCAGGGGTTCGCGGTAGCGATGACCCCGGAAAACCTGGTCATTGCCCTGATCGGCTGTTTCGTCGGGACCATTGTCGGCCTGCTGCCGGGCCTGGGGCCCATCAACGGCGTGGCAATCCTGCTGCCGCTGGCCTTTGCCCTGCACCTGCCCGCAGAGTCGGCGCTGATCCTGCTGGCGACGGTTTACATCGGCTGCGAGTACGGCGGGCGTATTTCGTCGATACTGCTTAACGTGCCCGGCGACGCTGCCGCCATCATGACCGCGCTGGACGGTTACCCGATGGCGCAGCAGGGACGCGGCGGGGTGGCGCTCTCTATTTCGGCGGTCAGCTCGTTTTTCGGGTCGCTGATTGCCATCGGCGGCATCATCCTGTTTGCTCCGGCGCTGGCCCAGTGGTCGCTGGCGTTTGGTCCGGCTGAGTATTTTGCGCTGATGGTGTTCGCCATCGCCTGCCTCGGCAGCATGATGGCGCAGAATCCGCTGAAGTCGTTTTTATCCGCGCTGATTGGCTTAGGCTTAGCCACCGTCGGCGTGGATGCTAACACCGGGGTGTATCGCTTTACCTTCGACAGCGTTCACCTGTCCGACGGCGTGCAGTTTATCGTCGTGGTGATTGGCCTGTTCTCTGTCTCTGAAATTTTACTGATGCTGGAACATACCAGCAGCGGGCAGACGCTGGTCCGCAAAACCGGCCGCATGATTTTTAACGCCAGAGAGGGTGCGCAGTGTATCGGCGCCACCTTGCGTTCGTCGGTGATTGGTTTCTTCGTCGGCATTCTGCCCGGCGCGGGGGCGACCATCGCCAGTGCTATCACCTACATGACCGAGAAAAAGCTGAGCGGTAACAGCGACAGCTTCGGCAAAGGCGATATTCGCGGCGTGGCGGCGCCCGAAGCGGCAAACAACGCCTCGGCCTGCGGTTCGTTTATCCCGATGCTGACGCTCGGCGTGCCGGGTTCCGGTACCACGGCGGTGATGATGGGCGCGCTGACGCTCTATAACATCACCCCGGGTCCGGCGATGTTTACCGAGCAGCCGGATATTGTCTGGGGTCTGATTGCGGCGCTGCTGATCGCCAACGTGATGTTGCTGGTGATGAACATCCCGCTGATCGGCCTCTTCACCCGCATGCTGACCATTCCCCTGTGGTTCCTGGTGCCCGCCATTGCAGCCGTCTCTGCGGTTGGGGTCTACGCGGTGCACAGCACCACCTTCGACCTGGTGCTGATGGTGCTGCTCGGCGTGCTGGGGTACATCCTGCGCAAGATGCACTTCCCGATGTCGCCGCTGATCTTAGGGTTTGTGTTAGGGGAAATGCTGGAGCAGAACCTGCGCCGCGCCCTCTCCATCAGCAACGGCAATATGGCGATCCTGTGGGAAAGCAGCGTGACGAAGATCCTGCTGGCGATGGCGATTATGGTGATCGTGGTGCCGCCGGTTCTGCGTCTGGTGCGCCGCCGTCAGCGCAAGCCGCAGCCGGATATTGGTTGATTAGCCTCTCAGCAGGGCATTGACCCACTGTTTTAACGCCTGGCGGGAGATTTTAATCCCGCCATTTTTTAGCTCAGCGGGCAATGCCAGCCAGTGTACCGGCTGTTCAAAGCGCGCCACCCTGCCCCGGATCCAGTCAGGGAAGCGGGCAATATCGGTTCCCGGCTCACACTCCACCACCGCGACCGGACGCTGCCCGAACTCGGCGTCGTCCAGCGGAACGATAAACACCTGGCTTATCTGCGGATGCGTGACGATGATCCGCTCAACGGCTTCCGGCTGAACCCCCTCTCCCCCGCTGAAAAAGAGATTATCCATGCGGCCTAAAATGGTCAGGCGCCCGTTTTGCCACTCCCCGCGATCGCGGGTGGCAAACCAGCCCTGAGCATTCGTCAGGGAGAGTAACGCCCCGTCCCGCCAGTAGCCTGCCGCCATACTTTGCGCTCTGATCCAGACCTCACCGTCAACAACCTGCACCTCCCTGCCGGGCAGCGGAGCGCCAACGTCCGGCTCGCCGTCCGCCGCTTTCGCACAGACGGTTGAGGCGAACTCCGTCAGACCATAACCGCAGAAAGTGCGAATACCCTGCTCACGCGCCTTCTCCGTTAATTCAACAGAAATTGCCGCTCCGCCGAGCAGGACGGCTTTCAGCGCAACCTGATGCTGAGCATTAAGCAGACGCCAGAGCTGTGTCGGCACCAGAGAGGCATGGGAGCAACCCTGCAGCGCCTGCTCCAGCGGCTGTTTTTCACGCACGGTTAACCGCGCGCCAGCCTGCAGCCAGCGCCACAAAATGCCCTGGCCAGAAACGTGGAACAGCGGCAGGGAGAGCAGCCAGTCGTCATCATCGCCGTAGGGCATCAGCGCCAGAACCCCTTCTGCGCTGGCAAGATGCGCCGCACAGGTGTGCACCGCCGCTTTCGGCAAGCCGGTCGAGCCGGAGGTGAGCGTCATGGAGGCCAGACGTTCCGGCTGCCAGGGGACAGCATACTCACCCGGCATCTCTGAGAGGCTAACTAAAGCGATGCCGTCATAGGCGCCGTCCAGCACCAGCGCATGGTTCAGCGTCATCTGCGGAAGCAGCACGTCCAGCAGCGGTCCCGGAAGCTGGGGATTCACAGGCAGAATGCGCGCCCCGCACTGGAGCAGCGCCAGCCAGGCCAGCAGCGTCTGCGGGTGGTTACAGGCGAGCAGCATGACGCCCTCGCCGTCCTCCACACCCTGATGCCGGAACCCGGCGGCAAGGCTGTCGATACGCGCGCACAGCTGTTGCCAGGTGAGCACATCGTCATTCAGCCGCAGCGCCGGTTGATCGGCTTTATGCGCGCACCAGTGCCGCCACGGCCAGTCGGAAAAGGTCATAGCAGCGGCTCCAGCGCCTCGCGGCCCAGACATGGCAAGGTATTGCCCGGCCAGGTGCGCAGCAGCTGCGCCTGCATCAGGTTCAGGGTGTCCAGGCCGGGAAGGGTATCCGGCGTGAACTGCGCGGCAATGCGCGCCAGCTGGGTCAGGCCGAGGCTCGATTCAATGGACGAGCTGATCACCGCCGTCAGCCCCAGGGCATGCGCCGCTTTTACCTGCTCGTGCACCTTCGCGAGGCTGCCGGTGAGCGTGGGCTTGATTACCACCGCCCTGACGCCCGGCTCGGCCGCGAATTCAAAATCGTCCTCGCGCAGGCTTTCATCCCAGGCGATGGCGATCCCGGTCTCACGGGCAAATGCCAGCGAGTCCGCGCGGGTTTTGCAGGGCTCTTCCAGAAAGGCAATCCGATCCCGGTACGCAGGGTTAACGTACTTCGCAAACTGCTGCGCCTTCAGCGGGGTCCAGGCCCGGTTAGCATCCAGGCGCAGGCGCAGATCCGGGATGGCCTCCAGCAGCAGGTTCGCCACCATGCCGTCACGCACCGCTTCATACAGGCCGACCTTGATCTTCGCCACTTTCTCGCCCGGCATCGCGGCGAGGACGGCAAACAGCTCATCGGGATCGCCGGTACAGAGCGGCGCCGCGCGGTAGTTGGCCGCATCAGGTAAAAGGCCAGCCAGCTCGGCCAGCGCACAGCTGATGCCAAAATCCACCGACGCCACGCCCGGCAGCAGCGGCTCTTCGCCGTCACGCCAGGCTATGCACCAGGCCCGCAGGGCAGCTTCTGCGTCTTCCAGCGACTCACGGCTGAAGCCCGGCAGGGGGGAGATCTCTCCCCACCCTTCCCGTCCGTCGTGCTGCAGATAAACGAACAGACCGTCGCGGGTTTTTAACCGCCGCTCGCGCAGTACCACACCCGCGTCCATCGGTACCTGCCAGCGGTAGATCTGCACGCTACGCATTACGGATTCCGTTTGTATTTGCTGAAGTCCGGCTGGCGCTTCTCGTTGAAGGCGTTACGTCCTTCCTGGCCCTCTTCGGTCATGTAGAACAACATGGTGGCGTTGCCCGCCAGCTCCTGCAGCCCGGCCTGACCGTCGCAGTCGGCGTTCAGGGCCGCCTTCAGGCAGCGCAGCGCCATCGGGCTGTTTTGCAGCATTTCACGACACCAGCGCACGGTCTCTTTTTCGAGGTCGGCAATGGGTACCACGGTGTTCACCAGGCCCATATCCAGCGCTTCCTGGGCGTTGTACTGGCGACACAGGAACCAGATTTCACGCGCTTTTTTCTGACCGACGATGCGGGCCATGTAAGACGCGCCCCAGCCGCCGTCGAAGGAGCCGACTTTCGGGCCGGTCTGGCCGAAAATGGCGTTCTCGGCGGCAATCGTCAGGTCGCACATCATATGCAGGACGTGACCACCGCCAATGGAGTAACCCGCCACCATCGCGACAACCGGTTTCGGGCAGGTGCGGATCTGGCGCTGGAAGTCGAGCACGTTCAGGTGGTGGGTGCCCGCATCGTCCTGGTATCCGCCGTAGTCGCCGCGCACTTTCTGATCGCCACCGGAGCAGAACGCCTTCTCACCTTCTCCGGTCAGGACGATCGCGCCGATGTTGTCGTCATAACGGGCATCCGCCAGGGCCTGGATCATCTCTTTGACGGTTAACGGGCGAAACGCGTTGCGCACTTCCGGACGGTTGATGGTGATTTTGGCGATGCCGTCCGCCGATTTGTGGTAGCGAATGTCAGTATAGCCTTCGGAGCAGTCCTGCCATTCCACCGGTGCGTAGAGCATGTTTTCATCAGGGTAGATCATAGAGTGTCCTTTGTTGAAAGACGGAGTATCTGGGCCAGACGCTCAGCCACCGCAACGGGGTTTTCCCGATGGGCGTTATGTCCGGCGTGAGGAATTTCATGGCGGATCGCAGAAAGTTGCCGGGCAATGTCCCGAAACTTGTGGTCCTGCTCGCCAAAGAGATAGAAAAAAGGGACGGTGCTCTCAGCGAGCGCCGCCCGTAAATCGGGTTGTTCTGCCAGGGACGTGGCCTGCAGCATCGCGGCCAGGGTCGTCCCGTTGTTGTGGCTACGCAGAGCGACCAGCTGCTCCCGCTGCGCCGGGGTGAGCGAGGCAAAGACCGGCTGTTGATACCAGTCGGCAAACACCGCTTCCAGGGGCTCCTGGCGAAAACGCGCGGCCCAGTGGGCATCGGAGGCGCGGCGGCTTGCGCGTGCATGTTCATCACTCAAACCGGGATGCGCCCCCTCGACGATCAGCCCCTGCAGCCCGTCGGGCCGCTGGCAGGCGTGATACAGTGCAATGCGGCCGCCGAGGGAGTACCCCACCAGCCAGTAGCTAAGTATGTTGTAACTAACAAGGGTGCATTCCAGCAGGCGACTGACGTCAGCGAAATCGCTCACCGCAATGGACGCCGACTCGCCGTGCCCCGGCAGATCGAGATACAGCCGGGGATACGCATCCAGATGCTCGCCCGGCAGCTGCCATTCGCGGCAATCGCCGGAAAAACCGTGCAGGAACACCAGCCAGGGTTTATCCGCCTGACCTATACGCTGCGTTCCCGCGAGGATCACAGGTGGCTGACCTGTGCCAGCAGGTTTTGCAGCATCTGCGCCCCGTCGCTGTCGTTCACCACCACTTCGATAAGCGTGGCGCCGGGTTTGCTCCACGCCGTGTTGAGCGCGCTCTCCAGTTCATCCCAGCTCTCAGGGCGCTGATACCTGAGGCTGAACATCGCCGCGGCATGTTCAAACTGCACGTTTTGCGGCATCAGATAAAAGCGTTCCCGTTCGCTCTGCGGGGTCGGCAGCAGGGAGAAAATCTGCCCGCCGTTGTTGTTGATCACCATCAGCACAAAGGGCGCAGAGGCCTGACGGAGCAGCGCCAGCGCATTCAGATCGTAGAGCGCCGACAGATCGCCGACAATGGCCAGCGTCGAACGGGCACTGGCGCGCTGAACCCCGGCGGCAGTGGAGATCAGCCCGTCAATGCCGCTGGCCCCCCGGTTACTGAACACCGGATAGCCCGCCGGCAGGCGGGAGAAGGCGTCAATCAGGCGCACCACCAGGCTGTTGCCCACAAACAGTTGTCCCTGTTCGGGCAGATAGCGATGGATGCGGTGCGCGAGCTGCGCCTCGCCGAATGCGTCGCTGTGTTGCGCCGTCAGCGCCCAGGCCTGGCGGGAGAGTTCGGGGATTTCGCTTGCCCAGGGGGCGCGTTTTTCCGCCGGATGCCGTTCCAGCCAGTCGGCCACGCCGGAGACCAGCCGACGCCCACGATGATGCGCGGGATCGAGCCGCCCTTCGTGCGGATCCACCAGCCAGTACTCTTCCGGCGTGCAGGTAGCCTGCCACTGTAAAAGGCGTTTTCCCGTCAGGCTGCTGCCAAGCTGCACCACAATCTGCGCCTGCTCCAGCTCGGTGACGGCCCTGGCGTTGCCGAGCCAGAGATCGGCGCACGGCAGCGGCTGTCCGGTCTGGGAGAGCACGTCGCCAATCAGCGGCCAGCCCAGCCGTTGCGCCCACTGGGCCACCTGTTTGCCCTCTTCGGCACTCATCCTGCCCGCGAGCACCACGCCGCGTTTCTGTCGCCAGAAGAACCAGTCCCGCTGGATAGGGCTTGAAAGCTCCGCCGGTGCGCGCAGCCAGGGTTTATCGCTCTGCCACCAGTCGCCCAGCGCCTGCTGCCAGTCGAGATCGGTATCATCCATTTCGCCATATAGCGGCTCGGCAAACGGACAGTTAATGTGCAGCGCGCCCGCACGCAGCGCGCCCAGGGCGTTATCCACCGTCGAGACCAGCCAGCGGGCAGGAATATCCCGGGTCGGGCGCGGCAGCGACAGAGTCTGAGAGGGATGGGAAGCAAAAATACCCTGCTGGCGAATGGCCTGGTTTGCGCCGCAGTCGATTAACTCCGGGGGGCGATCGGCGGTCAGCAGGACCAGTTTTTCACCGGTCAGACCGGCTTCAATCAGCGCGGGATAGAGATTCGCCACGGCCGTACCGGAGGTGACGATGACGGCCACCGGCGCGTCGCTGGCTTTTGCCAGCCCCAGCGCCAGATGCCCGAGGCCGCGCTCATCAAAATGGGTGTGATGAATAAAGGCACGGTTTTCAGCAGCGGCCAGGGTCAGCGGCGTCGAGCGCGAACCTGGCGCGATGCAAACGTGCCTGACCCCATGGCGGGTCAGGGCTTCGAGGATCACCGCCGCCCAGCGTCGGTTAAATGAACTCACTGACATGGAATTGTCCGGTATCAATATTGCGACGTAGTATAAATAATAGAGAAAGATGTAATTTTGATATGAATCGGGAATGTACGACTCAGTATTAATCCTTTAGGAGCAGAGTGCGCAGTCCGGCGGCTTTATTTTCAATCTCCTGCCACTCCTGTTCAGGGTCGGAACCGCTCACGATCCCTGCCCCGGCATACAGGCGAACGGCGTTCTCCTGTACCCTGGCCGAACGCAGCGCCACGCAGAACTCGCTTTGCGCCAACGAGAGATAACCCGCAGAACCGGCATACCACTCCCGGTCGAAGGGTTCATTGCGGGCGATGAACTCCCACGCCGCCTGGCGCGGCAAACCGGCCACTGCCGCCGTGGGTTGCAGGCGCAGCAGGCACTGCTCATCGTCCGGCTGTTGCAGCGTGGTCCAGATGCAGCGGCGTAAATGTTGAACCTTACGCAACCGCACGATTTGCGGCGGAAGCACGTCAAGCACCCCGTTATCACGCTGCAGACGCTGACAGATGTCCTCCACCACCAGCATGTTTTCACGCTGGTTTTTATCGTCGTTCATCAGCCAGTTCCCCAGGCGGGCGGCCCTGGCATCGTCAGGATGGCTGGCAACGGTCCCGGCCAGCGCCTCGGTGCGCAGCAGCACGTCACGCCGCCGCCACAGCCGTTCCGGTGAGGATCCGAGAAACGCCTGGCTGGCATCGCTGCGCATCAGGAAGTGATAGCACTGGAAGTTGACCTGGCGGCTGGCGGCCATCAGCGCGGCAGGGTTTACCGGCTGGTTAAACTGCAGATCCGTGGCCCGGGCCAGCACCACTTTATCGAACTCCCCCCGGGCGATGGCGTCTGTCGCCCGGATGATTAACTGCAGCCAGCCTGCTTTGTCAGGCTGATGGGTTTCGCTCTCCACCGTCTGCGTCACCGGGGCAACCGGCTGGCTCTCCGCCAGGGAACGTACAAACTCCCGCGCGCGGATGGCCTCGGTTTTTAACGAAGTGTCGCTCCAGAGCACCAGGCGCAACGTGGCGGTTCCGCCGAAGCGCTGCCACAGCAGACGCGGCAGGAACAGGCTGCCCTGCGCTGGATCGAACGCGTTAACGCCAACCACCCGAAGATCGGGCGCGTGCGGATACAAGTGCAAAAATTGACGGGCAGCGGATAACGAGGGGAAATGCTTTATCGCCCCCAGCGCGGCGTACTCTTCATCGCCATTGCGCTGCTGCCAGTAGAACTGCGGGTAGAGTTGCTGGGCATTCAGCCAGCCGAGCGGGTCGAACGCATCGTTCAGGGGAAAGGAGACATCGAGACAATGCAGGCCAGGCGCCTCGGGAAAATCAGCAGCTAACTGATGGCAAAGACCTTCCAGCGCGGTGGAAATCGAGTGCACGCGAACTTCTCCCAGCTCAAAAACCTCACATTATAAGGGGTACTTATAAGAAAATGCAGTACCCCCGATTTGGCAGGGAGAAGCCTTCGTGCTGTGTTGTTAACGGCGGGCGAGCAGAATACCCAACACCAGACCAGCGGCGGCGCCTACGCCAATCCCCTGCCATGGTTTTTCACGGACATAATCATCCGCACGGTAGACCGCTTTTTTGGCCCTGTAATAGTATTGATCGGACGCATGGCCAACGCGCGTTTTCACATCATGCAGAGCCTGCTCAGCACGCGCTTTAAGCTCAACGTATTTCTGATCGGCCGGATCGCCGGAAGAGCGTAAGACCTCTTCCAGGGTTTCACTCAGCAGGGTCAGATCGTCATCAACATGGTTATCCGATGATTGAAAAGACATAGTGTTCTCCATGTGGTTGCATCAGTTCGATAACTATAGACAATGCCTGCCAATTCCGCCTGTTACGCTTGTTGTTCCTCTTTCGCCATCCCGACATGCGGTATACCGTCTTCATCGTAAATATCGGTCACCTGGACAAAACCAAAATGGCCGTAAAACGCCTGCAGATGCGCCTGCGCGCCCAGGTATAAGGCCTTGTTCGGCCAGTGGTTTTCACAGGAGCGAAGCGTTTGCTCCATCAGGGCGTAGCCGAGCTTTTCGCCCCGCGCCTGTGGGCTGATAATCACCCGGCCAATCACAACCGGGGAAAAATCATCGTCGCTTTTCAGAATCCTCGCATACGCCACCAGCTGGTTATCTCTCCAGCCGAGGATGTGGCGGTTCTCTCCCACCAGATCGTCGCCGTCAATGTCCTGATAAGGGCAGGTTTGTTCTACCACAAACACCTCGCAGCGAAGTTGAAGTAAGGCGTAAAGCGCAGGAACGGTCAGCTCGCTATGGTGCAGATCTTGCCACTGGATCATGGAGGTCTCCTTATCGTATAGGTAGCCGTTATACTAATGACTTTTCGTCCCCGGCGCAGAGGCTTAGTGCATTATGGAGCTGCTTTTTTTAGGAACATCCGCTGGCGTGCCGACCCGTACGCGCAACGTCACATCCCTGGTGCTGGATCTACAGCACCCCACCCGCAGCGAACTGTGGATGTTTGACTGCGGCGAAGGCACGCAGCATCAGCTGCTGCGCACCGCCGCCCATCCCGGCAAGCTGAATAAAATCTTCATTACCCACCTGCACGGCGACCACCTTTTTGGCCTGCCGGGGCTGCTGTGCAGCCGTTCAATGGCGGGCAATATTCACCCGCTGACCATTTACGGCCCGCCCGGTATCCGGGAGTTTGTCGAAACCAGCCTGCGGATCAGCGGCTCGTGGACTGACTATCCCCTCGAGATTATTGAGATCAAACCGGGAGTGGTGTTCAGTGATGATGCCTATACCGTGACCGCCGCGGCGCTCAATCACCCCGTAGAGTGTTACGGCTTTCGTATTGAGGAGTGCGATAAACCCGGCGCGCTGGATGGTGCGGCGCTCGTTGCGGCTGGCGTGCCTTTCGGCCCGCTGTTCCAGCAGCTGAAACGCGGTGAAAGCGTGACCCTGGAAGATGGCCGGACGATCAACGGCGCCGACTATCTCTCCCCGCCCCGCCCCGGTAAAAAGCTGGCGATCTTTGGCGATACCGCCCCCTGCGAGAACGCCCTTGCGCTGGCAAGCGGGGTTGATCTGCTGGTGCATGAGGCCACCCTTGAGAGTGCGATGGAGGAGAAGGCCAACAGCCGCGGCCACAGCTCGACGCGTCAGGCGGCCATGCTTGCCCGGGATGCGCAGGTAAAAAAACTGATCGTCACCCACGTCAGCTCCCGCTATGACGCCGAAGGCTGCGCCATGCTGCTGGCCGAGTGCCGCACCGTGTTTGCCGACACCCGGCTCGCAGAAGATTTTGCTACAGTGCGCGTTTAATGCTCTGGTTTTCCCCAAAACTGCCGATAACCAAACCAGGCAGGTATTTTTCACTTAGGGGCAAACATGGATAACTTCCAGAAAGACATTGATGACAGGGCAAATCTTACCCTGTCGAACCGTTTTGAGCTGCTGCTGTTTCGTCTGGGCACCTCATTGAATGAAAACAAATCTGAGCTGTTCGGCATCAACGTCTTTAAGCTTCGCGAGATTGTGCCCATGCCAGCATTCACCAAACCGGCGGGGATGAAGTCGCCGCTGATGGGTATGGTCAACATTCGCGATCAGGTGATCCCGGTCATCGATCTGGCCGCGGTGGCAGGCTGCAAGCCCACCACCGGCCTTAACATTCTGCTGATCACCGAGTACGCCCGTAGCGTCCAGGCCTTTGCCGTGGAGTCGGTTGAGAACATCATGCGACTGGACTGGAAGCAGGTGCATGCGGCGGAAACCGCCGTCAGCGGACGCTATATCACCAGCATTGCCTGCCTGGACGAGAAGACCGATACCAACGATCTGGCGATGGTTCTGGACGTGGAGCAGATCCTCTATGACATCACCCCGGCCAACCACGACCTGCATGCGACCGATCTGAAAACCACTAAATTCAATATCAAGCCAGGTGCGGTGGCAATTGTGGCGGAAGACTCCAAAGTGGCGCGCTCAATGCTGGAAAAAGGGCTGCAGGCGATGGAGATCCCGGCGCTGATGCACATTACCGGCAAAGAGGCGTGGGAGAAAATTGGCGTGCTGTCGGCGCAGGCGCAGGCGGAAGGGGTGCCGATCACCGATAAGATCGCGCTGGTGCTCACCGATCTCGAGATGCCGGAGATGGACGGTTTTACCCTGACGCGCAAGATCAAAACCGACGCCATCCTGAAGGACATTCCGGTGGTGATCCACTCCTCGCTTTCCGGTAATGCCAACGAAGACCATATCCGCAAGGTGAAAGCTGACGGCTACGTGGCGAAGTTCGAGCTGAACGAGCTGTCGTCGGTGATTGAAGAGGTGCTGGAGCGGGCAACGAAGAAAATCGAAGGGCCGTTGATTAGCCGTAAGCAGTTGGCTTAAGCCCGGCGGCGCTTCGCTTGCACGGGCCTACGGTCTTGTAGGCCGGGTAAGCGCAGCGCCACCCGGCAATAAAAAAACCCGCCGAGGCGGGTTTTTGCTTTTACATTAATGGCATCGCGTGCTGCACGATGGTGATCAGCGGCTGCGGATAGATACCGAAGATCAGTACCAGCAGCGCGGAAATCAGTACCACAATACCCCCGGCGCTGTACTGCCAGTTGCCCGGCGCATCGCGGTTGAGCTGCGAAGGCGCGCTCAGGTACAGGCTCACGGCAACGCGCAGGTAGTAGTAGAGACCAATCGCGGAGCCGATAACGACACCCGCCGTCAGCCACCACAGACCCGCCTGCACACCCACTGCCAGCACGTAGAACTTACCGATAAAGCCCAGCGTCATCGGGATACCCGCCAGAGAGAGCATCATCACCGTCATCACCGCAGAGAGGATCGGACGGTGCCAGAACAGACCACGGTAGGAGAACAGGGAATCTGCATCCGGACCACGGTACGGGCTGGACATCAGGCTCACCACGCCGAACGCGCCGAGGCTGCTGAACAGGTAACCAGCCAGGTAGACACCGACGGTCTCCATGGACATCTGGCCGCTCTGCAGGGCAATCAGCGCCACCATCAGATAGCCCAGATGGGAGATGGAGGAGTAGCCCAGCAGACGCTTGATGTTGGTCTGGCTCAGCGCCATCAGGTTACCGAAGATGATGGAGACGAAGGCGATAATGCCCAGCACCACGCGAACCGCTTCACTCTCGCCAACCGGTGCGTAGAGGAACAGACGCATCACCACGCCGAAGATAGCGATTTTGCTCGCCGTCGCCAGGAAGGTGGATACCGGCGCCGGAGCACCCTGGTAAACGTCTGGCGTCCACAGGTGGAACGGAACCAGAGAGAGTTTAAAGCCGAGGCCCACGATCATCATGCCCAGACCCGCCAGCAGCAGCGGCTCGTGCAGCATGCCGTCGCCGAGGCTCTTGCCGAGCGCTTCGAAAGAGAGGTTACCGGACTGAGCGTAGATCAGCGCAATACCAAACAGCAGGAAGGACGAAGCAGCAGCAGACAGGATCGTATACTTGATACTCGCTTCCAGAGAGCGCTTCTGGCGGAAGGCGTAACCAATCAGGCCGAACAGCGGCAGAGAGATCAGCTCGATGCCGAGGAACAGCGCCGCCAGATGGTTGGCATTGGCCAGCAGAATACCGCCAAGGGCAGCAATCAGAACCAGCAGGTAAAACTCTTCTTTGTTGTCGTTGTAGCCTTCCAGCCACGGGTAAGCAAAGGTACATGTCGCCAGGCTGGCTAACAGCACCAGCCCGGTGTAGAGCATAGCGAAGCCGTCAACGCGCATCAGCGGCGTGACGTCCATCGCCCCCGCCTGGCCAACAAACCAGAGGGAGACTAACGCAGCGTTCAGACCCAGAACCGCCAGCGTGGCATTCAGGAAGTGATTGCGTCGCCACGCAATGGAGAGCATCACAACCACCACCGTCAATCCGACGATCAGCAGCGGTAGCAGCGCAATCAGTTGTTGTGGAGTTATTGTCATGGCGATTTACGGCCTTGTAGTAGAAGCAGAATTAACAAACCACTGCTGGATGTTACCCATCGCGGAGTGCGAGGTATCCAGAATCGGCTGAGGGAAGAAGCCCAGCAGCACCAGCAGTACGACCAGCAGCAGGATGATGAACAGCTCGCGCAGCGACATCCCCGGCAGTTCCTTAGCAGCGATTTCACTCTTCGCTTTACCGAAGTAAGCGCGGTGCAGCATCGCCAGCGAGTAAACCGAAGCGAACACCAGACCGAAGGTAGAGATGACGGTGATCACCGGAACCACTTTGAAGCTGCCGAACAGGATCATGAATTCGCCGACGAAGTTACCGGTACCCGGCATCCCCAGCGTCGCCACCGCGAAGAACATCGACATCGCTGGCAGCCACTTAATTTTGCTCCACAGACCGCCCATCTGACGCATGTCACGGGTGTGCAGACGTTCGTACAGCTGACCACACAGGATGAAGAGACCGGCTGCGGACAGACCGTGAGCAATCATCTGGATGACCGCGCCCTGGTACGCCAGCTGGCTGCCGGTGTATATAGCAATCAGCACGAAGCCCATGTGGGAAACGGAGGTGTAAGCAATCAGACGCTTGATGTCGTACTGCGTGAAGGCCATCCAGGCACCGTAGAAGATACCGATCACACCGAGCCACATGGCAATCGGCGCGAACTCTGCGGAGGCATTCGGGAACAGCGGCAGTGCGAAACGCAGCAGACCGTAGGCCGCGGTTTTCAGCAGGATGCCTGCCAGGTCAACGGAACCCGCCGTTGGTGCCTGGGAGTGCGCATCCGGCAGCCAGCCGTGCAGCGGAACCACCGGCATTTTCACCGCAAACGCGATAAAGAAGCCCAGCATCAGCAGATATTCCACGCCGTGGGACATCGGGGTCTTCAGCAGGTCCTGATAGTTGAAGGTCCAGACGCCGGTCGCGTTGTAGTGCACGAACACCAGCGCCAGGATAGCAATCAGCATTACCAGACCACTCGCCTGGGTGTAGATGAAGAACTTGGTTGCCGCCGTGATACGCGTTTTACCGTCGGATGCCTTGTGGCCCCACAGCGCGATCAGGAAGTACATCGGCACCAGCATCATCTCCCAGAAGAAGAAGAACAGGAACATGTCGATGGCAAGGAACACGCCGATCACGCCGCCCAGGATCCACATCAGGTTCAGGTGGAAGAAGCCCTGGTATTTTTCGATTTCTCGCCAGGAGCACAGCACCGCCAGAACGCCGAGCAGACCGGTCAGCACCACCATCAGCAGCGACAGACCATCAATCGCCAGATGGATCGTAATACCAAAACGTGGGATCCACGGCAGAATGAATTCAGACTGCCACTGCGGGATGCCCGCAGACTGGGTGAGTGAATAGCCGCCCTGCAACCAGAGTTGCAGGCCAAGCGCGAGCGTCAATCCCATGGTGATCAGCGCAATCCAGCGCGGCATCTTCACGCCAAAGCGTTCGGTCTGCCAGCACAGGAACCCACCGATAAAGGGAATTAATATTAGCCAGGGTAGTAACATGGCGATTTGCATTCCTTTTTAAAGTCCCGAAGGGACCGATTTTCAACGAATTCGACAAAATTCACGCGTTAGTGCGGTTTGTGGTGTCGGGTGGCGCTCACGCTTACCCGACCTACGGTCTCGTAGGCCCGGTAAGCGCAGCGCCACCGGGCAAAACCACTATCGCAACACCATCAGCAGCGCCAGCACGACAACCGCACCGATGCTCATGGACGCCACATACCAGCGCAGATAGCCGTTCTCGCTGAACAGCAGGCCTTTACCTGCAAAGCGGGAAAGGATCGCCGGGATGTTCATCATGCTATTCAGCGGATCGCGCTTGATAAGCCACGCAATGCCGAGGAACGGTTTCACGAAGATCATGTCGTACAGCCAGTCGAAGCCCCACGCGTTGTACCACCACGTGCCCAGCAGACGGCCCGGCGCACTGTTGGCAACCGCAGTGACCAGGGTACGTTTGCCCAGCCACAGCCATGCTGCAATCAGGATGCCCGCGATAGCGACCACACCGGAGGTGATTTCAAGCGTCAGAACGCGACCGTGCTCAAGCTCGGTTGTTGCCGGCAGTACGCCCTGCAGCGGTGGCACAATCATCGCGCCAACGAAGGTGGACAGGACCAGCAGCACAATCAGCGGCAGGTGGTGGGTGATCCCCTTACCTGCGTGAGCGTGAATTTGTTCTTTACCGTGGAAGACGATGAAAATCATACGGAAGGTGTACAGAGAGGTCATAAACGCACCGACCAGACCTGCAACCATCAGATTGATATGACCATTCGCCATGGCGCCCGCAAGGATTTCGTCCTTACTGAAGAAGCCCGCGGTGATAAGCGGCAGTGCCGCCAGCGCCGCGCCGCCGACCAGGAAGCAGACGTAAACCAGCGGAATGGATTTGCGCAGACCGCCCATCTTGAAGATGTTCTGCTCGTGATGGCAGGCCAGGATCACCGAACCGGACGAGAGGAACAGCAGCGCTTTAAAGAACGCGTGCGTCATCAGGTGGAAAATCGCCGCATCCCAGGCCTGAACACCCAGCGCCAGGAACATGTAACCAATCTGGCTCATGGTGGAGTAAGCGAGAACGCGTTTGATGTCGGTCTGAACCAGCGCGGCAAAGCCTGCCAGCACCAGGGTAACCGCACCGACGATACCCACCAGATGCAGGATTTCCGGCGTCATCAGGAACAGGCCGTGGGTACGCGCAATCAGGTAAACACCGGCGGTCACCATGGTCGCGGCGTGGATCAGCGCGGAGACAGGGGTTGGACCCGCCATCGCGTCGGCAAGCCAGGTCTGCAACGGCAGCTGTGCGGATTTACCCACAGCACCACCGAGCAGCATCAGGGTTGCCCACCACAGCATGTTGTTGCCTGCTTCGAAGTGCGCCGGCGCCAGTTCCACCATCTCGCGGAAGTTCAGCGTGCCCAGCTCGTTGTAAAGAATGAACAGCGCGAAGGCGAGGAAGACGTCACCCACACGGGTCACGACGAACGCTTTCATGGCCGCTGCGCCATTCTTCGGATCGGTGTAGTAGAAACCGATCAGCAGATAAGAGCACAGACCCACGCCTTCCCAGCCGAGATACATCAGCAGCAGGTTATCGGCCAGCACCAGAACCACCATGCTGGCGATAAACAGGTTGGTGTAGGCGAAGAAGCGGGAGTAACCCTCTTCACCGCGCATATACCAGGAGGCGAACATGTGGATCAGGAAGCCCACGCCGGTCACCACGGAGAGCATGGTCAGCGAGAGACCATCCAGCACCAGGTTGAAACCGATGTTGAAATCACCGACTGACATCCAGGTCCACAGCGGAACGCTGAAAGGCTCACGTCCGCTATTTAAGAAGTCGATCCCCGCATATGCGGTCACCAGCGCCGCAAGGCCGATGGAGCCAATACCGACGGTGGCGGAGAGATTCTCAGACCAGCGGCCTCGAGAAAACGCCAGCAGCAAAAAGCCGATCAGCGGAAAAATAATGGTTAAGGCAAGCATGTTCATCCACGCAACTCACTTACTGAATCGATGTTCAGGTTCTGGCGGCGACGATGGAGCTGCAGCAACAGCGCCAGGCCAATACTCGCTTCCGCAGCCGCAAGGCTGATGGCGAGAATGTACATCACCTGACCATCGGTCTGGCCCCAGTAGCTACCGGCAACCACAAAGGCCAGCGCGGCAGCGTTGATCATGATCTCCAGGCCAATCAGCATAAACAGCAGATTGCGGCGGATAACCAGACCGGTTAAGCCCAGCACGAATAAAATCGCGGCGAGGATCAGTCCGTGTTGTAAAGGGATCATGCGCGATCCTCCGTTTTTCTTTGCGCGCTGTCGTCCTTGCGGTTGCTCAGCACTTCACCCATGCGCTCTTCGCGACCCACGTGGAAAGCGACGACCAGACCTGCCAGCAGCAGCATGGAGGCCAGTTCAACCGCCAGAACGTAAGGACCAAACAGGGAGATACCCACTGCTTTGGCGCTGATTGGCGTCCCGTCGATACCCTGGTCGTTAACACCCAGAATGGCGTAAACGATCACCGCCAGCATGATGGCCGACAGAATTGCCGGACCAATCCACACCTGCGGCTTCAGCCACTGACGTTCCTGCTCAATTTCAGACCCGCCCAGGTTCAGCATCATCACCACGAAGACGAACAGAACCATGATGGCCCCGGCGTAAACGATGATTTCAAGCGCACCGGCAAAGTGTGCGCCCAGCGCAAAGAACACCCCGGAAATAGCCAGCAGCGAAATGATTAAATAGAGCAGCGCATGCACCGGATTGGTGTGCGTAATCACTCGCAGCGTAGCCAGGATGGCGATCAGGCCACAGATATAAAAAGCGAATTCCATTGCCCCTCTCCTTACGGTAACAGGCTCTTGACGTCGATAGGCTTGGCTTCGTTCTCTGCTTCGCCCTTATCTTTGCCGTCGATTGCCATACCCGCCATCCGGTAGAAGTTATATTCCGGGTATTTGCCCGGACCGGAAATCAGCAGATCCTCTTTCTCGTACACCAGGTCCTGACGCTTGTATTCGCCCAGTTCGAAATCCGGGGTCAACTGAATCGCCGTGGTCGGGCACGCTTCTTCACACAGACCGCAGAAGATGCAGCGTGAGAAGTTGATGCGGAAGAACTCCGGATACCAGCGACCGTCTACCGTCTCTGCTTTCTGCAGAGAGATACAGCCTACCGGACAGGCTACCGCACACAGGTTACAGGCAACGCAGCGCTCCGAACCGTCCGGATCGCGCGTCAGCACGATACGGCCACGGTAGCGCGGCGGCAGATATACCGGCTCTTCCGGGTACATCCGGGTTTCGCGTTTTGCAAACGCGTGCAGGCCGATCATCCAGATACTGCGTACCTGGGTGCCAAAGCCTACCAATAATTCTTTCAAGGTCATGATCTTAAAGCCCCTTATGGCTGCTGCCAGAGAATGACAGCCGCCGTTACCAACAAGTTGACGAGCGTCAGCGGCAGGCACACTTTCCAGCCGAAGGACATTACCTGGTCATAACGCGGACGCGGTAATGCTGCGCGAATCAAAATGAACATCATCATGAAGAACGCGGTTTTCAGCGCGAACCAGATGAACGGCGGTAAGAACGGGCCATGCCAGCCACCAAAGAACAGCGTTACCATCAGCGCGGAAATGGTGACGATACCGATGTACTCGCCCACGAAGAACAGACCGAACTTCATACCGGAATATTCAATGTGGTAACCATCGGCCAGTTCCTGCTCGGCTTCTGGCTGGTCAAACGGGTGACGGTGACACACCGCCACACCGGCGATAGCAAAGGTGACAAAACCAAAGAACTGCGGAATGACGTTCCAGATGTCGGCCTGGTTGTTGACGATGTCGGTCATGTTGAATGAACCGGCCTGCGCCACCACGCCCATCAGGGAGAGACCCAGGAACACTTCGTAGCTCAGCGTCTGCGCGGAAGCACGCATCGCACCCAGCAGGGAGTATTTGTTGTTACTGGACCAGCCCGCGAACAGCACCGCGTACACCGCGAGGCCTGCCATCATCAGGAAGAACAGGATCCCGATGTTCAGGTCAGCCACAACCCAGGTCGGGCTCACCGGAACGATAGCAAACGCCAGCAGCAGCGAGGTAAAGGCGATCATCGGTGCCAGAGTAAAGATCACGCGATCCGAGAAGCGCGGGATCCAGTCCTCTTTAAAGAACATCTTGATCATGTCCGCGACCAGCTGGAGTGAACCACCCCAGCCCACGCGGTTCGGTCCGTAACGGTTCTGGAACAGACCGAGCAGACGACGTTCACCAAAGCTCATGAACGCGCCGCAGGTGACGACCACCAGCAGAATAACAACCGCTTTCAGGATGCTCAGCAGGATGTCGATAAGATCGGGCGTTAACCAACTCATGCTTTTGCCTCCTGCAGGTTATCAAGACGTGCACCCGCCAGGACCGGCGCGATGCCAGGCATACCCATCGGCAGACCCACCTGCCCTGCCGTCAGACCTTCAGAGAGAATCAGCGGCAGGCTGATTGTCTGGCCTTCGTAGCTAAAGCTGATGTTCGCGCCCGCGTTAACGCCAAGCTTCGCGGCATCCGCCGGGTTGAGCTTGATGTACGGCTGCGGCATACGGGTCTGGAAGACCGGGGAACGCTGGGACATTTCGTCGCTACCGAACAGATGGTAGTACGGCGCAATCCGCCAGTTGCCCTCTTCGGCCTGGAAACTTGCCGGAACGGTAGAGAAGAACTCGAGACCGGTTTCAGACGCTTCGATCAGGCGCACGCCCGGATCGCCGTGGCGCAGAGAACCGCCCACTTCAGCCTGGAACTTGTTCCATGCCTGCGGGGAGTTCCAGCCTGGTGCCCATGCGAACGGGATTTGCGAACGCGGTGCAGACGGCTGGTTGTTCCCTTCCATAGAGAAGGCGAACATGGTGTCTTTGTCCTGCGGCTGGCGCGGTTCGTGCACGCTGATGTTGGCGCGCATTGCGGTACGGCCACTGTAGCGGTGCGGTTCACGCGCCAGTTTCTGACCGCGAATACGGAAGCTCGCTTCCGGCGCGGCATCTTTAATGCCTGCCAGCTGCGGCAGTGCGGCGACGGCAGCGTCGATCACGTGGTCGAGCTGGGTCCAGTCCACTTCGCGGCTCAGCACGGTGCTGTGCAGGGAGTGCAGCCAGCGCCAGCTCTCCAGCATCACAATGCTGCTGTCGTAGTACGCCGGGTCATAAACCTGGAAGAAGCGCTGGGCACGGCCTTCGTTGTTGATAACGGTACCGTCGCTTTCTGCAAAGCTTGCCGCAGAGAGCACCAGATGCGCTTTGTCCATAATTGCGGTGCGCTGATGGTCGATAACCATCACCAGCGGCGCTTTTGCCAGCGCAGCGTCAACGCGCGCCGCTGAGGCATGGCGATGCAGGTCGTTTTCCAGCACCACAACGGCGTCAGCGGAACCGGATTCCAGTTCGCTTAACGCCGCTTCCAGAGAGCCGCCGCCGATCATGCCCAGACCGATGCTGTTTACCGCACGGGCAATCATGGTCACGCCAACGTCCGCACCGCGGCCTTTCAGGGCTTTGGCAACGTTTGCAGCCGCTTCAATGATCTCTGCGCTACCGGCGTTAGTACCGGAAACGATCAGCGGTTTTTTCGCACCGGCCAGAGCCTGCACGATCACGTCGATCTTGTTCTGCAGATCGCGATCCAGACCTTCAACGGCCGGAGCACTGTTATCCAGCGCGTGGGCAATCGCAAAGCCAAGGCGGGCCTGATCTTCAACCGGCGCACGGTAGGTCCATGCTGCTATATCATCCAGACGGGTGTCATCGACGTTCGTCACAAACAGAGGATGCTTGGCGCGCTGACCGATGTTGAGGATCGCCGCAATCTGCCAGTCAGCCACTTTCTGCGCCGCTGCCATTTCACGTGCTTTACCTTTCACCGCCTGGCGAACCGCCAGGGCAGCGCGAGCGCCGGTCTGGGTTAAATCTTCGCCCAGCACCAGAACCGCATCGTAAGATTCGATTTCACGCAGCGCCGGGGTATGGATCCCGCCTTCGCGCAGCACTTTCAGCACCAGCTGCAGACGTTCCTGCTCGCCTTCGGCGATGCCGGTGTAGAAGTTATTCGCACCCACCAGTTCACGCAGCGCGAAGTTGCTTTCGATGCTGGCGCGCGGGGAGCCGATACCGATCACTTTCTTCGACTGACGCAGAATATCGGCTGCGCCCTGCATCGCCTGCTCGGCGTTCAGGGTGATGAAGTCGTCGCCACGACGCTGAACCGGCTGACGCGGACGGTCTTTCAGGTTCACATAGCCATAGCCAAAACGACCGCGGTCGCAGAGGAAGTAGTGGTTAACGGTACCGTTGTAACGGTTTTCGATACGACGCAGTTCGCCGTAACGTTCACCCGGGCTGGTGTTACAGCCAAGGGAGCACTGCTGGCAGATGCTTGGCGCAAACTGCATGTCCCACTTACGGTTGTAACGCTCGGAGTGCGTTTTGTCGGTGAAGACGCCGGTCGGACAGATTTCGACCAGGTTACCGGAGAATTCGCTTTCCAGGGTGCCATCTTCCGGACGACCGAAGTAGACGTTGTCATGTGCGCCATACACGCCCAGATCTTCGCCGTCAGCGTAGTCTTTGTAGTAACGCACGCAGCGATAGCAGGCGATGCAGCGGTTCATTTCGTGAGAGATGAACGGCCCCAGATCCTGGTTACGGTGGGTACGCTTGGTAAAGCGATAGCGACGGAAGCTGTGACCGGTCATCACGGTCATATCCTGAAGGTGGCAGTTACCGCCCTCTTCACAGACCGGACAATCGTGCGGGTGGTTGGTCATCAACCACTCCACCACGCTTTCACGGAACTGTTTTGCTTCCGCGTCGTCGATGGAAATAAAGGTTCCTTCGGTGGCTGGCGTCATACAGGACATCACCAGGCGACCACGCGTGTCTTCCGCGTTTTGATATTGCTTCACCGCACACTGGCGGCAAGCACCGACGCTCCCCAGCGCCGGATGCCAGCAAAAATACGGAATATCAAGGCCCAGAGAGAGACATGCCTGTAGCAGGTTGTCCGCCCCGTTCACCTCGTATTCTTTGCCGTCTACATGAATCGTAGCCATTAGCATGCTTCCAGTTGGCTCGGTATAGACCGAGCGTTAATCAAAATTCTGTTTTTACCAGCGCGCTTTCAGCAGGTTCGGCTGAATACCATTGATTGAATGGGTATTGCTGAACGGCTGCTTGATGCCTGCTTCGAATTCTTCGCGGAAATATTTAATCGCGCTCTGCAGTGGCTCAACCGCACCTGGCGCATGCGCACAGAAGGTTTTACCTGGACCCAGGAATCGACACAGTTGCTCAAGTGTCTCGATATCACCAGGCTGGCCTTCGCCACGCTCGATTGCGCGCAGGATCTTCACGCTCCACGGCAGACCATCACGGCACGGTGTACACCAGCCGCAGGACTCGCGGGCGAAGAACTCTTCCAGGTTACGCACCAGCGGTACCATGCCGATCTCGTGGTCGACGGCCATCGCCAGCGCCGTACCCAGACGGCTGCCTGCTTTACCAATGCTTTCGAACTCCATCGGCAGATCGAGGTGCGCTTCGGTCAGGAAGTCGGTCCCTGCCCCGCCTGGCTGCCAGGCTTTGAATTTGAGGCCATCACGCATGCCGCCGGCGTAGTCTTCAAGAATTTCACGTGCGGTGGTGCCAAACGGCAGCTCCCAGACGCCCGGGTTTTTCACGCGACCGGAGAAGCCCATCAGCTTGGTACCGGCATCTTTGCTTGAAGAGATGCCCTGATACCACTCCACGCCGTTAGCGAGGATAGCCGGAACGTTACACAGGGTTTCGACGTTGTTAACGCAGGTCGGTTTACCCCATACGCCGGAGCTCGCCGGGAACGGTGGCTTGGAACGTGGGTTCGCACGGCGGCCTTCCAGGGAGTTAATCAGCGCGGTCTCTTCCCCGCAGATATAACGCCCGGCACCGGTGTGCACGAACAGTTCGAAGTCGAAACCGGTGCCCAGAATGTTTTTACCCAGCAGGCCCGCTTCGGTGGCTTCGGCAATCGCGCGACGCAGGTTCTCTGCCGCCTCGATGTACTCGCCACGCAGGAAGATGTAGCCACGGTACGCTTTCAGCGCGAAGGCCGAGATCAGCATGCCTTCCACCAGCAGGTGCGGCAGCTGTTCCATCAGCAGACGGTCTTTATAGGTGCCCGGCTCCATCTCATCGGCGTTACACAGCAGGTAACGGATGTTCATGGATTCGTCTTTTGGCATCAGGCTCCACTTCAGACCGGTGGAAAAGCCCGCGCCGCCGCGCCCTTTCAGGCCAGCGTCTTTAACCGCATTAACGATCTCATCCGGAGCCATGCCGCCGAGGGCTTTACGCGCACCTTCATATCCGTTCTTGCTCTGGTATTCGTCAAGCCATACCGGCTGTTTGTCATCGCGCAGACGCCAGGTCAGCGGATGAGTTTCAGCAGTACGAATTACAGTTTTCATTTGTACTGCTCCAGCAGATCGGGAATGGCTTCCGGCGTCAGATGGCTGTGAGTGTCCTCATCAATCATCATGGTCGGCCCCTTGTCGCAGTTGCCCAGGCAGCAGGTTGGCAGCAGGGTAAAGCGACCATCAAAGGTCGTCTGGCCCGGCTTGATATTGAGCTTCTGCTCAATAGCGGCCTGAATGCCCTGATAACCGGTGATATGGCATACCACGCTGTCGCAGTAGCGGATCACGTGGCGACCAACCGGCTGGCGGAAGATCTGGCTATAGAACGTTGCCACGCCTTCGACGTCGCTCGCCGGGATACCCAGCACTTTTGCGATCTCATAGATCGCGCCATCCGGCACCCAACCACGCTGTTTCTGTACGATTTTCAGCGCTTCAATGGACGCCGCACGCGGGTCTTCGTAGTGGTGCATCTCGTGCTCAATGGCGGCACGCTCTGCTTCACTCAGCTCAAAAGCCTCGGTTTGTGGTTGTTGATTCTCGTGCATAATTAGCGGTCCACATCTGACATAACAAAATCGATACTACCCAGATACACAATCAGGTCGGAGACCAGACTGCCGCGGATGGCGGCCGGGATCTGCTGCAGGTGCGCAAAGCTCGGCGTACGAATACGGGTGCGGTAGCTCATGGTGCTACCGTCACTGGTCAGGTAATAACTGTTGATACCCTTGGTCGCTTCGATCATCTGGAAGGATTCGTTCGCCGGCATGACCGGACCCCAGGAAACCTGCAGGAAGTGCGTGATCAAGGTTTCGATATGCTGCAGCGTGCGCTCTTTCGGTGGCGGCGTGGTCAGCGGGTGATCCGCCTTGAACGGGCCTTCCGGCATGTTGTTGAGGCACTGCTCAAGAATGCGCAGGCTCTGACGCAGCTCTTCCACTTTCAGCATCACGCGGGTATAGCAGTCGGATACACCGCCGCCGACCGGGATTTCGAAGTCGAAGTTTTCGTAGCCAGAGTAAGGACGGGCTTTACGCACGTCGAAATCAATACCGGTCGCACGCAGGCCAGCACCGGTGGTGCCCCACTCCAGCGCCTCTTTCGCGCCATAAGCGGCAACGCCTTTCGAACGACCAATCAGGATGGTGTTACGCAGTGCGGCTTTTTCGTAAGACGCCAGACGTTTCGGCATCCAGTCGAGGAACTCACGCAGCAGACGATCCCAGCCGCGCGGCAGGTCGTGTGCGACACCGCCGATACGGAACCAGGCCGGGTGCATACGGAAGCCGGTGATCGCTTCCACCAGATCGTAGATTTTCTGACGGTCGGTAAAGGCGAAGAAGACCGGGGTCATCGCGCCGACGTCCTGAATGAAGGTGGAGATGTACAGCAGGTGGCTGTTGATACGGAACAGTTCCGACAGCATGACGCGGATAACGTCAACGCGTTCTGGCACCTTGATGCCGGCCAGTTTTTCCACGGCCAGCACGTACGGCATCTCGTTCACGCAGCCGCCGAGGTATTCGATACGGTCGGTGTACGGGATGTAGCTGTGCCAGGACTGACGCTCGCCCATCTTCTCTGCGCCACGGTGGTGATAGCCCACATCCGGCACACAGTCGACGATCTCTTCGCCATCAAGCTGAAGAATAATACGGAATGCACCGTGGGCAGACGGGTGGTTTGGACCGAGGTTGAGGAACATGAAGTCCTCGTTGTCGGTGCTGCGCTTCATGCCCCAGTCTTCCGGTTTGAAGGTCAGCGCTTCCATCTCCAGATCCTGCTTGGCTTTGGTCAGCTCAAACGGGTCGAATTCGGTGGCGCGCGCCGGATAGTCTTTACGCAGCGGGTGGCCGGTCCAGGTCTGCGGCATCATGATGCGCGTCAGGTGCGGGTGGCCATCGAAGGTCATGCCGAACATTTCCCAGGTTTCACGCTCGTACCAGTTGGCGTTCGGGAACAGTTTGGTGATCGTCGGCAGATGCATGTCGTTTTCAGACAATGCCACCTTGAGCATGATATCCGTGTTGCGGTCTATTGAGATCAGGTGGTAGAAAACGGAAAAATCCGCCGCGGGTAAACCGTGGCGGTGGGTACGCAGACGTTCGTCCATGCCGTGTAAGTCAAACAGCATGACGTAAGGTTTAGGTAGTTTCTTTAGGAAATCAACCACTTCCAGTAACTGCTCACGCTTCACCCAAACAACGGGTACCCCGGTGCGGGTGGCCTGAACAGTAAAGGCATCCGGCCCAAAACGGTTGCGCAGTTCGCCGATGACCGGGTCATCAAGATGATCCCGTGTTTGCCAGGCGGCGTCTTGCGCGGTTAAGTCGGTCATAGTGTTCACCATTGCAAAAGGTCCGTGGTGACTGTCGGGCGTGGCTTCGCGCTATTTGAATAGTGATATGCGAAGGTTATCTCCATGCCCACAGGCGCAAATTAAATTTCGTCTGGTGTACGCAGATTGGTCACTGCAATACGTTCGCCGCGTTTACGCTCGCGCTCAGACTGCATGTTAGCGCGGTACACGCCCTGGTCACCCACAACCCAGGAGAGCGGACGGCGTTCTTTGCCAATCGACTCCTGCAACAGCATCAGCGCCTGCATGTAGGCTTCTGGACGCGGTGGGCAGCCCGGGATGTAAACGTCAACAGGGATAAACTTATCTACACCTTGTACGACGGAATAGATGTCGTACATGCCGCCAGAGTTTGCACAAGCGCCCATGGAGATAACCCATTTTGGCTCGAGCATCTGGTCGTACAGACGCTGAATGACCGGTGCCATTTTGGTAAAGCAGGTACCCGCAACCACCATCAGGTCAGCCTGACGCGGAGAGGCACGCAGTACTTCTGCACCAAAACGCGCAACGTCATGCACCGCAGTGAATGACGTCACCATTTCAACGTAGCAGCAAGAAAGGCCAAAGTTGTATGGCCAGATGGAGTTCTTACGACCCCAGTTGACCATATCGTGCATGGCATGCTCGAGCTTGCCCATGTACACGCTTTTATTGACTTCTTGCTCCAGGGGGTCGGTTACGATCTCCTGCTTTTGCAGGGGGTAACGGTCATTCTCACCGTTAGGATCTATGCGGGTGAGCGTATAATCCATCTTATTGCCTCGCTGTTACTGCTGACGATTAGAGATACTGTTTTCCGGGTTGATACGTTCACGGCGTGAACGCGCAGGTGTCCAGTCCAGCGCGCCAATACGCACCAGATAAACCAGACCGGCCAGTAACACTAAAATGAAAATTGCGGCCTCGACAAAGCCTACCCAGCCACTCTCACGAATGGAGGTCGACCATGCGAACAGGTAAAGCGCTTCCACGTCGAAAATGACGAAGAACATAGCTACCAGATAGAACTTGGCAGACAGGCGTAAACGCGCGGTACCTACCGAATCGATACCCGATTCGAATGGCGTGTTTTTGTGCCTTGCGCGGGCGCGACCGCCCAGGAACCAGCCGCCGACTAACATCAGGCAGCACAGGCCAATGGCAACGATAAGAAAGATTGCGAATGCCCAGTGATGAGCGATGACTTCTGTGGATGTTGACATACTCATTGCTTACTCATCAAAAGTGATACCTGAGACACTGCTCTTACTGGCAGATGGGCATCACATCGATTCATGGGGAGGAACAAATAACCGTACACTAACTGTCGAAAATGAGACATAGACAGCAAAATGATGTGGTTTTTTACTCCTTTCTATAACCTTTTGTCAACTTTAACAAAAGTTTCTTCACATTAAATTACATCGATCGAACTTCATTAACATTTAATGCCCTTTACCCTCAAAAACTGTGAGGCGCGTTCCTGCGTCAGGGTGTTGAATCGTGTCCGTAATGAACTAATACAAAGATTACCCGCCTATTTTGACAGGATTTGCCGTCGATTCCTCCCCCCAAAGAGGAGTATTTTCTTGATCTGTGACACGCTTTTGTTAATTCAATCAAAAAAACGGCAACATCTTTGCTGCTTTTTTAACATGCCCATTGACATTAGAAAGAAGAAGTATAGCGGGTTTTCGGAGGAAGGCTTAATTACTATCAGATTGATAAAAAAGAAGAATAGTAAAAACTTAAGGCAAACTAACGCAGTCGCATGCAAAAAAAGAACCACTGTGCGATGGGGTCGCGCCAGTGGCTCTTTTAAGTATCAACGAATTGTTACCAGAATATGAGGGTTTCGTTTACTCGAAATCGCGCTCGATCACCAGGGAGTCATCCCCTCCTTCTGGGGTAACATTATTGTACTGCCAGGGGTTGTGGTAATTATCCATGGCGTTGAAGATGGTCTGTGCGAGTTCATTGTTGCTGGCCGGGTTGTGGCATAGCATGTACTCGGTATCCGGCAGCGCAGGCAATCCGTCGGCTTTACCTAACACGCGTAAATCAGGGCTCATCATCTCAACAGGACGTGCCGTCACGCCAAGACCTGCTTTGACCGCGGCGCGGATGGCAGGCAGCGTTGAGGCTACGTAAGCCAGTCGCCATGGAACATTGGCGGCATTGAGCGTGGACAGCACAACGTCGCGGAACGGGCTGGGATCGTCCAGCAGCACCAGCGGCACCGGTTCACCGCGCTGCAGCGTAAACTCGGCGGCACAATACCAGTGGGTCGGAGAGGTGCGCAGCGTCAGACACTCAAACTGGCTGGTACGATGGGTCGTCACCACCAGATCGACCTCCTGCTCCTGCAGCATATCAACCATAAAAGCGTTGCGTTTAACCCTGACATCAAGAGCAAGTTTCGGATAAACCGAACTGATGCGGTTGAGCAGAAACGGCAGAATGGTATCGGCTGACTCATCGGAGGCGCCTAATGTTAAGACACCCTGCAGGTTGCTAAACATTAATGATGAACATGCTTCATCATTAAAACGCAGAATTTTTCTGGCGTAACCCAGCAGCTGAATACCATGCTCAGTCAACAGCTTGTTGCGCCCATGGCGGGCAAAGAGCTCTTTGCCGACCAGTTGTTCCAGTCTTTGCATTTGTTGACTGACTGCAGACTGGGTACGGCAAACTGCCGCCGCCGCCGCAGCAAAGGTGTTCAGATCGGCGACCGCCACAAAGGTTCTCAGCAGATCGAGGTCGAGGTTCATTATCGGACGATTTGCATTAATCATATCTTTTCACTTACAGGTTGCTCGTGCGGAGCTGCCCCGGGTTTAAGCTGTGTGCGTAAAAGTAATACAGTTCCCTCTGAACAAAATCCTCTGACGTCCCGGTCCGGCAGTGTGCCTGCAAAATGTAATTGAGCTGGGTATATCAGTGGTCAGAAACAACTTATCTGACGTTATTTTTATTCTCAAAAGCGTTCGAGATATATTGATGTTTGCCGGATGATGTAAATTCCATTAAAGAAGATGCATTTCCAACGTCAACTTTATCGCAGTACAGGTTAAGCAGCAATGGTGTCGCTTAACTTCTCAAGGCAGAGATAATTCTAACAATTACAATAAACTATTAAAGGTCCAGGCATCAAGGCCTGCGGTGGCCTGTTATCTGGCATCACTCAACCCGGGTTACATCTTACCCTAAAACCTTTTTATTTATAAGCCTTATTGCAGTTCTTGTGATTTAACCTTAATGATAACTAACTAAACTAATTTTATTAATATTAACGAAAGTTGCGATTTCGTCTTTATTCAGAAATAAATAATAATTGAAACAGGACTTAATGATTAATAATACTTAACATTAATTTCACATGAGCAACGTTAATATAAAAAGGCAGGAAAGCGAATACCAGGATGTTTCATTCAGCTTTTTCGAAACATCACCAGAGGAAACTGTAGCACTGCCAGCGTAAGTCGCTCAACACGCGGCTTTTTCACAGCGAAAAATCCACTTCAGCCCGCCTCAGGCAATACAAAAAACCATACAAAAGCCGAAATTCACCCGATAAAATGAATTGCGCTTAAAAAAATAGATAAAAATTTCATAGTCGACAGCCACCAATGTTCAAAATCTTCTTCTGCCAATGCTTCAAAATCGGGCAATCGAGGAGTACATTGTTTCGTGCTGACTTCCACGGCAGGACGTCGCAATAACAGTAAAAGGTCAAAGATTCATGTCACCCATCGAAAAATCCAGCAAGTTAGATAACGTTTGTTATGACATTCGTGGCCCGGTTCTTAAAGAGGCAAAGCGTCTCGAAGAAGAAGGTAATAAAGTACTTAAGCTCAATATCGGTAACCCGGCGCCATTTGGTTTTGATGCACCGGATGAAATTCTGGTTGATGTGATCCGCAACCTGCCGACGGCGCAAGGTTATTGCGACTCAAAAGGTCTCTATTCAGCGCGTAAAGCCATCATGCAGCATTATCAGGCGCGTGGCATGCGTGATGTGACCGTCGAAGATATCTATATCGGTAACGGTGTTTCCGAGCTGATCGTCCAGGCGATGCAGGCCCTGCTGAACAGCGGCGACGAAATGCTGGTGCCCGCCCCTGACTACCCGCTGTGGACCGCGGCTGTGTCGCTCTCAAGCGGTAAAGCGGTACACTACCTGTGCGATGAATCCTCCGACTGGTTCCCCGATCTGGATGATATTCGCGCCAAAATCACGCCGCGTACCCGCGGGATCGTCATTATCAACCCGAACAACCCGACCGGCGCCGTCTACTCTAAAGAGCTGCTGCTGGAGATCGTCGAGCTGGCCCGCCAGCATAACCTGATCATCTTCGCAGACGAGATCTATGACAAAATTCTCTACGACGCTTCGCAGCACCACTCCATCGCCGCGCTGGCGCCGGATCTGCTGACGGTCACCTTTAACGGACTGTCTAAAACCTATCGTGTTGCCGGTTTCCGTCAGGGCTGGATGGTGCTGAACGGGCCGAAGAAACACGCCAAAGGCTATATCGAAGGTCTGGAGATGCTGGCCTCGATGCGTCTTTGCGCCAACGTCCCGGCGCAGCACGCGATCCAGACGGCGCTGGGCGGCTATCAGAGCATCAGTGAGTTTATCGTGCCGGGCGGGCGTCTGTATGAGCAGCGCCAGCGCGCGTGGGAGCTGATTAACGATATTCCGGGCGTCTCCTGCGTCAAGCCAAACGGCGCGCTCTATATGTTCCCGAAAATCGACATCAAACGCTTTAACATCTTTGACGATCAGAAGATGGTGCTCGATTTCCTGCTGCAGGAAAAAGTGTTGCTGGTTCAGGGAACGGCGTTTAACTGGCCGTGGCCTGACCATGTGCGTATCGTGACGCTACCGCGCGAGGATGAGCTGGAAATGGCCATCAGCCGGTTCGGGCGCTTCCTCTCCGGATACCATCAGTAAAACCATCATCGGGCTGCCACAGGCAGCCCGATTTGCATCTCTCCTCCCCTCCCCTCACAATGAAACCTGTCGCTGTGCAGAATTAAGGTAACTTATGAGTCAGAGTCATTTCTTCGCCCATCTTTCCCGCCTGAAACTGATCAACCGCTGGCCGCTGATGCGCAACGTGCGCACCGAGAATGTTTCCGAACACAGCCTGCAGGTCGCCATGGTCGCCCACGCGCTGGCCGCCATCAAAAACCGCAAGTTCAACGGTCAGGTGAATGCCGAACGGATTGCGCTGCTGGCGATGTACCACGATGCTTCTGAAGTGCTGACAGGGGATCTGCCCACCCCGGTGAAATACTTCAATTCGCAGATCGCCCAGGAGTACAAGGCGATTGAAAAAATTGCCCAGCAAAAACTGGTCGACATGGTGCCGGAAGAGCTTCGGGATATCTTTGAGCCCTTGATAGACGAGCAGAGCTACAGCGAAGAAGAACATCGGATCGTTAAGCAGGCCGATGCGCTGTGCGCCTACCTGAAATGTCTTGAGGAGCTTTCAGCCGGTAACCACGAATTTTTGCTGGCGAAAACCCGGCTTGAAAAGACGCTCGAGGCGCGACGCAGTGAAGAGATGGACTACTTCATGGAGGTGTTTGTCCCGAGCTTCCAGCTGTCGCTGGATGAGATCAGCCAGGATTCCCCGCTGTAGATTACGCCCGGCGGCGCTTCGCTTGCGCGGGCCTACGATTGTGCAGGCCGGGTAAGGCGGAGCCGCCACCCGGCTTCAGTCTCAAAACGGGAACAACACCGGGATCATCACCACGCACACCAGCATAACCAGAATGGTAAACGGCACGCCGAGCTTCACGAAGTCGCTGAAGGTATATTTGCCAGGTCCCAGCACCAGGGTGTTAACCGGTGACGAGACCGGGGTCATAAACGCAGCGGAAGCGGCCATCGCCACCATCATGGCGAAAGGATATGGCGATACTCCCATCGATTTCGCCATCGCCAGGGCGATAGGCGCCATCAGCACCGCCGTCGCGGTATTGGAGATAAACAGCCCGATAGTGGCGCACATGATGAACAGGCACATCAGCATCATATAAGGGCCGTAGCCGCCGCCCACCTCCATCAGCCCTTTCACCACCAGATCGACACCGCCGGTTTTTTGCAGGGCCAGCGCGAAGGGCATCATCCCGACAATCAAAATAATGCTCGGCCAGTGGATCGCTTTGTAAGCGCTTTCAGCATCAATGCAGCGGAATTTTCCCATCAGCAAACAGGCGATAATCGCCGCCACCGGATTAGGGATTTCGTCGGTCAGCATCAGAGCCACCATCAGCACCAGACAAAAAATGGCGTGCGGTGCCTGACTGTGGGCGGGAGACGCATCGCTGACTTCCACAGGCAGGTTGAGCACCACAAAGTCCCGGCCTCTCTGACCCAACTGGGTGATCAGCTTCCAGTTACCTACCACCAGGAAAATATCTCCCAGCTGCAGAGGCTCATCCACCACCGAGCCGTTCATCGCTTCGCCATCGCGCTTCAACCCCACAACGTTTAAACCGTAGCGGGTACGGAATCCGATTTCGCGAATGGTTTTGCCGAGCAGCTCCGACTCGGGGATCAAGGATACTTCGGCCATGCCCACATCCAGCGCCTGATCGGAGAAGTACTCCCCGCGCAGGATCATCGGCTCCAGCAGCTGTTCGCTACAGAAATCGCGCAGATCGACCTCGGCGGATGACATATCAATCAGCAGCACGTCCCGGGCACGAAATTCCGATACGCCGTTCACGTTGACGATAACCCGGCGAAAACGGCGCCAGCGCTCCACGCCGATAACGTTGGCGCCGTAGCGTTCGCGGAGTTTCAAATCATCCAGACGTTGCCCAATCAGCGGTGAACCGGGGCGGATCGCCAGACGGCGCGCCCGCCCGGTGAGGCGGTACTCTTTAATCAGATCGCGAAACGTGCGGCGCTTCCAGCCGTCGCGGGCTTTGTCCTGCTTGTCGCTTTTCAGGGCAAAGCGGGTCAGCAGCATGTAGATAATGCCCATCACCAGAATCACCAGCCCCAGCGGCGTCACGCTGAAGAAGCTGAAACCTTCCAGACCTTCACGCAGCAGTTCACTGTTGACCACCAGGTTCGGCGGCGTCGCCACCAGCGTCATCATGCCGCTGATAAGCCCGGCAAAGCTGAGCGGCATCATCAGGCGCGAGGGGGAGATCTGCATGCGCATGGAGACGCTCAGCACCACCGGAATAAAGATAGCTACCACCCCGGTGGAGCTCATAAAGGCTCCGAGTCCGGCGACCGTGAGCATCAGGAACACCAGCATTTTGGTTTCGCTGTTACCCGCCACGCTGACAAGCCAGGTTCCCATGCTGGTCGCCACGCCGGTACGCACCAGGCCGTCACCAATAATAAAGAGGGCCGCAATCAAAATAACGTTGGGATCGCTAAAGCCTGAAAAGGCTTCCGGAAGCGTTAAGGTGCCGCTCAGCACAAAGGCGACAATCACCAGCAGAGCCACGGCATCCATGCGCACTTTGCCGGTCGCAAAAAGAATAATCGCGATAAGGAGCAGGCTTAACACCCAGATAAGTTCACCGTTCACAACAGATCCTTGTCAGAAAAGAGTGATGCAGATAGTGCCATAAAAAAGCCCCAACAATGTGGGGCTAAATCATGTGATTACATTTTCCGCGAGACTGTTACATTCCCGTCAGGGGTGCGGCTGACGGCGAGAGCCTCCAGCGTGGTGAGCACAAAGTCAGCCTCGTCCAGACGCGGCGAACCGGCAGGGACGTTGACGGCAATGACGTGGCTGCCGGCATTGAGGCCCGCCAGCACGCCGGCGGCGGCATCTTCTACCACTACGCACTCTTCAGGCGGCAGTCCCAGCAGCTCCGCGCCCAGTAAAAAGGCATCGGGCTCCGGCTTGCCCCGCTTGACCCGCTCTGCGGTAATAAACACTTCCGGCAGCGGCAGACCTGCTGCTTTATGGCGCGCATGGGCCACAGGAACCGAACCGGAGGTGACGATAGCCCAGGGGATCGCCGCTTCATTCAGGTGTCTGAGCAGTTCCAGCGCCCCCGGCAGCGCCGTGATGCCGTCGGTATCAGTGGCTTCGACCTGCTCAAGCCAGGTGAACTCCGCCTGAATTTCCGCTTCACTTTTTCCCTGGAGGAAGTGCCGTAAAGAGGTTATGGCCTGTTTGCCATGGATAAAATTCAGTACGTCCTGATGGTCGATGCCATGTCTGTCGGCCCAACGGCACCAGGAGCGTTCTACAACCGGTAGCGAATCAACCAGCGTACCGTCCAGATCAAACAGAAAACCTTTACACTGCACATCTACCTCCGTCAGGCATTAATAATTTGTTGGATCTCATTGCTGCTCAGATGGTACTGACGCGGGCAGGCGTGCCACACGCTGAGCATGCGCTGATATTTCTCCCACATTGGGGTCTGGGCATTAAAGCCATGCGTACCGGCATCGAAATGGGTATAACGCCCTTCGACGTTGACCATAAAGCGGACATAGCTCAGGTAGCGAGATTCAGTGGCCGCATCAAACCCCAGGAAGGTGACACGACGTTCGTCGATGGTCTGGGCATCTTTCAGGTTCGTCCAGGAGACATGCAGGGCGTGGTACATCTCCATGATGTCGATGACGGTGCGGCAGGTCTCCTCTTTCAGTTCGCCAAACTCGCGATCCAGCTCGCGCATCTGTAAACCAAAGCCACGTTCGATGATAGTCTGCAAGCGGCGATAGCGCTCTGCGTTGTCGGGATCAAGCATAGTCATCATTTTGTACTGATTAGACAAAATCAGACGTTGAGCGTGGGTCATTTCCATCTTTCGACTCCTGTTGCGCATGGCAGCTTTAAAAAAGACACGGTAACGGGGTGTTACTGTGCCTTCTTTTGATCATCGTTTCGATGATCAATCACAAGTCATCAAGGAATGTTTTATCAAGTTGCTTAAATGCACGCTTCAGGGTATCCGCCAGCGCCTGATAATCGGGTTTCCCCTCAACCGGCGCCAGCGCCTGACCAGCATCCTGCAATTTGCTGCGTACTTCATAGAACCAGGACAGTACCGACGGCGGCAAAGGTGTCACCGAGCGTTTGCCCAGCCACCACAGTCCCTGCATCGGCAGGCTCAGGGCAAACAGAGCGGTGGCGACGGCCGGGCCGAGTTGGCCACCCAGTGCAATCTGCCAGCATAAGGTGAAGACAGCGATGGGTGGCATAAAACGGATTGCGTAACGCGTCATGCGGATCACGCGGTTCTCAACAAACACGGGCGCCAGGCGCTTTTCCATAGGCCACGTCTTTGAATAGTGCTGTCCCCGGCGAAACAGGCTGAAAAAGCTCACGGAAGGATTCTCGGGTGTCGACATGGCTTACCTCAACTTCACATATAAAGATTAAAAAATTCGTGCAAAACCACAACTGGTCATGACAACGTTCAAAAACTTTTGTCAGCGCTACCCAGTATCGGGTATCCTGTGCCGGCCTGCAAAGGCCTTAGACGATGAACGTATACTCGTCAAATTATCGCACATTATGCCATTGCCGGAAAAATGCGCAAAATGGCATAAAATCATATGTATTCTTTTCGTCATGCCAGAATGTCCTTCCGGCATGATGTTAATCATAAATGTCAGCGATATCTTGCGCTACGATCCTTGACTCACTGACGTTTTTTTAGCCACGTATCAATAATAGGTACTTCCATGTCGAGTAAGTTAGTACTGGTTCTGAACTGCGGTAGTTCTTCCCTGAAATTCGCCATCATCGATGCGCTCAACGGTGAAGAGTACCTTTCTGGTCTGGCCGAATGTTTCCATCTTCCTGAAGCACGTCTGAAGTGGAAAATGGACGGCAGCAAACAGGAAGCGGCTTTAGGTGCAGGCGCCGCTCACAGCGAAGCGCTGAACTTTATCGTTAACACTATCCTGGCACAAAAACCGGAACTGTCCGCTCAGCTGACCGCAATCGGTCACCGTATCGTTCATGGTGGCGAGAAATACACCAAATCTGTGATCATCGATGACAGCGTTATCCAGGGTATTAAAGACTCTGCCTCTTTTGCACCGCTGCATAACCCTGCTCACCTGATCGGTATCGCTGAAGCCCTGAAATCCTTCCCGCACCTGAAAGACAAAAACGTGGCCGTATTTGATACTGCGTTCCATCAGACCATGCCGGAAGAGTCTTACCTCTACGCTCTGCCGTACAAACTGTACAAAGAGCACGGCGTTCGCCGCTACGGCGCGCACGGCACCAGCCACTTCTATGTAACTCAGGAAGCGGCAAAAATGCTGAACAAGCCGGTGGAAGAAGTGAACATCATCACCTGCCACCTGGGTAACGGCGGTTCCGTTTCTGCTATCCGTAACGGCAAATGTGTAGATACCTCTATGGGTCTGACTCCGCTGGAAGGCCTGGTAATGGGTACTCGCTCCGGTGATATCGACCCGGCGATCATCTTCCACCTGCACGATACCCTGGGTATGGGCGTGGAAGATATCAACAAGATGCTGACCAAAGAGTCCGGCCTGCTGGGTCTGACCGAAGTTACCAGCGACTGCCGTTACGTTGAAGACAACTACGCAGAGAAAGAAGACGCTAAACGTGCAATGGACGTTTACTGCCACCGTCTGGCGAAGTACATCGGCTCTTACACTGCGCTGATGGACGGTCGTCTGGATGGCGTGGTCTTCACCGGCGGTATCGGTGAGAACGCTGCTATGGTGCGCGAGCTGTCCTTGGGCAAACTGGGCGTGCTGGGCTTTGACGTTGACCATGAACGTAACCTGGCCGCGCGCTTCGGTAAGTCTGGCTTCATCAACAAAGAAGGCACCACTCTTGCAATGGTTATCCCAACCAATGAAGAGCTGGTCATCGCGCAAGACGCGAGCCGTCTGACCGCCTGATTCCCCACCGCCAGCAATGCTGGCGGTGCTGTTTTGAAGCCCGCCTGTTTTCGGCGGTAACGAAAGAGGATAAATCGTGTCCCGTACTATTATGCTGATCCCGACCGGAACCAGCGTAGGCCTGACCAGCGTCAGCCTCGGTGTGATCCGTGCGATGGAACGCAAAGGCGTTCGTCTGAGCGTGTTTAAGCCAATCGCTCAACCCCGTGCTGGTGGCGATGCGCCAGACCAGACCACCACTATCGTGCGTGCAAACTCTAACCTGCCAGCCGCTGAACCGCTGAAGATGAGCCACGTTGAGTCTCTGCTCTCCAGCAACCAGAAAGACGTGCTGATGGAAGAGATCATCGCTAACTACCACGCTAACGCCCAGGATGCGGAAGTGGTGCTGGTAGAAGGCCTGGTTCCGACGCGCAAGCATCAGTTTGCCCAGTCCCTGAACTTTGAAATCGCCAAAACGCTGAACGCGGAAATCGTGTTTGTAATGTCCCAGGGTACCGATACCCCGGAACAGCTGAAAGAGCGTATTGAGCTGACCCGCAGCAGCTTCGGCGGCGCGAAAAACAGCAACATCACCGGCGTTATCGTTAACAAACTGAACGCCCCGGTTGATGAGCAAGGCCGTACCCGCCCTGACCTGTCCGAAATCTTCGACGACTCGTCTAAAGCGAAAATCGTGAAAATCGATCCGGCTAAACTGCAGGAATTCAGCCCGCTGCCGGTGCTGGGCGCGGTGCAGTGGAGCTTTGATCTGATCGCCACCCGTGCAATCGATATGGCGCGTCACCTGAACGCCACCATCGTGAACGAAGGCGATATCAACACCCGTCGCGTGAAGTCCGTGACCTTCTGTGCGCGTAGCATTCCGCACATGCTGGAGCACTTCCGTGCAGGTTCCCTGCTGGTGACCTCCGCTGATCGCCCAGACGTGCTGGTTGCAGCCTGTCTGGCCGCGATGAACGGCGTGGAGATCGGTGCGATCCTGCTGACCGGTGCCTATGAAATGGACCCACGCGTCAGCAAGCTGTGCGAACGCGCGTTCGCCACCGGCCTGCCGGTCTTCATGGTGAACACCAACACCTGGCAGACCTCCCTGAGCCTGCAGAGCTTCAACCTGGAAGTTCCGGCGGATGACCATCAGCGTATCGAGAAAGTGCAGGAATACGTGGCCGGTTGCATCAATCCTGAGTGGATTGAGTCCCTGACCGCCACCTCCGAGCGCAGCCGTCGTCTCTCTCCACCAGCCTTCCGTTACCAGCTGACCGAGCTGGCGCGTAAAGCGGGCAAACGCGTTGTTCTGCCAGAAGGCGACGAACCGCGTACCGTTAAAGCCGCAGCCATCTGTGCCGAGCGCGGTATCGCGACCTGCGTGCTGCTGGGTAACCCGGATGAGATCACCCGCGTAGCAGCCTCTCAGGGCGTTGAGCTGGGTTCTGGTATCGAAATCGTGGATCCAGAAGTGGTGCGCGAAAGCTATGTTGCCCGTCTGGTCGAGCTGCGTAAGAGCAAGGGCATGACCGAAGCCGTTGCCCGCGAACAGCTGGAAGACAACGTGGTTCTCGGTACCCTGATGCTGGAGCAGGACGAAGTTGACGGTCTGGTTTCCGGTGCCGTTCACACCACCGCGAACACCATCCGTCCGCCGCTGCAGCTGATCAAAACCGCGCCAGGCAGTTCTCTGGTCTCTTCCGTGTTCTTCATGCTGCTGCCGGAACAGGTTTACGTTTACGGTGACTGTGCGATCAACCCGGATCCAACCGCTGAACAGCTGGCAGAGATCGCGATCCAGTCCGCTGACTCCGCGATTGCGTTCGGTATCGAACCGCGCGTTGCGATGCTCTCCTACTCTACCGGTAACTCCGGTGCAGGTAGCGACGTTGAGAAAGTGCGTGAAGCAACCCGTCTGGCACAGGAAAAACGCCCGGATCTGGTTATCGATGGCCCGCTGCAGTACGACGCCGCAGTGATGGCTGACGTTGCCAAATCTAAAGCGCCGAACTCGCCGGTTGCGGGCCGTGCTACCGTGTTCATCTTCCCGGATCTGAACACCGGTAACACCACTTACAAAGCGGTACAGCGTTCAGCCGACCTGATCTCCATCGGGCCGATGCTGCAGGGTATGCGCAAGCCGGTGAACGACCTGTCCCGTGGCGCGCTGGTAGACGATATCGTCTACACCATCGCTCTGACCGCGATCCAGTCTTCACAGCAGTAAGTTGCCCCAAACGTAAAAAGGCGACCTCGCGGTCGCCTTTTTTATTATCACGCTATTACGCTTCTTCGTGCTTAGCCGGTTCGTTGCTGGCATTGCGGCTCATCCACAGCGCCAGGGCTTTTAACGAATCTGGCGTGAAGTCATCGCAGCGAGCGGTGATCTCCGCCGGGGTCATCCAGCAGACTTCACTCACCTCTTCTTCCTGCAGCGCAAACGGACCGTGGGAAACGCAGCTAAACAGGCCTCCCCAGACGCGGCAGTGGCTGTCTTCAAAGTAGAACTGACCATGCTCGGCAAAGGGCACGCCGGCAATCCCCAGCTCCTCTTCCGCTTCACGGCGGGCGGAATCAAGTAACACCTCATCGGCCTGGACCACACCGCCAGCCGTTGCATCGAGCATACCGGGCATGAAGTCTTTCGTTTCAGTACGGCGCTGCACCAGAATTTTGCCCATACCATCATGCACCACGATATAGGTCGCGCGGTGACGCAGGCGCTGCGCCCGCATCTGCTCGCGGCTCGCCTGAGCGATGACTTCATTGTCTTCGCTGACTATATCTACCCACTCAGTACTTGCCAAATGACTCTGCTCCACCATCGGGAAACCTTCTCTTTAAAGCGCTCTCACGGCGCGTTTACTGTTGAGGAGTAAGTTACGGATTAATCCTGGACTCTGCAATAACCTGGCTGTCATTCAGCGTCATAACGCACAAATGGTCCTCTTCCAGCATCCCATAGCTGGGAGAAAAACCGCCTTTCGGCAGGCTGACGGAGCCAGGGTTGAAATGAATAATGTCGCCCTTGTTTGCGGCTACCGGAATATGAGTATGGCCGTAAACCAGGACATCGCCAGCATTCAGCGCGGGCAGATTATCCGGGCCAAAAAGATGGCCGTGGGTAACAAACAGGCGGCAGCGTGGCAGCAGGATCTGCTGCCACGGGGCGGTAATGGGGAAGTGCAACAGCATCTGGTCAACTTCGCTGTCGCAGTTGCCCCGCACGGCGATAATCCGCGATGCATACGCATTAAGCCGCTCTGCCACCTCCGCAGGGGCATAGCCTTCGGGCAGCGGGTTGCGTGGGCCGTGATTCAGCACATCGCCGAGGATCACCAGCCATTGCGCCCCGCTCTGGTTAAACAGCGAAAGCACCTTTTCGGTCGCCGGTAGCGAACCGTGGATGTCCGATGCAAACATCAGCTTCATCAGTGACTCCTTATCGTGAAAAGCCACCCCATCATACCCGAATCAGCCGCCCTTATCAGCCAGCCCGCTTCGCCGAAAGCGCCACATAACGCTGCACGGAGGCGCGCTGCCACTGGAAGCTCGCGTAGTCCGCCAGCCGTTGCGGCACGTCGTCGCCGTTGAGCACCAGGCGGTTGAGCATCAGCGCCAGATCGGCGTCCGCAATGCACCACTCCCCGAATAAATTCTGATTACCGTGGGCCAGCAGCGAGGTGGCGGTATCAAACAGCTGACTGGCTGTCCGCCGGGCGGTATCGCTCAGGGCCGGTTTTTTCACCCCGGCAAAGACTACGTCGGTGGAGCGCTCTTCCCGGATGGGCATCAGATCGCTGCGCAGCCACGCCTGGATCTGCCGCGCGCGGGCGCGTTTTTGCAGATCGAGCGGATAAATCCGTTCCCACTCCGGCGGCGCAAAACGCTCTTCCAGATATTCGGTAATGGCTGAAGATTCGCTCAGTTCAAACCCGTCCACCTCCAGCACCGGCACGCGACGGGTCAGCGCATAGCCCCGCCACTGCGGCTGTCGGTTCTCACCCCGGCTGAGATCCACGGTCTTGAGGGCAAAGGGCAATCCCTTTTCGGCCAGCGCGACGTACACGCTCATGACATAAGGAGAGAAATAATCGGCATCTGACCACAGGGTAATCGCAGGTTGGCTCATAACGTCCTCATAAGGCTTTGGATGATGGGTTTATATCCAAAATATAACCTCCTGCCCCGGCTGTCACCTGACGAAAACTCACGATTTATCATCACCACCTATACTCAATCCTGTACAGAAAAAAGCGTTATGACAGGAGTTGCGATGATTGACCTTTATTACGCCCCTACTCCCAACGGGCATAAGATCACCCTTTTTCTGGAAGAGGCCCAGCTGGACTACCGCATCGTGCCGGTGGATATCAGCAAAGGCGAACAGTTTCGCCCCGAATTTCTCGCCATTTCGCCCAACAATAAAATTCCGGCCGTCATCGACCATGATCCGGAGGATGGCGGTGCGCCGCTGAGCCTGTTTGAGTCCGGTGAAATTTTGCTTTATCTGGCGGAAAAAACCGGCAAGCTGCTGAGCGGAGAATTACGCGAACGCCACGTCACGCTACAGTGGCTCTTCTGGCAGGTTGCTGGCCTGGGGCCGATGATCGGGCAGAACTACCACTTTAACCACTATGCGCCGCAGCCCATTCCCTATGCCATCGAACGATTCCAGGTGGAAACGCAGCGGCTTTATAACGTGCTGAATAAGCGCCTGGAAAAATCGCCGTGGCTGGGAGGCGATCACTACAGCATTGCGGATATCGCCTGCTGGCCGTGGATCAACACCCATGAAAGCCATCGCGTCAATCTGGCCTCATGGCCGGCGGTAAACAACTGGTTTGAGCGCATTCGTACCCGCCCGGCAACCGAGCGCGCGATGCAAAAAGTGCAGCAGATATAAACGGTTTCCTCATGTATTATGGTGGCGATAATGACACGGAGGAAGCCTGCAATGTCCCAGCAAGACGCGATTATTCGTATTAAAAATTTACGCCTGCGCACCTATATCGGTATCAAAGAAGAGGAACGCGCTAACCGTCAGGATATCGTCGTTAATGTGGTGATCCACTACCCGGCCGACAAGGCCCGGGACAGTGAGGATATCAATGACGCTCTGAACTACCGCACCGTCACCAAAAGCATCATTCAACATGTCGAGAATAACCGCTTCTCTTTACTGGAAAAATTAACTCAGGATGTGCTGGATATCGCACGCGAACATCACTGGGTCACCTATGCTGAAGTCGAGATCGATAAACTTCACGCGCTGCGTTACGCCGACTCCGTCTCGATGACGTTAAGCTGGCAACGCTAAGCGCAACCCTGGAGGTTGTATGAAGATCCTGGTAACCGGCGGCACCGGCCTGATTGGCCGGCATCTTATCCCACGATTGCAGGTGTTGGGCCATGAGTTAACGGTTGTGACGCGCAGTCCCGAGAAGGCGCGTCAGCTACTTGGCTCCGGCATCGATATCTGGAAAGGGCTGACGGAACACCAGGATCTTAACGGCTTTGATGCCGTCATCAATCTGGCGGGCGAACCCATCGCCGACAAACGCTGGACGGAAGAGCAAAAACAGCGTCTGTGCAACAGTCGCTGGAACATCACCCAGCGACTGGTGGATATGGTTAAAGCCAGCGACACGCCGCCGTCGGTGTTTATCTCCGGTTCGGCAGCGGGGTATTACGGTGATTTAGGCGAGGTGGTGGTAACCGAAGAGGAGCCGCCGCACAATGAATTTACCCATAAACTGTGCGCCCGCTGGGAGCAGATTGCCTGCGGCGCGCAGAGCGATCGGACCCGCGTTTGCCTGCTGCGCACCGGCGTGGTGTTGGCCCCGAAAGGCGGTATTCTGGCGAAGATGCTGCCGGTGTTTAAGCTCGGCCTTGGCGGCCCTGTCGGCACGGGTCGTCAATACCTTGCCTGGATCCACATCGACGATATGGTCAACGGCATTCTCTGGCTGCTGGATAACGATCTGCGCGGCCCGTTCAATATGGTTTCCCCCTACCCGGTGCGTAATGAGCAGTTTTCCCACGCGCTGGGCCATGCGGTGCATCGCCCGGCGGTGGTGCGTGCCCCGGCAACGGCTATCCGCCTGCTGATGGGCGAATCGTCAGTGCTGGTGCTCGGCGGCCAGCGCGCGCTGCCGAAGCGGCTGGAAGCCTCCGGGTTCGCCTTCAGGTGGTACGACTTAGAAGAAGCCCTGGGAGATGTGGTAGGTTAAATCTGCCCGGTCGGCTGTGTTACGTTGTTATGCCCGATCCCCATTTAAGGCGCTTTGATGGCAACAATCACCACTCCCAGGCTGACGCTCTCCCCTTTTGAGCCCTCTGACTGGCCCTTTTTCCGCAGGCTGCGAGAAGCGCCCGAGATCATGCGTTATATGGCCGCTATCGCCCCGGAAACCGAGACCCGACGCCAGTTTGCCGCCCGACTTACCACCCCGCACACCTTTGTGATCCGCGCGCACGATGACGCTACCCCGCTGGGGGATATTGGGCTGCAAATCAGCTCCCGCTACCGCGAAGAGGCGGATATTGGTTATACCGTGATTCCGGCCGCACAGGGCCGGGGGATTGCCAGCGAAGCGCTGCGCGCCGTGTGTGAATACGCGTTTATCCAGCTGGGCGTAAAGGCGGTGAACGCTTATGTGCTGGCGGATAATGGCGGTTCGGTGCGGGTATTAGAGAAAGCGGGATTTGTACGTACCCAGGTGCTGGAGCAGGCGTATGAGATCAATGGCGTACGGTATGACGACTGGGTGTACCGGCTGGAGAGTGGTGCGGCCTGAGTGCCGGGCGGCACTGCGTTTGCCCGGCCTACCAAAACCGTAGGCCCGGTAAGCGTAGCGCCACCGGGCAACAAACTACTTCAACGACCCTTTCAGGAACTGCTGCAAGCGTGGGCTCTTCGGATTACCTAACACCTCATCCGGATGCCCCTGCTCTTCGATCTTGCCCTGATGCAGGAAAATAACATGATTGGAGACGTTACGGGCGAAGCCCATCTCGTGCGTCACCACCACCATGGTTTTCCCCTCTTCGGCGAGCTGCTGCATAATGCGCAGCACTTCACCCACCAGCTCGGGATCGAGCGCAGAGGTCGGTTCGTCAAACAGCAGCACTTCCGGCTCCATCGCCAGCGCACGGGCGATAGAGACACGCTGCTGCTGACCGCCGGAGAGATGCACCGGGTATTTCATCTGCTGGCGCTCGTCGATACCCACTTTCGCCAGGTATTTCTCCGCGCGGGCACGGGCTTCCTGCTTGCTTAACCCCAGCACCTGCACCGGGGCTTCCATCACGTTCTCCAGCACCGTCAGGTGGCTCCAGAGGTTGAAGTGCTGGAATACCATCGTCAGACGGGTACGCAGCAGACGCAGCTGGTGCTTGTCCGCCACCTTCAGCTGGCCGTCTTTGTCCTGCACCAGATTGATGTTCTCACCGCTCACCACAATAGAGCCGGCACTTGGTTTTTCGAGGAAGTTAATGCAGCGCAGGAAGGTACTTTTACCCGAGCCTGAGGAGCCGATAATACTGATCACATCGCCCGCATTTGCCTGCAGCGACACCCCTTTCAGCACTTCATGTTCGCCGTAGCGTTTGTGCAAATCGATAACGTTTAATTTGTTCTCAGCCATCTTAATTCTCAGTGCGTCGAAGAAGGTTTTATGTGCTGCAACCAGCGTTTTTCCGCTTTGCGGAACAGGCTAATCAGAACGTAAGAAATAATTAAATAGAGCACTGCCGCGATCCCGAAGGCGGTAAACGGCTGATAGGTCGCCGAGTTAATGTCGCGGGCAATCTTCAGCAGATCCGGCACGGTGGCGGTAAAGGCCAGCGCGGTGGAGTGCAGCATCAGGATCACTTCGTTGCTGTAGGCAGGCAGCGCAATACGCAGCGCCGACGGCAGAATAATACAGCGGTAGAGCTTCACGGAAGAGAAGCCATACGCCCTTGCGGCTTCAATTTCACCGTAGGGCACAGAGCGGATCGCACCGGCGAAAATCTCGGTGGTGTAGGCGCAGGTATTGAGCGTTAACGCCAGCACGGTACAGTTCAGCCCGCTGCGGAAGAACGCGTTCAGCATCTCAGTGCCTTTCACGATCTCCAGCGTGTACATCCCGGAGTAGAACACCAGCAGCTGCACGTACAGCGGCGTACCGCGGAACACATAGGTAAACAGCCAGATGGGGAAGCGAATGTATTTATTGTTCGACACGCGGCCAATGGCGAGGAAGATCGCCAGAATCCCGCCCATCACCACAGAAGAAATCAGCAGCCAGAGGGTGATCGCCACGCCGGTAAAGCGGTATCCGTCGGTCCACAGCAGGGATTTCCAGTATTCCTGAATAATTTCGATCACAGGTCAGCCCTCTTCACACCCACGGAATAGCGACGTTCGAGCAGCAGCAGCACGCCGTTGGAGACGGTGGTAAACACCAGGTAAATCACCCCGCAGACAATCGCGAAGTAGAACGGCTCCCAGGTGCTTTTGCCTGCCAGCTGCGTGGCTTTCACCACGTCTTCCAGTCCCAGTAATGAGACCAGCGCCGTCGCTTTGAGGATAACCTGCCAGTTGTTGCCGATGCCCGGCAGCGCAAAGCGCATCATGGCCGGAAACATAATGCGGCGAAACGTCTGTGAGGAGGTAAAACCAAAGGCCGTGGCCGCTTCGATATGCCCTTTCGGCACGGCGAGATAGGCCCCGCGGAAGGTTTCGGTGAAATAGGCCCCGTAAATAAAGCCCAGGGTGATGATACCGGCCACCATCGGATCGATATCAATCTGCGCCATACCAATGGCATCGGTGATGCCATTGAGGGCGATCTGCAGTCCATAGAAAATGAGCAGCATCAGCACCAGGTCAGGAACACCGCGGATAAGGGTGGTATAACCCTCAAACAGCAGCGCCAACGCCCGATTCGCTGAAAGCTTCGCGCCCGCGCCGGCAAGGCCTATTAACACTGCCAGCACCACCGAACTGAGAGCCAGTTCAAGGGTGACCAATGCGCCTTGTAAAATTACGCCAGAAAATCCGTACAGCATACCGCCTGCCCTGTCGTGAGTGGTGTAGCCGTGTCTTTTCCCCTCCCGGAGCGGGAGGGGCCGCACGTTATTGAGTGGAGTAATTAACCACCGTAGACATCAAAGTCGAAGTATTTCTTCGCCAGTTTTTCGTAAGTACCGTCTGCGCGCATTTCAGCAAAGGCTTTGTTCAGCGCTTCACGCAGCTCGTTATCTTCTTTGCGCAGCCCCATGCCGGTGCCTACGCCGAAGAGTTTCTCGTCCTTAATGGACGGACCGCCGAACTTGTAATCTTTACCAACCGGCTGTTTCAGGAAGCCTTCGCTGGCAGCGACTTCATCCTGGAAGGCGGCGTCGATACGGCCCGCAGTCAGGTCAGCATAGATATTTTCCTGGCCCTGATAAGAGACGATTTCAATTCCTTTCGGCGCCCAGTGCTCGTTACCAAAGGTCTCCTGGGTGGTGCCCTGCAGCACGCCCACACGTTTACCTTTCAGTGACTCCAGTGTCGGCTGGATATCAGAAGATTTCGCTACCACCAGACGAGAGTCCGCTGCATAGAGCTTGTCGGTGAAGGCAATCTCCTGCTGGCGTTTTTCGGTGATAGAGAGAGAAGACATAATGGCGTCGATTTTTTTCGCTTTCAGCGAAGGGATCAGCGCATCCAGTGGGTTTTCAACGAAGGTACACTCTGTTTTGATACGTTTGCACAGCTCTTTTGCCAAATCGATATCAAATCCTACCAGTTCACCCTGCGCATTCTTCGATTCGAAGGGGGCATAAGTCGGGTCAGTACCAATTCGAACTTTTTGCGGAATTGCTGCGAATGCCGCAGTAGCGCTGGAAAAGGCCAGAGCCAGAGAAAGTGACAAAACCAGTTTTTTCATATCTATCCTCAACAGACTGTCTTCTTACGGGATTTTAACGCCGACGGGGTGCCTTTAATGTGCCACTAATCGCCGCGGCAAGGCAAAAGATTATGCGCGGCAGGCGCGAAAAAGTGCATCGCGAGTGCTTAACTATTCACTTTGTGACCAACGCGGCGCACGATTTGCACCATCATGGTTCGCAAAGACCATTGTCGCACCATAACGGGGTTCCATTATGGTGCGCACCCGTCAGTTTCGGTTAATCGCCGTAAACGTTGAAGTCGAAGTATTTCTTCGCCAGTTTGTCGTAGGTTCCGTCTTTACGCAGTTCAGTAAAGGCTTTATCAAACGCCGCTTTCAGCTCAGCATCGTCCTTACGCAGACCGATCCCGGTGCCGTCACCGAAGTATTTTTTGTCTTTGACGGAAGGACCCGCAAAGGCAAACTCTTTACCCGCAGGCTGTTTCAGGAAGCCTTCGCTGGCGGCAACTTCATCCTGGAATGCGGCATCCAGACGCCCTGCGGCCAGGTCAGAATAGATCAGATCCTGGTTCTGGTATGCCACCACGTCCACGCCCTTCTCACGCCAGTTGGCATTGGCGAAACCTTCCTGGGTTGAGCCCTGCAGCACGCCAACGTGCTTGCCTTTCAGCGAGTCAATGGTCGGCTGGATAGGGGATCCTTTGGCGGCAATCAGACGTGAGTCCGCAGCGTAGAGCTTCTCAGAGAAGGCGATCTCCTGCTGACGCTTCTCGGTGATTGAGAGCGAGGAGATGATCGCGTCAATCTTCTTGGCTTTCAGGGAGGGGATCAGCGCGTCGAAGTCGCTGCCCACCCAGGTGCATTTCACGGACATGCGTTTGCACATCTCATTTCCCAGGTCGATATCAAACCCGACGAAATCCCCCTTCGCATCTTTCGATGAGAATGGCGCATAGGTAGCGTCTGTACCGATACGTACGTTCTGAGGGAGCGCCGCAAAGCTGCTTGCCGCTGCACTTAATCCCACCAGCAAAGACAGAGCCAAAACCGTCTTCTTCATACATTACCCTCAAGTGTCGTGATTTTCTTATGTAATAGATTGTGTTGTGTGTTGTTGCAGGCGATCTCTTGCAGGTCTTATGCCACATTGCGTTCATAGCAAAATTACGGCGTTAAATATGTTAACGAAAGGTTGCAGGATTGCCTTAATGGTGAAAGATAGCAGGTCTGCCAAACGAACCGCAGTGGCGGGAAGGGAAAAAAGGAATTAAATGTTGAGGATATGATCGCTGTTGCAGAATTGCCCTGAAACAGGGCACGTTGCGCCGATCTGCCCCCGGACAGGACATCTTTTCCGTCAGGCGCCCTGCCAGCGGGTAAAGAGATCGTCCGGAAGGTCAATGTCGAACTGGTCGATAACCCGGTTCACGGTTTGATTGATCACGTCATCAAGCGATTGCGGGCGGTGATAAAACGCCGGCACCGGGGGCATAATCACCGCGCCCAGTTCCGCCGCCTGGGTCATCAGACGCAGGTGGCCCAGATGAAGCGGGGTTTCGCGTACGCACAGCACCAGCGGACGGCGCTCTTTCAGCACCACGTCGGCCGCGCGGGTCACCAGCGTATCGGTATAGCTGTTGACGATACCCGAGAGGGTTTTGATGGAACAGGGCAGGATCACCATGCCCGCGGTTTTAAACGATCCGGAGGAGATGCTGGCGGCGATATCGCGCGCATCGTGTATCACGTCGGCTAACGCCTGAACGTCACGCAGGGAATAATCGGTTTCCAGAGAGAGGGTCTGACGCGCGGCCTGGCTCATCACCAGATGGGTTTCAACCTCGGCGACGTCGCGCAATACCTGCAGCAAACGGACACCGTAAATCGCGCCGCTGGCCCCTGAGATCCCTACTATTAATCGTTTCATGATGTTCGCCCTTGCTGTTACAGGGCTGACTGTGCAGGATTTTGGCGGGAGTTGCAAGCGAGGGCGGACGCCCTCGCCTGTTATAGCGATTAACCTTCGTTGTGCATCTCTAAGCTTTCGAGATCGTTCGCCAGCTGCACGGCTTTCGCATCGTCGTTGCGCAGCGAATCGAGGTAATCCAGGTATTTCTGATCGACGTCTTTGGTCACGTAGATACCGTTAAACACCGAGCACTCAAACTGCTGAATATCCGGGTTCTCGGCACGCACCGCGTCAATCAGATCGTTCAGATCCTGGAAAATCAGGCCGTCGGCACCGATGATCTGGCGGATCTCATCCACCTCACGACCGTGGGCAATCAGCTCGTTGGCGGTCGGCATGTCGATACCGTAGACGTTCGGGAAGCGAATTTCCGGTGCCGCAGAGGCCAGATAGACCTTCTTCGCACCCGCTTCACGGGCCATCTCGATAATCTGCTCAGAGGTGGTGCCACGCACGATAGAGTCATCCACCAGCAGCACGTTCTTATCACGGAATTCAGCGCGGTTGGCGTTCAGCTTGCGGCGCACCGATTTACGGCGCAGCTGCTGGCCCGGCATGATAAAGGTACGGCCAACGTAGCGGTTCTTCACGAAGCCCTGACGGTACGGTTTACCCAGAATACGCGCCATCTCCAGTGCGATATCGCAGGAGGTTTCCGGAATTGGGATCACCACGTCGATATCCAGGTCTTCCCACTCGCGGGCAATCTTCTCGCCGAGCTTGGTGCCCATGTTGACGCGGGCGCTGTAGACGGAGATTTTGTCGATGAAGGAGTCCGGACGAGCAAAGTAGACGTATTCGAACAGGCACGGATTACTGACCGGGTTCTCTGCACACTGACGGGTAAACAGCTGGCCTTTTTCGGTGATGTACACCGCTTCGCCAGGTGCGACGTCACGCAGGAACTCAAAGCCCAGGGTATCGAGCGCCACGCTTTCAGACGCCACCATATACTCGGTGCGGCCGTCGCCAATGTCGCGCTTGCCCAGCACCAGCGGGCGAATGCCGTTCGGGTCGCGGAAGGCGACCATACCGTGGCCGATAATCATCGCTACGCAGGCATAGGCACCGCGAATAAGACGGTTAGTGGCGGCCACGGCAGCAAAAATGTTGTCTGCTTCCAGCGGATAGTGACGGAAGTTGTCCAGCTCGCTGGCAAAGATGTTGAGCAGGATTTCAGAATCAGAGGTGGTGTTAATGTGACGACGCTTCTCTTCAAACAGCTTCTTACGCAACTCGTGAGCGTTGGTCAGGTTGCCGTTGTGGGCAAGCGTGATGCCATACGGCGAGTTAACGTAGAACGGCTGGGCTTCAGAGGCGCTGGAACTGCCAGCAGTCGGGTAACGAACGTGACCAATACCCATGTTGCCCTGAAGACGCTGCATATGGCGGGCTTCAAACACATCGTTTACCAGGCCGTTGGCCTTACGTAAACGGAAGCAGTTGTGTGCATCAATGGTGATGATACCCGCAGCATCCTGCCCACGGTGCTGAAGCACCGATAATGCGTCATAAATAGACTGGTTTACCGGCATGAAACCGGCGATACCGACAATACCGCACATTCGTCATTTCCTCGTTAAGCCACATCTCAGGGTTTATGCCCTGGGCAAAAAACTCGACGAGCTTTGCAGATAGTCAAAGAACCATCTGATGATGAAGCTGAACTGCGGGATAAGCTGCGATTTCTGCCAGTCTTCACTCTTTGAGAACCCGGTAAAGGTATCAAGGAAGAAGAGTATCGCGGCGACAATCAGCGCGCCTCGCAATGCTCCGAAGCAGATCCCCAGCACCCTGTCCGTTCCTGACAACCCGGTTTTCTCAACCAGCTGGCCAATCACGTAGTTAACAATGGCGCCGACAATCAGCGTCGCGATAAACAGCACCGCGATGGCAATCCCATTTCGAACCAGTTCATCTTCAAAGCCCGTGAACCAGACAGACAGGTAAGTGTAGTAATGACTGGCAACAAAGAAGGCACAGCCCCAGGTTACCAGCGATAACGCTTCACGAACAAAGCCACGGATCAGGCTAACCAGACAGGAAAAACCTATCACCGCAATGATGGCGTAATCAATCCAGACCATATGTGTCCCACGATCAAACGCCCTGTCATCCAGTTCGGGGCGAATTCTAACAGAAAAAGAAAACGTTTGCGTAGGGATTTCCTTCCCGCGCGTAAATAAAAAAAGCGCTGAAAAAATATTCAGCGCCGTGGGCAGTTTGCGCCTCTGCGGACGTCTGCCTCCCCCTCACCCCGGCCCTCTCCCTCAAGGGAGAGGGGGTAATTCATCCCCTCACCCCTCCGGGGAGAGGGTCAGGGGGAGGGGAAAATACTTACATCAATTCACGCTGTAGTTCATCACTACGCCGCTCAGACCCGAGAGCTGATTAAGCTCTCCAAGCGACCCCTTCAGCTTGTCTCTCGACGCATCCGGGCCCACGAGAATACGGGTGATTTTACCCTGTACCGGCGTGGAAGGTGAAGTGTAAACGCGATACCCGGCGCCACGAAGCTTAGCCACTACCTCGTTGACCTTATCGGCATTTTTGAGCGCCCCAAGCTGCACAACATAGGCTTTGCCGGTTGGAGCAGGCTTCTCTTCAGCGGCCGGTTTGGCCGGTGGGGTTTCTGTGGCCGCCGCCAGCTGCTGGCTGGTGTTATCGCGCTGCGGTTTCGGCTGCGGCTTTTCAGCCGGTTTCGGCTTTTGCACCGGTTTTGGCGCATACTGCTCTACCGGTGCCGCAACAGGGTCCAGCTCGTTATTATTCCCGGTAGCCAGACGCGACGGATCTAAGGATGGGGCCGCGGCATCGCCCGCCCGCACCTCTTCGGCGGCCCCTTCAGGTGGCTGCGCTGGCAGAGCCTGCGTCGCCGCCGGCAGCATATCCGGCTCATCCCGGTCACCGGGTTTCGGCACCAGCGGGATCGCCGCGAACTCATCCTGGTAATGTTTTTTCTGTCCATCAAGCAGCCCGGGGAGAATAATCACCCCCAGCGCCACCAGCACAATGGTGCCTGCTAAACGGTTCTGAAACTTACTTGCCACCGGTTCTCCCCGCATCCATTACGTCCATGACATGTGCCACCGTGTGGAATGAACCACACACCAGCACGGTATCTTCTGGGCTGGCGTCTGCCATTGCCGCACGCCATGCCAGCTCCACGCTTGCAAAGCTTTTGCCCTCGCCGAGATGTTCCATCAGCTGTTCGGCAGTCGCCCCGCGTGGGCCTTCCAGAGGTGCACAATACCAGCTATCGACAACACTCTCCATGCAGGCCAGCGTGCCGCCAATATCTTTATCATGAAGCATACCGATAACCGCCAGCACGCGCCCGGTTTTTGGCAATGATTTGAGACGTCCCGCGAGATACGCCGCGGCATGAGGATTATGCGCCACATCCAGAATCAGACGTGGTGATTCGCTGACTATCTGGAAGCGCCCGGCCAGAATCGCATTCTGAATACCGTCACGCATCGCCTGCTCGCTCACCGCCAGACCGCTGGCGCGCAGCGCGACCAGCGCCGTCGCGGCATTCGGCTGCGGTACCTGGGGCAGCGGCAGGTTCTCCAGCGCGCCCACGGCATCTTCAAAGCGCCAGTTGCTTTCCGTCACGCTGTAGCACCAGTCCACATCGCGACGCTTAAGCAGCGCCCCTTTCTCCTGCGCCACATCGGCGATGGTGTGCGGCATATCGGGTTCGCCGACGATCGCCGGTTTGCCTGGGCGGAAGATACCGGCTTTTTCACGGCCAATGCTTTCGCGATCGGGCCCCAGCCAGTCGGTATGATCCAGCGCGATGCTGGTGACCACCGCCACATCCGGGTCGACGATATTGGTGGCATCCAGACGCCCGCCCAGGCCGACTTCGAGGATCACCACGTCGAGCTGCGCCTGCTTAAACAGCCACAGCGCGGACAGCGTGCCATATTCAAAATAGGTCAGGGAAATCTCGCCGCGCGCGGCTTCGATTTCGGCAAAAGCGGCGGTGTGCGCCGATTCCGCCAGCTCCGTGTTCTGCACCCGCACGCGCTCGGTATAGCGCACCAGATGCGGCGAGCTGTAGACCCCCACTTTGTACCCTGCCGCCATCAGCATGGCTTCCAGGGTGCGGCAGGTGGTGCCTTTGCCGTTGGTGCCCGCCACGGTGAACACAAAGGGAGCCGGTTTCAGAACGTCAAGGCGCGCCGCTACCTGGCTTACGCGCTCAAGTCCCATGTCGATGGCTTTACTGTGCAGGTTTTCCAGATAAGAAAGCCACGCGGCCAGGGGCGACGTGGCTTGGGGAAGAGTGATATTTTCCATGATGCGCGCTTTTCAGTTACGGTTAGAAAGCAAAAGGGCAGCGCCACTGGCCCTGCCCTTTTCAGTTATCAGGCCTCGGGTTCCTGATCCGGTACGACCACGCCTTCGCGCGGCTCATCCGGGCTCGGCGACGGCAGATTCATCAGCTTCGCCAGAACGCTGGCCAGTTTCAGGCGCATTTCCGGACGGCGGACGATCATGTCGATAGCGCCTTTCTCGATAAGGAACTCACTGCGCTGGAAGCCCGGCGGCAGCTTTTCACGTACCGTTTGTTCGATTACGCGCGGGCCGGCAAAGCCGATCAGCGCTTTCGGTTCAGCGATGTTCAGATCGCCCAGCATCGCGAAACTTGCCGATACGCCGCCCATGGTTGGGTCGGTCAGTACGGAGATGTACGGCAGACCGCGCTCCTGCATTTTCGCCAGCGCTGCGGAGGTTTTTGCCATCTGCATCAGCGACATCAGCGCTTCCTGCATACGTGCACCACCGGACGCGGAGAAGCAGATCAGCGGACAGTTGTCTTCCAGCGCCTGCTCAACGGCACGCACGAAGCGCGCGCCCACTACAGAACCCATTGAGCCGCCCATAAAGGAGAACTCAAACGCCGCTGCGACAACCGGCATCTCGTGCAGAGTGCCTTTCATCACGACCAGAGCGTCTTTCTCGCCGGTCTCTTTCTGTGCAGAGGCCAGACGGTCTTTGTATTTTTTGGAGTCACGGAACTTCAGCACATCTTTCGGCTCAAGCTCGCTGCCCAGTTCAACCAGAGAACCTTCATCCAGCAGGCTATGCAGGCGATTACGCGCCGACATACGCATGTGGTGATCGCACTTCGGACAAACTTCCAGATTACGCTCCAGCTCGGCGCGGTACAGAACCTGGCCACAGCTGTCACATTTGGTCCACACCCCTTCAGGAATACTCGCTTTGCGGGTTGGGGTGATATTGCTTTTAATTCGTTCAATCCAGCTCATTGATAACCTTTCTGCCTGAACCAGGTTTGCTGCAAGGGGCGCATAATGCCATTTTTGCCCCCGACAGACCATGAATGTTGCACATTAAAACATAACAGCCCGAAACTTTGGATAAAAAAGTGGTCGAACCGCAGTCGTGCTTTTATTTTGCTTGTTTTGCCGCCGCGCGTCGGTGACGAATCACTTCGATGACGCCTGGCAGAATCGAAACCACAATAATCCCTACGATCAGCAGCTTAAGGTTTTCCTGGATCATAGGAATGGTGCCGAAGAAATAGCCCGCGTAGGTAAAGCTCAGCACCCATAACAGCGCACCGGTGACGTTATAGAGCGCAAACTGACGGTACGACATGTGGCCCATACCCGCAACAAAGGGGGCAAAGGTTCTGACGATGGGCACAAAACGGGCGAGAATAATCGTTTTGCCGCCGTGTTTCTCATAAAACGCATGGGTTTTATCGAGATAGCTGCGCCGGAAAATCTTCGAATCCGGGTTACTGAACAACCGATCGCCAAAAAGCCGACCTATAGTGTAGTTCACCGCATCGCCAAGGATCGCGGCGATAAGCATCAGCACGACCATCAGATGAACGTTGAGATCGTTGGTTTCCAGCGATGCCAGCGCCCCCGCCACGAACAGCAGCGAATCGCCCGGTAAGAACGGCGTCACCACCAGACCGGTTTCACAAAACAGGATCAGGAACAGAATGGCATACACCCAGACGCCATAATCAGCGACCAGCTCTGCCAGGTGAACATCAATATGCAGAATGAAATCAATCAGAAAGCGAATAAAATCCATATTGTCTAAACCTTAATTGCCACGGCTATCAGTCCGCTAAAAACAGCGGGCCCATTGGCGGTTTCGGAAGGTCAAATCGATCCGGATAATCCACCGAGACCAAATACAGCCCTTCCGCTTTCGCCGTTGCTGCCGCCAGCGTTCTGTCCTTCGCTGCCAGCAACTCTGCAATCCAGCTCTCCGGCTGGTGTCCGGCGCCTACTTCCATCAGGCTGCCTGTAATATTCCTGACCATATGATGAACAAAAGCGTTCGCTTTGATATCCACCACCACATACGCGCCATGACGGCTGACGTTAATGTGCATCACGTTGCGCCACGGGGTACGCGACTGGCACTGCACGGCACGAAAAGAGGTGAAGTCGTTCTCGCCAATCAGCGCCTGCGCCGCACGGTGCATGCGATCGGCATCCAGCGGTTCGTAAAAATGGGTGACGCCCTGGCCCAACACTGCCGGACGAAGACGCTGGTTATAGATGATGTAGCGGTAACGGCGCGCGGTGGCGCTGAAACGCGCATGAAAATCATCCGGCACATTTTTGACCCAACGTACCGCGATGTCACCAGGCAAATTCGCATTTACCCCTAACGTCCAGGCCGCGTCTTTACGCACCGCGGTGGTTTCAAAGTGAACCACCTGCCCCGTACCGTGCACACCGGCGTCGGTCCGCCCCGCACACAGGACATTGATGGGTTCATTCGCGACCTGAGAGAGCGCCTTCTCCAGCTTCTCCTGGACGCTGCGCACCTCGTTCTGACGCTGCCAGCCATAGTATTTACTGCCATCGTACTCAATCCCGAGAGCAATTCTATGGACCGGCTTTTGTTCCACTTCAGACATCAGTACAGATACTCCTGCACCAGTTTCTCAGCGATTTTCACCGCCATCAGCGCGCCGCCGAAACGCACGTTATCGGCTACCGACCAGAACTGAACCTGCTCCGGCATGCCGTAATCGTTGCGCACGCAGCCAACTGAGAGGCGGGCATTGCCCGTGGCGTCGCCCACCTGGGTCGGGAACTCGCGCTCTTCGGACAGCTCAATATCTTCACCACGGCCAAAGGCGTCACGCGCCTCTTCCGCCGCCAGCGGACGCATGGCTTCAAAGCTCACCATCTGTGCATGGCCGTAGAACACCGGCGACTGTACGCAGTTGGCGGAGATCATCAGCCCTTCGTCCTGCAGGATCTTACGCACTTCATCGACGATACGGCGCTCTTCGCGCACGCTGCCTTCGCGATCCGGCAGGAGTGGCAACATGTTGAAGGCCAGCTGACGGCCAAAGAAGTCATCTTCGTCCACCGGGATACCGTTCAGCAGCTTCGCGCTCTGTCCGGCAAGGGCATCCACCGCTTTTTTACCGTGGGCGGAGACCGACAGCAGGCTGGTGACGGTGATGCGGGATAAACCGCCTTCGTCGATCAGCGGCTTCAGAGCGGTTAACAGCTGGCTGGTCAGGCTGTCCGGTACGGCGATGATGTTACGGTTGCGGTAGTCGGCCAGCACGAACGGATTGACGTCCGGCACGACCAGCGGTACGTCCGGCTCAAGGGCAAACAGGCCGCTTAAATCGATGACCAGACAGCCGGCGTTGGTGGCGTCTTCAATATAGGCCGCGGAGGCTTCAGCCCCGGCCGCGAAAAAGGCCAGCTGCGCCTGGGTCCAGTCGAACTCAGCCGCGTCCTGAACGCGTACCGATTTGCCCTCATAACGCAGATGCTCGCCTGCGCTCTCGTTACGCGCCAGGGCATAGATGTCGCCCACCGGGAACTGACGCTCAGCAAGGGTTTCGAGCAGGGCTTCGCCCACGGCGCCCGTTGCGCCCAGTATGGCAATGTTCCAGCCTTCAGACATGGTGGTTTACTCCAGAAATAAAAAAGCGTCCCCGGCGGAGTATCCGCCAGGGAGCATTAAGAAGACATTAACGAACCGGGTGATGAACGGCGTTGAAACCCAGCTTATGCAGCAGCGATGCCGCAGCAGGGTCATCACACATCACATACAGGGAAGACCATTCGCGGCGCTCAACGTAATGCTTACGCAGCTTGTCAAATTCACCCGGCGTACCCGCTACTTTTCGCAGCAGCGCGTCATCGCGGCGCACATCATACACTAAATGCACCAGCCTTTTCAGCGTTCCCTGATCCAGCGTGCCGTGCAGGGTGATGCGACCAAAATCCGGGGTTGGCAGCAGCGTGTCCAGCGCTACCTGCTGGGATTTGCCAATAAAGGTGCTGTACGCCTCGAACACCTGGGTAGTACCGCGGGCTTTGCCTTCGAGGGTGTAGCCCGCAATGTGCGCGGTGCCGATATCCACTTTATCCAGCAGGGCCATGTTGAGATCCGGCTCCGGTTCCCAAACGTCCAGCACCACGCTGAGATCCTGCCCGGCCTCCAGGCGCTGCAGCAACGCCGCGTTGTCCACCACCGGACCACGGCAGGCATTAATCAGAATGGTGCCCGGCTTCAGGCGGCTAATCAGCGCGTCATCTGCCAGATGGTGCGATTTATACGGCCCGTCCTTAAACAGCGGCGTATGGAAGGTGAGCACGTCACACTCGGCCACCAGCTCATCCAGGCTGCGGAAATCCCCTTCATCACCACGGTCAGCGCGGGGGGGATCGCACAGCAGCGTGCGAATACCTAACGCCTCAAGGCGTTTTTGCAGTCGGCTGCCCACGTTACCCACGCCGACAATACCTACGGTCCGGCTGGTGAGGGTAAAGCCGTCGCGCTCGGCCAGCATCAGCAGGGATGAGAAAACATACTCCACGACGGCAATAGCGTTACAGCCCGGCGCGGCGGAAAAGCCAATCCCGGCCTGCTTCAGCCACGCGTCATCCACATGATCGGTTCCCGCGGTTGCCGTGCCGACAAACTTCACACCTTTGCCAGACAGCAGTGCCTCATTCACTTTGGTCACCGAGCGCACCATCAGGGCGTCGGCATCATCCAGCTCGGCGAGCGGAATGGGGCGTCCGGGAACGGCCTTAACCTCACCCAGGCGGCTGAACAGCTCGCGGGCGTAAGGCATATTTTCATCAACGAGGATTTTCACGTCTGAGTACCTGTTTGAGAGGAAGTTATCCGGTCAAGTGTGCCATAATCTGGCCGCCAGGCATATACGTAAACCTGGTTAACGATGAGTAACGAATTTAAGGATTTTTTGCCGATGCAGCCCATTTCAGGTACGCCGCCACAACCTCCGGGTGATGGCCCGCGTCCATCCCACGTCGCGGGTGAACAGCCCCTCTCCACACAGCAACGCACTGTACTGGAACGTCTGATCACCCGGCTGATTGCCCTGACGTCGCAGCAGAATGCGGAAGTGTGGGCCGGAGTCAAACACGATCTGGGAATGAAGAGTGATGCGCCCATGCTGTCGCGCCACTTCCCTGCTGCAGAGCAAAACCTCAACCAGCGCCTGAATACTGCCCAGCAAAATCACACCACCCGCCAGATGGTCTCCCAGCTGACGGAGCTGCTGAATCTGGGTAATAACCGTCAGGCGGCCAGCGATTTTATTCGCCAGCAGTATGGCCAGACGGCCCTGAACCAGCTGACGCCCGAGCAGCTCAAAACGGTACTGACGCTGCTGCAAAATAACCAGCTTGCGATCCCGCAGCCGCAGCAGCGCCCGGCGACGGAACGCCCGTTGCAGCCGGCGGAGCACAACACGCTGAAGCAGATGGTGACCAAACTTGCCGCCGCCACGGGCGAGCCGACCAAACTGATCTGGCAGTCGATGCTGGAGCTGTCGGGAGTAAAGGCGGGAGAGTTGATACCGGCCAGGCAGTTTACCCATCTTGCCACCTGGCTGCAGGCGCGCCAGACGCTGAGCACCCAGAGCGCACCAACCCTGCACACCCTGCAGGCCGCGCTGAAACAGCCGCTTGAACCCCAGGAGTGGGACAACATTCAGGATTATGCCCGACAGACCTGGCAAGCGACGCCGCAGACGGTGCTGACCACCGCCCAGGTTCAGGATCTGCTCAATGAGATCTTCACCCGCCGCAGCGAGCGGGAGAGTGGCACGCTGGAAGTACGTAATATCCAGCCGATCTACAACCCGCTGTTTGCCCCGGTGGTCGAGACCTTCAAATCCCTGTCAGCCCGACCAGGCCTGATGCTGGTCGCCCTGCTGGTGGCAATGGCGCTAATCTGGCTGGTGATTTAAAACAAAAAAGGGAGCCATCAGGCTCCCTTTTGACATCCGGCGCAGTCATTACGCTTTCAGCTTACGCATTACCAGCGTGGCGTTGGTGCCGCCGAAACCGAAGCTGTTAGACATCACGGTATTCAGTTCACGCTCGGTTGTCGCGGTAACGATGTTCAGGCCAGCAGCCTGCTCGTCCAGCTCTTCAACGTTGATGCTTGGGGCGATGAAGCCATGTTCCAGCATCAGCAGGGAGTAGATAGCTTCCTGCACGCCAGCCGCACCCAGAGAGTGACCGGTCATGGCTTTGGTTGCAGAGATAGCCGGGCTGTTGTCGCCGAACACTTCGCGGATTGCACCCAGCTCTTTCACGTCGCCTACCGGAGTAGAAGTACCGTGGGAGTTCAGGTAGTCGATTGGCGTATCCAGGCCGTGCATGGCCATCTTCATGCAGCGCACAGCGCCTTCACCTGATGGTGCAACCATGTCTGCGCCATCGGACGTTGCGCCGTAGCCTACGATCTCAGCGTAGATGTGCGCGCCACGGGCCAGAGCGTGCTCCAGCTCTTCAACCACAACCATACCGCCGCCGCCAGCGATTACGAAACCGTCACGGTTTGCGTCGTAGGTACGGGAGGCTTTTTCCGGACATTCGTTGTATTTGGTGGACAGTGCGCCCATCGCGTCGAACTCACAGGCCATTTCCCATCCCAGCTCTTCACCGCCGCCAGCAAATACGATGTCCTGTTTACCCAGTTGGATCTGCTCAACCGCGTTACCGATACAGTGTGCAGATGTCGCACAGGCGGAGCTGATGGAGTAGTTTACGCCGTGGATTTTGAACGGGGTCGCCAGGCACGCGGAAACCGCTGAACCCATGGCTTTGGTCACAACGTATGGACCGACCGCTTTCAGGCCGCGTGGGCTACGCATGGCGTCAGCACCGAATACCTGGGCTTTAGACGAGCCGCCGGAACCGGCAATCAGACCCACACGTGGGTTGTTCTGGTAAACGTCTTCACTCAGGCCAGCGTCAGCAATCGCTTCCTGCATGGAGAGATAGGCGTAGATGGAGGCATCGTTCATGAAACGGACCACTTTGCGATCGATCATGCCCGTGGTGTCCAGTTTTACATTACCCCAAACGTGGCTACGCATACCGGAATCTTTAAACTCTTCAGAGAAGGTGATCCCGGAGCGTCCTTCACGCAGAGATGCCAGGACTTCCTGCTGGTTATTACCGATGCTGGAAACGATGCCCAAGCCAGTAATCACTGCACGTTTCATTCAATACCTCTGTAAGTCGCACTATTTTAAGTTTCGAGTCGCACAATAGCGTACACTTGTACGCCGAACAAGTCCGATCAGCCAATTTCTGCGGAAATTTGCACCAACAGACGCACATCGTTAAGATCGCGGCACAGCCTGTCAGACGAGTAACTTACGTGAAACAAAACGCCATACAACCTGCCAACCTCGAATTCAACGCTGAGGGTACACCTGTTTCCCGAGATTTTGATGATGTCTACTTCTCTAATGATAACGGACTGGAAGAGACACGTTATGTTTTCCTCGATGGAAACCAGCTGAATTCCCGTTTTCCGCTGCATCCCCGCGATCTGTTTGTGGTGGCCGAAAGCGGATTTGGCACCGGGCTGAACTTTCTCACCCTCTGGCAAGCCTTCGATCGCTTCCGTGCAGCTCACCCTGACGCTACGCTGCAAAGGTTACATTTCATCAGTTTCGAGAAATTTCCGCTGGCCGCCGACGATCTGCGTCTGGCGCACCAGCACTGGCCGGAGCTGGCGCCCTGGGCGGAACAGCTCCAGGCCCAGTGGCCGCTGCCCGTCGCGGGCTGCCATCGTCTGCTGCTGGACGGCGGGCGCATCACGCTCGATATCTGGCTCGGTGATATCAATGAGCTCACCGACAGGCTGGATGACTCCCTGAATCAGCAGGTCGATGCCTGGTTCCTCGACGGCTTTGCCCCGTCCAAAAATCCGGATATGTGGAACGCGCAGCTGTTTGCTGCCATGGCTCGTCTGGTCCGGCCGGGCGGGACGCTCGCCACCTTTACCTGCGCCGGATTTGTCCGTCGCGGCCTGCAGGAGGCGGGCTTCAGGGTGCAAAAAACCAAAGGCTTTGGCCGCAAGCGCGAAATGCTCATCGGGGTGATGGAGCAGGATCTTCCCTCCCCTGCCCGCACGCCGTGGTTTACCCGTACGGCCAGCGACGGGCGCGAAACCGCCGTCGTGGGCGGCGGGATCGCCAGCGCCCTGCTGTCGCTGGCGCTGTTACGCCGTGGCTGGCAGGTGACACTCTACTGCGCCGACGATGCCCCGGCGGCGGGTGCCTCCGGCAATCGCCAGGGGGCGCTCTATCCATTGTTGAGCGCACATGATGCCGCGCTGAGCCAGTTTTTCCCGGCGGCATTCACCTTCGCCCGCCGTCTGTACGATGCTCTGCCGGTAGACTTTGATCATGCGTGGTGCGGCGTCACCCAACTGGGCTGGGATGAGAAGAGCCAGAAAAAAATCGACCAGATGCTGGCCCTGGGTCTGCCGGAGCAGATCGCGGTGGCGGTGGATGCCGGACAGGTGCAAAAAAGCATCGGCGTGCCCACCGGCTGCGGCGGGATCCAGTATCCGCTCGGCGGCTGGCTGTGTCCGGCCCAGCTCACCGCGGCGGTGATTACCCTGGCGCAGACCCTCGGCCTGCAGGTGCACTATGGCCGTCGGGTGAAATCACTGGAGCAGGCCGACACCCGGTGGATGCTGGAGTTTGCCGAGGGTGAGCGGGCGCAGCATGGCAGCGTGGTGCTGGCGAACGGACACGGCATCAGCCAGTTCAGCCAGACCGCCCAGCTGCCGGTTTACCCGGTGGGCGGCCAGGTGAGCCATATTCCGGCGGCTGAACAGCTGAGCCAGCTGCGTCAGGTGCTCTGCTACGACGGCTATCTGACCCCGCAAAACCCGGTTAACGGTCAGCACTGCATCGGCGCAAGCTATCATCGCGGGCAGACCGAACCGCAGTACAGCGAAGAGGATCAGCAGAATAATCGCCAGCGCCTGATCGACTGCCTGCCACAGGCGGCGTGGGCGCGTGAAGTGGATGTCAGCGCCGGTGAGGCGCGAAACGGTATTCGCTGTGCCACCCGCGATCACCTGCCGATGACCGGTGCGGTGCCGGATTATGACGCCACCCTGGCGGCGTATCAGGATCTCGCTAATAACAAAGAGCAGGCGGTCAGCGCCCCGGAGTTTCGTAATCTGTTCGTGCTTGGCGGGCTGGGTTCACGCGGGCTCTGCACGGCCCCGCTGACGGCGGAAGTGCTTGCTGCGCAGATGAGCAACGAGCCGATCCCGCTGGACAGCCACACGCTGGCGGCGCTCAATCCGAACCGGTTATGGGTAAGGAAGTTGTTGAAGGGGAAAATGGTCAAATCGTAGGCCCGGTAAGCGTAGCGCCACCGGGCATCTGGCGAGGGAGCCGATTTCTTGCCGGGCGGCGCATTCGCTTGCCCGGCCTACATCACCTATGCGTTTACGCTGGCTTTCTGAAACAACGTATCCCACATCCCCAGCACCAGAGACTGGTCGCGCGGAGAGAGTTCGCCCGCCAGAATGGCTTTTTCCAGGCTACGTGACACTTCAGCGTGCACCGCGTCCGGAGAGTGGTCGTCACCGGCTTCCAGTTCGGCGACGGCGAGCGTCAGGTGACCACGCAGATAACCGCTGGCAAACAGTTCATCGTCACTGGCGTGCTCCACCATGTCATCAATTAATGCCAGAATGCGTGATTCAAATTCTGCGATCATCTTCTTTCCTCAGTTAAGATCTTCCGGCCAGGGGAAGCATTCCGCCGTGATCTCCGGCGTGTGGTAATAATTCTGTAAAGCCTTGATCAAGCGTGCCGGACGTTCCGGAATGCCTTTCTCAAGATACTCCATCACCTGCGCGTGAACGCGGCGCTGGAAGACAATACGGTCTGGCTCAAAGTCGCCTTCGAGGTTGTCACAGCTGACGTTAAACGGGAATCCTGCCGCCACGCACAGCAGCCACTCCAGCGCCTGGGGTTTGACCTCTACATCTTCAAACTGTCCCTGGGTCGCGGCGTCGCGGCCGTCCGGGCAGTACCAGTAGCCAAAGTCCACCAGCTCGCGACGCGCTTTTCCTGCGATACACCAGTGCGATATTTCATGCAAACCGCTGGCATAAAAGCCGTGAGCGAACACAATCCGGTTGTACGGCACTTCCGCATCAGCAGGAAGATAGATCGGTTCGTCGTCGCCTTTAATCAGACGGGTATTAAAATCTTCCGCGAAGCATCCGTTGAAAACCTCAATCAGCTGTTCGTATTTATGCGTACTGTTCATTAGTTCATCCCCAACCAGTGGAGGATCTCCTGTCCGTGGCTGTCATAAAGAAGTTTGGCACTCATTACGGCCGAGACAATGACAATCATCGGACGGATGAGCTGTTGCCCTTTGCTTAACACCAGGCGCGAACCTGCCCGCGCGCCCAGAAATTGTCCGGCCATCATCACAAAGCCGGTCGCCCAGATCACCTTGCCGCCGATGATAAACAGCAGCAGGCCACCGAGGTTCGAGGTGGCGTTCAGTACTTTGGCATGGGCGGTGGATTTGGCGAGGTTAAAACCGGCCAGGGTCACGAACGCCAGGGCGTAAAACGACCCGGCGCCCGGGCCGAAGAAACCGTCATAAAAGCCGACACAGCCACCGGCAATCAGCGCAAACGGCAATCCGTGCAGGCGGCGCTGCCTGTCCTCTTCGCCAAGCTTTGGCATCAGTAAAAAGTAGAGACCAATACAGATAACGAGGATGGGTAAGATCTGGCGCAGTATATCGGACTGCACATGCTGCACCAGCAGCGCACCGCTGGTTGAGCCGATAAAGGTCATCAGGATATTGAGCTTCTGGTCGGCGAGGCTCACTACCTTGCGGCGGATAAAATAGATCGAGGCGGATAACGATCCGCCGCACGCCTGCAGCTTGTTGGTCGCCAGCGCCTGCGCCGGGCTCATCCCCGCCGCCAGCAGGGCCGGAACGGTTAACAGCCCGCCGCCGCCCGCCAGTGCATCAATAAAACCGGCCAGCATAGCGATAAAAAACAGCGCCACCAGCAGCAGCGGCGATACCATAAACAACTCAGCAAATTGGTCCATTAAAGTACATGCTCATCCAGTAGCGCCTGGCAGGAAGGCGGCAACGGAGGTGGTGTCTTCTTCTCAGGCTTAGAGGTTCCAGGCTTGGCCGGTTCAAACCAGCTTTGCAGTTCGTAACCACAGCCATCGCCAGGCGGTGGCAGCGGCTGATCTTCGCATTCCAGGCTGTTCGCCGGGCAGCGCAGACGCACGTGCATATGCGCACGGTGCTGGAACCACGGCCGCACTTTACGCAGCCAGTCTCGGTCGGTTCCGGCATCTTCGCAAAGCTGCTGCTTGATGGCCGGGTTAACGAAGATGCGCGTGACGTCGTTATCTTTTGCCGCCAGCTTGATCATGGCGGAAACATCCTGCGACCAGAGCGACGGCACCACACGCTTGCCGTCGCTGGCGACCAGATCGAGCGCCTGGGGCTTCAGCAACTGGGCCGAGGTCCAGCGGGTTTTCGGCAGCTGCAGGAAGATATCCACGTCCAGCCCGGTTTGATGGCTGGCATGGCCGCCGTTAAAGCGTCCGCCTGCCGGCATCCCCATATCGCCAATCAGCACCGTGCCCAGCCCCAGGTTATGCACCTGGTTGCTGAGGCGCTGAATAAACAGCACCAGATCCGGGTGACCAAAGTAGCGGCGCTGATCGGTGCGCATCACCTGATACGTGGAGGACTGCTGCGGCAGCGCTTCTGCGCCTACGATACAGCCATTAGAGAACCCGCCGATGGACTGGGCGCTGCCCGCCACCGGGTGGGTGATTTTTTGCCACGGCGTTGCCGCCAGAGCGGTCCCGCTGGCAAGCAGCGCCAGCAGAGCAATTGCGGTTTTTTTCATGGTTACCAGCGTGGAATGGTGGTCGTCACATCCGCATTCTGCGCGCGCTGGCGCAGGAAGTGATCCATCAGCACGATCGCCAGCATCGCTTCGGCGATGGGCACTGCGCGGATCCCGACGCACGGATCGTGACGTCCTTTGGTGATCATCTCAACTTCTTCGCCAGAGCGGTTAATGGTGTGGCCCGGCACGGTAATGCTGGAGGTTGGTTTCAGCGCAATGTTAGCCACAATCTGCTGCCCGCTGCTGATGCCGCCCAGAATGCCGCCCGCGTGATTGCTCTGGAAGCCCTCTTTAGTAATTTCGTCGCGGTTCTGGCTGCCGCGAAGCGCCACCACGTCAAAACCGTCGCCAATCTCTACCCCTTTCACCGCGTTGATGCTCATCATCGCATGGGCAATGTCGGCGTCGAGGCGGTCAAAGACCGGCTCACCCCAGCCCGGCGGAACGCCGTCGGCCACGACCGTGACTTTGGCACCAATGGAGTCACCCTCTTTTTTCAGGGCGCGCATCAGTTCGTCCAGCGCTTCCAGCTTCGAGGCATCGGCGCAGAAGAACGGGTTCTGTTCAACCTGATCCCAGTCTTCGATCGCCAGCGGAATGTCGCCCATCTGGGTCAGGCAGCCGCGAATGACAATACCAAACTTCTGCGCCAGGTATTTTTTAGCAATGGCGCCTGCCGCCACGCGCATGGCGGTTTCACGGGCGGAGGAGCGTCCGCCGCCGCGATAGTCACGAAAACCGTATTTCTGTTCGTAGGTATAGTCAGCGTGGCCCGGGCGGAACACATCCTTGATGGCGCCGTAGTCCTGGGAGCGCTGATCGGTATTCTCAATCAGCAGGCCGATGCTGGTGCCGGTGGTGCGTCCTTCAAAGACGCCTGACAGGATTTTGACTTGATCCGGCTCGCGGCGCTGGGTGGTATAGCGCGAGGTGCCCGGGCGGCGCCTGTCGAGATCGTGCTGTAAATCAGCTTCGGTCAGTTCGATGCCAGGCGGTACGCCATCAACGATGCAACCCAGCGCCAGCCCGTGCGACTCGCCAAACGTGGTCACACGAAATAATTGTCCAATACTGTTTCCTGCCATCACGGCTCCGTTTTCGTTGTTCTGTGTTTGAGCTTTCTGTGTTTGCGCAATGTGAAACGGGCCGAAGCCCGTTGGATTAATCTTTGTAGATGCTGAAGTGCTCGCGCGCGACGAGAAGCTGCGCTTTGGTCAGCATGAAGACGCCGTCGCCACCGTTGTCGAACTCGAGCCAGGTGAACGGCACATCCGGATATTGCTCCATCAGATGTACCATGCTGTTACCGACTTCACAAATCAGAATACCGTCATCGGTCAGATAATCCGGCGCGCAGGCCAGTATACGGCGGGTCAGCTTCAGGCCGTCGGAGCCGGAAGCCAGTCCCAGCTCAGGTTCATGGCGGTATTCGTTTGGCAGATCGGACATATCTTCTGCATCGACGTACGGTGGATTGGTCACAATCAGGTCGTACTGCACTTTCGGCAGGTCACGGAAAAGATCGGAACGGATCGGCGTGACGTGATGGATCAGACCGTGTTCTTCAATGTTGTGTTCCGCTACCGCCAGCGCGTCAGGGGAGATATCCACGGCGTCCACTTCCGCATCCGGGAAGGAATAAGCGCAGGCAATGGCGATGCAGCCGCTGCCGGTACACATATCGAGGATATGCTCAGGCTGATGGTCAATCAGGCCGGCGAAATGGTTATTGATCAGTTCACCAATCGGCGATCGCGGCACCAGCACGCGTTCATCGACAAAGAATTCATGGCCGCAGAACCAGGCTTTGTTGGTGAGGTAGGCCACCGGGATGCGCTCGTTAACGCGACGGATCACGCGCTCAACGATACGGTGTTTTTCACTGGAGGTGAGGCGCGCAGAACGCATATCTTCAGGGATATCCAGCGGCAGATAGAGTGACGGCAACACCAGCTGTACCGCCTCATCCCACGGGTTGTCGGTACCGTGACCGTACCAGATATTGGCCGCGCTGAAACGGCTGACCGCCCAACGCAACATGTCCTGAATGGTTTGCAGCTCATTCACCGCTTCATCGACAAAAATTTTATCCACTATGTTCTCCAGGGCATGCTCGCTAAATTTTCGGCGGCTAGTGTGCCATGAAGACGGCGATAAATCAGCACTGTCGCTAACGGCTTGCGGGTAAAAAATGCGTTTTGCCGTACGGCGAGTCAGGTACACTGTCGGAAATAAGAGATGAGACGGACATATGAAAAAGAAAACATCCTTGAGCCAGGAGGATCAAACGCTGTTTCGTCAGCTGATGACAGGCACGCGTAAAATCAAGCAGGACACCATCGTCCACCGCCCGCTGCGTAAAAAAGTGAGTGAAGTTCCCGTAAAACGGTTGCTGCAGGAGCAGGCCGACGCCAGCCACTATTTTTCCGACGAGTTTCAGCCGCTGCTGAATACGGAAGGCGCCGTGAAATACGTGCGGTCGGACGTCAGCCACTTCGAGCTGAAAAAATTGCGTCGTGGGGATTATTCGCCGGAGCTGTTTCTCGATCTACACGGGTTAACCCAGATGCAGGCGAAACAGGAGCTGGGCGCGCTGATTGCCGCCTGCCGCCGCGAACATGTCTTTTGTGCCTGCGTGATGCACGGCCACGGCAAACATATTCTTAAGCAGCAAACCCCGCTGTGGCTGGCTCAGCATCCACACGTGATGGCTTTTCATCAGGCACCCAAAGAGTACGGCGGAGATGCCGCATTGCTGGTGTTGATTGAAGTAGAAGAGTGGCAACCGCCTGAGCTGCCCTGAGAGGCAGGCGGGTGGCAATTGCTACCCGCCTGGATCTGTTACGTCAGATAGCTTTCGCCATCTTCAGATTGCAGGGGCTCATCTGCCAGTTGAAGACGCCAGCACCCGTTTCATTGAGGGTGACATTGGCAATGGCAGAGGTGCTGAACATCGGCGGCGTTTCGCCCGGGCAGAGTTCAGATACCAGATAGCCGACTAACGGCAGATGGGAAATCACCAGCGCAGAAGCGACACCTTCATTGCACAGCGCCTGAAGATAGGCACTGACAAGACCCACATCGCCACACGGGGTAAGCTCTGGCAGAACGTCGACACTGTCTGGCAGGTTCATACACTCCCCTACCACGTCCAGCGTCTGTTCAGCGCGTAGGAACGGGCTGACGAGGACACGTTCAATATCCACTTTTTGCCCTTTCAGCCAGGTTGCCATTTGACGGGACTCGTCACAGCCGCAAGGCGTCAGAGGACGTACAGAGTCACTGGCAGCATCAAGTGCCGCGTCACCGTGACGCATGATAAAAACTTGCATATTGCACCGCTTTTGTTGACCAGGATCACCGGTGTTACTTCCCCGCGTGAACACATAACGAGGTAGAAAACCCGATGGCCGGGCATTGTGCCTGATCCATCCGTTGAATGAAACGCTGTTTTTTACCTCAACGGCGTAAGTATAGTCAATGTCAGTTTACAAATTAGACAGGACCAGACCCTTCAACGGCGGATTTACTCTTATTTGACCTTAATTTACAAGGTCAGTTTCCTTTGCTGGCCAAAATCGCAGCCCCTGATCCGCCATCTGCAATAAAGCGTCACACGGCGTAAACCGCGGCCCATATTGCACAGCCAGTCGTTGTAAAATCGCAACAACTTCACCCGCACCTAAGCTATCCATATAGCGGAACGGGCCACCCAGGAAAGGTGGGAAACCAATGCCAAACACGGCGCCAATATCGCCGTCGCGGGCATTTTTAATGACCTTCTCATCAAAGCAGCGCGCCGCTTCGTTGAGCATCATCATGACGCAACGTTCTGCGCACTGTGTCGCAGAGAGTTTGCCCTCGCCGGCAGGCTGAATAAGCCCATAAATTGCCGGGTCTACCTGTTTCTTGCTTTTACGCCCTTTTGGATCGTAAAGATAGAAACCGCGTCCATTTTTTCTGCCTTTGCGATCGTCATTCAAAATTGCAGAAACAATGTTTGCAGGTGCGCTAAACCGTTCACCGTAAGCGCTTTCCAGCACAGGTATAATTTTAGTGCCGGTATCGATTCCCACCTCATCCAAAAGTTGGATTGGGCCGACCGGGAAACCAAACTTCACCAGCGCGTTATCGATATGTTCAACCTTTTCGCCTTCAGTCAGCAGGCGCATGGCCTCATTGATATAAGGCGCCAGAATGCGGTTGACGTAGAACCCGGCTTTATCGGCCACCACCACCGGCGTTTTGCCCTGCATTTTTGCCAGCTTCACCACGGTGGCAATGGTCTGCGGGCTGGTTCCGGCGTGCGGGATGACCTCCACCAGCGGCATTTTTTCTACCGGACTGAAGAAATGCAGCCCGATCACCTGTTCAGGGCGTGCGGCCCCGGCCGCAATATCGCCAATAGGCAACGACGAGGTGTTGGAGGCAAAAATGGTGTGCGGGGCACAGTTCGCCTCTACCTCGGCCACCATCTGCTGTTTCAGGGCCAGATCTTCGAATACCGCCTCAATTACCAGATCGCGATGCCGGAAACCGCTGTAGTCAGTGGTGCCGGAGATCAGCGCCAGCTGGCGATCGCGCTTGCTGGCTTTGATATGGCGGCGTTTGACCTTTTTATCAAGCAACTGCCAGCTGTACTGAAGGGCGTGGTTGATCCCCTTCGGGTTGATGTCCTTGATCCGCACCGGTAATTTGCCTTTGCTGGCGCTGACGAAAGCGATACCGCCCCCCATCAGCCCGCCGCCCAGCACACCGACAGACTCCAGCGGCGCTGGCTCCGCCTCGCTGCCGGGATCTTTTTTCACTTCGGTACTGGCAAAAAAGATGCTGCGCAGCGCCTGAGACTGTGGGGTCATCGCCAGTTCGCCAAAGGCTTTCGCTTCTGCGGCATAGCCACTGCTGCTGCCCTGGGTCAGGCCGGTATGGATCACCTCGAGAATGCGTTTTGTCGCCGGGTAGTTCCCCTGGGTTTTTTGCTCGGTTTTTTTGCCCACCATGTTGAACAGCAGCGCACGGCCCAGCGGCCCTGCCAGCACGCGCTCGCGCACCGGTAAGCGACGGGTGTCCGGTTTGCCTTTCAGGGCCAGCGCAACGGCGGCCTCCAGCAGAATGGAATGCGGAACTACTTCATCCACCAGCCCGACCTTCAGGGCCTGGCGCGGGCGCAGCTGTTTACCGGCGAGGATCATCTCCAGCGCCGTGCTGACGCCCACCAGACGCGGCAGACGCTGGGTGCCGCCCGAGCCCGGCAGTAAGCCAAGCTGCACTTCCGGCAGGCCCAGCACCGTTTTGGCGTCGTCGGTGCAGATGCGTGCGTGACAGGCCAGCGCCAGCTCCAGACCGCCGCCGAGGCAGGCCCCGTGGATCGCCGCAATCACCGGGATCGGCAGGGCATGAATTTCGGCCATGATCTGCTGCCCCTGACGGGCCAGATCTTCCGCCACCTGCACGCTTTCGGCGCGGGCAATCATGTTGATATCGGCCCCGGCAATAAAGTTGTCCGGCTTGGCCGAGATAAACACCAGCCCGCGCAGGTTTTTGTTTTCACGCACCTGCTTGAGGATGGCGCGAACCTGGCCGCCAAACTCCGCTTTCAGGGTATTCATCTTCTCGCCTGGCGCATCGATGGTGACCACCGCCACGTTGTCCAGACGCACGTGCAGGGTAAACGCCGTTGTCATCTCCATTATTCAGCCTCCAGAACCATTGCGGCACCCAGACCACCCGCGGCGCAGGCGGTGACCAGGCCAAAACCGCCGCCGCGACGGCGCAGCTCATGCAGCGTCTGGGTGATCATCCTCGCCCCGGTCGCCGCAAAGGGGTGACCGTACGCAATAGAGCCCCCCAGCACGTTAAATTTGCTCTCATCCACTTCGCCTGTAGCATGGGCGCGGCCCAGCACGTCCCGGGCAAAGCGTTCGCTGGCCAGCAGTTGCACGTTGGCCAGGGTCTGCGCGGCAAAGGCTTCGTGCATGTCGATAAGCGTCAGATCGTCCATGGTAAGCCCGGCACGTTCAAGCGCCAGCGGCGTGGACCAGGCCGGTCCCAGCAGCATGTCCTGCCAGACATCAATGGCGGTGAAGGCGTAGCTGCGCAGATAGCCGAGCGGCTTCAGGCCCAGCTCTCTGGCGCGAGATTCGGTCATCAGGATCACCGCCGCCGCGCCGTCGGTTAACGGAGTGCTGTTCGCTGCGGTGACGGTGCCGTGTTTGCGGTCGAACGCCGGGCGCAGTTTTGCGTAATCCGCAAGCGTAGAGGTGCCGCGAATATTGTTATCCTGGCTGAGCGGCTCGCGGAATGGCGGCGTATAGGCCGTCATGACCTCGTCCGCCAGTTTGCCTTCCGCCCAGGCCTGAGCGGCGCGCTGGTGCGAGCGGTGTGCCAGGGCATCCTGCTGTTCACGGGTGATGCCGTAGGTTTTCGCCATCTGCTCGGCGGTATCGCCCATGCGCAAGCCGGTGGAATATTCCGCCACGGCTGGCGGCACAGGGAGTAAATCGCGCAGACGCAGGCGCGAAAACAGCGACAGGCGCTGCCCGGTGGTGCGGGCTTTATTGACGTCCACCAGCACGCGGGCGAGCTTTTTGCTGACGCCAATCGGTAAAACGGACGAGGAGTCGGCGCCGCCAGCAATCCCGGCGCGAATGGTGCCGGTTATCAGGCTCTCCGCGACGTTTGCTACCGCCTGAAAGCTGGTGGCGCAGGCGCGACTCACGCTGTAGGCATCGGTGTGAACGTTCATCCCGGTGCCCAGCACGATTTCACGGGCGATATTGGGCGCTTCCGGCATTTGCACTACCTGGCCAAAGACCAGCTGTTCAATTACTTCGGGAGGAATTTCACTGCGAGCCAGTAACTCTCCTACGACCATTTTCCCCAGATCGACGGCAGGAATGCCATGAAACGCCGTCGCCTGACGGGCAAACGGCGTACGTAATCCACTGACAATGGCAATGCGATCGCCCTGACGGGTGATTAGCGGTAATGCCTGACTCATAACGCTCCCCTGTGAATAACAAATGCGCAAAGTGGTCTGACCTGATAACAGTCTTAACCAAATTTTTACATTAGCCAATCAGGGAGAAGAAAAATTGCGAGCGAACACACAGAGAGCAAACGAAACGCCTCCGGGAAGGAGGCGTTGAAAGGAATTAGCGCAGACCGAGTTGAAAAATCAGGGATTCTGCTTCGCAGCTGAACACGAAGTCGATGTCCAGGCGAACCCCGCTTTCCACGTCGGTGAAGGTGGATTTAATTTCGCACGGTTCGGACTCCACGCCGCGGGCTTTTTCGGTCAGGGCAGCCAGCGTCTCTTCGGCGTCGGCACGGCTAGCGAACTCACGGCTGTAAGAGGCGGTGCAATCCGTGTTGTCCACGATGGTGCCCACATCCATACAGCAGCAAACCGGGGTTTCATCAGCACTGCATTTACTCATAGTAGATTTCCTCTGAATTCGCGCACGGCGCGAGAATAGACACGATGCTGATATTTTACGCCCCGGGCGGGGGTGGCTCCAGTTGTTAATGGCCGAAAACCGGGTAAGTGAGCAATATCACAAGTAAAAATGATCTAAAACAAAAATCACCCATTCGGAGGAAGCGAACTGGTCACAATTTTGCCACCCAGATCCCGTTTCGAAAAACATATCAGTAAATATTCACAAACACTCTTGCAACATTCTATCTGGTCAGACCTATACTCTCGCCACTGGTCTGATTTCTAAGTGTTACCACAGACCCTACACTTCGCGCTCCTGTTACGGTATGTAACAAATATTGCATAAAAATAACTCAATGAGGTTATGGTCATGAGCCAGAAAACCCTGTTCAAAAAAACTGCGCTGGCAGTCGCAGTGGCAATCGTCTCCACCTCCGCCTGGTCAGCGGGATTCCAGCTTAACGAGTTCTCTTCCTCAGGCCTGGGCCGTGCCTATTCCGGGGAAGGCGCCATTGCTGATGACGCCGGGAACGCGAGCCGTAACCCTGCCCTGATCATGATGTTTGATCGTCCAACCTTCTCCGCAGGTGCCATTTTTGTTGACCCTGATGTAGATATCTCCGGACGCTCTCCAACGGGCGCAAGCCTGAATGCGAGTAATATCGCGCCAACAGCATGGGTTCCAAACCTGCACTTCGTCGCGCCAATCAATGACCAATTTGGCTGGGGCGCGTCCGTTACCTCTAACTACGGACTGGCGACCGAGTTCAATAACAACTACGCGGCAGGAGCGTACGGCGGTACAACCGACCTGGAAACCCTCAACCTGAACCTGAGCGGTGCTTATCGCCTGGATAATCACTGGAGTTTCGGTGTTGGGTTTGATGCTGTGTATGCAAAAGCGAAAATTGAGCGCTACGCGGGTGACCTGGGTCGCATCGTCGCAGGGTCCGGCGCATTACCTCCGGCTCTGGCACGTCAGGTCGCCGGGATCCAGGGAGACACCCAGATTGCCTACCTGAAGGGTGATGAGTGGGGCTTTGGCTGGAATGCCGGTATTCTGTATGAAATCGACAAGAACAACCGGTATGGCTTTACCTACCGCTCTGAAGTAAAAATCGATTTCGATGGCGACTATAAGAGCAGCCTGCCTTCAGCCTACAACCAGATCCTGGGCAACTTTGGTCTGCCGATGGGAACGGATGGCCGCACCACTGGCGGTTCTCTGACCCTGAATTTACCTGAGATGTGGGAACTGTCCGGCTACAACAGAGTCGCACCGCAATGGGCTATCCACTATAGCCTGACTTACACAAGCTGGAGCCAGTTCCAGGAGCTGAAAGCGACTAACAGCGGCGGTGATACGCTTTTCTATAAAGATGAAAGCTTTAAAGACGCGTACCGCATCGCGCTGGGTACCACCTACTATATGGATGATAACTGGACGTTCCGTACCGGTATTGCCTTCGATGACAGCCCGGTTCCGGCAGACAAACGTTCTATCTCCATTCCGGATCAGGATCGCTTCTGGCTGAGCGCCGGTGCAACCTACGCATTCAACAAAGATGCCTCAATCGATGCGGGTGTCTCTTATATGCACGGTCAGAAAGTGTCGTTCCAGGAAGGTCCGTATGAGTTCTCTTCTGAAGGTAAAGCCTGGCTGTATGGCATGAACTTCAACTACGCGTTCTAATCACATCACGATTAAAAAAGGTGAGCCCTGGGGCTCACCTTTTCTTTTTTATTCCGCATCAATCTCGGAGAGTTCGTTTTCGATCGCTTTCGCGTTCGGATTCTCTTCCGGTTTCAGCTTGCCGCCGTTAGCAATGAAGTCGTGGTTCTGGAAGTAGGCCTCACGCACCATGAGATACGGATCGGAGGACTGACGCAGCAGACCGTCGGAATCCAGCAGCTGCGCGCGCGTCTCTACCCCTTCCAGCGTCCATTTACCCACCGACAGCGGCCAGGTCAGCCATGACAGCACCGGATAGAGCGTATCGACCATGTCGCCGCCATCGTCACGCAGGGTGAAGCTACCGTAGAACGGCAGATGCACGTACGGGCCGTAACCCACATTGTAGTGACCCAGAGTACTACCGAAACGGTGCGGCTGCTCGCGCTGCAGCTTCGGATTCGCCATCCCGGCAACGTCAATAAAGCCGCCCATCCCTAACAGGGTGTTGAGGAAGAATCGGGTGAAGTGGACCATCCCCTGATAAGGATCGCCCTGCAGGAAGTAGTTCGCCATGACCGCAGGCTCTTCGAGGTTGCTGGTGAAGTTGCTCAGGCCGTTACGGGCAGGCTGTGGAACATAATCCCGCCATGCCACCGCAACCGGGCGCACCACATACGGATCCAGCACGTTATAGTTGAAGTTGTACATGGTGCGGTTAAATCCTTCCAGAGGATCGGAGCGCCCCTGCTGCTCGCCGGAGCTGGCGCAGCCCATCAGCAACGTGGTGCTCAGCGCAACCACCGACAGCCCAAGTTTCATATCGTTCTCCCTGTTAAGTATGGCTATCAGCAAAGCCATCCGTCATGGCGCTTTCGCGCTCTGTCTGTAAACGTGCAAGTGATTGTATCAGCACGACTACTGATGTCTACGACCACAAATCGGGGCAATAAACACGCTCTGGTATGATCTCAGAATAGCCTGGCTTTGGGTTTTCGTTTGGCTGGCAATTTTATACGGCCTTTGCCATTGATGTATCGCCTTTATTGCCATTGCGGGAATTTAAGAGCATCCCCACGGGCGGCGGAGGAAAAAGCGCTACGCTTAAGGGGTATTAGCCACCTCTGGAGCATTAAAATGGACGAATTAAAAGACGAGAAAATAGACGGTCATACCGAAGAACTGGAAGTTGAAAGCGAGGAGAAACGCCGGGGAAAGAAGATTGAGGTCGATGAGGACCGGCTACCCTCACGCGCGATGGCAATACATGAACATATTCGCCAGGACGGTGAGAAAGAGCTGGAGCGCGATGCCATGGCGCTGTTCTGGTCGGCCATCGCCGCCGGACTATCGATGAGCGCCTCATTGCTGGCGAAAGGGATTTTCCACGTTGAGCTCGAAGGCATACCCGGCGGCATCATACTGGAGAACCTCGGTTATACCTTTGGCTTTATTATCGTGATCATGGCCCGCCAGCAGCTGTTTACGGAGAACACCGTCACCGCCGTACTCCCGGTGATGCAAAGCCCGACATGGGGCAATTTCGGCCTGCTGATGCGCCTGTGGAGCGTGGTGCTGCTCGGTAATATTATCGGTACCGGTGTCGCCGCCTGGGCGTTTGAGTATATGCCGATATTCGACGAGCCCACCCGGGACGCCTTTGTGAAAATTGGTATGGGCGTGATGGAAAATAGCCCGTCGGAGATGTTCGCCAACGCCATTATCTCCGGCTGGATCGTTGCCACTATGGTCTGGATGTTCCCGGCTGCCGGTTCGGCAAAGATTGTGGTTATCATACTGATGACCTGGCTTATCGCCCTCGCCGATACCACCCACATTGTGGTGGGGACAGTGGAAATCTTATATCTGGTGTTTAACGGCACCATCCACTGGACCGAGTTCTTCTGGCCCTTCGCGCTCCCTACCCTGGCAGGCAACATCTGCGGCGGGACCTTTATCTTTGCCCTGCTCAGCCATGCGCAGATTCGCAACGATATGTCGAACAAGCGCAAAGCTGAACTGAAAGCCCGGCAGGAAGAAGAGGAAGAACGCAAAAAATCGGCGTGAATGGCGACACTTTAAGCAGTCAGGCGGTGACGCGCTTAACGCATTGTCTAAATGACGTTATACTCGTGCCGCTTCGTCCCCTTAGTTAAATGGATATAACGAGCCCCTCCTAAGGGCTAGTTGCAGGTTCGATTCCTGCAGGGGACAAATCCCAAACATTTCACCAAGTTTCACATCACTTCAAAAACCCAGCAATACCAAGCTTTTCGGGCATAACACTCATAAAATAGACTTCATATCACTTCATGACATTGCATCATTTTGCGGGTATATTTGTGGGCACATCTCAGTTCGATATTGAGATACCCGCAATTTACACCATGAGGTCGGCAAACAATGGCTATAAACAAACTGAAGCCAATGGAAGTTCAGAACGCCAAACCCGGCGAGAAGGACTATAAGCTGCCTGATGGTGGTGGACTTTACTTACTAGTCAAAAAAGCTGGCGGCAAATACTGGCGATTCAATTACCGATTCGGCGGCAAGCATGCAACGCTGGCGCTGGGCGTTTATCCAGACGTTCCACTCAATACAGCCAGAAAGCGCCGTGATGAAGCCAGGCAGATGCTGGCTGACGGTAAAGATCCGCGAGAGATAAAGAAAGCAGAAAAAGACGAACCCACTTCCCCGACGTTTGAAGCTGTGGCCAGAGAATGGCACCGGGGAACAATGGGCCATCCTGAGTGGAAAGAGATAACACGTAATAAAATTCTGCGGGAAATGGAAAACCATATTTTCCCTGCTATCGGTAACAAGCCTATCGATACCCTGAAGACTCGCGATCTGCTACCAATGCTGATCGTCATGACTGAGCAAGGTATTGGCGCCACAACTGGCCGTGTAAAAACCACAATGGCGAGTATCTTCCGTTACGCCGTACAGCGTGGGATTGTCGATTACAATCCAGCTCACGACTTAAAAGGCGCGATCGTCAATCCAAAGACACGGCACCGCCCTGCCCTTCCCCTCGAAAGACTGCCGGAACTGATGGAGAGAACGGTTACTTACAGCGGCAGACCATTAACCCGGCTTGCTGTTTTGTTCTCATTACATACCTTTGTACGTTCCAGCGAGTTACGTCACGCCAGATGGGAAGAAATAGACCTTGAAACCGGCCTGTGGACGATACCAGGGCAGCGCGAGGAAATTGCAGGAGTTAAGTACTCGGACCGCGGTGCAAAGATGGGAAGCGCACATTACGTACCGCTATCCAGCCAGGCTATCGAGGTGTTGGAAGAAATTAAGAAAATCAGTGGCGAATATCTACTGGTCTTCCCTGGTGATAGCAACCCATACAAGCCAATGAGCGAGAACACCGTGAACAAGGCCCTGCGTGTAATGGGCTATGACACCCAAGCCGATGTTTGCTTACATGGATTCCGGGCAATGGCCTGCTCTGCTCTAACTGAGTCAGGGCTATGGTCGCGTGATGCTGTTGAACGGCAGATGAGCCATCAGGAACGAAATGAAGTACGGGCAGCTTATGTTCATCTGGCCCAGCATATGCAGGAACGCCGCCGCATGATGCAATGGTGGTCTGATTATCTGCAGGCCAATGCGGATAAGCATGTAGCTCCATATGATATGAAGATGTTGCGAGTAGTTGGCAGTTAACAGAATAGACTGAGGCTAGCCCGGCCAGGCGAAAAGCAGTAACACCTGCTGCCTGCCTCAGTTTTCATCAGGTGCGCGTATAGGTGACGTGATGAATGCAAAAAAAGCCTCTCTCCTAAAAGACCAAGGGGAAAGTAGTGTTTGGAAAAAAAATAACATAGCAGCATTAGAATACTGTGATCTCCACAGAGCGGCTGAGTTGCTCAATTGCAGAGTGGATGACTTGCTTCACTGGGCAGAAATTGGGGCTATAGAACTTTGTTTAAAATTCTCTGGGCTAAAAGCATCGCTCAAGCATATTGAGCTGAGTTCTAAGTATCGTAGAAATCCTGCCGAATGGATTAGAAATAGACTAACCACTGGGTATTTCGATAAATATTTAGCCACTAAAAACAACCAGCTCAGTGGGTTGATGCCTATCATAGGGCCAGAGCCAAAAATCAATGATGATGGAACATTTGAGCAAGAATTTTACTTTGAAAAACCATTACCTGCCCTTATATGTCATATCTTCGGGGTATGGGGGCTAATAACGTTTCGCCATGATAATTTCTTTGCATCATTGAAATCTTCAGGGAAAACGCAGGTTACGGGGTTGAATTTACATCTTAAACCGGCAGATGAAGATCTAACAATGGATTCGATACGTTTACAGCCATCATCTGAGTTGTTCGATGAATTTGACGGTCTAATGCAGCCCGCCCAAACTCTTTTCACTATCACCCCATCTGACTTATTCATAACAAGAAAGCAAATAGAAAAAATATTCATCCATGATGGAAAGGTAATTCCTAACTACATAAATGGTGGTGTTGACAGCCCTCAGGAGATTGCTCCATCAGCCGTTAGTGAAGAAATTAATCTAAACAAAAATATGCTGGGTGGACTCATAGATATGCTGATCTGCTCTGTGCCGGAGCTGGGGCAAGATGTCGCCAATGCAAGCACGAATAAGAAAAGAGATCTTCTGGAAGCTTTTCTTGCTGAAAAGCAAAAGTTAAATCACTTGGTTGATTACAGCATTCCTGGTTACGACACATTCTCTAAGTATTTCAAAAACTAAATCCCGTTCCGATTTCGGAAGAAATCGTTTCGACTTCGGAACATCATTTCCTTTTTAAGCTGTTTAATTGCCGTGTTGATTACACAAACTACATAACACGGCAGGTGAACACATATGATTGCACAATCCTACCCTCAAACTGGACATGCTCGCCCAAGAGCTACCGCAGATTTCCTCAAGGTCAGCACAGTTACATTGTGGCGTTGGGAAAAAAACAAGTCTGACTTCCCTAAATCTACTCGCCTATCAGAACGTGTATCTGTTTACGACGCAGCAGAGATCCGCGCCTGGCTGGAATCCAAAAAACACTACTAATTCCCTGGAGTAAAAATCATGAAATTGAAAAATTCTGGTTTAGCTGCCAGCGGCCTCGCTCAATCTGATGACACTGATAGCCTAATTGTCGGATATACCGAACCGACAATGAGCAGCCTGCAGATGGTGGAATACATTAATACCGAACGTCAGGCAAAGGACGCTGGATATAAGAAATTGAGACATGCTGACTTTCTCAAGAAAGTGGAAAAGGTATTGGGCAAAGATCACTCAACGAAATTTTTCGCTCAGTACACGGATAGCACCGGTCGAATATTGCCATGTTTCCATTTCCCCAAGCGTGAAGCCTGCTTGATGGCAATGAGCTACAGCTACGAGCTGCAAGCCGCCATATATGACTACATGACCGAGCTGGATAAACACCATAGCGGTTATTTGAATTACACCGTAAGACAATTGCAGGACATTGTATCAGACGCCCGTAAGACATCGGACGTAGATTCAAGTGATGCCGGTTTTCGCCTGCAGAAACGCAAAGGTGATCTGCTTGTCCTAAGCAAAGCCGAACGCCTAGTTGAAGCATTGGGGCAAATGAAGCTCAATCTTGAAAATTGCGGGCGGTAAGACATGCGTAATACAAAAAATCTCTTGCCCTTAATGCCCGGTTCAGCCTACAGTAATAACGCACCAGCAAAATCTGGTGCCGGGCGTTGCAACCCGGAAAACATAAAGGCGACAACAGACGCCTATAGCGTCTTTTTTATTGTCGTAATGTCAGTACCCCCATTTTCAGCGGCACAGATCCGCACCGAATCTATGGTGGCGCTGGCAGGGCAGCTTTCGGGCTGGCCGGTTTCCTTTGTGTCCGGTATTGCAACCCCTGTCAGTGTCACCACCAATCATGAGCGTTGCAACTCTGGTGGTGACTCCTTAAAACACACAAAGGAGATCATCATCATGATGACGGCCCCAGTACAATCTCAAACCAAATTTATTTGGATTATCGCCGCAGTTCACCGCGATACACCAATAATCACTGCACAACTCCATCGTATAGCCGCAGAAAGCGAGCAAGAAGCACGTCGCGCATTAGCACATGACCATGTCTGTTTCTTTGCAGGCCGTATACGTCAGGAGGCCTCTAAATGAACCTTCATACCCTGACAGCCAAAGCGCGCGAGCTGCGTGGAAATGTTGTTAAATCCATCAGCACCAAAGGCTCACGCACCATGCAGCCTGTTTACGATCGCGATGAACAGCGCAAGCTGCGCGAAAGAGTCCAGCAGACTCAACCAGAGTGGATGCTGCTGTGGTGGGATATCTCGGTTTGCACAGGTTGGCGAACCAGTGACGTATGTAGCCTCCGTTATTCCAACATCAATTGGGAAACGGGCAAAGTCACTATCATTGTTGCGAAGCAGACCAAAGCAGCTGAAGCACGTGCGTCCCGCAAAGGTATCGAAATAGTTCGCCAGCAACGAAAGGATGCCGCGCGTATAGCTGGCGATCATATTGCCTATATGCAGTGGGATAGCATCTCCTGTGATGAGCTGGCAGCACTCATGACTGATGCTGAACAAGCCATTGTGTTTGATCTGGTTTCCCGTGCTGATGTGAAGCACGACACCAAGCAACTGCCGCTAGGCATTATAAAACGCCTGCGCCAACGTCAGGAACGTAACCTGGTGGATGACGATCTGGTGTTCTCCCGCTCCCAGATTGAAAGTAACCGTTGTCAGTCTCTGGAAGGTAGCGTTACCCGACAGACAATCTGGAAGAAATTGCATAGTGTTATGGAGTGGTTCAACCATTTCATTAACGCAAAACTCCGCCTGAGTGCTTACTCCACTAGAAAGATTGCTGCCTTCAACTTGATGAGTGCCGGCGGTGAGCAGGGACTTCTGATTGCCTCCGAAATGCTGGGCCACAGTAACCCATCCATTACCCGAACATACCTGCAACTCAGCAGCAAAGCTGCAGATATCCAATCCAGATTAGCGTTGGAGGTATTATCATGAAAACCGCAAAAATTTCTCATCTCGATATTGTGGATTCGCGTAACACTGATGTGGAAAAGGAAATGACGAGAGTCGATCTCATCAATGCAGGATGCAGTGCGATCTGTTACGTGAAACAGGTCAAAGGCGTGCTCACATCACTCATGGATATTCAGGAAGCAATGAAAGATGACGAGGAATCATGGCGTTTAGATGCCCTTCTGACCCTTGCACATATGGCGCAAATGGAGCTTGAAAAAATTGTAAATTCTACTGGGAAGGAGCCTAAATAATGAGCAGATTCCAACTGATAGACGCGCAATGCCGTGTGGAACAGGCGCAGGCTGTCTTATCTGTCTGGCTTGAATGCGGTGTGGCAGACGATCGAGACCAGGCCATGATTGGTTCCTTGATAAGCCTTTTAGAAGGCGTACCTGAGGCAATGATTTCTGTTGAGAACGAAATGGTCGTGCACGAAATGCAAGTACATAGGGAAAAGAATAAGTGTGCATAACACTGAATTTTTTTTGGCAGGGATGCCCGAATGATAGCCGCGTTTGCATGACCTGTTATGGCAGCTTGTAGCTGTACAATACTAAGCTCGCGCAGGAAATAAATTATGAAAAAGAAATTATCCGGCTTTACTGCCGAGGGCTTCGCTCACCCTAACGCCGAGCCGGACCATAGACGGGAATCCCCGCAATTTATTAAAGAAATTTAGCCAGTGAGAGTATACGAATAATGAAAAGAGCGCCGAACGTCAAAGAATTACCGAAAGATAAACTCACTGAGGCAATAATTTTTGCTGGCACTGAGGCATACAGTCACGCCCAACACTGGATCGAGTCTGAGGGTAAAAGAGCCGGTGACGATGTGCCCCCCGTGTACATTGGTGAAAAGCAGCTGGCAGAGCTGGACAGTCTGATTATTATCGACGAAGGGCGCGAAAGCGCCCGGGTGTACCGCGCTGGCGATATTACCCAGACACAGCTCACCACCATTGCTACAAAGCTGGCGCTGGCCGGCGTGCGTCAGGCGCGTTTCTTTGACGGGATGTACCAGACATCTCCCAAAGAGGACTGGTCCGCCCGATTGCCTGGCTTGAAGCGTGAAGCGGAGAACGGCGAAAGCATCGTGAAGGTCGCAGCTACTGGCGTAAGCCTTTCTCAGATGGCTGATAATAAAAAGGCGTTGCTGCTGGCCGCGCGTTACAACCGGATCGCCATCCACGCCGAAAGTGAAGCTGTCCACGCCTACCGCGCTGGAATATGGGAAAAGGCTACACAGTTAGAACTTAGCCGCGAAATGGTGGCTATCTACAATGAAAACCAGACAGACTTCAGCAAACGGCACATAAATAACGTCATTGAGGCGCTTAAAATCGTTATCCCGATGATGGAGGAGCCACGCCGGAACCTGATCGCTTTTACCAATGGCGTTTACGACATGCAAACCGGGCAATTCTCAGAGCATAGCGCCGACAACTGGATTACCAACCATAACGGTATTGAGTATTCCCCGGCGGTACCCGGCGAAAACCTTCACGATCACGCGCCAAACTTCCATAAATGGCTAAGTTACTCATCAGGTAAAGACGCGCTTAAGATGCAGAGGATCTGCGCCGGGCTGTTTATGGTGTTGGCTAACCGGTACGACTGGCAGCTTTTCCTGGAGATAACCGGGGAAGGGGGAAGCGGTAAAAGCGTGTTCACCCAGGTTGCTACGCTACTGGCCGGGGAGCATAACACCGCCAGCGGGAACATGGTGGCGCTCGATACGGCTCGTGGCCGCGCTCAGTTCGTTGGCAAGAGCATGATCACCTTGCCAGACCAGCCTAAATACACCGGCGAGGGAACAGGCATTAAAGCCATCACCGGCGGCGATGCCGTCGAAATCGACCCGAAGAACGAGCATCAATTTACTGCCATCCTGCGGGCCGTGGTGATCGCCACCAATAACACGCCAATGATATTCACCGAACGGGCCGGGGGCGTTGCTCGCCGCCGGGTTATCTTCCAGTTCAATCATCGGGTGAGGGAAGAAGATAAAGACCCGGAGCTGCCACGCAAGATTGCTGCTGAAATACCGGTCATCATCCGCCGGCTGCTGGACACGTTTGCTGATCCTGACGATGCCCGGGCATTACTTATTGAACAGCGCGACAGCGCGGAGGCGCTCGAAATTAAAAGGGCGTCAAATCCAGTATTGGATCTCTGCGCGGCGCTGGCTTTTATGAGCGAGCCTCGAGGGATGGAGATGGGCGGCGGGAAGCGGTCGGAAGAAGACCGCAATCCGCGCCAGTACCTGTATCACCTGTACCTTTCATTCATGGAGTATCAGGGGCTGGCAAAGCCGTTAAGCGTTACCGAGTTTGGCAAGGCGGTAAAGGAGGCGGCCAAGGAGTACAAGGCCGAATATCTGACCCGGACGATAAAGGGCAGGCGACAGACCAATATCCAATTAACGGACAAAGCAGACGAATATCTGTAAAGGCTGATTGGTTATCTACCTTGTCTACCCAATGTGAGAAATGCCTTTAAATTCAAGGCTCCTATTGGGTAGATAACTATATTTTTATTATCTACCTATTATCTACCTTATCTACCCAATGAAAGTATTCAGACGACGCGAAGGATTAAAAATATGACAGCACAAATTTCAGCGTACGGGCGGCTGGCGGCAGATGTTCAGAGCAAAACAACCAGCACCGGCAACCCGATGGCGTTTACCCGCATGGCGGTGACATTACCGTGTCAGAAAGCAGAGAACGGAGAGGCCACCTTCTGGCTGGCGGTCACCGCGTTTGGCAGGCAGGCCGAGGCGCTGGCGAAGCATCAGAAAGGCGATTTGGTGAGCGTGGCAGGCAATATGCAGGTGAACCAGTGGACGGGTAATGACGGTGGCACACAGACCGGGTATCAGGTGATAGCTGACAGCGTGATCAGCGCCAGAACGGTCCGCCCGAGCGGTAAAAAAGGAGCACAAGGTCAGGCGACCAATGCGCTAAACATGGCTAAGGAACAGCAGTTGAAAAGCGCCAAATCTGGAACACAGTCTGCGCCCGGATGGGAGATATATCAGATGCCGGATCCAAAGGATGATGTGCCATTTTAAGCGCCATACCTGGCCCATTACCAGCATTGGGGTCGCTTCTGTGTAATGATATGAGCCAGGTATAAAACAATATGAGTATCAAGATCAGGCTACAGGGTAATGCAGTAAGAAAATGATTAATAAATCCACAAAATAGCATTCACACCTTACGCACTATACAGCGCTGCTTTGAAACCCTTGCCAGCTCAGGCTTTCAGGGGTAGCCCCTCTAATGTATAAATTTCAGCATTTGTATACAGAACATAAAAAAAGCGGCCTGCAAGCCGCTCTAATCCTGACGTTGGAATGTAGCCGGGTCTAAGTTTTCGCCATTACTCTAAGTTTGAAGTTGTTAACATCTGCCCTACCCCATTTTCCACCCTTCGATGTAGTGTATCCCAGTTCATTTAGCCGGTTCGCAATCGCCACATTCACCTTCCTGTCTTTGGCTTTTGCAGTCATGTCCTGAACAATTCCGGTAATGACCTCGGCGTCATAGAATGCTGCCTTGGTGGTCTCAACACGCTTCTGATTCTTAGCGACAGATGATGAATTCAGTAATGTAGCAGCAGCTTCCAGTTTGCCCACCAAAGTATCAAGCCTTGCCTCAGCGCTGTTGTACGGCTGCTTTAGATATGCACGTAGCGCATCAACAATTACCGCCGTATTACTGGTGCCTGACGCAGCAGCTTTGAGGGAGTCAGTAAGGTCTGAAGGTATACGAAACGTAATTGTGTTGGACGCCATGGATCACCTGTAAGATATTTGTAATACCAAACTATTGTACAGGCGAAACCTTTAAACGTTAGAAAGTTTTTTATTATTTCACATCATTTCATTTTATTAATTAGATAGTTGAACTCATTCCGCGCTCTAAATTTCTTAGAGAAATATCATTATTATTTTCCTACCGGCAATCCCGCCGAGGTAATAGGAAAATTTGACGATGCCAAACATCACCCGCTTTAACGTAGTTACCTCAGAAAACGATTTCATCATTACCGCCGACCTGGATAACGGAAATCAAATCAGCTTTCGAACCAAAGAAGATGCCGCAGCTTTACTGACTCTTGCCATGAAGCAACTTTCATCAGCATATGAACGAGTCACAGCAGCTGAAAACCGCGCCGCAGCAGCAACCAGAACGGCTGATCGGTTACGGAAAAAAACAGGAGACCAACAACCAGCTGGCGCTGGCCAGCCACCGCAATCACACGGTGAATTTCTGAAGATGGTATGGAAAGCCGTCCCGTCATTCACATTAGGTGTTGAGCGAGACCCGCGGGCAATCGCCATCGATGTTTTGCGCTTTGTGCCGATGACCGCGCTTAAAGCGGCATCTGGTTATTCACAGGTAGAACACATCCCCCTGTCTGATGCCGTTAGCGTACTTGAAAGCGTTGGCGCTTACATGAAAGTAAACGGTATCCAGTCGAAGCCATATGTTCCAAGCATTAACGGAAAAGAAGCCGCTAAGAAACGGGCTGAGTGGGATGAACGAGCCAAATTTGCGGATACCGAAAACCTAAAGAACAAAGAGTTCTGGAAGGATCGGGAATGGTGATTTGTAAGATTAAATGCCCATGAGGTCACGCATGAATAAACCAAAAAAGCCCTACCTCGAAATGATCCGCAACGCTGTTAAGCCCCAACGATATATTCCCAAGGGAAAAAGCAGAGGATTGTCTACGGATCCTAAAGTTGCGCCTGTTGATGCCAAAAAATATGGGGTCTAACCATGGGAAAGAAGAGCGGAGTTACTATCAGGTCAGACACAGCAAGCGACGTGCTGAAGCGCATACAAAGCCTGAAGGATATCGATGTGCTTATCGGAATACCGGAGGGTAAAGCGCGTGCTGATAGTGACGGTCTAAGTAATGCCCAGCTCGGCTATCTTCAGGCCACCGGCGCGACAATCAAGATACCGGCGCACGAGATAACCATAAACAGAAGCATTAATGCTGATGGCTCTCTGCGCCGGGGTGGTCGTTTCGTTAAAGCGAGTAAAGCCAATTTCAGCACTACACACCATATAAGCGAGCAAATCGTCACGTTGCCGCCCCGCCCTTTCCTAGAGCCAGGTATTGCCAAAAGCGAGAAGGAAACAATCCCTCTCATGCGATCGGCGGTTAACCTTGCACTTAATGGCAACACATCCGGAGCCATAGCAGAATTAAACAGGGCCGGGCAATTAGCAGCTGACGCAGCGATAGGCATCATCGGTGAGGGGACGGAACTGGAACCGCTGGCACCATCAACGCGCCGGCAGCGCATGGCGAAAGGACAGGACATTAAGCCGCTGTATGTCACCGGCAGCTTGATGAAGTCCATCACTCACGTCGTCAGATATAAAAAAGTAGGGATGGCCTGAGATGAAAACGACTTTTTCGATCGTGACCAATCAGGATTTTCACCGGAGAAAATCGACGCTGCGCGGAACAGCTGCGATACCGAAAGAACTGCGGCAAACAATCACTGAAGTCGATATGCGGTCGCGTGCAGAAGGTATACCAGAGCTGTATTTGTTCCAGTCGACAGGATCAGTAACTTTGAGGTCAGGGGGTAAAAAACGTGACCACTAACTGGATGCGCCATTTTGAGCTGCGCCTGCTGAATGATGCCGGACAGGGCATTTCTCTGTCAGATTTTAAGGTGACGTTCGCGATCGACTGGACCAACTCCATGTGGCCGCGTGTCGCAACGCTGAAAGTTTATAACCTCAGCGAGTCGACCAGGAGCAAGCTATTAGGAAAAGAGTTCTCGCGGATCACGATCATTGCCGGGTATGACGGGCTGGCGCCGTCGGTATCGGAAAGCCAGGTCGGACAGGTAACAGAGATATACCCTGGACAGGCCGGGCAGACTCGAGGTCAGAACTTCGGAGAGATTTTCAACGGTGAGATCCGCTTTACGATAACCGGTCGCGATAACCCTACCGACATTTTTACCCTTATCCAGGCTATCGATGGGCATCGAGCATTTAACGAGGCGGTCTCGGTTGGCACGCTATCGGCTGGCTATAAGCTGTCAGATGTTCACACCATGATGATGAAGGACTTCTCGCCGTTCGGTATCACCCAGGGCGTTACCGGAGAGTTCCCGGATCGCGTTATGCCCCGGGGCCGGGTGTTCTACGGCATGACCCGTGACTATATGAGCAACCTCGCGGCGCAGTGCAACGCCAACTGGCAAATAGTCGACGGGCAGGCTCAGATGGTCTCTGAGGACAGCTTTTTACATGAAGCTGTTGTTCTGAACAGCAATACCGGGCTCATCGGGATGCCGCAGCAGACTATGGGCGCGGGCGTTAACGTTCGTTGCCTCATCAACCCCAACATCAGGGTGAACGGCTTAATCCAGCTCGACCAGGCATCCGTTTACCGTTCGCAGCTGGTAGACCAGGATCTCTATCTTTCACGCTTTTACGAGAAGAGCATTGACGGTAACCTGGTGCCAATTGGCAAGATTCAGGATGAGAAGGGTAATTTTGTCGATGCTCCCCCTAAATCTCAGCCCGCCAGTGTGGCCACTGACGGTGTCTATTTCGTCCATTCAATCAGCTTCACCGGCGATACGAGGGGCACTGCGTGGTACATGGATCTCATGTGTTTTGCCCGCGGCGCGAAAGAGCTCTACAGCAACACCGCCATGTTAAGAACAAGCTACTGAGGTGCAAATATGCGCAAAATTTTAGGCACTTACTTTTTTATTCTTTCGTCCGTTTCTACCGGCGCGATCGCGGATTCGCAGTGTGGTGATATCAAAGTCCACTGGGCTGACGATGGGCTGGCCAGAATTAATGGCGCCAAGCCTGAAACGCAGAAAATTACCTTTCTGGGTAAAGAGGGCGATTACGATAACGTGAAATTTGAATGGATCGTTGCGACCAGTATTCCCGGGCGCTGGATGGGGATGGAGTTCGTCGGCCGGAACGGCAAAGCGATACTCAACACGCAATGGCTGCAGGCCAGCATGGATGCCCCGAAACAGTTCGCCACTTACGACTGCGTGAAGGTGGACTAACGGTCAGCACGGTAGCTTAAGAGGTTTATTAACCTGAGAACAGGACTAGCAGGAGCTGTAGTATGCTCCTGTGTGCCATAAAAAGAAGGAAATGGATAATCATGTTAATGAGTAAAGCAGAGTACGCCCGGCATTGTGGTGTAAGCCGACAGACGGTTTATGAGTGGATCGAGAAAGGCGAAATTGCTTTAGCCGGACGCAAGATTGATGTTGAGGCAACAGAACTACTCCAGCGAGCAGCTGCTTCCGGCGAAGTGCCTTCCAAAACAGGCTCTGACCTTTGGCCTCACCGGACACTTGAAATGACGTGGGGTGAATTCTGGAAAGCGGTTAAAGCTGGTGATCGTAAACATCCGGCTCCGACCGCCCCTGAAGAAATTCAGCAACGAGTATTACAGGCTGCCGATGAGCTTGGTGTGTCGGCTTCTTTCTTGGATGACGGGCAGGGGATTTACCTGAACGATGGTGATCTTGAATGCTATATCCAGCAATATGACTTATTGCAGAATGCAGAATTAGCCATCGACATGCTGCGTCGCTATGCCTGTCTCGCCGCAGACGAAGCTCCGGACGACATTGACGACTGGAGCCCGGAAGGTATTAAAGCGCTCTCTATTTGGGATAAAAGCCGCTGATGCTGGCTGGTTAGCCTGACAGTTCTTGCCCCGATCACAAAGTGTCAATCTGCTGGAAAATTCGAAAACCGAGGTTGACACTTTTCACCACCACTCCGGAAAACGAAACGGATAACTTGACACCTCTGACACTCAAACCGCGGGAAAACGGGGGGTGATTGCGGAAAAGTGTCAACCTGCTGACAGGAATGTACAGGCTTAGTAATGGCGCAATGTATGCAAATGTTAACGCTCCCCGGCAGTTCTCAGGCGGGTAAATCTTTAGTTTTCTTAAGTGCAGAACGTGTGCGGAATATCCGGGCAGTCACCTGAAATTGATAACGTTCTGCAGCACCTGAATTGCGACGTTTTAGCTCACCGGAATAATGATGATGACACCACACGAGATGGCATCACTGACAGCAGCAAAACTGGAGCATGAGGGACATGAAGTTAGCGAGGCAGAACTGCGGGAGATTGAGCGCGAGATAATGGCCGGCGCCCGGCGGCAGGAATGCTACCGGAACATGATGAGATCACCCTCTTTCCAATGGCGCAAGCCCACGCAGCTGCGGCGCTGATAAATCCATATCAACACACCTTCAAGTCTGTAAATTACGCAGTTGACCACCTTACACAATGCCATTCTGGGTAGGGGACTATCCCCGCAGGTAGACAATAGTAGATAACGCAAAATTTATTCTCTACCCGCTGGAAGCCTTATGTAGCAAGGGCTAGGGGGTGTTAGGTAGACAGGTAGATAACCCTCCCTTACTTCTATGAAACACGGCAAACTCAGAACAATTTCACTGTGAAATGCTTTTTTTGTTGGCTTCTAATTTCGACCTGTGTGAACGATAGGTACAATCAATCAACACTACAGGTATTAAACTTAATAGTTAAAACAACTACATCTTGTATCTTTTGATGGATTACCCGTAATCTTCAGTTGTTTTACTTCACCGGCCTCATTGACTTTTCCCATACAAAGTATAGATTTTACGGCAACCGAGCCCGATCCCCTGTTTCTCCGTAACCTATATGGTTTGTGAGTCTCACGGTCGGGCCTTTTACTATCTAGCACCCAGCTTCTTAATGATTCCAGCCAAACCGCATAAAGAATACCAACAGCAACTCGACCTTTTATTAGATCGAGGCATGGTTATTGGTGATCAAGCGAGGGCAATGAGAAAACTATCCCAAGTGGGTTACTACCGTCTATCTGGGTTTTGGTACATATCCAGAATCATTCGAACCAGTGACGAAGGCTTTTCATATAGGACAGATGAATTCCTTAGTGGAACTTCTTTTGAGCAAGCATATGATCTGTACTTGTACGACAAAAAGCTTCGTATGCTGATGATGAACGCACTTGAACGTTTAGAAATTCATATTCGCTCTGTTATCGCACATGAAGTCGGTAGGTTTCACCCTCTTGCTTATCGAATGGAGGAATTTATAAACCCGAAATTTCTCCGTGGTAGCCGTAGCAATTTCGAAGAATGGCTATCCAAGCAGGACAAAAAAATTGCTGATTGCCGTGATGAATGTATTCAATGGCACATGCGAGAGAATAAGGAGATTCCATTCTGGGTAGCAGTTGAGACTTGGGATTTCGGACAAATGTCTCGTTACTATGCAATGCTCAACGGACGAATGCAGGCTAAAATCATCCAACGGTTTGGGTTGGATAACAAAATAACTTTTAGCAAATGGTTGAGCTGTCTTAACCTCCTTCGCAATCGCTGTGCACATCATTCTCGCATCTGGAACAGAACACACCCGCCAGTACCAATCCCGAATAACGAATTTTTCGATAGACTGGGATTAAATAGCCATACCAATGAGCGACTTTATAGTGCGATTTGCATTATATGGTATATGGTCAAAATGATAGGTCCTAGCTCGACTTGGCTACGCCAAGTTGTAGAACTTATAGATAACAAACCTAACTTACCAGGATGTAAGTTTGAAGCAATGGGGCTTCCCCGCTCAGGATTTCCTCGGAGCAGATTTGGTTCCGATTTGGGCTTTGTTATTGCCGACAACGAACCAATTGACCAAGCAGCCAACAACGAAAACTAGTCTTATTCTAATTCATTGCGGGTACTTTTGCGGGTACCATTCATTGAACAAAAAATAAAATTAAAGAATAACAAAGGGTTATGTTTAATTTCGATTCCTGCAGGGACACTTTCCCGCTTTCAACTTTCTCTCCAGCCAATAGCACCCATACACACAACGTCACCTGCCGCTGTGCTGTACTCTCGCGCCGTTAGAACGAATTCCCACCTGAGAAAAACAACGGAGTAATGGAATGAAAAGAATTCTGATCGCTTTGGCGCTAATCGCCCCCTGCTCTGCCTTTGCCGGGGTGGTGTTCCATCCGGTAGAGCGCGCGGCCGTAGTCGCAAATTCCAACCACCCTGTCGCAGCGGCAACCGTTACCGCGCAGGCAAGAAATCACCGGGCAGCCAGAGTGGATGCCGTTAGCTGTAACGACGGGCGCTGCGTCCAGCACGGTAATGTTATTCGCTAAGCGTTATGGAGCCCCACAAGCCGGGGCTCCATTCTGTTATTTCATTGAGTCATTCAGAAGAGACAGCACCACCTGCGGTGTCTGATTGGCTTTGGTCATTAACGAGGCAAAAGTTTCCTGAAGCATCTGCGCCCGGGCCATGCTGGACACTTCTGCGGCGTAGTCCGCATCTTCAATCCGTGAACGGGACGCATTAACCGCAACCGACATCGTCGCCTGCAGATTTTGCGTCGACTCCAGACGGTTCGCCACCGCCCCCAGCGTGCTGCGTCGTTCATCGACCTGCTTAATGGCATTGTCGAGCGCCGCCAGAGGATTCGCAGGGTTTTTCAGGCGAATTTCGTCACCGATTTCAGAGATATTCAGGGTCGTATAGTTGGTTGCGGCATCCGTGGAGGCACTGAAAGAAGCCTGGTAGTAGATCTGCAGATCTCCCAGACCATTCAGCGTTTTAAGCAGGTAGCGGGCAGGCGTCTCATCAGTGAAAACCAGCGTGGCTTTTTTGGTCTCGGTGCCGTTCACCACATCCATGTAGTAATTACCGTCCGCATCCAGGCGCAGCACATCGTTCGAGATATTGCCGTCGCCATCGGTGTAACGCACGTTGACCTTCGCAGGATCCATCGTGACCAGGGACGACCCGCTGACCCGGGTCACATCAGAGAAATTATTCAGGCTGATGGCATTGTTCGCCGTCACTACAAGCGAATGGGCACTACCGTCGGTCGTTGTCGTTACCGAGGCATTGTAATAGCTAAAATTACCGCTGCCATCGTCCACTTCCAGAATGTACTGGCTGCCTGACTTCAGCAGTCGGGAGTTAGCGGCGGAGAGCGGGTTATTACTCGCATCCTTAAAGCTCAGCGCTGCGGTCGTGGCATCAATATTGGGTGTGGTCGTCACGACAGCCGGAAGCGTGGCGAAATCTGTATCCAGTTTTGCCGTGGTGCTGGTCATTTGCGCGGTGACGGCACCCGTCGAACCGTAGGTTAGCGTGGCAGGATAATAATAATCATCCTGCTCAATATAATACTGGCCGTTTGATTCTCTAATTGATGGCGCGGGGCTATTACTCAAAACATCCCCATTGGTGTCGAGATAGCTCACCGAAGAAATTGGCCGACTATTAAGCTGGGTGACGCTGCTGTAGAGTGGCACGCCATTGTTTGCACTGACATCAACGCTTCCGGTTCCGCTGGCGGTATTCCAGCTTGCGGCAGTATTAGCCTGGTAAAATACAGGTTTCCCGTCAGCTCCCGTATCCTGAATATAATACCGGCCGTCAGTGGCGTTGCGCACCAGCTGTGGCGCGTTGTATGAACCTGACGGATACCAGGTTACGCTGACATTACCGCTGTTCAGGTCGATATTACTGGCGCTTCCCGCCACCTGATTGATATCTGAAACCTTGCCGCTGATACCGCGAATAACGAAATCCTTCAGGCCGATATTTTCAACACTGAAGTTTTTCGATAAATCGAGGGAGATTTTTTCATTATCCCGGGTGCCGACCTGAAAACCGACCGTTCCCGCGCTACCATTCAGCAGATTAATACCGTTAAAGTCGACGGAGCCGTTCAGACGGTCGATCTCCTTAAGGTTTAAGTTGATTTCAGCCTGAATGGTATCGGCATCCGCCATGGTATTGGATTCACTGAGCCCTTTAACCGTAAGCTCGCGGATGCGCTGTAGGCGGTTGTTGATTTCATCCATCGCGCCTTCGGCCGTCTGGATCATCGACAAGCCGTCGCCAGCATTACGCTGCGCCTGTTGCAGCGCATTTTGCTGGCTGGTCATGCGGTTAGCAATGGCCTGGTTGGCCGCATTGTCTTTGGCACTGTTGATGCGCATGCCGGAAGAGAGATTGCGGATCGACTGCTCCAGAGCAGAGGTATTTTTTTGAGATTGACCCCGAAGCGTCAAGGCCATCAGGTTAGTTTTTAGGCTCAGCATTCCGATATACCGATACAGGTTTCGCTGGAGAGGTTATCGACCGGATTCAGGATTAGTTGATGATTTATTTGAGCCTTAACCAAATTTAGTAGGGGTTAAACAGATGTTATTGCAGCTATGTTAATTCGATTCAGGGCAACAAGAATGTCCTGCAGCGGCAAATAACCCTGCCATCAATACTGTTTAAAGGGGATAAAGATGTCTAAAGCACTGCTCATCATCGATATGCAGAATTTTGTCACACAAAGAATTCAACAGGGCGTGGATTACTTTCCGCAAAACAGTATTGAAAACATGACCGCTGTGATTGAGAAATTCAGAAAATCAGGCACCCCGGTCATACACGTTCGCCACCAGACGCCTGAAGAGGGCTCGCCGCTCCATCACAGCTCATCCTCCAGCTTACCTCTAGAGTCTTTTAAAGAACTCAACAACGAACCGGTCTTTATCAAACACACCTCCTCCGCGTTCAGCTCAACGGGTTTGTTTGATTATCTGCAGGATGCCCGTATTTCAGAGCTGGTGGTTATCGGTGCCGTAGCCGGATTCTGCGTTAACTCCACCGTCAGATCGGGCGCTGACCTCGGGTTAAAAATCACTGTGTTAAAAGATGCGGTGATCAGTTTCGAACTTGAACAGTATCAGCTCAGCGCGAAAGCCATTCTGGATGTCACGCTGGGGCTGCTTGCTGCCGGTTTTGCTCAGGTTATCCCTGCCACGGAATTAAAGGTATAATCTGCCCATCATTTGACAGATTTCAGAAACGAAGATGACCAAACTCACACTCCAGGAACAGATGCTGAAGGCTGGCTTAGTCAGCAGTAAAAAGATGGCAAAAGTGCAGCGCACCGCCAAAAAATCCCGCGTTCAGGCGCGTGAAGCGCGAGAAGCGGTGGAAGTGAACAAACAGGCGCAGATTGAGCGCGATAAAGAGCTCAGCGAGCAGCAAAAGCAGGCGACCCTGGCTAAAGAGTACAAGGCGCAGATCAAGCAGTTAATTGAGATGAACCGGATCGTGGTAGCGAAAGGCGATATTAGCTTCAACTTCACCGACGGCAATTTGATTAAAAAAGTGCTGGTGGATAAGACCACGCAAAAACAGCTGATCAATGGCCGTCTGGCGATTGCGCGTCTGGTTGCCGGGGCGGATCGCGAAAGCGAATACGCCATCATCCCTGCGGTTGTCGCCGATAAAATTACGCAGCGTGATGCGAGCTATATCGTGTTCAGCGGCGAGTTGACGCAGGAAGCGAAGGACGAAGACGATCCGTACGCTGATTTCGTCGTGCCGGATGATTTGATGTGGTAATCCCTAAAGCCCCCCTCTCCCGGAGGGGGGCTTTATCCCCTCTTAACGCTCGTGGAACGCCTCCGCCCTCGCCCGCAGGATCGGTTTTAGCAGATACGCCATCACCGTTTTCTTACCGGTAATGATATCCACCGACGCCACCATCCCCGGAATAATCAACAGCGGCTTTTCATCCGTGCCGAGATGGTTCTTGTCGGTACGCAGACGAATCACATAAAAACTCTTCCCGTCTTTGTCGGTGACCGTATCGGGGCTGATCTGCTCCAGCGTACCCTTCAGGCCGCCATAGATGGTGTAGTCGTAGGCGGTGAACTTCACCGTCGCCTCCTGTCCCGGACGTAAAAACGCGATGTCCTGCGGACGGATTTTTGCTTCCACCAGCAGTTTGTCGTCCAGAGGAACAATCTCCACCAGGTCGTTGCCCGGCTGGATCACGCCGCCGATGGTGTTTACCATCAGCTGCTGCACCACGCCCCGCACCGGTGAGGTCACCAGAGTACGGTTCACCCGGTCGGAAATCGCCTTACCCGAGGCCTCGATTTTACTGAGATCGGTTCGCGCCTCGTTGAGCTGCCCCAGCGCTTCGCTGCGATAACGCCCGCGCGTTTCGCCGACCTTGCTCTCAATCTCCTTGATGGCCGCTTCCGCCCGGGGAATGGCGAGGGTCACGGAGTCGAGCTGTCCCTGGGTTTCCACCACGCCGCGACGCAGGCGGAGCACTTCAACTTTTGAAATTGCCCCTTTAGCCACCAGCGGTTCAGACATGGCGACCTCCTGCTGCTGCAGCGCCAGGCTGCGGCGGTACTGGCTGGCCTTGCCCTGGAAGTCGAGCAGTTCCTGCTTCTTCTGAATAAGCTGTTCGTTAAGCCCGGCCAGTTCGCTCTGAATGCGCTTGTTGACGCTGGCAAACAGTTCCATCTCGCCGCTGGCGATATCTGGCGCCTGCTTCACGATCTCCGGCGCCAGGGTCAGGGTTGTGGCATCGTTCAGCTGCGCGGTCAGACGCTGGATGCGCGCCTGCAGCGCCAGTCTGTCGGCCTCGCTCTCCCCGGCGTTGGAACGAAACTGAGTATCATCCAGACGCAGCAGCGGCGCGCCGGCTTTCACCACCTCGCCTTCGTGGACAAAGACCTCCGCAACGATCCCCCCTTCGAGGTTCTGTACTTTTTGCAGGCGGGAGGAAGGAATAGCCCGCCCTTCCCCGCGCGTCACCTCGTCGATACTGGCCAGCGACGCCCAGAGGATCATGGCGATAAAGAAGGCGAAGATAGCCCACAGCGTGACGCGCACCACCCGCGGGGCATCGTCCAGCAGGGCTTTGTTGACCTCGTTGGTGGTAAAGGGCGCGGGCTGTTTATCTCCTGACAGCCAGCTCATCAGGCGGCTAAGCGTCTCAACGATTCGCATGAATTTGTCCTTTTTTCAGCGCACTCATGACGCTCTCTTTCGGACCGTCGGCAATGATTTTGCCGTTGTCGACGATAATCAGACGATCCACCAGCGTCAGCAGCGACGCACGGTGGGTGACCATCAGCAGCGTTTTGTTGGCGATCGCCGGCACAAGCGCCTTTTTGATCAGATCTTCGCTGGTGTTATCCATTGAACTGGTCGGTTCGTCCATCAGCAGCACCGGCGGGTCGAGCAGCAGCGCCCGCGCCAGAGCAACAGCCTGCCGCTGGCCGCCGGAAAGACTCATCCCCCGCTCGCCCACCTGCATGTTGTAGCCGGACGGGTGACGACGGGCAAACTCGTGTACGCCGGTCAGGGTGGCCACCCGCAGCATGGTTTCCTCGTCAACGTAGCTGGCGCCGTAGACCAGATTGTCGCGCAGGGTGCCGCTGAACAAATGGATATCCTGCGGCGCGTAGCCAATGTTATGGCGCAGATCGTGAACATCAATCTGGCGGGCATCGATACCGTCAATCAGCACATTGCCGCTGTTCGGCTGGTAAAAACCGACCAGCAGTTTCGCCAGGGAGCTTTTACCCGACCCGCTGCGCCCGATGATGCCCACTTTCTCTCCGGGCTGGATCGTCAGAGAGACATTGATGAGCGAAGCATACTGATTGCCAGGGTAGATAAAGGTCACATCGCGCAGCTCGATGGCGCCGGAGAGGGTTTCCCGCTTCAGCGGCACTTCGTCGTCCTGCACTTCCTGCTCAAGATCCATCATCCGGTCGATGGTGGCTTTGGTCATTCGCGCGCGCTGGTAGCGGGTGATCAGGCTGCACAGCTGGCCGATGGGCATCATGGCGCGACGGTGCAGCAGATAGCAGGCGATGAGCCCGCCCATGCTCAGGTTGCCGCCAATAATGATGTAGACCCCGGCCACGATCAGGGCCACGCCGCTGAACTGCTGCAACCAGGCGGTAAAGTTTACCGCCACGTACGAGAGCGACTTCACCCGCAGCTCCAGCTTGCTCAGCTGGCCGGTAAGGTGCTCCCACTGATACTGGCGCTCGCTCTGGGCGTTGTTGATCTTGATGGCATCCAGTCCGGTGAGCGTCTCCACCAGCATCGCCTGACGTTCGTTGGAGAGCTGATAGGTTTTCTTCACCCGCGACATCAGCGGGCGCTGGATCAGCCAGTTCACCAGCAGGGCCAGCGGATAGGAGAGCAGCGGGATAAACACCAGCGGGCCGCCGATGATGCCAATCACCAGCAGGATCAGCAGGGTAAACGGAAAGTCGATAAAGGCGGTGAGCGTCAGGGAAGAGAGGAAGTCACGAATCGACTGGAACTCCTGAAAGTTCTGCGCAAAGCTCCCCACCCGCTGCGGGCGAAGCTTCATCTTCATGCCCAGCAGCCGCTCGAACAGCGCCGAGGAGACCACCAGATCGGTTTTCTTACCGGCCAGATCGAGACAGATGCCCCGCAGGATCTTCAGCACAAAGTCGAACACAAAGGCGATGCTGACGCCGATGGCCAGCACCCACAGGGTAGCGGTGGCCTGATTAGGCACGACCCGGTCATAGACGTTCATCACAAACAGCGGGGCGCTGAGCGCCACGAGGTTGACCAGGAAACTGGCGACCACCGCATCCAGATAGAGGAATTTCGACAGCCTGAGCGTGTCCTGGAACCAGGATTTGGTGCGCGGCAGCGTAGCCGTCGGCTGGGCGTCAAACTCATGCTCCGGGGAGATAAAAATCGCCCGGCCGCTGTAATTCTCCGCCAGCGTCTCTGGCGAGACGGTGATTTCACCGCCCTCCGTTTCGCTGGGCAGCAGGCGCGCGCGCTGCTGTTCATCCCAGCCAATGAGCACTGCGGCCTGGTTGTTCTTCAGCAGCAGAATGGCAGGCAGAGAGAGCGCGGTGATGTTTTCCAGCCCGCGCTGCACCACCCGCGCCTTGAGCCCGGCCCGGCCGGCGGCGCGCGGAAAGGTCTCCGTCGTCAGGGTGTAGGCGTCCAGCGGCAGCCCGGCGGTCAGGACGTTACGGCTGGTGACGACGTTGTGCAATTTACAGACGATCATCAGCGCGTCCAGCAGCGGATCGTCATGGCTTTGCCGCGGATCCTGTCTGCCCTGCGCCTGCGGGGTCATCTCTATGCGATCGGAGGAGTCAATATCAGGCGTCATTCTCTGCCTCAGTGTTCTGCAGACGGCGGTCGCAGATGTAAAAAAGAGAGGGTTGTTGCCGTTTATCCTGCCAGCAACAACCCCGTCAGCCTTTCAGGGCGCCTTACTTTAATTCAGGCAGTTCTGCCTGGGAAGATTTCGCTTGATCGAGCGGCTCGGCGGCCGACGGAGCCTGAATATTCAGGTTCTTGAGCAGTTCACCGGTACGGGCGCTGATGCGATAGGTGGTAAACATATCGACGAACTGCAGCTCGACGTAGCGGCGCTGGGCGCTGAACACTTCGTTTTCGCTGTCCAGCATATCGAGCAGGGTACGGTCGCCCAGGCTGAACTGCTCCTGATAGGCGCTACGCACCTGCACGCTGCGATCGGCGTACTCTTTGGCGATCGGCACCTGCTGACCGGCATTTTTCAGGGCGTTCCAGGCCAGACGCAGATCTTCGTTCAGCTGACGCTGGGCGTTGTTTTTCACATCCTGCGCCTCTTTCATTTTGTAGGCGTATGAGGTGAGCGTCGCCTGGTCGCTGCCGCCGTTGTAAAGGTTGTAGCGCATGCGCAGCATCGCCTGCCACTCCTGGCTGTGGCCGCGGGTACCATCGATGTTGTTATCCATGGTACGCCCGACTTCGACGTTCACATCCGGATAGAAGCGCGATTTGGCCGCCTCATACTGCTGGCGGGTCGCTTCCACGTCGGCATCGGCCTGTTTCAGCAGCGGGTTATTTTCCAGCATCACGGTACGCGCGGCATCCAGGGAAGCGGGAACGGCGATTTTAGCGGGCATAACCAGGGTGTCAGGCTCTTTGCCGGTGATGCTCTGATAGTTGGCGCGGGAGTCTTCGAGGTTGGTTTGCTCGGTCAGCAGGTTGTTGCGCGCCTGTGCCAGACGGGCCTGGGCCTGCTCGAAGTCCGCCTGACGGCCGACGCCCTGCTCGGTACGCAGGCGGATCTGATCGAACACGCGCTCGTGGTTTTTGAGGTTATCTTCCGCCAGCGCCACCATCTTCTGGCGCATCAGCACATCGAGATAGGTCTGGATCGCCTGCAACGCGGTAGATTCGCTGGTATTCAGCACCGTCCAGGCCCGGGAGTTGACCGTAGCTTTCTGGCGGCCGACTTCGCTGGTGGTGGCAAAACCGTTGAACACATTCTGGCGCAGGTTGATAGCGGACTCGCTGCGATGCAGATCGCGTAAATGGTCACCTGCGGCGCGGGTGCTGGCATTATCGGTCTGCTCCCAACCGGTGCCTGCGGTGAGATCCAGCGTCGGGAGATAGCCGCCTTTAGCTGCGCGGAGATCCTGATCGGCGGAGTATCGGCTGTTTACCGAGGCGTTAACTTCCGGATGCCATAACAGGCTATCTTTCACCGCCTGCTCAAGCGTCGTGGCCTGGCTGTGTGTGGCGCTCAGCACCAGAGCTGCGCCCATAACGAACTGACTATACTGTTTCATCTTGTCGACTTTCCTTCATATCCCTTGATTGTTGGTCAATATCCACCAGAGAAAATCCCATTAGACCGAGGGAAAAAATGCGTCCTGCGATTTTGCGGTCAGACGGGATCCGTCGTCTGATCTGAATAATGTGTGCCGCGCAGAGCCAGACTGCCCCTGCGCGGCGACCTGTCAGGCATGATCTTCCGGTTTGGCGATCAGGTTATCGAGCATCGCGTCGTTACCGCCGTCATAGCCATCGGTTCCGGCGATCTCGCCGCCTTCAGCGGGAACATGCTCGACTTCCGCCGGGCCATCCGCCGTGTCGCTCTGCGGCCCCGCCTGGATCAGCGTGCTGAGATCGTTGTGCTCCTCGTCATGGATCAGATCGCTGAAGTTCAGCTGCTCCTGCTGATCCGTACTCTGGAGCGTGAGGGTCTCGCTTTGCGCAGCATCCGCGTGATCGGCCGAGGCCGTCGGCGTGAGGCTATTATCCGCCGCCGTGGTGCTGAGCAGCAGATTGTCGTCATCGATTAACGATGCGGCGTGATCCGCGCTCGCCAGGCTGTGGTCAGCGTCATGGTCATCAGCCGTCAGGCTGCTGTGCGCCTGCTTCTGATTCTCATCACTGTCGCTGTCCGCATGATGCTCCTCAACGCTGTGTGCGGCCATCAGCGGATGATCGTCCACGTTGTCATCGGCGTGCTCTTCCCCGCCGTGGGATCCACTGACAAAGGTCCCGCCCTCTTTGCCGTCGACGGTGAAGTCGGTTTCATGCCGATCGGCAGCGGTAGAGTCCACTTCGAGGCCAATCTCCCCGAAATCGCTCTTACCGTCCGGCAGCTCAACGCTTACCTGGCCGTTGAAGTGCGAGGTGTCGTTATCAAAGGTCAGGGTGTAGGTCTTATCCTCAGCGTTGTAACTGACGTCCGCATAGTTGCCGGTAAAGGTCGCGTTTTCCGGGATCCCGCTCAGCGTGATGCTGTTAAGGTGGTCGCTGCTGTCCGACGTTTCGAGATTGACATCCAGGTTCAGCGTTACCGTGTAGCTGACGGTGGTATTGCCGCCGAGCTCAGAAGACGGGCCATCACCAAATACGACCCCTTCGATACCGTTGGCATTATGGAACGGTGATTTCCCGGTCTCGTTATCGACAATATGCAGGTTGTCTATGTCATTGTTCTTACCATTCTGTGGATGTTCGACCCCGGTGACGGTGTAGTCAGCCTCATTACCCTGGACAAAGATATAGTCCTTACCCGCCTCGCTTTGCGGTACGCCCTGGTTGCCGGTAATACCGTTGACCGGCCTGAACTCATATTTATCCTCCGGCCAGTCGCCCTGCTGGTAGTAACCCCCGGTGTGATCCCCGACCACAAAAATATCGGTGTAGGTTTTGTCGCCGTTGTTGGCGTTGGCGTTACCCTGGCTGTTGTAGTAGTGGATCTGATCCGGGCTATCGGCCTTAGGCACGAAGTCGCCAGGGATCTTGCCATCCGGGCTATCCGGAGTCAGCCAGACGTGCACGTTGCTGCCGATGGCCACAATCACGCCGTTCTGGATGTCGTAACCGTTAGGATCGCCGCTACCGCCGTTAACGTGGATGATCTTGTCGTCCGTTGTCTCGGAGGTTTTATTGCCCGGGGTGACGGTGACGGTTAGTTTGACGTCGGCGTCGGCGTCTGAATCCGCGTCAGCATCTGCATCTGCATCTGCATCGGCGTCGGCGTCAGCATCTGCGTCAGAATCCGCGTCAGCGTCTGCATCGGCATCAGCGTCCGCATCTGCATCCGCATCGGCATCGGCATCAGCATCAGAATCTGCGTCCGCGTCCGCATCGGCGTCGGCATCAGCATCGGCATCAGCGTCCGCGTCTGCATCAGAATCGGAGTCCGCATCAGCATCCGCATCAGCGTCAGCATCCGCATCGGCATCCGCATCGGCATCCGCATCCGCATCCGCATCCGCATCGGCATCCGCATCTGCATCAGCGTCAGCATCGGCATCTGCATCCGCATCCGCGTCGGCGTCAGCGTCGGCATCGGCGTCCGCGTCAGAATCCGCATCCGCATCCGCATCCGCATCGGCATCGGAATCAGCATCTGCATCTGCGTCGGCATCAGCGTCGGCATCGGCATCGGCATCCGCATCGGCATCAGAATCGGCATCTGCATCTGCATCGGCATCTGCATCGGCATCGGCATCTGCATCAGCGTCGGCGTCGGCGTCGGCGTCGGCATCAGAATCCGCGTCCGCGTCGGCATCAGCATCTGCATCTGCATCGGCATCGGCGTCCGCGTCCGCATCAGAATCGGAGTCCGCATCCGCATCTGCGTCAGCGTCTGCATCAGAATCGGAATCCGCATCGGAATCAGCATCCGCGTCAGAATCAGCGTCCGCATCCGCATCAGCGTCAGAATCGGAGTCCGCATCAGCGTCCGCGTCAGAATCGGCATCAGCATCAGCATCGGCATCGGCATCGGCATCGGCATCAGAATCCGCGTCGGCGTCAGCATCTGCATCTGCATCAGCGTCAGCATCTGCATCTGCATCAGCGTCAGCATCTGCATCAGCGTCAGCATCTGCATCAGCATCAGCATCTGCATCAGCGTCAGCATCTGCATCTGCATCAGCATCTGCATCAGCATCTGCATCAGCGTCAGCATCTGCATCAGCGTCGGCATCTGCATCGGCGTCCGCGTCGGCATCAGAATCCGCATCCGCATCCGCATCTGCATCTGCGTCGGCATCTGCATCTGCATCGGCGTCCGCGTCGGCATCAGAATCCGCATCCGCATCCGCATCTGCATCTGCGTCGGCATCTGCATCTGCATCGGCGTCCGCGTCGGCATCAGAATCCGCATCCGCATCCGCATCTGCATCTGCGTCGGCATCTGCATCTGCATCGGCGTCCGCGTCGGCATCAGAATCCGCATCCGCATCTGCGTCTGCGTCTGCGTCCGCATCGGCGTCGGCATCCGCATCGGAATCAGCATCCGCGTCAGAATCGGCGTCGGCATCTGCGTCAGCATCAGAATCGGAGTCCGCATCTGCATCCGCGTCGGCATCCGCGTCGGCATCCGCATCGGCATCTGCGTCGGCATCGGCATCGGCATCTGCGTCGGCGTCGGCGTCGGCATCAGCGTCGGCGTCTGCATCAGAATCGGAGTCCGCATCCGCATCGGCGTCGGCGTCTGCATCCGCATCGGCGTCCGCATCCGCGTCGGCATCTGCATCGGCGTCGGCATCAGCGTCGGCGTCTGCATCAGAATCGGAGTCCGCATCCGCGTCGGCATCTGCATCCGCGTCGGCATCAGCGTCGGCGTCGGCGTCTGCATCAGAATCGGAGTCCGCATCCGCATCGGCGTCGGCGTCTGCATCCGCATCGGCGTCCGCATCCGCGTCGGCATCTGCATCGGCGTCGGCGTCGGCATCAGAGTCGGAGTCGGCGTCCGCATCAGCGTCAGCGTCTGCATCAGAATCGGAGTCCGCATCCGCATCGGCGTCAGCATCCGCATCTGCATCTGCATCAGCGTCGGCGTCAGCGTCTGCATCAGCGTCGGCATCGGCGTCTGCATCCGCATCTGCATCTGCATCCGCGTCGGCGTCAGCGTCTGCATCCGCGTCGGCGTCAGCGTCTGCATCCGCGTCGGCGTCAGCGTCTGCATCCGCGTCGGCGTCAGCGTCTGCATCAGCGTCGGCGTCAGCGTCAGCGTCTGCATCAGAATCGGAGTCCGCATCAGCATCAGCATCAGCATCGGCATCGGCATCGGCATCGGAATCAGCATCTGCATCTGCGTCGGCATCGGCATCGGCATCGGAATCAGCATCTGCATCTGCGTCGGCATCGGCGTCTGCATCCGCATCAGCATCCGCATCCGCATCTGCGTCCGCATCCGCATCCGCATCTGCGTCCGCATCGGAGTCGGCATCTGCATCGGAATCGGCGTCAGCATCGGCATCTGCATCCGCGTCCGCGTCCGCGTCGGCGTCCGCGTCGGCGTCAGCATCGGCGTCCGCATCAGCATCGGCATCCGCGTCAGAATCGGCATCGGCATCTGCATCGGCATCAGCGTCCGCATCAGCGTCGGCGTCAGAATCCGCATCCGCATCAGCGTCGGCGTCAGAATCCGCATCCGCGTCGGCGTCGGCGTCCGCATCAGAATCGGCATCGGCGTCCGCGTCGGAATCAGCATCCGCATCGGAATCAGCATCCGCGTCAGAATCGGCATCGGCATCGGCATCGGCATCGGCATCGGCATCAGAATCGGCATCGGCGTCCGCATCAGAATCTGCATCGGCATCGGCATCGGCATCGGAATCGGCGTCAGCATCGGCATCGGCATCTGCATCCGCATCCGCGTCGGCGTCCGCATCGGCATCAGAATCCGCATCGGCGTCTGCATCCGCATCCGCATCCGCATCGGCATCCGCATCGGCATCCGCGTCGGCGTCCGCATCGGCGTCCGCATCGGCGTCCGCATCAGCATCAGCATCTGCATCTGCATCCGCATCAGCATCTGCATCCGCATCCGCATCGGCATCAGAATCTGCATCGGAATCGGCGTCAGCATCGGCATCGGCATCTGCATCCGCATCCGCGTCGGCATCAGCGTCCGCATCGGCATCAGCGTCCGCATCTGCATCCGCGTCGGCGTCCGCATCGGCATCGGCATCGGCGTCCGCATCAGCATCCGCATCAGCATCTGCATCGGCATCGGCATCAGAATCAGAATCTGCATCGGCATCGGAATCGGCGTCCGCATCCGCGTCGGCGTCAGCATCGGCATCGGCATCCGCATCGGCGTCGGCATCTGCGTCGGCGTCAGAATCCGAATCCGAATCCGCGTCGGCGTCGGCGTCAGCATCAGCATCTGCATCAGAATCGGCATCGGCATCGGCATCAGCATCGGCATCAGAATCCGCGTCCGCATCAGAATCGTCAGGGTCGAGCAGCGTTAACTCTTCCGGGGGTTCGTCGTCGGGGAAATCAAGCCCGACCGTTGGGTAGCCCGCATTGGGGTCAACAATTTCAGCGGTAAGATCGAGCACGACGTGGGTATGTGACCCGCCGCCGCTGCCGCCTGGCTCGCCGCCAGTGTTACCGGATTGTGGACCTGCAGCTGGTGCCTCCAGGGTTTGCGTCGGGTCCTGCCCGTCGGCAATTGCCTGCTGGATGGCAGCAATATCTTGCTGCTGGGCCGCCGCGTCTGGCGTGACGACGTGCCCTGAGCTGTCCCACTGGGTGTCACGGCCCAGATCCAGCTGTTTACCGTCCGCCAGAGATAAGGTAATTGCGCCAGTCGCTCCCGTCTGGACTTGTTCTCCTTCGAGAACGCGGTCGCCTTCGGTCAGTAAACGCTTGCTGCCGTCAGGGCTGACGGCAAATACTTGTCCGATTACGGCTTTGACGATCCCGGATACGCCACTCATATATTGTCTCCCTCAATCTTTTTCTCGCCCAATTCATCCATTGCTCAGGCTCAGAATGCGAAAAGAGTATTTAATCTGTATTGATAATTCGCTGTGCAACTATAACTACGATACGCCTTTCTGCCGCTGATTTATTGATTCAGATTCAGGTCAGAGCAGGATATTAATAGATGCCATGAATAAACAGGAATCGAAAAAGGTCAGCACTATCAAAATAGGGGAGTGTGAAAAATAACCCTCTATTTCGTGCTGATTAATTTAGTCACGTAATAATAACGGCTAAATAAGGCCTTCATCGTCATCGGCAATTAATCCCTCCAGCCCACTCAGCGAGCGACGCGCCTGCGCACGGCTGGTGAGTTTGGCCTGTGCGGCTGGCGGCAGGTCGGTGATGGTGATCACCCCTTTGCTCATCAGCACCTCGATCAGATCCTCCAGCACACGCACCATCTCAAGGTCGCTTTGCCGCAGCTGATACAGCGTGGCTTCTCGGGTATCGCGCTGGCGCAACCACTCGTCAATCTCAGGCGTACAGAGATCGTGCTGTTCCGTCATTGCGGGAAAAGGTGTCAGTTCCACCCGAATTATTCGTCTTTCCGTATCGCGTTCTAAGTAATACATTTTCAGCCTCTCATTAGCCTTTGCGGTTAATTTCCACCCAGCGTACTGGCATCAGCGAAATAGCGCCCCATCGCGCCATATAACCCCATTTTTTCGAGGGTCGCCAGTTCGCCCGCTGTTTCCACGCGCTCGGCAATTAAGGGAAGATTAATCTGGCGGGCGGCCCAGTAAATTGCCTCAATAAACAGTTTTTTATCGTCTTCGCTGTCTATATCGCGAATATAACTGCCATCAACTTTAATCCAGGCCAGACCCCATTGCGGTAAATTGCCGATAAGGTGGAAGCGTCCTCCAAAATGCTGGATCCCCAGACGACAACCCAGCGCCTTCAGGCGACTGACCAGCACGTTCACCCGCTCGACGTCGGGCAGTTCATTCTCATCCAGCTCAAGCGTCAGCCAGTTCGCCAGCTGCGGCGCGCTTTTCAGCGGCTGCAACAGGGCGTTGAGGCTCTGATCGTCCGCGACGCTGGCACCGCTGATGCTGAGCGCCAGCGGGCGCGGCGATTTTGCCAGCTCACCCAGGGTCTGCTGGAGCATCACGATGTCCATGCGACGGCTGAGGTCGAGGCGGTGGATCCACGGCATAAAGCGCCCCGCTGGCACCAGCTCACCCTCCTCGGTTTTGATGCGGGCGAGGATCTTATGGTGCAGCACCACATGCCGGTTATTGCACTCGTAAACCGGCTGCGAGAAGAGCTCGAAGCCACCGCGGGTCAGCACCGCATCAAGACGGGTGTACCAGCTGTGATGATCCTCTTCGCTCCCGGTATCCGCTGCGGTATCGGGCGTGGCAAAGATGCGCATCTCGGTTTCGGCTCTCGCCAGCGCCTGGTCCGCCTGGGTCAGCACCGCCTGCGGGGTATCGCCAACGTTAAACGGCACCAGCGCGAAGTGCGCCACCGGCGTCACGTCGCTCATGCCCATCTCAGAAAGCGCCTTCAGCTGCGTGCTGAGGGTGTTGCGCAGATTATCGAGATCCTGGCCCAGGATCTGCGGGGCGATAATGGCAAACTCCCCGCCGCGCACGCGGGCTAAAAAGCCCTCGTTGTGGAAATAGTTGCGCTGCAGGCCGCTCAGAATATCCGCCACCGCCACCAGCAGCTGGTCAGATTTGGCTCCGCCAAGACGCTGGTTCAGGCCCATCAGATCCTGCACCCGCAGCAGCATAATATGACCGGCAGCGTTCTCTTCATCGCTCAGGCGAGACTGCAACTGCATGTCAAATGCCCGGCGGTTGCTCAGGCCGGTCAGGCTGTCGTGATAGGCCTCCTGACGCAGCGCTTCGGTGCGCCGGGCCTGCTCGCTGAATAATACCTTGAGCTGCGTCACCATCATGTTGGTGGCATCCACCACCCGGCGCAGTTCGGGGGTTTTCGGCAACGCCTGAATGTTGAGGAACTCGCGACGGCAGATAGCCATCGCCTGTCCGGCAATATAGTTAAGCGGACGCAGGGCGCGGCTTAACATCAGCGTAGCCGCCAGCACAAACAGCAGGCTGCAGCCGATCAGCCATAAAAAGCTGGCGACGATGCTGTTCCACAGGCGGGCCAGGGCGAACATCGGATGGCTGACCACCTCCACCCGGGCGGCCTGGGTCCAGCCCCGCATCACAATGGCATCGCCTTCACCGGGGCTGAGGTTCACCATCCGCACAAACCACTGCGGCACGCGGGTGCTCTGGGGAATGTCGCTGCGCTCGAAGATCGGTTTATTGGTCTGAATGTCCACCACGCGAATGCGATAGAAATAGCCGCTGTCGAAGATGGAGTTCACCATCAGCTCGGTCATGGTCGGATCGTCGATATGGGTCGTCAGGGAGAGGCCCAGCGCCGTCGCCGCGTCCTGCGCGTGGGCGCTGAGCTGATTGCGGTACTGATCCCGTGAGCTTTCCAGGGTAACGAAAAAGTTGCCGCAGAAAATGACGAGCGTAAATAAACAGATGCCTATCAGAAGCTGTTTATAAAGAGACATGGCCCTATCCTATTCATTAATTACAAATCCTTCTGCACGCATTCGGGTGAGAAGATCCTGCCAGCGGGAGAGCCTTTTGCTGTCACCCACGCGTTTGTTGCCGCCGGACTGCGGCAGCCACAGCCCTTCGCCGTTAAACGCATAAACCGGAAGCAGGTCGGTTCGCTGTGTGGCCGGCAAGATGGCGGTTTTCAGATTATCCAGAACCAGCGGGATCGCCGTGGGGGTGGAATACCATGTCACCACCATGTGCGCCTGGTTCAGTTCAAGTGCCTTAACATAGGTAATACGTAACTGGTTTGCCGGAACGCCCATTTCGCGCAGGGTGAAATATTTCGCCAGCGCAAAGTCCTCGCAGTCCCCTGCCCCCTGACGTAAAAACTCAATCGGCGTGGCCCAGTAATCCTGCTGCTTCCAGACGACGATATCATCGCGAAACGCCATGCGGGCGTTAAAAAACTGGTTAACCCGGTTTAGCCTGTCCTGAATCGATCCCTGAGACGGCTGCTTAAGCAAGGCGGCCCACTCGTCAATCCGCTGCCGGGCGGCCGGGGTCGCCGGGCCATACAGCCGTTCGGTACGGGTGCTGATGGCGCTGAAATCCCACCCGGCGCCAAGCCCGGGGGAGATAACCAGCAATACCACCAGCCAGAGCGACAGCCAGCGTCGACAGCTCACGAAACGGGAACGAGAAAGCCGCATGGCGCTGGCTTACTTCTCGCCTGACCGGGCAAGCCAGCGCTTAAGGTACGCGACATAGCCGGAAAGGTAGTGCTCAACGTCGTCGATCCGCACCCGGTAGCTATGGTGACGAATGAAAAAGCTGCCGACAATGCGTGGCGGATTTTTGAAGAACATCGCCAGTTCCGGCCAGAAAAAGCCGTTCGCCAGATAGCGGGCGCGGGTCTCCAGCGCCTCGTTGAATACCGCCATATCAAAGCCCGCCAGCAGATGCTTATGCGGCGATGTTTCAAGCCGCGCAATCATCCCCGACGCCGCCATCATCAGCTCCAGCAGGGTGGGATACGTGGTGACGCGGTTCTGCACGAAGTCGAGGTGGTCGCGCACGTTATCCAGCCCAAACTGATAGTAACGCTCCAGCGGCCGGTAGAGCGTCAGCTCGTTGACGCAGTAGCTGAGCCAGTGATCGTGAGCCTGCCAGTGCTTTTGCGCAATAAAATGATCCATCGCCCGCTCGACCATCTCCAGCCAGCGCGGGGCCTGAGTCAGGCCGTAAAGACGCATCAGGGCAAACGCCGCTTCACCGTCGTAATAGATAATGCGGTGTTCCGCCTTCAGGGAGAGATCCCCGGCGTTCAGTACGTGGACAAACCCGCCCGTCTTACGGTCCTGCATATAGCCGATCCCGTTCGCCAGCCGCGCCATCTGCGCCAGATACTGATTATCGCCGGTCAGCTCGCTGTATTTCGCCATCGCCAGAATGCACACCGCGTTGCCGCCAAGCTTAATTTCATCCCCGGTATCCACCAGGAAATCGGCGTCACTGCCATTGGGAAGCCGGTAAGTGCGAATAAAGCTGCGGCAAAGATCCTGCAGCGCCCGTTCGATGGCCGCTCGTTGTTCCGGCTGCTGTGTGACCTCCCACCCTTCAAGTAGCGCATAGGTGGAGCTGGCGTGACGCAGGGCGTTATAGGTCGGAATAGCGCGATCGAAGCAGGGGAACCAGCCGTACTGGTAGCGCCCGGAAGGGGTAATCTGGCGTGCAAGATAGTCGGTGGCGGAGGCGATCATCGGCTCCAGCGCCGTCGCCTGCCAGTCGGGAAGCTGGCGGTAGCCGCTGTTACGCCCGGTTGATTCAATGGGCAGCAGCCGCTCGCCGTCGCAAAACAGCGCCTGGGTGGTAAAGCGCCAGATCGTCTGGTCAGGCTGCTCCGGCCATGTCAGTAGCGCGCCGAAGCGGCGGCGGGAGAAATGGGCCAGGTTGTTGGCATTGGGCGTGGCGACGCCGTGGTCGCCGTGGTAGAGCAGCGCGTTGGCCGCAATCTCCTGCTCCAGTATCGCGTAGCGAAACGCCGGATCCAGGCTCAGGCCAAAGCGAAAATAGTTACGTTTGGTTTTGGCTAAACGCGCCTGCAGGTTATCCCAGCGCAGGGCCTGTACTTTATCGACAAGATCTACCCGCAGCCAGCAAACCTCGGTGCCGCTCTTTCGCTGCCACTGCTGCAGCGCCTGTGCGCCCTGCTGCCAGGCCTGATCGAAGGTGTCGCCGCACCCCTGCACAATATGCGCACGGCTCTGGCTGTCGGAAGCACTAAAAAAGATCGCCCAGGCGGGGCAGATCGACGGTTTGGGCGCGACGTCCAGCAATTCCATCGCCGGGCGGGTTTGCGCCAGTAATTGGCTGAGCGGCATTTGTACTCCTGATAACGCCTGAGGAAACCCTGTCAGAAAAATCTTAATCGATGATACCATTATGTATGACAAGATGTGTATTCTGTATGTCTATTGTTTCTCCCGGGGCGGTGTTTTGAGTCGATGTTTCGCGGTATGGATCCTGCTGCTGGTCAGCGTTTTTGCTTACGCTGATACGCCGCTGCTGTGGAACCAACCGGCCTCCCGACAGCACTGCCCGACCGGTAACGATGCCCTGTGGGTGCGCACCCCTAACGGCAATGCCTGTATGCGCTATTTCAGCGCTGGCGACCTTCAGGCCGCCCCGCTGGTAGTCGTGATATTAAAGGGCGATCGCGTCTCGCAGATTAAGCGCCCACCCGAATCCATCCCCGGCAATACCGCAGCCGATCAGCGCCGTCAGGCCCGGGCCATCCTGCGCCAGACCGGGTTGCCCACGATTATTATCGCCCGCCCCGGCACCTACGGCTCCAGCGGCAACCATTATCACCGTCGTCAGGCAGAAGAGTTCCAGGCGATAGATGCCGCCCTCGATGCCATCAAAGCCCGCTACGGTATTCAACGCTTTATTCTGAGCGGACACAGCGGGGGCGCAACCGCCGCGTCGGCGCTGTTAGCCACCGGTCGCCGGGATATCGACTGCGCGGTGCTTACCTCCGGCGCCTGGGGAATACTGGAGCGGGCGCAGCGCCTTCGCCAGCGGCGCGGTGAAGCCCCTGCCCCTGGGCTGGACAATACCGGACTTCCTCACCCCTGGGACCCGCTCGACCATATCAGCGGGATCGCCGCCGATCCCTTCCGGCTGATCCTGGTGATCGGTAACCCGCAGGATCGCACTACGCCTTTCGATCTGCAGGCACGCTTTGCCGCTGCGCTGCGCGAGCACGGCCATCGGGTGGAATTGCTCGAACGCCCCGCTGTCCCGCCGCACTACCACGATCTGAAGGGTAACGCCGGGATCACCGCCATTCATCTTTGTCCGCAGCGCGGATACGCCACAAAAAAGCAGGAATAAGCTCATGAGTCAGCAAGGTGCTGAGACGCCACGCCGGGGATGGACCACCGCCGACCTCGAAAAATTGCCCGGTAGCGTCTGGCACAATCGACCGGAGGCAGGCTGGCAGGCCTGCGACATCGCCATTTTTCATGACAAGACGCCGCCCACCCGTCCCTGCCTGTTTATTGCCATGGATACCGACACCTGGCTGCAGGGCTCCGGCAATACCGGCATTTACGCGGGCTGGAACGATACCCATCTTTCGCTTTCCCGCCACGCCTCCCGCTACTGCGGGGCGATTGTTCAGCGCAGGGTTGACGGGCTGCCGCCAGACTTCCCCCAGCTGGTGGTCGGCAATAGCTATGAGGCGCTGCAGTGGCTGGGGGAAGAGGCGCGGCGACGGCTGGACGGTAAGCTGGTGGCGATCACCGGTACGGTAGGGAAAACCTCCACCAAAGAGATGCTGGAGAGCATTCTGGCAACCCGCATGTCGGTGGTGGCGAGTCACGGCAACCACAACACCCGCACCGGCGCCTCGGTGACTCTGGCCCGGACCGTCTGCAACCCGCAGGCGGTGGTGATGGAAGTGGCGATCTCGGCCCTGTGGATGCGCAACGGCGGGATCGGCCCGCGCATCAAGCCGCATATCGTCATCATTACTGAAATCGGCATGACCCAGGTGGGGAAGAACGTTACCTCTCTTGAGGACGTGGTCCGCTTTAAAGCACGCATCAGCCATGGCCTGATCCCGGGCGGCTGCGCCATTTTGAACCGCGATATGGCCGGGTATGAGACCCTGGCCGCGAGCGTCACCCGCGACGGGGCCCGCATCATCAGCTACGGTTTTCATCCTGGCGCAGACGCGCGCATTACGGCGTTTACCCCGGATGGCAACGGCAGCCTGATTACCCTCAACTTTCGCCAGCAGAGCCTGAGTTACCGGCTGGCCGTGCCGGGCAAGGGGGCTGCACTTAACTCGGTGGCCTCGCTTATCGCCGCCGACCTGCTCGGGGTGAGCCTGCCGGAGATCGTCACCAACCTTGAAGCCTGGCACAGCGACGGCCAGCATATGGGTATTACCCGCCTCGCGCTGCCGGACGGTGGGGCCGTTACCCTGATTGACGACAGCTATAACGCCGAATACCTCTCCATGCTCAACGCCTTCGAGGTGGCCGGGCAGCGCGCCCGGGAAAGCGGTGGTCGGGTGGTTGCCCTGCTGGGGCGGATCGTCAACCTCGGCGACCAGTCCGACGCGATCCACCGCTCGCTGGCGGAGCCGTTGCTGGCGGCGGGCTGCGGGAAGGCATTTTTGCACGGAGAGGAGATGGCAGCCCTGCACGGTGCCCTGCCGGAGACGATTCGCGGCGGCCACTTCCGCACTGCGCAGACGCTGGTGGATGCCGCGGCACCGACGCTACGCGACGGCGATATCGTGCTGGTCAAAGGCAGCGTGCGCAACTCTGACTTCAACCGCGTCATCAGCCTGCTGAAAACCCGTCTCGCTGCGCCACCAGCCCTGAAAAAAGAGCAGACCGCCCGCCTGCTGATGAATCTCGCCACCGGCGAAACGCGGGTATCCGAACTGAGCGACAGCATCTTTGCGCCGACCTATCTCAGCCAGCTGTTGCTGACCACCTGCGTGGCGGAGCGGCTGCTGATGAAAGAGATGACCCTTGAAACGCCTGTTGAAATGCACGGCATCGCCGCCCACGTCCTGGAGGGTAACCCGGCGCTAGGCCTGCCGCCGGGCAGCACGGTGACCCTGAAGTCGCTGTTGCAGGGGATGCTGATTCATAACGCCTGCGACGCTGCCATTCACATCGCGGAACAGCTGGCAGGCAGCAGCGCCCGGGCGTTGACGCAGCTCCGTGAGCTGATGGGTGAGCGGGCGATGGCGCATACCCACATCAATAACGTCTCCGGCCGCCCGCGTCCCGGCCAGCGCACCACGCTCAAGGATGTCGCCAGGCTGCTGTACCATTTCTACCTGCGCTACCCGCACCTGCTGTCGTGGTTTGCTGAGCACGAGGCGGCCATCGGCGAGCACGTGTACCGTAAAACCGCCAACCTGCACAGCAACGGCAGCGCCTGGGGGCAATTCAGTGCCGGACGCTGGGGCTTTGCGCTGCAGTGGGTCGCGGGCGATCTCTGGCTGGCCTGCGCCGCCGGGGCGGATGACGCCTTCCATCTCGACTATCTGCTGGATGAGCTGCTCTCCCGGGCGGATGGCGCGCAGCCTGCACCGGTCCCCGTCGAACGCCAGATCGACAAACCCGCAGCAACAATTACCCTGCTGGGGGACACCTATTTTGGCGAGTGGTACACCCGCAAGCGTCAGCGGCGCGGTATCGACGATGCCCTGCAACGCTACGGATACGATCACAGCTTTGCAGGCATCGCCCCGCTGCTGCGCGGCAGCGATTTTACCCTTGCCAACTTCGAAGCGGCCCTTGCCACCGACCTGAGCGCCAGCCCGGAAGGCCGAAAAACATTCTGCCTGGCCGGGGATCCGCAGGCCTCTGTTGCGGCCCTGCGCAAACAGGGCATCGACGCGGTGGCGCTGGGCAACAATCACGCCATGGACGCCGGACTGCCGGGTCTGCACAGCACGCTGGCGGCGTTTAGCGACGGGGGCATCACCACAATCGGGGCCGGACTCGATGCCCAGCAGGCACACGCCCCGCTGGTGCTGTCGGTAGGCGACAGGCAGTACAAGATTTTTAGCGCCTACTGGTACCGACGCTTTATGGAGCAGGAGTGCGCCTTCTATGCCCGCCCGCGCCGGGCGGGCGTCGCCTGTCTGAGCGGTGGGCTGACGGAACAGCTGCGTCTGGAGAAGGCCAGCGCCAACCCGGCCACCACCATCGTGCTTGCCCACTGGGGGCTCGACTACCGCTGGGCGACGGCGGGACAGCGTGCCCTGGCGCAGCGCCTGAGCGAGGCCGGAGCGGATCTGATTATCGGTTCCGGGCCGCATATGCCCGGCGAAGCGGCCCGCCTCGGCGAAAGCCTGGTGCTCTACAGCATCGGCAACGGGGTGTTTAACAGTAACGGCGAGTATCGGGAACGCGGTATGCCGCCGTATGGTTTTATCGTCCGCCTGCTGCTTGGCGAACAGGTGCCGCAGATCCAGCTCCTGCCGATCCTGACCGACAATAAAAAGACCTTCTGGCAGCCCCGCCCGGTTAACGAGGCTGAATTCACCGATCTGATCGCACACCTGACCGCTCAGGGAATGCCCATTATCCGGGAGGAAGCCTCCGGCGCGGGCTGGCGCGCGGTATGTGAAGAAGGAGAGTACAAGCTGATCATGACGCTGGATGCGTATGTAGAACAGTAAGCAGAATTTTTAAGCGATACAGCTACCTGAATGAAAATTCCCGATTACAGTTAAAAGACGTCACTTCGCTGTGCGACAGAGTCAGGACCTACTGATGAGCGTGCCACTGCAAAAAATGCCCCGCTGTGGGATGGTGTTGTTAGCGCTGCTGCTGGGCGTAGGCGGTTGTGCTTCCCATGATAAAAACCCCAGCCGGGCGCGCGTGGCGCCGAAGTATGTTCTCCCCGCACCTGTGCAGCCCGCCTATAGCGCACCTGAACCTTTCCTCAGCGCGCCAGAAGAAGCCCCCTCGCCGCCGGTAAAAGTCAAAAAACGGCCGTCGGTCAAAGCCGCAGAACAGTCAGCGCCACGGGCGTTGCCGGTGCTGGACAATTCATTGCCAGAGCAGATCTGGCAGCCGGCTGTTACCCGTCAGACCAGCCTGGAGCTTAAATCATGACGGAACGCGCTGTCGGTGAACTGGAAAGCCGGGCGGATATTAAGCGCCCGACGCTGCCGCTGTGGCAAAACGCGCTGGTTATTCTCCTTACTCTTACCTACCTCATCTGCGAGCTGGCGTTTAACTCGCGCCTGCTCGATCTGGTGGGCAGTCTTTCCACACCCGATGACATCCACAGCATGGAGCGCTACGGGCGGGCATTAACCGCCATCGCCGCTGCCCTGCTGGTGTTTCAGCTGGTGCTGGCGGGTAACGCCTGGCTGAAAAAACGCGGCGTTGAGTTTCCCGCCCCCTGGGTGGCCGGCATGGTGTTTTCGCTGTGCCTGCTCACCGGCGTGGTGACCTGGCAGATGGTGGAGTGGGTGATTGAGCGCCAGGTCGCGCAGAGCACCGGCGAGTTTCGCCAGAAGTCGATGCTGGCCCAGCTCTATCAACAATCGTTAATTGACGGACACCAGACGCTGGAGGGGATCCCGCTTGACGACGACGGCAGCCAGCGTGACACCTGGACCAGCCCCTCCGGGAAAGCGTTTCTGGCGATGCTGCCGCTGCTGATGAGCTCGGTCAGCCGCTATCACGAGCTGCTTGAGCGGGAGGCCGGGCAAAATCTGCGCGACAGCATCAGCGTCCAGGAAGGCGGTCTCCTCGGCTATTACAAGCTCTGGCTGGCCGCGCGTGGGGAAATTTATAAAGACTATCTCGGCTATAACAGCGCCACAGAGACAAAGGGGCTTTATAACGGCGTGGCGATCCCGGCCCGGCTCGACTGGGAATCGTTTTTTATGCTGGAGGTGGTGCAAAACACGCTGCGTGATAAGCTGGCCCTCCCCCGGGACACCCGGGTCAGGCCTGAATACCCGAAAGATGACGCCCTGAAACAGTTTGCGCAGGATCTACAGGCCCCCCATCTTGATCACGCCATGCATCAGCAGCTCCCTCGCCTGCAGGCAGCGCTGGCCAGCTACGGCGTGGGCGGGGAAAATGAAAAACGGGGTGAGGATGCGGCGCGGGCGGTGATTGTTCCCCCCATTGCGCTGATGTTCTCCCTGCTTGGGGCTCTCACCCACCTGGCAAAACTGCTCTACCTGCTGCTTCTGCCCTTAAGTGCCGCCCTGCTGTATATCGCCCCCTGGCGCCCGGTTCGTCTGGTCAACCGCCATCCGCTGATCTTTCCGGTAATGTTGATCTGCCTGCTGCTCGGCCTGTGCAGCGTGATGAATAACAGCATCACCGCCTCTCCGGCCTATCAGTCTTTGCGGCATGCGTTGCAGGGGGCGGAGGTGACCATTACCGACGCGCCCTCCTCCCTGCGTGGCGACACGCTGCTGCGGGTGATCCACGCCGTCAGCATCGGGCAAAGTTACAGCTATCCGCTGAATCACGCCTTACGCCAAAACGTGCTGCTCGACTTTGATTTTGGATATGAAACACGTAATGAATAAGTCTCCATCAGGATAAAAACGGGCCTCTGTTTTGGTTATTTTAATGCTGGTTTTTTGAGCAAAAAGTAGTGTTAGCAGTTAAGATATATCAGTGCTACATTACGCCGCCCAAAGGCGTCAGCCGTTTTTCAGACCATGAGTATGTACGGCAACAGCCCGGAACCATTAGTATTTACGCGAGTCATAAAAGCAGTACGGCGTAACGCCACTCTGGCGCTACCTACACACTCTTCATAAAGGTCGTTTTATCTTGTCTCAATGCAAATTCACACTCACCCTTTTGCACCCCCGTTACTGGTTTACGTGGTTTGGTCTGGGTGTCCTGTGGCTGCTCGTACAACTCCCCTACCCGGCGCTGAGCTGGCTGGGTGCTACTCTCGGGAGTATTTCACGTCGTTTTCTGAAGCGCCGGGAGTCTATCGGTCGCAGAAACCTCGAACTCTGCTTTCCGGCGCTCTCCCCCGAAGAGCGCGAACGTCTGATTACTGAGAATTTTAAATCCATCGGCATGGCGTTGCTGGAAACGGGGATGGCCTGGTTCTGGTCGGATCGCCGGGTACGCAAGCTGTTTGATGTTGAAGGGCTGGAAAATTTGCAGCGCGCGCAGGCTAAAAACCGCGGCGTGATGGTCATCGGCGTTCACTTTATGTCGCTGGAGCTGGGTGGCCGGGTGATGGGCTTGTGCCAGCCGATGATGGCGACCTACCGTCCCCATAACAGCGCCCTGATGGAGTGGGTGCAGACGCGCGGGCGCATGCGCTCCAATAAAGCGATGATCAGCCGCAACAACCTGCGCGGGCTGGTCAGCGCCCTGAAAAAAGGGGAAGCGGTCTGGTTTGCGCCGGATCAGGACTATGGCCGCAATGGCAGCAGCTTCGCCCCCTTCTTTGCGGTGAAGGATGTGGCGACCACTAACGGCACATTCGTGATTCAGCGCCTCTCAAAGGCGGCGATGCTCACCGTCACGATGGTCAGAAAAGCCGATAAGAGCGGCTATCGCCTGTTCATCATGCCGGAGATGGAAAACTATCCGCAGGAAGAGGTGGCCGCCGCGGCTTACATCAACAAGGCGATCGAGAACGAGATCATGCGTGCCCCGGAGCAGTATTTATGGGTGCATCGCCGCTTCAAAACCCGCCCTGTCGGTGAACCTTCCCTCTACCGTTAGCCCCAGAACAGAGGTTAGTTTCTGCGTGAAACTAACCTTTTCAATCACCTGTAATCACCCTGATTTATCGTTAGCAGGCTATGTTGCCGAAGGGCAATTTATTACGCCACGAAATCAATCTGTCGCCGTTCCACGACACTCGTAAGTCGTGGAAATTATTTAAAAAAATGCCCCTTGTCACTCCTGAAATTTAGGCGTACATTAGCGCCGTCTGGCTACCTGAAAGCACAGAATTCTGAGCTGGAGTCGCTGCCAAAACGGGGATAATTCTCATTTCCGCCCTGGACCGACTTCACCTCTCTATAATCAGTTGGACTCTGTTTTTAATGCGTATCACGAAATACGCGGAGCGATGAACGTGAAATATTTCTTGATGGGTTTTTCAGTGATTTTGTTCGCCTGGGTCGGCACGTTTGCCCTGATGATGAACTGAGCAAAGAAAATGTAGTCAAAAAAACAGGCGCCTGAGGCGCCTGTTTTTTTTGGTTACTGTTCCGGCGCGGTCTTTGCGGCCTGCGGCAGCAGCCCGTCGGCGCGGAACATGCCCTTAATGCCCCTCACCGCCTGACGAATACGGTCGCTGTTCTCAATCAGCGCGAAACGCACGTGCGTGTCGCCGTAGTCGCCAAAGCCAACGCCCGGGGAGACGCACACTTTCGCGTCCTGCAGGAGTTTTTTGGCAAACTCCAGCGATCCCATCGCGGCGTAAGCCTCCGGGATCTTCGCCCAGACGTACATTGAGGCTTTCGGCATCTCGACCATCCAGCCTGCTTCATGCAGCCCTTTGACCAGCACATCGCGGCGGCGCTTGTACTGGGCGGCAATGTCCTTCACGCACTGCTGATCGCCTTCCAGCGCTGCAATCGCCGCCACCTGCAGCGGGGTGAAGGTGCCGTAGTCGTGGTAGCTTTTGATGCGCGCCAGGGCGTTCACCAGGGTCTTGTTGCCGACCATAAAGCCGATACGCCAGCCCGCCATGTTGTAGCTTTTCGACAGGGTGAAGAACTCCACTGCCACGTCGCGCGCGCCGGGAACCTGCATGATCGACGGCGCTTTCCAGCCGTCATAGACGATATCGGCGTAGGCCAGGTCATGCACCACCAGCACGTCATAGCGCTTCGCCAGCGCCACGACCTTCTCAAAGAAATCGAGTTCGACACACTGGGCGGTCGGGTTTGACGGAAAACCGAGGATCATCATCTTCGGCTTCGGGTAGCTTTCGCGGATGGCGCGTTCCAGTTCGTTGAAGAAGTCGACGCCTTCCACCAGCGGAACAGAGCGCACCTGCGCCCCGGCGATGACCGCGCCGTAAATATGGATCGGGTAGCTGGGGTTCGGCACCAGTACGGTGTCGCCGTGGTCCAGGGTCGCCAGCATCAGATGCGCCAGCCCCTCTTTCGACCCAATGGTGACAATGGCTTCGCTCTCGGGGTCGATCTCAACCTGATAGCGGTCCTGATACCAGCGCGAAATGGCGCGGCGCAGGCGCGGAATGCCTTTGGAAGTCGAGTAGCCGTGGGTGTCCGGGCGCTGGGCGACGGTACAGAGCTTTTCCACGATATGCGGTGGCGTAGCGCCGTCGGGGTTACCCATGCTGAAATCAATAATGTCTTCGCCGCGCCGACGCGCAGCCATTTTCAGTTCAGCGGTGATGTTAAATACATACGGGGGAAGACGATCGATACGCGAAAAACGGCGTTCAGGACTGGAGTCAGCCATAAATTCCTCAGATTACGTTAGCGCCCGGACCGTCCGAGCGACGTCGCCACGAATGTGGCGTGCTTAGAAAATAACCTGAAAAAATTCGTCTTGTCGAGAGGGGAGAAATAAAAAAATAACGTAGCGCTAAAATGGGAACTCTGCTCGGGTAAAAACGGGAAGCGATTATGAAAAGAGGCATTTTCAATGCCATTTAGTTAACATTTTAATATCAGTACAGTTACGACTTTTGGATTATTTTTCCCCTTCAGACCCCTTTGCGCAGCAACGAAGTCAATCCCCTTTCATTTTTATGGTTTATCCCCATTTGATAAAACGGACGGATAACTGGTCATTGGGCGTCAGGTTTTTTATCATGGTTCTTTCCCGTTTTCCCAGGTTTCCCCGTGCACGAAATATTCAATATGCTGCTGGCGGTTTTCGATCGCGCGGCATTAATGCTGATTTGCCTGTTCTTCCTCATCCGCATCCGCCTGTTCCGCGAGCTGCTGCATAAGTCTGCCCACTCGCCGCGAGAGCTGCTGGCGGTCACCGCCATCTTCTCCATGTTTGCCCTGTTCAGCACCTGGTCCGGGGTGCCGGTAGAGGGATCGCTGGTCAACGTGCGGATCATTGCCGTGATGTCCGGCGGGATCCTGTTTGGCCCGTGGGTGGGGATCATCACCGGGGTTATTGCCGGGACGCACCGCTATCTGATTGATATCGGCGGCGTGACGGCGATCCCCTGCCTGATCACCAGTATCATTGCCGGCGTGCTGTCGGGGGTGATTAACCGTAAGATCCCGAAAAAGCAGCACTGGAAAGCGGGCATTATCGCCGGGATGGTATGCGAAACCCTGACCATGATCCTGGTGGTGGCGTGGGCGCCGACCGTTGAGCTTGGGCTGGATATCGTCTCGAAGATCGGCATCCCTATGATTCTCGGCAGCGTCTGCGTGGGCTTTATCGTGCTGCTGGTGCAGAGCGTGGAGGGCGAAAAAGAGGCCAGCGCTGCCCGGCAGGCCAAGCTGGCGCTGGATATCGCCAATAAAACGCTGCCGCTGTTTCGCGATACTAACGCCGAATCCCTGCGCCAGGTGTGCGACATCATCCGCCGCGATATTGACGCCGATGCGGTGGCGATCACCAACATCGACCGGGTGCTGGCCTACGTGGGCGTGGGGGAAGCTAACTACCGGGATAACGACGATACCGTCAGCCCCACCACCCGCCAGGCGATCAGCGGCGGTAAGATCATCATCAAGAACAACGATGAAGCCCACCGCACCCCGGAGATCCACTCCATGCTGGTGATCCCGCTGTGGGAAAAAGGGGTGGTCACCGGCACGCTCAAAATTTACTACTGCCACGCGCACCAGATTACCTCCTCCTTACAGGAGATGGCGGTCGGGCTGTCGCAGATTATCTCCACCCAGCTGGAGGTCTCCCGAGCCGAGCAGCTGCGGGAGATGGCAAACAAGGCAGAGCTGCGCGCCCTGCAGAGCAAAATTAATCCCCATTTCCTGTTCAATGCCCTGAACGCGATCTCCTCGTCGATCCGCCTGAATCCGGACACCGCCCGCCAGTTGATCTTCAATCTCTCGCGCTATCTGCGCTACAACATTGAGCTGAAAGACGACGAGCAGATCGACATTAAAAAAGAGCTCTATCAGATCAAGGATTACATCGCCATTGAGCAGGCGCGGTTTGGCGATAAGCTCACGGTCATCTACGACATCGATGAAGAGGTGAACTGCGTCATTCCGAGCCTGCTGATCCAGCCCCTGGTGGAGAATGCCATTGTTCACGGCATTCAGCCGCGTAAGGGCAAAGGCGTGGTGACGATAAGCGTGGCCGAGTGCGGTAACCGCGTGCGGGTGGCGGTGCGCGACACCGGACACGGGATTGACCCGAAAGTGATTGAGCGGGTGGAGTCCAACGAGATGCCCGGCAATAAAATTGGTCTGCTGAATGTCCATCACCGCGTTAAGCTGCTCTATGGTGAAGGGCTGCATATCCGCCGCCTTGAGCCGGGAACCGAGATCGCGTTTTATGTGCCGAATGAACGCTCCGCCGTTCATGCCCAGCCGTTGTTGTTGCCTTAGAGGGAGTGACGCATGAAAGTCATCATTGTGGAAGATGAAATACTCGCTCAACAGGAGCTGAGCTGGCTGATTAAAGAACACAGCCAGATGGAGATCGTCGGCACCTTTGAGGACGGCCTGGACGTGCTGAAATTTTTGCAGCACAACCGGGTCGACGCCATTTTTCTGGATATCAACATTCCGTCACTGGACGGCGTGCTGCTGGCGCAGAACATCAGCCAGTTTGCCAGCAAGCCTTTTATCGTCTTTGTAACCGCGTGGAAAGAGCATGCGGTGGAGGCCTTCGAGCTGGAAGCGTTTGACTACATTCTGAAGCCTTATCAGGAGTCGCGGATCGTCACCATGCTGCAGAAGCTGGAACACGCCTGGCAGCAGCAGTCCGGCGCGGAGCAGGTCGTGGCCTCACCGGTAGCGCGTGAAAATGACACCATCAATTTGATCAAGGACGAGCGCATCATCGTGACGCCGATGGACGACATCTATTACGCCGAAGCGCACGAGAAGATGACCTTCGTCTATACCCGCCGCGAGTCGTTCGTCATGCCGACGAACATCACCGAATTTTGCGCCAGACTGCCGACGAGCCACTTCTTCCGCTGCCATCGTTCGTTTTGCGTGAATCTGAACAAGATCCGCGAGATCGAACCCTGGTTCAATAACACCTACATTTTGCGGCTGAAGGATCTGGATTTTCAGGTGCCGGTTAGTCGCAGCAAGGTGAAAGAGTTTCGCCAGCTGATGCACCTGTGAAGGGAGTGCCCCGGTGACGGACGTCACCGGGGACGGGCTGTTACAGTACCTGGCCCAGCGTCTGACGCAGATGCGCACCAGAGCCCAGCAGGCCCGGGTTGTCATGCACGATCAGGTACACCGGGATATCCCGGACGTAATCGCGGAAGCGGCCTTTATCTTCAAATCCGCCGCGGAAACCGGATGATTTAAAGAAGTCGAGGAAGCGCGGCACGATCCCGCCCGCGATATAGACCCCGCCAAAGGTGCTGAGATTCAGCGCCAGGTTGCCGCCAAAACGCCCCATGATGACGCAGAACAGCGACAGCGCGCGACGACAGTCGGTACAGGAATCTTCCAGCGCGCGTTCGGTGACGTCTTTCGGCTGCAGGTTTTCCGGCAGACGGCCGTCGGATTTCACGATTGCCCGGTAGAGATTCACCAGGCCCGGGCCGGAGAGCACGCGCTCTGCGGATACGTGGCCGATCTCCGCGCGCAACTCTTCAAGGATAATGCCCTCTTCTTCGCTGTTTGGCGCGAAATCCACGTGTCCGCCTTCGCCCGGCAGGCTGATCCAGCGTTTGTCGACGTGCACCAGATGCGAGACGCCAAGGCCGGTGCCTGCGCCATACACGGCAATCGGCTTACCTTCAACCGGCTCAGTACCGCCGAACTGGATCAGATGCTCCGGCTTTAACATCGGGATCGCCATCGATACCGCGGTAAAGTCGTTAATAATTTCCAGATGGGCGAAACCGAGGTTGGCTTTCATTTCGGCAATAGAGAATGCCCAGGTGTGGTTGGTCATCGCCACCCAGTCGCCGGTAATCGGGCAGGCAATAGCGATACAACCATCCTCAACGCTGACCTCATGCTCCGTCAGATAGACACGAACCACCGCTTCCAGGCTGGGATAATCCAGCCCGGAATAGGTTTTGGCGCGGGAGATTTCGCCGGTATTGACGTCACATAACGCCAGACGCGCGTTAGTCCCCCCTACATCACCTACCAAAGCATACTTTGTCATTCTTCTACTGCTCCGCTAAAGTCAAAATAACTGATTGGCACACTCTAAATTCAAGGCCCGAGAACAACAACGACCTGAATAAAAGCACCCCAGGATTATCGATCTTCGTCACAGAATAACTTTACCGTTTCAGCACCATTTGCACTATTACCATAAGGCTGAGAGTGCAAAGTAAAGACAGCCATTTTCTACAAGGAAATCATCATGCTCCATCCGCGAGCCAGAACGATGCTGCTGCTGGCCCCTCCTGCCCTGATTATTGGCGTGGCATCCAGTCTGATTCTGATAATCATTATGAAGGTTGCCTCGGTGCTCCAGTCGCTTTTGTGGACCTCTTTACCCTTCACAATGGGTCTTAGCGCGAACTCCCCGACGTGGATTATTCTGACCCTGACCCTGACCGGCATCGCCGTGGGGCTGGTGATCCGTTATACCCCGGGCCATGCCGGGCCCGACCCGGCCACAGAGCCGTTGATTGGCGAACCGGTCAACGCCGCCGCCCTCCCGGGGCTGATAATCGCCCTGATTATCGGTCTGGCGGGGGGCGTCAGCCTCGGGCCTGAGCATCCGGTGATGGCGGTGAACATCGCCCTGGCCGTCGCCGTCGGCGCGCGCGTCTTTCCCCGGGTGAACGCCCTGGACTGGACCATTCTTGCCTCTGCCGGCACCATCGGCGCGCTGTTCGGCACCCCCGTCGCGGCGGCGCTGATTTTTTCCCAGACCCTGAGCGGCAACGCGGAGATCCCGCTCTGGGATCGCCTGTTCGCCCCGCTGCTCGCCGCCGCAGCGGGCGCGCTGACCACCAGCCTGTTCTTCCATCCCAACTTCTCGCTGCCCATTGCCCACTACAGCCAGATGCAGCTGGTCGATATATTTAGCGGCGCAATTGTTGCCGCCATCGCCATCGCGTTGGGCATGGTGGCGGTGTGGTGTCTGCCGCGCCTGCACCGGCTGATGCATCGCCTGAAGCATCCCGTACTTATTCTCGGGGTCGGCGGATTTATTCTGGGGATCCTGGGCGCCATCGGGGGCAACATCACCCTGTTTAAGGGGCTGGACGAGATGCAGCAGATGGCTTTCAGCCAGATCTTCAGCGTGTCGGATTATCTGCTCTTTGCGCTGATCAAGCTGGCGGCGCTGGTGGTGGCGGCGGCCTGCGGTTTTCGCGGCGGGCGCATTTTCCCGGCGGTGTTTGTTGGCGTCGCGCTGGGATTGATGCTGCACGAGCACGTTGATGCGGTTCCGCTGGCGATCACCATCTCCTGTTCCATTCTGGGATTGGTTCTGGTTGTCACCCGGGATGCGTGGCTGAGCCTGTTTATGGCGGCAGTGGTGGTGCCGGACACCAGCCTGCTGCCGCTGCTCTGTATTGTGATGCTGCCCGCCTGGCTGTTGCTGGCGGGCAGACCGATGATGATTGCCGGACGTCAGGAGAAATAATCAGGCGCTTTTACGCGCCTCCAGCGCCTGGAGAATGCCGCTCAGCAGCGGCGGAACGTCGGCTTTCGGCAGCATGACCTCAATCAGCGACAGCCGTTCCGGGTGCCCCACTCTCTCCAGCACCTCCTCCAGCTGCACCGTCTCGCTGACCCGCCAGCACTCGGCCTGACAATTCAGGCTGAGGGCCTGCGGGATCTGCGTCCAGTTCCACAGCGCAATGTCGTTATAGCGCTGGTTCGGACCGTGAATGGCGCGCTCCACCGTATACCCTTCGTTATTGAGCACCATGATCACCGGGCGCTGCTTGTCACGCAGCATCGAGCCCAGCTCCTGAATGGTGAGCTGTGCCGCGCCGTCGCCGGTAATCGCAATCACGCGGCGATCCGGGCAGGCAGTCTGGGCACCGTAGGCGGCGGCCAGGGTGTAACCAATCGAGCCCCAGATCGGTTGCACGATAAAGTTCACCTCATCCGGCAGCCTCAGCGCGCCCGCACCAAACGCCGAGGTGCCCTGGTCGGCCAGAATAATATCCCCCGGACGAATATAGGTTTGCAGGGTTTTCCAGAAGCTGTCCTGGGTCAATGAGCCGGGATGAACCGCATGCAGCTGGCGTGCCGGGCGTGGCGTGCTGCTGGTGTTGGCATACTGGTGGCACAGGCTGGAGAGCACTTCAATGGCCTGGGTCATCGGGATGCCGGTGTACCAGACATCGCCGATGCGCGAGGCGTGCGGCTGCACGTCGATGGTCTGCTGAGGGGTGAGTTTGTGGGTGAAGCCGGCGGTGAGCGTATCGGTGAAGCGCGTGCCCACGCAGATCACGGTGTCAGCGCCTTCAATGGCCTCGTTGACGTCGGCCGCGCTGGCGGAGCCGCTGTAGGTTCCCGCAAAGCCTGCTTTGCGCTCGTCAAAAATGCCTTTCCCCATCAGCATGGTGGCGTGGGCGACGGGCGTCTGGTCCACCCAGCGCTGCATCTGGTTTTTCAGGCCGTAGCGCAGGACCAGGAAGTCGGCCAGCAGCGCGATGCGATCGCTTGCGGCCAGCCGTTTTTCCGCCGCCTGACGGAATGCATCCAGGCGGAAACTGTCACTTTCATAAATTCGGTCAATGAACGCGCTTACAGGCGGAGTGGCAGGTTTCTTTGCCACGTCGGCAGGCAGCATGATGTAGCCAGGGCGGCGCTCACGGAGCATTTCGGTCAACACCCGGTCAATTTCATAGCAGGCGTTCTGTTCGGTCAGGTGCGCCTGCGCCACGGTCACGGGCTCACTCATCTTATAGAAATGACGAAACTCACCGTCACCGAGGGTATGGTGCAACAACTCCCCTTTTTTCTGCGAGGCGCTGCCCGGTGCGCCGACGATATGCAGTACCGGAACATGTTCGGCGAAACTGCCCGCGATGCCGTTCATGGCACTGAGCTCGCCAACCCCAAACGTCGTCAGCAGCGCGGCAAAACCCTTGCAGCGCGCATATCCATCAGCGGCGTAGGCCGCATTCAGTTCGTTGGCACAACCTACCCAGCCAATATCCGGGCTGGCGATAACGTGATCGAGAAACTGCAGATTGTAGTCGCCCGGCACGCCAAACAGATGATCGGCACCACAATCTGTAAGACGGTCCAGCAGGTAATCGGCGACGGTGTAGGGGGTATGCATGACAGTTATCCTTATAATGTTGACTTCAATTTGAGTATTGAAGAAGCGTGATAGCTGTCCAGGAATGGCGATAATCAGCGCTTGGAAATAATGCTTTACGTATTTTCGCGGGGTAATCTGCTTGCCTGACGTTTAGTGTAAACGTATACACTGAATGACATTCTGACGCAGAGGGGCAAGACTCATGGTTTATCAGGCGGATCAAAACCGTTATCAGTCAATGGTGTATCAACGATGCGGGCAAAGCGGTCTTAAGCTCCCTGCTATCTCCCTGGGGCTGTGGCACAACTTCGGCGATGCCACGCTGATTGAAAACAGCCGTCAACTTTTACATCGTGCCTTTGACCTGGGCATTACGCACTTCGACCTTGCCAATAACTACGGTCCACCGCCGGGTTCGGCAGAGCGTAATTTCGGACGGATTTTACAGGAAGATTTCAGCGCCTGGCGCGATGAGCTGATTATCTCAACCAAGGCGGGCTACACCATGTGGGACGGCCCCTACGGCGACTGGGGCTCGCGTAAGTATCTGATCGCCAGCCTCGATCAGAGCCTGAAACGCATGGGGCTGGAGTATGTCGACATCTTCTATCACCACCGTCCTGATCCGGAAACGCCGTTACAGGAGACGATGAAAGCGCTCGACCATATCGTGCGTCAGGGCAAGGCGCTGTACGTCGGGCTGTCCAACTATCCGGCAGAACTGGCGCGTCAGGCCGCTGAGATCCTCGATGACCTGGGCACCCCCTGCCTTATCCACCAGCCGAAATACTCCATGTTTGAACGCGCGCCGGAGGCGGGTTTGCTGGACGTGCTTAAGGATAAAGGGGTGGGCTGCATTGCCTTTTCGCCGCTTGCGGGCGGCCAGCTGACCGACCGTTATCTGAACGGCATTCCGGCAGATTCCCGCGCCGCCAGCACCAGCCGCTTCCTGAACCCGGACCAGATAACCGACGAGAAGCTGGCGAAAGTGCGTCAGCTCAACGCCCTGGCCGAACGCCGGAACCAGAAGCTGTCGCAAATGGCGCTGGCGTGGGTGCTCCATCAGGAGGCCGTCACCTCGGTCTTAATTGGTGCCAGCAAAACGGCGCAAATTGACGATGCGGTGGGAATGCTGGCGAAACGCCATTTCACGCCTGAGGAACTCAGCGAAATAGAATTAATTCTGAACAGCACAAATTAAACGCGCTTTTAGCAAAAAGTGCTACGCCTTCTGAATTAGGAGTTAAAGCGATTATCCGGGCCTTTACCGCCCCTTAAAATTGCGTTAACAAGCCGATTACGGCTCCGATCGTGAAGGAGAATAACCATGTTCAGGTCCCTGATTCTGGCAGCAGTATTAATGGCTTCAGCCCCGCTGGTCGCTAATGCTGGCGAAATCACCCTGTTGCCATCCATAAAATTACAAATTGGCGATCGTGATAATTATGGTAACTACTGGGACGGCGGCGGCTGGCGTGACCGCGACTACTGGCGTCGTCATTATGAATGGCGTGATAATCGCTGGCACAGACATGATAACGGCTACCACCGTGGCTGGGATAAACGTAACGCCTACGAGCGCGGCTATCGCGCAGGCTGGAGCGATCGTGATGACCATCGCGGCCCTAAAGGTCACGGGCGTGGTCATGGCGGACACGGCCATCGTCACTAATATAAAAAAGGCGCCTTACGGCGCCTTTTTTACAATCCTAATGCAGTCCCGATAAGCAACCACAGATTCAGGGCCACCACCAGCACCACTATTGCCCACCCGGTCCGTTTCACCGTCACACTGTTCACCAGATCGCCCATCAACTTTTTGTCGCTGGTAAAGACCAGCAGCGGCACCAGCGCCAGAGCAATACCGAAGCTCAACAGCACCTGGCTCATCACCAGAATGCGCGTCGGATCCAGCCCCATCAGGATCACAATAAACGACGGCAGCATGGTGATCGAGCGGCGCACCCACAGAGGAATGTGGAAGCGCACAAAGCCCTGCATCACCACCTGCCCCGCCAGCGTGCCCACGACGGTAGAAGAGAGACCCGCCGCCACCAGACTCAGACCAAAAATAGTGGCCGCCGCATGGCTGAGTAGCGGTTCCAGCGTCAGGTAGGCCTGGTCGAGATCGGCAATACCGGTATGGCCGTTGAAATGGAACGCCGCTGCGGCGGTAGCCATCATCGCCAGATTGACAAACCCGGCGATGGTCATGGCGATCGCCACGTCCCATTTTGTCGCAGAGTAGCGCTCATGCCGCGAGCCTCCGTGCAGGTTCTGGGTCAGCGACGAGTGCAGATAAATGACGTGCGGCATAATAGTCGCACCCAGCACCCCGGCCGCAAGGAACACCGCTTCCGTGGTGGGCAGGCTCGGGATCGCCATCCCTTTCGCTAACTGTGCAAAGTCAGGCCGGGAGAAGATTAGCTCCACGATATAGGCCGCCGCCACGAACAGCAGCAGGCCGCCAATCACTTTCTCCAGCGGCTTTTGCCCGCGTCGTTGCAGCATCAGAATAAGGAAAGTGGCAATACCGGTTAATACCGCCCCCTGCAACAGCGACACGCCGAGGATCAGCTTAAAGCCGATGGCCGCCCCGATAAACTCCGCGAGGTCGGTCGCCATGGCAATAATTTCAGCCTGCACCCAGTAAAACCAGACCAACGGACGCGGATAGTGGTCGCGGATCTGCTCCGCGAGGTTTTTCCCGGTAGCGATACCCAGTTTTGCCGACAGCACCTGGATCATCATCGCCATCAGGTTGGCCCAGACCACCACCCACAGCAGTTTGTAGCCAAAGCTGGCCCCGGCCTGGATGTTGGTCGCAAAGTTACCGGGATCGATATAGCCAATGGCGGCAATAAACGCAGGTCCCATTAATGCGAACCGCATTTTGCGTGCTGCTCTGCCACTGCTACTCTCATCAACGCGACTATTGCTCATTTTTGCCTCAGAAATATAGCCTTTGCTATGTTTAATGCTATCAAAATGCGAATGATTATCAAGTTCATTTAAAAGGGTTATAGTGATTGCACCGATAGCGAAGAACGATAAGCAGGCTGAGTCGTGGATAAGTTGACGGCGAAAATGCACGCAACCTTTGTGAAGCGTAGCACACAAACTTAACTTTTAATTCATTTACACAACATAACGAAAATGTATCGTATGTCACTATTTTTGAGACTCGTCACAGGACTCAACGATAGTGTGGCTTTGATCTCGTTTTCTTTACGCTTGTTTCATAGAATGTGCAGCGAAATTAAACCTGCCTCATATTTGGAGCAAATATGGACCGCGTCCTACATTTTGTCCTGGCACTTGTTGTCGTTGCCGTGCTTGCGTTGCTGGTCAGCAGCGATCGCAAAAAGATCCGCATTCGCTATGTTGTTCAGTTACTCGTTATTGAAGTATTGCTCGCCTGGTTCTTCCTGAACTCAGACGTGGGGCTGGGCTTCGTAAAAGGCTTCTCCGAGATGTTCGAAAAACTCCTCGGATTCGCTAATGAAGGGACCAACTTCGTGTTCGGTAAGATGAACGACGAAGGTCTGGCATTCTTCTTCCTGAAAGTGCTGTGCCCAATTGTCTTTATCTCTGCCCTGATCGGTATCCTGCAGCACATTCGCATTCTGCCGATTGTGATCCGCGCTATCGGTACCGTGCTGTCTAAAGTGAACGGCATGGGCAAACTGGAGTCTTTCAACGCCGTAAGTTCCCTGATCCTCGGTCAGTCTGAGAACTTCATCGCCTATAAAGATATCCTCGGCAAAATGTCCCGCAACCGCATGTACACCATGGCGGCCACGGCAATGTCTACCGTTTCCATGTCTATCGTGGGCGCGTATATGACCATGCTGGAGCCAAAATACGTGGTTGCTGCGCTGGTTCTGAACATGTTCAGCACCTTTATCGTTCTGTCACTGATCAACCCGTACCGCGTGGATGAAAGTGAAGAGAACCTGCAGATGGCTAACCTGCACGAAGGCCAGAGCTTCTTTGAAATGCTGGGTGAATACATCCTGGCAGGCTTCAAGGTTGCGGTTATCGTTGCGGCGATGCTGATCGGCTTTATCGCGCTGATCTCCGCACTGAACGCCCTGTTTGCTGCCGTGCTGGGTATCTCCTTCCAGGGCATTCTGGGTTACATCTTCTACCCGGTAGCCTGGGTGATGGGTGTACCGGCAAGCGAAGCGCTGCAGGTGGGCAGTATTATGGCAACCAAACTGGTTTCTAACGAATTCGTCGCAATGATGGATCTGCAGAAAATCGCCGGTTCCCTCTCCCCGCGCGCCGAAGGCATTCTGTCCGTCTTCCTGGTCTCTTTCGCTAACTTCTCTTCCATCGGCATCATCGCCGGTGCGATTAAAGGTCTGAACGAAGAGCAGGGTAACGTGGTTTCCCGCTTCGGCCTGAAACTGGTTTACGGTTCTACGCTGGTCAGCGTCCTGTCTGCGTCTATCGCCGCACTGGTACTGTAATCAGCATAAAAAAACCGGGGATGATAAGTCCCCGGTTTTTTTTCGCCTGTCATTTACTGAAGCGGTTGCGGTTTGCCGACCAGGTATCCCTGCAGATAGTCCACCCCCGAGGCGAGCAACTTCTCGCGCTGCTCCTCCGTTTCAACAAATTCCGCCACCACGCACAGGGAGCGGGTCTTCGCCAGATTGCAGATGGATTTCACAATCATCGCATCCATGCTATCGCTGCAGATATCCTTGACGAAGCAGCCATCAATTTTAATGACGTCCGCCTCCAGGCGCTTGAGCCGCTCGTAGTTGGCGTAGCCGGTACCGAAATCGTCGATGGCGATTTTAAAGCCGTACTGACGCAGCTGCTGAATGTTGGCCATACTGACTTCCGAGTTGGAGAACGCCTGCTCTTCGGTCACCTCGATAATCACCGACTGCGGCCTCACCCCGTAACGTTCAAACAGAGTAATGATCTCTGCCGCCACCTCTTTTTGCATCAGCGTCAAGGGCATCAGATTCACGGAAAAACGCGCGCAGCAATCGTCTGAGGGATGCTCCTGCAGCCAGGCCAACAATGATTCAACCACGCCGATATCGAAGCGGCGGCTAAGGTTAAACTGCGCTACCAGCGGCAAGAACTTATCAGGCGTTAAGAGCTCACCCTCACTTTCCAGGCGAGACAGGATTTCGTGGTAACCCAAGCCATCGGCTCGCTGAATGGGTTGCGCGTACAGGCGTAATCCCCCCTCATCCAGCGCCCGCTTGATGCGACTCAGCATCAGCACGCGCTCTGTCGTCTGGCCTGAAACCGTTTCAAGGCTGTTATTCAGGGACAGAACCTGGTTCGCCGAGCAGGCTTTTTCCGCCAGCCAGCTTAACTGGCCCAGCGTGTGATACAGGCTTTCTCCGCCGTTAGACTCCACGCCGCCCCAGGCGCCGCCAAATTCAATATCCAGACCGATATTGTTCCAGTAAATTTTGCGGCTGTTCATGTAATCAATGATGTGCTGCAAGCGCGCCCCGGTTTCCGGCCCGCTGAGCACCACCACCAGCTCATTACCCGGGATCTGGAAAACCTGCTCATTGGCCATCAGCAGCGGCTGGAGCTGGCGAATGATGGCCCGTTTGCACTGCACGCGCATCATCAGGCCATAGTGACGGCTCAGGAACTCCAGATTATCCATCCGTAAACAGCACAGGGTGACCTCTCTGTTGTCACTCAGGAAGCACTCCAGCGCGCGCAGGTTACGCAGTCCCGTCAGGGGATCGATCAACGCCCTTTCCTGCCAGCCACGTTTAAGCCATTCGCTGCGCTGAAAAATACGAGACATATAAACCAGACAGATAGCGAAGGAGATCAGCACCGACAGCACGAACGCCAGTGAGTAGCCGTTTTGCACGCCCTGTAAAAAATTGCTGTTGTAGGTCAGCAGCAGCAGTGTGCTCAACGCCCAGCCCAACGTAATGAAGGGATAGCGGAATCGACTCACGCCTAAGGTGAACAGAATGAATATCACCGGTACCAGGTAGCCCGCAATAATATCGGAAGTAAAAGGCAAACAGAGCAGAAGCAAGAAAGCGGCAAGCAACAGAAGTAATACGGATGTAAATATTTGGTTGCGAATTGAAAATGAATTATTAATATTCCGCCGCCAGAAAGCGCGCGCATAATTCGGATTAATAATCATTCTTAAAGGATAATAGAACAGCATAGTGAAAATCAGAACGGCGCAAATCAGGCTCTGAATATCCACGATGTGATATATGACGGAACCTCTGTCAGAGAAATTAGCAAGGGTAACAGGGAAGTCACAAAAATAACCGGCAAGAAACATTGAGAGTTTTATTGCCAGGGGTAAGGCAAATCCTAACCAGAAAATGCGCGCCCCAAGAAAGCGGCTGGGTATCTGATAGCGCCAGCGCGAACCAAGCAGCCAGCGCAGGATCCCGCAGACCAGCAGCGTGCTAAACACCTGACAGAACAGCAAAATAACATCCTGCTCCGGCGATAATTGAAGGTTCCACTGGTTAATTATGGCGAAACTAATAACGATTGGAATAATTGCCTGGCGACCAAATAATAATATTATCGCCAGCATGACGCTCAGCGGCATCCATGCCAGATAAACCTCAAAACCATCGATAACAGATTTCGGTGAAATAAGACGGGAGAAAGGGACGAAGACGAGGCATAACGCCAGGGCGAGCGTGAAGCTCTTTAAGTTAATATTAATTTTAGTGTTCATTAATTTTGTTAAACTATTTACCTGGCGATATTAATTTCACATAAATACTATTTCCTTTAAAAAGGCAATTCAAGTTCAAGGCCGGGAAATAGCATTTCCTGACTAAGAATTTACCTAAACAAGATTTATTTACAGGAAAAAGAGATAAACGGTTTATTGCAGGCATAAAAAAACCCCCGCCATTCGGCGAGGGTTTAAATTTTGGTGGAGCTAAGCGGGATCGAACCGCTGACCTCTTGCATGCCATGCAAGCGCTCTCCCAGCTGAGCTATAGCCCCACAGTTTTCTTTACGCACCAGACTCTGTTGGGTTCAGAGTTTGGTGGAGCTAAGCGGGATCGAACCGCTGACCTCTTGCATGCCATGCAAGCGCTCTCCCAGCTGAGCTATAGCCCCATCGCGTAAAGCGTGTCGTGTTGACGGGCGGCATAATATGAATTCCATTGCTGAGTGTCAACGGCAAAATCTCACACTGTGGTTCAACCGCTGAAAATTCATGCAAATGAATCACATTGCGAGAGTGCTCGCAGCCATGAGTTAATCTTGTCACGTTTTCCAGTAAAACGGTGTTATAAAATGAGCCACTAATTACCCACACTCTTACTCAGGAAATTGCATGATCAAGGAACGAATGACGCCGGAAGAGCTGGCCCGGCTCACAGGCTACAGCCGACAGACCATCAATAAATGGGTGCGCAAAGAGGGTTGGTCCACATCACCGAAACCCGGTGTTCAGGGCGGTAAAGCGCGCCTGGTGCATGTGAATGAGAAAGTTCGGGAGTTTATTCGCAACGCACGCAGAGCCCCGGATGTGGTGCCCTCACCTGACGTTTATGCAGATAACTCGCTGCAGGCCCTGCTGATCACGCTGGCCAACGAAATGACACCCACGGAACAGAAACAACTGACCTCTTTATTACTCCGGGAAGGGATCACCGGATTGTTGCAACGCTTAGGGATCCGCGAGCAAAAATAATATGAAAAAATTACGTAGCAAAATGACCACCGAAGAGCTGTCGGATACGCTGGGGGTCGCCAGGCAAACCGTTAACCGCTGGGTACGCAAGAATAACTGGAAAACGGAAGGCATTAATGGCGTTAAAGGCGGTAAGGCGCGTCTCATTCATATTGATGCACAGGTGCGCGAGCACATCATGAACATCCCCGCCATTCGTAAACGACAGGCTAACTATCAGCTTGCTGAAACCGCGGCCAGCTATGAGCCCGTTGCCGTGCTGCGTCAGATTATCGATGCGCTGGAAAATATGACTCCGCCAGAACAGGAGCGGCTTGCCGTTTTGCTGGCTCGGGAAGGGATACAGGGTTTTCTGGTGCGGCTGAACATTCATCAGCCAGAGGAATAAAAAACGGCAGGGAAACCTGCCGTTTTGTTTTTGCTTTCTGATTACTGCTGGCTTTCGCGCTCAGCAATAAAATCGAGCGCTCTGTTGATACGCGCCACGCTGCGGGTTTTACCAATCGCGTGTACGGTAACGTCCAGCGCCGGGGACTGACCGGCACCGGTAACAGCGACACGCAGCGGCATGCCCACTTTACCCATCCCGACTTCCAGCTCATCTGCTGTCGCCTGAATGGCATTATGGACATTCTCAGCGCTCCAGTCGGTAATGGCAGCCAGTTTATCGCGAACCACTTCCAGCGGCTGACGCGCAACCGGGCGCAGGTGCTTCTTCGCGGCGTCGGCGTCAAACTCATCGTATTCTTCATAGAAGTAACGGCAGTTTTCCGCGATCTCTTTCAGGGTTTTACAGCGCTCGCCCAGCAGTTTGATCAGATCGGCCAGCTGTGGACCGTTGCGGGTATCGATGTTCGCCTGCTCAATATGCCACTGCAGCTGGGTCGCAACGTACTCTGGCGGCAGAGTATTGATGTAATGATGGTTCAGCCACAGCAGTTTATCGGTGTTGAACGCACTCGCAGACTTACCTACCGCGCTCAGGGTAAAGAGCTTGATCATCTCTTCACGGCTGAAGATCTCCTGATCGCCATGGGACCAGCCCAGACGCACCAGATAGTTCAGCAGCGCTTCCGGCAGGTAGCCGTCATCGCGATACTGCATCACGCTGACCGCGCCGTGGCGTTTGGACAGTTTTTTACCGTCGTCACCGTTGATCATTGAAACGTGCGCATAAACCGGTACAGGTGCATTCAGCGCTTTAAGGATGTTGATCTGACGTGGGGTGTTGTTGATATGGTCTTCGCCACGCACCACGTGGGTGATCGCCATATCCCAGTCATCAACCACAACACAGAAGTTATAGGTTGGTGAGCCGTCGGTACGGCGGATAATCAGATCGTCCAGCTCCTGATTGCTGAATTCGATCGGGCCGCGGATCTGATCGTCAAAAATGACCGAGCCTTCCTGCGGGTTAGCGAAACGCACTACGCAGGGTTCGTCCGCCGCGTGGTGTGAATGATCGTGACGGCAGCGGCCGTCGTAGCGTGGCTTTTCGTTATTCGCCATCTGCTCTTCGCGCAGCGCTTCCAGACGCTCTTTCGAGCAGTAGCACTTATAGGCAGTGCCCGCTTCCAGCATGTCATCAATAACGGCGTTGTAGCGATCAAAACGTTTGGTCTGGAAATAAGGGCCTTCGTCCCACTCCAGATTAAGCCAGTTCATACCATCCATAATGGCTTCGATTGCTTCCGGCGTGGAGCGTTCAAGATCGGTATCTTCGATACGCAGCACAAACTCACCGCCCTGGTTGCGAGCAAACAGCCAGGAATAGAGAGCAGTACGCGCACCGCCGACGTGCAGGTAGCCTGTCGGGCTTGGCGCGAAGCGAGTTTTGATTTTCATGAAGTGGCCTTACAGTGATAAAGATGCCGACAACCGGCATATCCTGGAAACTAAAGTGGGCAATATTCTATCACTCCAGCCTGATTCCTCAATCTTGTTGCTGTCAGATCGTTCTTTGTAGCCGTTTTTGTTTAGAAATCATGCATCACAGGTGGTTTTGCGATCGTTTTGTTTAATTTTACGACGAACGAACAAAATCTTTAGAAAAGGCGTTGACTCATTTTCAACTCTCCCTATAATGCGACTCCACACAGCGGGGGTGATTAGCTCAGCTGGGAGAGCACCTCCCTTACAAGGAGGGGGTCGGCGGTTCGAACCCGTCATCACCCACCAACTACTTTATGTAGTCTCCGCCGTGTAGCAAGAAATTGAGAAGTGGGTGATTAGCTCAGCTGGGAGAGCACCTCCCTTACAAGGAGGGGGTCGGCGGTTCGATCCCGTCATCACCCACCACTTTCTCGCCAGCTGGATTTCTTGCAGTAGTAAATGAAGTACCGAAGTGGGTGATTAGCTCAGCTGGGAGAGCACCTCCCTTACAAGGAGGGGGTCGGCGGTTCGATCCCGTCATCACCCACCACTTCGGGTCGTTAGCTCAGTTGGTAGAGCAGTTGACTTTTAATCAATTGGTCGCAGGTTCGAATCCTGCACGACCCACCAATGTAAAAAAGCGCCCTAAAGGCGCTTTTTTGCTATCTGCGATATGGAAGATTCGAACCTGCTGCAGGTTCGAGCCGAACAGAGTGAGGCACCGGAGCCGTTACGGCGACGGCCCGAAGGGCGAGCGAAGCGAGTCATCCTGCACGACCCACCAATGTAAAAAAGCGCCCTAAAGGCGCTTTTTTGCTATCTGCAATCCCTACCAGTTCAGGTAGATATTCTCAAGTCCTTCAATTTTCTGCCGATACCTCTTCTTTAGGCAGAGGAAATCAGCATGACAACCATTCAGGCATCCACACCCTCAATACAAACAAAAAGCAGCGGCAGCAGCAGTGGCTCCGCCGGTAGCGACATTGCATCGCAAATTAGCCGCCTCACCTCACAAATTACTAAACTGACCAAACAGCTGAAAGACGTAGCTAACGGCAGCGGCACGGCGGAAGAGAAACAAACCCAGCAGGACCTGCTGCAGGCGCAGATCAGAATGCTGCAGGCGCAGCTGGAGCAGCTGCAGCGTCGTCAGGCGGAAGAAGCCCAGCAGAAGCAGGACAAACAGCAAGGTAAGGTGGAAGGCGTTAACTCCCCTTCCGCTGAGCATCAGATTGATATTTACGTCTGACGTTTGCTAAAGATGTGCAGGCCTGATGCAGCGCCTGCACAATTTCTGTTTACGCGGTCAGCGCCGCGATCAGTTTTGCCATCGCCCCCGTCAACTGCTGCTCTTCGTAGACGACATACAAATCCGCCGGAATACGCTCCTCAAGCGGACGGAACACCACGCCGGGCCAGTTCATCTGCGCATAGCTGTCGGCGATAAGCGTAATCCCCAGACCCATGCTGATCATAGCGAGTACGGTTTGCGGCTCCATCACTTCACGCACCACCCTGGGCGAGAAGCCAACGCTCTGACAAACCCGCTGCAGGAAGACCCAGTCGGTATGCATGGCGGGCATGGTAACAAAACATTCATACCGTAACGCCTCTAGCGGCACGACGTCACGGGCGGTCAGAGCATGATCCTCCGGCATTGCTACCAGAAATGACGACTCGTGCAGGCGTACACGGGTAAATCCCGCCATCGGCTCCGTCGCCATTCGCCAGATGCCCGCATCCAGCTCGCGTCTTTCCAGCAGCGCCATCTGCTTTGCAGGCATTTTTTCCCGGAAAATCACCTCGATGTCAGGATGCGTTTTCAGAAACTGGTGCATAACAGGGCGCATCTTTCCCCACATCGCCGTGCCCACCACGCCAAGCTCAATTCGCCCTGCTTCACCCCGCCCAATCTGCTCTACCCGCGCCAGAATCTGGTTCGCACTGGAGAGCAAGCGACGTGACTCTTCCATCAGGATTTTACCGGCATGGGTTAATGCCACACTGCGTGAGTGACGAAGAAACAACAGCGTACCGAGCTGCTGTTCCAGCTCTTTGATATGCATACTTAAGGGGGGTTGGGACATGTTAAGACGGGCCGCAGCCCGTCCAAAATGAAGTTCTTCTGCCACGGCGAGAAAGTAACGCAGCAGCTTTAGATCGATGCGGGTTGTTCGTTCCATCACCCCTGCGCTCCTTACAGAAAAGAGAGTAACGGAACGAATTTATCATACCGCCTGGCGAAAAATGAATTGAACCGCAATGTAGCCAAGATACATAAATACGATGGAAAGTACGCCGGGTAACACATTGGGTGCCGGAATAGGTAACCGGCATAAGGTGAATAACGCCCCGATACCGAAACCAATGCCCGATGAGAAAAGAATGTCTTTCATACACTGTCCCTGCTGATTAAATGGACTGGCGAGCATCCCCTCGCCAGTAAAAATGCCCTAGTGGGTCAAAGACTGAGCCGCTAACGCTTCAGGCTTATGCTGATATTTGAAGCACACCGCAAAGATCGCTGCCAGCGCCAGGGTATAGGCCGCAAACAGCAACCAGATGGTTTGCCAGTCTTTAACGCCCTCCACCGAGAAGTAATCCACCGCCATCCCGCTCAGAATGGAGCCGACCCAGGCGCCGACGCCATTCACCATGGTCATAAACAGCCCTTGCGCGCTGGCGCGAATGGTGGAGCTCACCTCCTGTTCGACGAATACCGAGCCCGAAATATTGAAGAAATCGAACGCGCAGCCATACACAATCATCGACATCAGCAGCAGAACCACGCCTGTTGGAGACGGATCGCCAAAGGCAAAGAAACCAAAGCGTAAGGTCCAGGCTAGCATGCTCATCAGCATCACGGTTTTGATGCCATAACGCTTCAGGAAGAACGGGATGGTCAGGATGAAGCCCACCTCTGCCATCTGCGAAACGGAGAGCAAAATGGAGGGATACTTAACGACAAAGCTATCCGTAAACGCCGGGTCACGGGCAAAATCGTGGAGAAACGGATTGCCAAAGACGTTAGTGATTTGCAGCACCGCGCCAAGCATCATCGCGAACAGAAAGAAGATGGCCATCCGCGGATTTTTAAACAGCACGAAGGCATCCAGACCGAGCTTGCTGATGAGCGTGGTCTCCACTCTCTTTTCAGCAACCGGGATCTTCGGAAGCGTCAGCGCGTAGGACGACAGCAGCAATGAGGCACCCGCGGCGATAAACAGCTGCGCACTGCTCAGCTCGAGGCCCATCAGACTTACCGTCCACATGGCGAGAATAAACCCTAACGTGCCAAACACCCGCACAGGCGGAAAGGCCGTAACAGGATCCTTTCCTGCCTGGGCAAGACACGAATAGGAGATGCTGTTTGAGAGCGCAATGGTCGGCATATAGGCCATGGCGTTAATCAGCATCACCCAGAACATAGTGTCCGGATCGGTCACGGTCGTCGCATACAGCAGCATTCCGGCGCAGACCAGATGACACAGCATGTAGGCCCGTTCGGCACGCAGCCATTTGTCAGCAATAATCCCCATAATGCCGGGCATGATAATCGCCGCCAGCCCTTTGGAGCTGTAGACCATGCCGACGTTGGCACCGCTGAAATGGAGGGTGTTAATCATGTATGACCCCAGGGTGACCAGCCAGCTTCCCCAGATGAAATACTGCAAAAACGACATGATCTTCAGTCGGGAGGTTATACCCATTTTTTATTCCTTGCCGCAGAGGCTAAGCCCCTTTTCAGGGGCATGGGTATCAGGCCAATTTGCGTAAGAAGCCGCAAATCAGGTTGATAAAGTTTTGCCGGGAGAGTTCAGCGGCGGCCAGGGTTTGCGCATGGGAAAGCTTAATGTCTCCCAGCCCTTCCGCCAGGTTGGTAATGGCCGACACGGCAACCACCTTAAGCCCGCAATGGCGCGCGGCAATCACCTCCGGCACCACGGACATTCCTACCACATCCCCGCCAAGGATCTGCATCATGCGGATCTCTGCCGCCGTTTCGAAGTTTGGTCCCGGATACGAGACAAACACCCCTTCGGTAAGCGGGAAGCCCTCTTCAGCGGCCACCGCCTGGAGCAGCGCGCGATAATCGGCGTCATAGGCATTCGCCAGGGAGAAGAAACGCTCGCCATAACGATCGTCGTTCAGCCCCACCATCGGCGTCCCTGGCATAGTGTTGATGTGATCGCTCAACGCCACCAGGCTGCCGGGGCCCACGTTGGGGCGCAACGAGCCTGCGGCATTGGTACAAAACAGCAGCTCGCAGCCCAGCAGTTTGAGCGTGCGGATCGCATCGGTCATCACGCTCATCCCCCGCCCTTCATAGAAATGTCCGCGCCCTTTCATGCACGCCACCGGAACACCTGCCAGATGACCGAGCACCAGCTCGCCGGCATGCCCGTGGACCGTACTGACCGGGAACCCGGGCAGCTTCTCGTAAGAGATGGCCACTGCGCCTTCAATTTGCTCTGCCAGGGCACCTAAACCCGAGCCGAGGATCAGTGCCACACGTGGCGTAAAGCCGGGTTTGTAACCGCGAATAATGTCTGCGCTATAGCCGGGATTTGGCGAGAAATGAGAGTGGCTCATGGGAAGTCCTTATTATGAGTAAATGTGGGTACCGCCTTTTTATAGCGAGAGGGAGGGGCCCTTTACCAATACACTTTTCCGTGTCGATCGATACAGGTTCTGTATTGATTCAAAAGAGAATTCAGCTTCCCCAGCCGGGAGGCTGGCGAAGAAGAAGTATTACGAAGAGATCTGATACAGCGGGTTTTGCACGCGCCCGGCGGTGAGTTCACAGGCCTGCATCCGCACCACGTCCCACAGCGCCTGAGCTGCGGTGGAGAGCGAACGATTTTTACGTCGCACCAGCATCAACTGTCGCTCCACCACCGGGGTGAGGCGTTTTACCTGCAAATGGCTTCCCTGCGGCAGGGGCAGCGCCAGGGCGGGTAATACGCTGATGCCAATCCCCGCCTCGACCATCGGAAACAAGGTCGCCGGATGGCCGATCTCCTGCACAATATCCGCCTCAACCGCAAAACCCGCCAGCGCGGCGTCAATCAGCGGTCGGCTCCCGGAGGCGTAATCCTGTAAGACCAGCCGCTGGGCATGAAGCTCCTGCCAGCCCACCGATTCTCGCCCGGCGAAGGGGTGATCGTCGCGGCACAGCAGCAGGAAAGGCTCCGACAGCACCGTCTCACACTCAAGATCGGTTGCCGCACCGGGATCGATAACGATGCCAAAATCCACCTCCCCCTGGCGAATGCTCTCCAGTACCCACTGCTGGGGGCGGTCGTGGAGAACAAATTTGATATCCGGGTAGAGGTGATTGCTCCGGGCAATACAGTGGGGGATGAGATGCGCTGAAATGGTCTGGCTGGCGGCCACCCGCACGGTGCCGGAGAGCTGCTGCCCTACCCGGCCCGCATCCCGTAGCGTGCTGCTCAGCTCATCCAGCAGTCTTTCGAGACGCGCGGCCAGCTGCTGGCCCGCCTCCGTCAGCACCACTTCCCGCGTAGTACGATCGAGTAGCCGCACGCCGGCCTGCAACTCCAGCTCTTTCACGCTATGGCTCACCGCCGACTGGCTCAGGCCAATCATCTCCCCCGCGCGGCTGAAACTCTTCGCCTGCGCGACGGTGACAAATACACGAAGTTGCCGCAGAGAGTAATTCATCTGTTTTACTCATGAATTGATGCAATAAATCAATTTTATTTCTCAAACAGATAAAAGCACAATAGCGCTATCTGTTTTCAGGAGCGTTTATGAAACTTTTCCGCATTCTCGATCCATTCACTATCACCCTTATCGTCGTGGTACTGCTCGCCTCCTTCTTCCCTGCCCAGGGTGGCTTTGTCCCCTTTTTTGAAGGTTTGACTACCGCCGCCATCGCGTTGCTGTTCTTTATGCACGGGGCAAAACTCTCCCGCGAGGCGATTATCGCGGGGGGCAGCCACTGGCGACTTCATCTGTGGGTGATGTGCAGCACCTTTGTTGTCTTCCCCGTGTTGGGCGTGCTGTTTGCCTGGTGGGCGCCGGTTAACGTCGATCCGGCGATCTATACCGGCTTCCTGTACCTCTGCATATTGCCGGCGACGGTGCAGTCGGCAATTGCCTTTACCTCCATGGCGGGGGGCAACGTGGCGGCCGCCGTCTGCTCGGCGTCAGCCTCCAGCCTGTTGGGGATTTTCCTGTCGCCGCTGCTGGTTGGGCTGGTGATGAACATGCACGGCGCGGAAGGAAGCCTGGATCAGGTGGGCAAAATCATGCTCCAGCTGCTGCTGCCGTTTGTGCTGGGTCATCTTTCCCGTCCGTGGACCGGGGCCTTTGTGGCGAAGCATAAGAAGTGGATTGCCAAAACCGATCAGTCATCGATTCTGCTGGTGGTCTATTCCGCGTTCAGCGAAGCCGTGGTGAATGGTATCTGGAATAAGGTGGGGGTTGGTTCGCTGCTGTTTATTGTGGTGGTCAGCCTGGTACTGCTGGGGATTATCATTGCCATCAACGTCTTTGCCGCCCGCCGCTTTGGCTTTAACAAAGCCGATGAAATCACCATTGTCTTCTGTGGTTCGAAAAAGAGCCTGGCAAACGGCATCCCGATGGCCAACATTCTGTTCCCGACCTCGGTGATCGGGATGATGGTGCTGCCGCTGATGATCTTCCACCAGCTGCAGTTGATGATTTGCGCGGTGCTGGCACGTCGCTACAAACGCCAGACCGAGGAGTTGCAGGCCCGGGAGCAGGCCCGCACGGCAAAAGTTTAAGGACGTCTCAGGGGCTGAACCAACTGGGTCAGCCCTTCGGTTTTAATCAGTAACGTTAGCGCCATCAGCTCGCCAAGATGCCCGGCAGGAAATTGATCCTTACGGGCAAACCACAGCAGATACTCTTCCGGCACATCAATCAGCCGTCGGCCTTTGTACTTGCCGAACGGCATTTCGGTGTTGGCTATCTCGATAAGCTGCGCTTTATCCACGTTACTCTCCTAACAGACGCAGCATTTCGGCTTCGTCAATCACGTCAATCCCCAGCTCCTGCGCTTTGGCCAGCTTGGATCCCGCCGCTTCACCGGCAATCACCAGGTCGGTTTTCTTCGACACGCTGCCTGCCACTTTGGCCCCCAGCGCGACCAGCCGCGCTTTAGCATCATCGCGCGAAAGCTGGCTCAGGCTGCCGGTCAGCACCACGGTTTTACCGGCAAACGGGCTGTCGATCTCTTCGGCGTTAATGACCTGCGGCGCAGGCCAGCGAATACCTTCGTTCAGCAGCTGGCCGATAACCTCGCGGTTGCTCTCTTCCGAGAAGAAGTTAAAGACGTGGGTTGCAACCACGATGCCGACGTCCGGCACCTTTTGCAGCTCGTCGATGGAGGCCTTCTCAAGCGCCTCGAGCGTACCGAAATACCCGGCCAGCCCGGCAGCGGTTGCCTCGCCCACTTCGCGAATGCCTAACGCATAGAGGAAACGGGCAAAGGTGGTCTCTTTGGCTTTTTCCAGCGCGTCGGCCACGTTCTGTGCGGACTTCGGCCCCATGCGATCCAGACCGGTCAGCTTGCCCGGCGTCAGGCGGAACAGGTCAGCAGGCGTAAGGACGTACTCTTTCTCCACCAGCTGATCGATGATTTTGTCGCCCATGCCGTCAACGTCCATCGCCCGGCGGGAGACGAAGTGTTTCAGCGACTCTTTGCGCTGGGCACCGCAGACTAATCCGCCGGTACAGCGGGCAACGGCTTCGCCTTCGACGCGCTCAACGTCGGAACCGCACACCGGACAGTGGGTCGGGAACTCAACGGCGCGCGTATCGTCAGGACGTTCTGACTCCACCACGTTCACCACCTGCGGGATCACGTCCCCGGCACGGCGGATCACCACTTTATCGCCGATACGCAGCCCCAGACGGTCGATTTCGTCGGCGTTATGCAGGGTCGCATTGCTGACCAGCACCCCGGCCACCTGAACGGGCTCCAGACGCGCGACCGGCGTTATCGCCCCGGTACGGCCCACCTGAAACTCCACATCGCGCACGAAGGTCATCTGCTCCTGCGCCGGGAACTTAAAGGCTACCGCCCAGCGCGGCGCGCGGGCGACAAAGCCTAACTGCTCCTGCAGCGCGAGGGAGTTCACTTTGATGACCACGCCGTCGATATCAAAACCCAGCGTCGGGCGATCGGCTTCGACCTGACGGTAAAACGCCAGCACCGCTTCCGGTGAGTCGCACAGCTGAACGCGGTTACTGACCGGCAGGCCCCAGGCCTTAAACTGCAGCAGGCGGCCCAGGTGGGTATCAGGCAGCTCGCCCCCCTCCAGGATGCCGACGCCGTAGCAAAAGAAAGTGAGCGGTCGCTTCGCGGTGATGCGCGGATCCAGCTGGCGTAGCGAGCCTGCGGCGGCGTTGCGGGGGTTAGCGAAGATTTTGCCCCCGGTGCGGCGCGCCTCTTCGTTGATTTTTTCAAAGCCCGCCTGTGGGAGGAACACTTCGCCGCGCACTTCGAGACGGGCCGGAATGTTCTCGCCATGTAACTTGAGCGGAATAGCGCGGATGGTGCGCACGTTGGCGGTAATGTCCTCGCCGGTGGTGCCGTCGCCGCGGGTAGCCGCGCGGATCATCACCCCGTTTTCGTAAAGAATGCTGACGGCCAGGCCATCCAGCTTCAGTTCGCAGCACCAGCTCAGGGCATCGGTCTGCTTCAGGCGATCCTGCACGCGTTTGTTGAAGGCGAGGAAGCTCTCTTCGTCGAAGACGTTATCCAGCGACAGCATCGGCACTTCGTGACGTACCTGGCTGAAAAAGGCCAGCGGTGCCGCCCCGACGCGCTGGGTAGGCGAGTCCGGCGTGATTAGCTCCGGGTGCTGCGCTTCAAGCTCACGCAGCTCACGCATCAGACGGTCATACTCCGCGTCCGGCACTTCTGGCGCATCCATCACATGATAAAGATATTCATGGTGGCGAAGCGTGGTTCGCAGTTCGGTAAGTTGTTGTTCGATTGAGTCCATGTCGCACCATTAATGAGAAAAACCCCCGACATGCGGGGGTTGAGGAGGTGTGAAACAAAACGCGGACGTTTACGCGTTAGCTTCTTTAACTTCGCGGATGCGGTCCTGATATTCGCGCAGTTTCTGCGGCGTCATCATTCGACGCTGATCGTCGAGCACCATACCGCCGACTTCATCGGCGATGTGCTGGGCAGACTGCAGCATCAGCTTAAAGTTTTGCAGTTCATCGCCATAAGACGGCACCTGCATAAAGATCGTAATACCCGGCGTGGTGAAATCACCGGTCATCTCAGGATCAAAGGTTCCCGGATTAACCATGTTCGCCAGGCTGAACAGCGAAGGACCGCTGCCATCAGGGCTGAGATGGCGATGGAAAATATTCATGTCGCCAAACTTAAAGCCCGCCTGATGAATGCTGTTGAGCAGCACTTCACCGTTAATGGTCGTGCCCTGGTGGGCCGCCACGCTCATGACAATCACCGTCTCTTTACGCTGCGGTTTTTCAACCACTGGCGCAGCTTCGACAACCGGCTCTGGCTCTGCGACAGGCGCTGGGGCGGGTTGCGGCGCAGGAGCTACCGGCTGTGGAGCCTGCTGCACGACGGGTTGAGGCTGCGGCTGAGGTTCAGGCTGAGCGGCATACTGCGGCTGTTGCACCGGCTGCTGACGCACAGGTTCATGCTGCTGCGGTTGCTGCTGCGGCTGGTGTACCGGTTCGGCCACAGGCTGCGGCGAAGCCGGACGTGGCTGAGCAGATGCGTAAGGCGGCTGGTACTGATGCTGCGGAGGCTGACGAGGCGCTTCATGCTCCCCATGGCCTGCGCCGGGCGCAGTATTCGCCCGATGAACGCGTACTTCACCCACACCCTCGTCTTCCGTCTCGTCGATATCGTCATCGCTATCGTCGTCACGGTTAGACTTCATGCGCTTCAGTGGGCGATCGCGAAACATAGAAGAGCGCTCTTTACGGCTGGTCCAGAAACCATGTACCAGTAAAGCGATTATGGCGATCGCGCCAACAATGATTAATATCAGACGCAAATCCTGCATCATTATATTCTCTGTTGTTCTAACACCTTGCCACCACGGCAAACATTTACTCACTAAGAGTATTTGCCGATTACGTCAAGTGCAAGTGCGTGCAGAGCATTCGCAGCATAAAGATGAACTAAATCGTGCTTTTTGCTGTTTTTTCGAACATTTCTGAACTGGTCAACGTGCCGCAACTGGCTAATATAGGCAGGCAATTTCACTGGTTGTGATAAAAGGAGCTCAACCTGGTTATGGTTTCATCGACATCTTCCCCTCCACGCAGCGGCGTCTGGTACTTTTCCCAGGGCTGGAAACTGGTTTCATTGCCCGGAATCAGACGTTTTGTGATCCTGCCTCTGCTGATCAACATTCTGCTGATGGGTGGCGCCTTCTGGTGGCTGTTTACCCGCCTCGATACCTGGATCCCGGCGCTGATGAGCCATGTTCCCGACTGGCTGCAGTGGCTGAGCTATCTGCTGTGGCCAATCGTTATCATTTCGGTTCTGCTGGTGTTTGGCTATTTCTTCTCGACCATTGCCAACTGGATTGCGGCCCCCTTTAACGGTCTGCTGGCCGAACAGCTTGAGGCCCGGCTCACGGGTGCCACACCACCAGATACCGGCGTGCTGGGTATCATGAAAGATCTGCCGCGCATCATGAAACGCGAGTGGCAGAAGCTGGCGTGGTATCTGCCCCGCGCCATCGTGCTGCTGCTTCTCTACTTTATACCGGGGATCGGCCAGACCGTTGCGCCCGTGCTGTGGTTCCTGTTCAGCGCCTGGATGCTGGCCATTCAGTATTGCGACTACCCGTTCGATAACCATAAGGTACCGTTTAAAGAGATGCGCACTGCCTTGCGCAGCCGTAAGGTGGCCAATATGCAGTTTGGCGCGCTGACCAGCCTGTTCACCATGATTCCGTTCCTGAATCTTTTCATCATGCCGGTGGCGGTCTGCGGCGCGACGGCGATGTGGGTCGACTGTTATCGAGACAAACACGCGTTGTGGAAATAAGTTAAAAAAAGGGGTGGCTTATGCCATCCCTTATTCCATACTGATCCCCATTATTTCCTTGCAGCATATAGATATGCGAATTCCTTACTTCCCCATACTTTTGCAACAGGTATGCTGGGTCGGTATCCCAATTTCAAACAGTTAAGGACAGGCCATGAGTAAGATTTTTGAAGACAACTCGCTGACTATCGGTCACACGCCCCTGGTTCGACTGAACCGTATCGGTAATGGACGCATTCTGGCTAAGGTGGAATCTCGTAACCCAAGCTTCAGCGTAAAATGCCGTATCGGTGCCAATATGATTTGGGATGCGGAAAAGCGTGGCGTGTTGAAGCCTGGCGTGGAGCTGGTTGAGCCAACCAGCGGTAACACCGGGATCGCGCTGGCCTATGTTGCCGCAGCACGCGGGTATAAGCTGACGCTGACCATGCCTGAGACCATGAGTATTGAACGTCGCAAGCTGCTGAAAGCCCTGGGCGCAAATCTGGTCTTAACCGAAGGCGCTAAAGGTATGAAAGGCGCGATTCAGAAAGCCGAAGAAATTGTTGCCAGCGATCCGGCGAAATATCTGCTGCTCCAGCAGTTCAGCAACCCGGCTAACCCGGAAATTCACGAGAAGACCACCGGTCCGGAAATCTGGGAAGATACCGACGGCCAGGTTGATGTCTTTATTTCAGGTGTGGGTACCGGCGGTACGCTGACTGGCGTTAGCCGCTATATTAAAGGCACAAAAGGTAAAAAGGATCTGATTACCGTTGCCGTTGAACCAACCGATTCTCCGGTAATTGCCCAGGCGCTGGCCGGTGAAGAGCTGAAGCCAGGCCCGCATAAAATTCAGGGTATCGGCGCGGGCTTTATTCCGGGCAACCTGGATCTGAAACTGATTGATAAAGTGGTGGCTATCACTAACGATGAAGCTATCTCTACCGCACGTCGCCTGATGGAAGAAGAAGGCATTCTGGCAGGTATCTCTTCCGGTGCTGCCGTCGCCGCCGCGCTGAAATTACTCGAAGATGAAACCTTTACCAATAAGAATATCGTGGTTATTCTTCCATCGTCGGGTGAGCGTTATTTAAGTACTGCACTGTTTGCCGATCTCTTTACCGAGAAAGAACTGCAACAGTAGTGCCAGAATGTAAATATCGCGTAAAAAAGCACCCATATGGGTGCTTTTTTGTGGCCTGCTTCAAACTTTTATCTCTTCCGGCATTGCTCAACCCCGTTGGCTCTGGTATTTAAGCTGACAATTATTTTGAAGCACGAAATTAATCGTTGCAGGAATTCCCGCTGCTGAATCGATTTTATGATTTGGTTCAAGTCTTGCTTTCGCGGCATAATGTTTAATGTCGAGCGAGACGTCAGCAGCCTGACATGCCAGCACCGGATATGTTTGACACTTTGGTGTCACGTGCCGTTGAACCGGTGCTAACAATACAGGCTAAAGTCCTGCCGCCAGGCTAGACTTTAGTTCCACAACACTAAACCAATAAGTTGGGGAAATACAATGTTCCAGCAAGAAGTTACCATTACCGCTCCGAACGGTCTGCACACCCGCCCTGCTGCTCAGTTTGTTAAAGAAGCAAAAGGCTTCACTTCTGAGATCACTGTGACTTCCAACGGCAAAAGCGCGAGCGCAAAAAGCCTGTTCAAACTGCAGACTCTGGGTCTGACTCAGGGCACCGTTGTGACCATCTCCGCTGAAGGCGAAGACGAGCAGAAAGCAGTTGAGCATCTGGTAAAACTGATGGCTGAGCTCGAGTAAGTTTCCGGGTTCTTTTAAATATCAGTCACAAGTAAGGTAGGGTTATGATTTCAGGCATTTTAGCATCCCCGGGTATCGCTTTCGGCAAAGCACTGCTGCTGAAAGAAGACGAGATCGTCATCGACCGGAAAAAAATTTCTGCTGATAAGGTAAATCAGGAAGTTGAACGTTTTCTGAGCGGCCGTGCAAAAGCATCTGCGCAGCTGGAAACGATCAAAACTAAAGCTGGCGAAACTTTCGGTGAAGAAAAAGAAGCCATCTTCGAAGGGCACATCATGTTGCTCGAAGATGAGGAGCTTGAGCAGGAAATCATAGCCCTGATTAAAGATAAAGGCATGACGGCGGATGCCGCTGCGCATGAAGTTATCGAAGGTCAGGCAACTGCCCTGGAAGAGCTGGACGATGAATACCTGAAAGAGCGTGCGGCTGACGTGCGTGATATCGGTAAGCGCCTGCTGCGCAACATCCTCGGCCTTGCCATCATCGATCTGAGCGCCATTCAGGATGAAGTTATCCTGGTTGCTGCTGACCTGACCCCGTCAGAAACCGCACAGCTGAACCTGAACAAGGTGCTGGGTTTCATCACTGACGCCGGTGGCCGTACCTCCCACACCTCTATCATGGCGCGTTCTCTGGAGCTGCCAGCCATCGTAGGTACCGGTAGCGTCACCGCTCAGGTTAAAAACGACGACTATCTGATTCTGGATGCCGTAAACAATCTGGTTTACGTCAACCCAACTAACGAAGAGATCGAAAAACTGCGCGCGGTTCAGGAGCAGGTTGCGACTGAAAAAGCGGAGCTGGCTAAGCTGAAAGATCTGCCAGCCATCACCCTGGATGGTCATCAGGTTGAAGTGTGCGCAAACATCGGTACCGTTCGCGACGTCGATGGCGCTGAGCGCAACGGTGCGGAAGGTGTTGGTCTCTATCGTACTGAATTCCTGTTCATGGACCGTGACGCCCTGCCAACCGAAGAAGAGCAGTTCGCTGCCTATAAAGCGGTTGCTGAAGCCTGTGGCTCCCAGGCCGTTATCGTCCGTACCATGGACATCGGTGGCGACAAAGAGCTGCCGTACATGAACTTCCCGAAAGAAGAGAACCCGTTCCTGGGCTGGCGTGCCGTGCGTATCGCAATGGATCGTAAAGAGATCCTGCGCGACCAGGTTCGCGCTATCCTGCGTGCTTCCGCTTTCGGTAAGCTGCGCATCATGTTCCCGATGATCATCTCTGTTGAAGAAGTGCGCGCACTGAAGAAAGAGATTGAGATCTACAAACAGGAACTGCGTGACGAAGGTAAAGCATTCGATGAATCCATCGAAGTTGGCGTGATGGTGGAAACCCCAGCCGCAGCAACGATTGCCCGTCATTTAGCGAAAGAAGTCGATTTCTTTAGTATTGGTACCAACGATTTAACCCAGTACACCCTGGCAGTTGACCGTGGTAATGATATGATTTCACATCTTTACCAGCCAATGTCACCGTCCGTCCTGACGCTTATCAAGCAAGTTATTGATGCTTCTCATGCAGAAGGCAAATGGACTGGTATGTGTGGTGAGCTTGCAGGCGACGAACGTGCTACACTTCTGTTGCTGGGTATGGGTCTGGACGAATTCTCTATGAGCGCCATTTCCATCCCGCGCATTAAGAAGATCATCCGTAACACGAACTTCGAAGATGCGAAGGTATTAGCAGAGCAGGCTCTTGCTCAACCGACAACGGACGAGTTAATGACGCTGGTTAACAAGTTCATTGAAGAAAAAACAATCTGCTAATCCACGAGATGCGGCCCAATTTACTGCTTAGGAGAGATGGCTAATGGGGTTATTTAGTAAACTGTTCGGTGACAAAGGCAACAACGACACCGGAACTATTGAGATTGTTGCTCCGCTGTCTGGTGAAATCGTCAACATCGAAGACGTGCCGGATGTCGTGTTTGCAGAGAAAATCGTGGGTGATGGCATTGCTATCAAACCAACCGGTAACAAAATGGTTGCACCGGTAGATGGTACCATCGGTAAGATCTTTGAAACCAACCACGCATTCTCTATCGAATCTGATAGCGGTATTGAGCTGTTCGTTCACTTCGGTATCGACACCGTCGAGCTGAAAGGCGAAGGCTTCAAGCGTATCGCTGAAGAAGGCCAGCGCGTTAAAGTTGGCGACCCGGTTATTGAATTCGATCTGCCACTGCTGGAAGAGAAAGCCAAGTCTACCCTGACTCCGGTTGTTATCTCCAACATGGACGAAATCAAAGAACTGATCAAACTGTCCGGCAGCGTTACCGTGGGTGAAACCCCGGTTATCCGCATCAAAAAGTAATTTTTGGCCGCACAGAGAAATGGCGCCTTCGGGCGCCATTTTTGTTTGTTACGCAGGTAAAACCAGCTCGTCGTAACCCTTCTCCTGGGTGTACTGCATGACCTGCGTCACCCTGTCCCCTGCCCGGCTTATCGCCGCCGCCACGCTCTCCTGCTGTACCAGCGCACTCACCAGCTCAGAACAGAAGAGATCGCCGGTGCCTTTCAGATCGGCTTTGATACGTGGGTGCGCGCTGACCGTCACGTTATCGTGGGAGACCAGCACCACATGAATAGCGTCCGCATCGCCACTTACAGGGGCGCTGGTGATCGCCACCCACTGCAGGGTATCGGAAAGCAGCCCTTTTGCGGCGGCAATGGCGCTGTCGTTATCGCGACAGGTTTTTCCGCTGAGCACTTCCAGCTCGTAGACGTTCGGCGTAATCCCCTGCGCCAGCGGCAGCAGATGCTGGCGGTAGGCTTCCGGGATTTCGGGTTTAACGTAGGTTCCGCTGTCGGTGTCGCCAATCACCGGATCGACAAGAATAAGCAGGTCGGGATGCTGCACCTTCACCGCGCGCAGCCAGTTTGCCAGCAGGATAATCTGGCTGGCGCTGCCCATATAGCCGGTAGTGACCGCCTTCAGCTCGCGCAAAATGTCACGCTCTTCCAGCGCTTTCAGGTAACCGCTGAACCATTCGTCGGGGATCACCCCGCCGTAAAAGGTGTCGTAGTGCGGAGTATTACTGAACAGCACCGTCGGGACCGCCGTCACGTTAAGACGATGCTGGCGGATATTGGGTACCGCAATGCTGTTACCCACGCTGCCGTACACCACCTGGGACTGAACCGCCACAATATCGCTCTGCTGCGCCCGGGTTTTATCCCGGAATAAAATCATCTCCATCGCGTTTAGATCCCTGCGCCCTGCGCATAGCTCTCCTCACCAAAGACGCCGGTAGATAAATAGCGATCGCCGCGATCGCAGATGATCGCCACGACTACCGCGCCGGGCACTGCCTCTGCAATCCGCAGTGCACCCGCTACCGCGCCGCCAGAACTGACGCCGCAGAAAACGCCTTCGCGCACGGCCAGTTCACGCATGGTATTTTCCGCCTCGCGCTGGTGAATATCCAGCACCTGGTCCACAAGCTGGGCATTAAAGATGCCCGGCATGTACTCCGCAGGCCAGCGGCGAATACCCGGGATGCTGCTGCCCTCTTCCGGCTGCAGGCCGACAATGGTGACCGCCTTTTCCTGCTCGCGCAGAAAACGGGAGACACCGGTGATGGTGCCCGTGGTGCCCATGCTGGAGACGAAATGGGTGATGCGCCCTTCGGTCTGCTGCCAGATCTCCGGCCCGGTGGTGGTGTAATGCGCGTAGGGGTTATCAGGATTATTGAACTGATCGAGCAGCTTGCCTTCACCGCGCTCAGCCATCGCTTGCGCTAAATCGCGCGCCCCTTCCATGCCCTGCTCTTTGGTCACCAGAATCAGCTCGGCACCGTAAGCGCGCATCGCGGCACGGCGCTCCTGGCTCATGTTGTCCGGCATCAGCAGCTTCATGCGGTAGCCTTTAAGCGCGGCAATCATCGCCAGCGCAATGCCGGTATTCCCGCTGGTCGCCTCGATCAGCACATCGCCCGGTTTGATTTCTCCGCGCTTTTCCGCCTGGACAATCATCGACAGCGCAGCCCGATCCTTGACCGAACCCGCCGGGTTGTTGCCTTCCAGTTTGATCCAGATTTCGCTGCCGTTGTCCGGCCCCATGCGCTGCAGTTTGATCAGGGGGGTGTTGCCGATGGTTTGTTCGAGTGTATTCACGATTTTTACTCAATAAAAAAGCCGGGTGGCGCTTCGCTTACCCGGCCTACATCCGTATTTTTGTAGGCCCGGTAAGCGAAGCGCCACCGGGCGATAAACATGGTCAATAAACTATCAGGCAGATTCCGCCAGAGCAAGATCTCCCCGCGTCTCGATGCGATCATTATCGTGATAAATACGCGCGTGTTGCAGACCGACAAACAGGCGTTCACCGCGGTATGGCGGCTCTTCGTCGCGCATCACCACCGTCAGCGGTTCGCTGTACCAGCCGAGCGGCTGCACCACCAGCTGGGTATAGTGACCTTTCGGGCTGGCTTCCAGCACCTGGACCGGCAGCGGCGAGTCGAGGCTGGTGCGGCGGCTGACGTCCACTTCCCACGGGCGCAGGAAGAGATCCACCGGCCCCTGATACGCAGGCGTATAGCCGAGCGGCCAGCGGTGGGCGCCGACGTGGAACTGACCGCCGCGGATGTTGCCGTGCAGACGGTTCACTTCGCCCATAAACTCCAGCACGAAGCGGGTTGCCGGCTCGCGCCACAGTTGATCGGGTTCGTCGACCTGTTCGATATTCCCCTGGCTCATCACCACCACCCGGTCGGCCACCTCCATCGCCTCTTCCTGATCGTGGGTGACGAAGACGCTGGTGAACTTCAGCTCTTCGTGCAGCTGACGCAGCCAGCGGCGCAGCTCTTTACGCACCTGCGCATCCAGCGCGCCAAAAGGTTCATCCAGCAGCAGAATTTGCGGCTCAACCGCCAGGGCACGGGCCAGGGCCACGCGCTGTTTCTGGCCACCGGACAGCTGCGCCGGATAGCGATCGGCCAGGTGAGCCAGCTGCACCATCTCCAGCAGTTTGGTGACTTTCGCCTTGATGGTCGCGGCGTCCGGGCGTTCACGACGCGGCAGCACCGTCAGGCCGAAGGCGATATTGTCGAACACCGTCATATGGCGGAACAGGGCGTAATGCTGGAACACGAATCCCACCTTACGGTCGCGCGCGTGCAGGCGGCTGACGTCGGTGCCGTGGAAGCGAATGTGCCCGCTGGTCTGGTGCTCCAGACCGGCGATAATACGCAGCAGCGTGGTTTTCCCGGAGCCAGACGGCCCCAGCAGCGCCACCATTTGTCCGGAAGGGATATCCAGCGAGATATCGTTCAGCACCTGGGTGCGACCAAAGGACTTCTTAATATTGGCAATCTCAATGCTCATGATTTCCCTCCTGATGCTGGCGTTTGGCCTGATTCTCTAAACGCCACTGCACCATACTCTTTAAAAACAGGGTCAAAATAGCCATCAGCGTCAGCAGGGCTGCGGCGGTAAAGGAACCGACGGTGTTATAGTCCTGCTCCAGCAATTCAATTTGTAACGGCAGCGACAGGGTTTCGCCGCGGATCGAGCCGGACACTACCGACACCGCGCCAAACTCGCCAATCGCGCGGGCGTTGGTCAATACCACGCCATACAGCAGCGCCCAGCGGATGTTTGGCAGGGTGACGCGGCGGAACATCTGCCAGCCGGATGCGCCCAGCAGAACCGCCGCTTCGTCTTCGTTGCTGCCCTGACTTAACATCACCGGCACCAGCTCACGCACTACAAACGGACAGGTGACAAAGACCGTGACCAGCACCATGCCCGGCCAGGCGAACATGATCTGCAGGTTATGTTCATCCAGCCAGCCGCCCAGCGGGCCGTTGGAGCCGTAGAACAGCAGATAGACCAGACCGGCGACCACCGGCGAGACCGCAAACGGAATGTCCAGCAGGGTCAGCAGCAGCTGGCGGCCCGGGAAGTCAAAGCGCGTCACAAGCCAGGCCAGCAGGATGCCAAACACCAGGTTCACCGGCACGGTAATAAGGGCAATCATGACCGTCAGCCAGATCGCATGCAGCATATCCGGATCGGCCAGGTTTTGCAGCGCGGGCATAATCCCCTTGCTGAACGCCTGGACAAAGATGTAGACCATCGGCACGACCAGTATGAAGGCCGATACCAGCACGCCGGTGCCGATCAGCACCCATTTTCCCCAGTTAATGCGGGGGGCGTCGTAGCGTTTCAATTGAGTAACTTCCGCCATTAGTGACCTACCACGCGTCGACCAAAGCGACTTTGCAGAGTGTTAATCGAGAACAGCAGCAGCAGCGAGGCTGCGAGGATCACCGAGGCAATGGCGCTCGCCGCCGGGTAATCAAACTCCTGCAAACGGACAAAAATCATCAGCGAGGTCACTTCGGTTTTCCACGCGATGTTACCGGCGATAAAAATCACCGCGCCGAACTCACCGAGGCTGCGGGTGAACGACAGCGCCACGCCTGCCAGCAGAGCCGGAGAGAGCTCGGGCATCACCACTTTGCGGAAACTCTGCCAGCGCGTCGCGCCCAGGGTCTCTGCCGCTTCTTCGTATTCCGGACCTAACTCTTCCAGCACCGGCTGCACGGTACGCACCACAAACGGGATGCTGGTAAAGGCCATCGCCACCGCAATGCCGAGCCAGGTGTAGGTCACTTTGATATCAAACTTCGCCAGCCACTCGCCGTAAAAACCGTTAACGGAGAACAGCGAAGCGAGCGTTAAGCCCGCCACCGCCGTCGGCAGCGCGAAGGGTAAATCCATCAGCGCATCCAGCAGCGTGCGGCCCGGGAAGCGGTAGCGGGTTAAGATCCACGCCATCAGCAGGCCGAACACGCCGTTGAAGATGGAAGCGACAAACGCCGACAGCAGCGTCACTTTATAGGCCGCCACCACCTGCGGGTTGCTGATCACCTCCCAGTACTGGGACCAGCTCATCTCAGAGAGCTGAACCACCAGCGCGCTGAGCGGTAATAACAAAATCAGACAGACGAACAACAGGCTGGTCCCGAGGCTTAAGGTAAAGCCCGGCAGCACACGTCTGGAGGAAACTGCAAACATTACTTACGCCCCGCCGCCAACAGTTTGTCTAACTCACCGCCGCTGGCGAAATGGGTTTTCATCACTTCAGGCCAGCCGCCAAAATGGTCTTCCACGCGGAACAGGTCGGTCTGCGGGAATTTGTCTTTCAGCTTGTTCATCACGTCCGGGTTATTCACGCGATAGTAATAATCGGTGATCACCGTCTGGGCCTGCGGGCTGTAGAGATAGTTCAGATAGGCTTTCGCCGCTTTCTCTGTGCCGTTGGCTTCGACGTTTTTATCCACCCACGCCACCGGGAACTCCGCCAGCACGTTGGTTTTCGGGATCACCACTTCAAAGCCCTGGGCTTCGTACTGCTTACGGATGTTGTTCACTTCCGATTCAAAGCTGATCAGCACATCACCCAGACCGCGCTCCGCGAAGGTGGTGGTCGCCCCGCGCCCGCCGGTATCGAACACTTCGACGTTTTTCAGGAACTGGGTCATGAACTGTTCGGTTTTGGCTTTATCGTTGCCGTCCGCTTTGTCCGCTGCGCCCCAGGCGGCCAGATAGGTGTAACGGGCGTTGCCGGAGGTTTTCGGGTTCGGGAAAATCAGCTTCACGTCTGAACGCACGAGGTCGTTCCAGTCGTGAATGTTCTTCGGGTTGCCCTTACGCACCAGGAAGCCCATGGTGGAGTAGAACGGCGAGCTGTTGTTCGGCAGACGGCTCTGCCAGTCGGCAGGGATCAGCTTGCCTTTGTCGTGCAGGATCTGCACGTCGGTAATCTGGTTATAGGTGACCACATCGGCCTTCAGCCCCTGCAGAATGGCCAGCGCCTGCTTCGACGAGCCGGCATGGGACTGCTTGATCGTCAGTTTGTCGCCGTTATTGTCTTTCGCCCACTGCTGTTCGAATGGCGGGTTCAGGGCGGCAAAGAGCTCGCGCGAGACGTCATAAGAGCTGTTCAACAGCTCGGTTGCCTGCGCCTGCGCGGCCAGCAACACGGAAGCTGCCAGCACCAGAGATCCTTTTTTCAGTACAGTAACGGCCATTGCGCACCCTTAAGATGTGATGATTTTCTAAGGGTCATCATATTTATAACGAGTACTAAAGGAGTAACGGTTTTATATACCGTTTAGTGATTTGGAAGCAGAAAAGGGAATAAGCATTAATCCCCTCTCCCCTGTGGGGAGAGGGTCAGGGTGAGGGGGCTTTTATAACGCCAGCAGACGTTCAACGGACGGTGCAAAGTAGTAGCCGCCGGTCACCGGTTTGGTGAAGCGCAGCATTGCGTCGCGCTTGCCGTCGGTGTCGCCAAACATGCTCAGCAGCTGCTGTTCGATGTTGTACAGGCGCGCGCAGTAGGCGCAGAAGTAGAGGCCATTTGTCCCGCTGGCGGTGCCGTACGGCAGGCTCTGGCGGACAATCTTCAGCCCTTTACCGTCCTCTTTCAAATCGACGCGGCTCAGGTGTGAGGTCGCCGGGCGGTCGTCGCCGTCGATCTCTTCATTGGCCTCTTTGGTGCGGCCAATCATCATCTCCTGGTCGTGCACGCTCATGCGGTTAAGCTGCTTGAGGTTGTGCTCCCAGCGCTGAACGAACACGTAGCTGCCGCCCGCATCCACGCCCTCTTTGATCACCGCCACTTCACGACGGGTCTCATCCCCTGCCGGGTTTTCGGTGCCGTCAACGAAGCCGCTCAGATCGCGCTCTTCCACCCAGCGGAAACCGTGGATCTCTTCTTTTACCTCAACGCAGTCGCCAAAGGCAGCCATCGCGGCCTGGGCAATGGAGAAGTTCACGTCGTGACGCAGAGAGAGAATATGGATCAGCACGTCGTACTGGGTGGCCGGGGCCAGACCTTTACCGTAAGGGACAAAGTCCTTCAGCTCTTCAGCCCCTTCCCCGCCGCTCAGCTGACGCCAGACGTCGTGGCCAAACGCCACCACCGCGCCGCAGTGCGCATCCGGGAATTTGGCCTGGAAGGTGGCCACGTTATCAATAAAGACTTTGCTAGCCGCACGCAGGGCATCGGTATCCCCTTTGACATTGGCTTCGATCCAAATCGCCGCGCGGCAATGTTCTGGCAAAATGCCACTCTGAACCTGAGACATCGCTCCTCCTGAAAAAAAGATGCCACGAAGTCGTGGCATTGTTGGCGGCGATTATACCCCCTTTTTTAACGAGGCGGCTTGTCCAGGCGCAATTTACTGCTGCCAGATAATTTTGCTGACTTTCCAGTTTTTCAGCGCGTCGTCAGAAGGCATCAACCCTTCCGGGCCGTTCCAGGTTCCGCTGAACTGATAGCTGATGTGCTGGCTGCCTTCCGCCTTACACTCCACCGCCACGCTCTCTTCGTTCGGGGCGCTGGTGCAGTTGCCGTAGGCCTTCTGATACAGGTCGCTGAACGGGGTACCGACCTTCACGCCGCTGTCGGTTTCAACGTCGCTGTCCAGCACTTCGATGCGCGTCACCGTGTTTTTGTCACCGTTAATTACCATCGCCAGCTGGTCATCTTTTAGCGCTTCGAAATAGTGCACGATGTTGCCGTTCTGTGTTTTCATGCCGCTGCGCAGCCGGTAATCACCGCCCAGTGCCGATTCGATGGCGCTCTGTTCCAGCGGCGTGGCGGCGGTGAGATTTCCGACGCCCTGCTCGGTCACGTCGGTGGAGGAGCCGAACCAGTTCCAGGGATAGGCCGCAGACCAGTTAACGGCGGAGAGCGTTGAACAGCCCGTCAGGACAACGGGGAGCGCGCATAACAGTAAACGCAGCGATTTCATCGGGAGTTCCTTTCTGGTTATTTGAACGCTTGTTGGAGTACAGCATCGCTAAAAAGTGCCGTTTAATCTTTCTCAGGCGTAAAACAGGCGCGCAGACGGGGGTTGGTCAGCAGCCACAGTAGCGCCACAATATCGGCCACCACCAGCGCAATCCCCACGCCGCTCAGGGCTTCCCCTTTCAACCACAGCAGGGGCTGCCAGCACAGCAGAACGCACTGGGCAAGGATCAGCAGCCCGCGTAGAGCCTGCCACAGGCGCGGCCAGAGATGCCGCCGCCCGCTCAGCATAAAGGCCAGCACCGCCGGGATCCCCGGCAGCAGCCCCAGCCAGAAGTTATCGTGATCGGGATAAAACAGGTTCAGCAGGGTGTTGCCCTGATCGCGGGAAGCCCCGGCCATCACGAACAGCACCCAGGTACGGGCCTGAAGCAGCAGCACGCACCAGAACAGAAACGGCAGGCGGACCCGGCCGTGGCTGTCGTAGGCGCCCGGGTGGAAATCAATACTCTTCATCTTCTATCAGGCGCTTGCCCAGCGTCAGTACGTCGGCATGTTCATAGTTAAGTCGCTCGTACATGCCCAGCACCATGTCATTATCTTCCCGCACCATGATCTGAATTTTTGGACAGCCGCGGGCGATCAGTTTCTTTTCCAGACGATTGAGCAGCGCGTTAGCGATGCCGCGTCCGCGAAATTCCGGGTGCACGCCCAGGTAGTACGCCGAGCCGCGATGCCCGTCGTAGCCGCCCATCACGGTGCCCACCACTTCACCGTTGACCTCCGCCACCAGGAACAGACTGACGTCATGATTGAGCTTACGCTCAATGTCCATCTCCGGATCGTTCCACGGTCGCAGTAGCTCGCAGCGCTCCCAAAGGGTGATGACCTCTTCGAAGTCTGCCTGGCGAAAAACGCGTATCTCCATGGTATTAACCGCCTTTTTGGGTTCAAAAACAGTGATTATGACGCGAACGCCCTCTTTCGCCAATATCCTGCGAAAAACGCCTGAAAATTTGGCATAATGGCACTTTGTCACGTATTGAAATGAAAAGTAAAACAATTCGCCACATGGACTGTCGTAACGGAAAAGACGATACGATATAACACCAGGACCCCAATTTTTACAATTCAGGCCGCATGAGCACATTCAAACCATTAAAAGCACTCACATCGCGTCGTCAGGTTCTCAAAGCGGGGCTGGCGGCCTTAACGTTAACAGGCATCGCAAAGCAGGCTCAGGCAAAAGAAGAGAGCACGCTAAAAACCAGTAACGGACACAGCAAGCCCAAAACCAAAAAAGCCGGGGCGAAGCGTCTGGTGATGCTCGATCCGGGCCACGGGGGCATTGATACTGGCGCCATTGGCAAAAACGGTTCGAAAGAAAAACACGTTGTGCTGGCGATTGCAAAAAATGTCCGGTCGATTTTACGCAGCAACGGCATTGACGCCCGCCTGACGCGCTCCGGCGACACCTTTATTCCGCTGTACGACCGCGTGGAGATCGCCCACCAGCACGGCGCGGATCTGTTTATGTCGATCCACGCGGACGGCTTTACTAACCCCTCGGCGGCCGGCGCATCGGTGTTTGCCCTCTCCAACCGTGGCGCCAGTAGCGCCATGGCAAAATACCTCTCCGACCGGGAAAACCGCGCGGATGAGGTGGCCGGGAAGAAAACCACCGACAAAGATCATCTCCTGCAGCAGGTGCTGTTTGACCTGGTCCAGACCGATACCATCAAAAACAGCCTGACGCTCGGGTCGCACATTCTGAAGAAGATTAAGCCGGTGCACCGTCTGCACAGCAAAGGCACCGAGCAGGCGGCGTTTGTGGTCCTGAAATCGCCGTCAATTCCGTCCGTGCTGGTGGAAACCTCCTTTATTACCAACCCGGAAGAAGAGCGTCTGCTCGGCACCACGGCGTTTCGTCAGAAGATCGCCAACGCGATTGCCTCCGGCATTATCAGTTACTTTAACTGGTTCGATAACCAGAAAGCGCACTCCAGGAAACGTTGATGAAACCCAATGCACATCTGGTCAAAGCGTTCCTCATGCAACTGCAGGATGACATTTGCCAGAAACTGAGCGCCGTCGATGGCGGTGAATTCCAGCAGGATGAGTGGCAGCGCGAAGCCGGCGGCGGCGGGCGCAGCCGCGTACTGCGCAACGGCGGCGTATTCGAGCAGGCCGGGGTCAACTTCTCCCACGTACACGGCGACGCGATGCCCGCCTCGGCGACCGCGCACCGCCCGGAACTGGCAGGCCGCAGCTTTGAGGCGATGGGCGTCTCGCTGGTCGTTCATCCTCATAACCCGTTCGTACCCACCAGCCACGCCAACGTGCGCTTTTTTATCGCCGAGAAACCGGGCGCCGATCCGGTGTGGTGGTTTGGCGGCGGCTTCGACTTAACGCCTTTCTACGGGTTTGAAGAGGACGCGGTGCACTGGCACCAGACCGCCCACGACCTGTGCCAGCCCTTTGGCGAAGAGGTCTACCCGAAATACAAAAAGTGGTGCGATGACTATTTTTACCTCAAGCACCGCGACGAGCAGCGCGGCATTGGCGGCCTGTTCTTTGACGATCTGAACACCCCGGACTTCGATACCGCCTTCAGCTTTATGCAGGCGGTCGGCAATGGCTACACCGACGCCTACCTGCCGATTGTCGAACGGCGCAAGAACCACGATTACGGCGTGCGCGAGCGCGAGTTCCAGCTCTATCGCCGCGGGCGTTACGTGGAGTTTAATCTGGTGTGGGATCGCGGCACGCTGTTCGGCCTGCAGACCGGCGGACGCACGGAGTCGATTCTGATGTCGATGCCGCCGCTGGTGCGCTGGGAGTACAGCTTTGAACCGAAAGAAGGCAGCCGCGAGGCTGCCCTGAAGGAGTTTATTAAGGTTCGGGACTGGATTTAACCCCCTCACCCTAACCCTCTCCCCAAAGGGGAGAGGGAACCGCACGGAACCGTCTTTTCACCCTCGCCCCTCTGGGGAGAGGGCCGGGGTGAGGGGAATCCCACTTACAGCGGCTGCGTCTGCGCCTCTACCACCGCCAGCGCTACCATGTTCACAATACGACGCACAGAGGCAATCGGGGTTAACACATGCACCGGTTTCGCCACGCCCATCAGCACCGGCCCCACGGTCACCCCTTCAGAACTGGAGACGCGCAGCAGGTTGTAGCTGATACGCGCCGCTTCCACATTCGGCATGATCAGCACGTTGGCTGAGCCTTTCAGCGGGCTGTCCGGCATGCGTTCGTTGCGGATGCTCTCCACCAGCGCGGCGTCGCCGTGCATTTCACCGTCGATCATCAGTTCCGGCGCGCGCTCGCGTACCAGTTCCAGGGTCTGGCGCATTTTGCAGGCGGCAGCCGATTTGGATGAGCCAAAGTTGGAGTGCGACAGCAGAGCCACTTTCGGTTCGATACCAAAGCGACGCACCGTTTCCGCCGCCATCACGGTGATCTCCGCCAGCTGTTCCGGGGTTGGATCGTCGTTGACGTAGGTGTCGGCAATAAAGGTGTTGCCGCTTGGCAGCAGCAGCGCGTTCATCGCCCCGGCGGTATGCACGTTTTCGCGATAGCCGAAGATCTCCTGTACCACGCTGAAGTGCTCGTGATAGTCACCAATGGTGCCGCAGATCAGCGCGTCAGCCTCGCCGCGGTGAACCATGATCGCCCCGATCACCGTAGTGTTGCTGATCACCGCCCGCTGGGCCTGCTCCTGGGTGATCCCCCGGCGCTTCATGATGGCGTAGTACTCGTTCCAGTACTCCTTAAAGCGCGGATCGGACTCATTGTTGACGATCTCAAAGTCCACGCCCGGCTTGATCTGCAGCCCCAGCTTCTGGATACGCATCTCGATCACGCTCGGACGGCCAATCAGGATCGGCTTCGCCAGCCCCAGGCTCACCAGCTCCTGAGTGGCGTGCAGGACGCGCGCCTCTTCCCCTTCCGCCAGCACCACGCGTTTTGCGTCTGTGCGCGCCTGAGAGAAGATCGGCTTCATAAACAGATTGGTTTTGTAGACGAACTCGGTGAGTTTATCGACGTAGGCGTCAAAGTCCTGAATCGGGCGCGTCGCCACGCCGGAGTCCATCGCCGCCTTTGCAACCGCCGGGGCGATCTTCACGATCAGGCGCGGATCGAACGGTTTAGGAATGATGTAGTCCGGGCCGAAGCTCAGATCCTGATCGCCATAGGCCGAGGCCACCACTTCGCTCTGCTCGGCGTGGGCCAGCTCGGCAATGGCGTGAACCGCAGCCAGCTTCATCTCTTCGTTGATGGCGGTAGCGCCGACGTCCAGCGCCCCGCGGAAGATGAACGGGAAGCAGAGAACGTTGTTCACCTGGTTCGGATAGTCAGAGCGGCCGGTACAGATAATGGCATCCGGGCGCACCGCTTTTGCCAGCGGCGGCAGGATCTCCGGCTCCGGGTTGGCCAGGGCGAGGATTAACGGCGCGCGCGCCATCTTCATCACCATCTCTTCGCTGAGCACTTTTGGGCCCGAGCAGCCGAGGAAGATATCCGCCCCGTCCATCACCTCTGCCAGGCTGCGCTTGCCGTCGTCATCCACGGCGTAGGCGGCTTTGGTCTCCGCCATATTGGCTTCGCGGCCCTTGTAGATCACCCCTTTGGAGTCGCAGACCACGATGTTGTGCTTCTGCATGCCCAGCGCCACCAGCAGGTTCATACAGGCGATGGCTGCCGCACCCGCGCCGGAGACCACCATGCGCACGTCAGAGAGGTTTTTCTCCACCACCCGCAGGCCGTTGAGGATGGCGGCGGTGCTGATGATCGCCGTTCCGTGCTGATCGTCGTGGAACACCGGAATGTTCATGCGCTCACGCAGCTTCTGCTCGATATAGAAACATTCCGGCGCTTTGATGTCCTCGAGGTTGATGCCGCCAAAGGTCGGCTCCAGCGCGGCCACCACGTTGATGAATTTATCCGGGTCGAGCTCGTCCACTTCAATATCAAACACGTCGATACCGGCGAATTTTTTGAACAGTACGCCTTTCCCTTCCATCACCGGTTTACCGGCCAGCGCCCCGATATTGCCCAGCCCCAGAACCGCCGTACCGTTGGAGATCACCGCCACCAGGTTGCCGCGGGCGGTGTATTTGTAGGCCGCCAGCGGATCTTTTTCGATTTCGAGACAGGGCGCGGCGACGCCAGGCGAGTAGGCCAGCGCCAGGTCACGCTGGGTGGCGAGAGGTTTGGTCGGAGAAACCTGAATTTTGCCTGGTACGGGGAATTCATGAAAATCGAGGGCACTCTGTTTCAACTGCTCATCCATTGTAGGGTTCCTTTCACTTATCGTTAAAAAGGGTGATGTAGTTATGGTCCTGATGTTCACCCTGGCGTGGCGGACAGTATCGCCGTTGACCGCCGTTCAAACTTTGAAGGCTGCCAAACTCTGACCATCCAGAAACAAAAATTGTTATCAATTTATAACAATCATGTTACCTGCCCAACGAAGCAAGACCATGCTCGTCTGCTATGCTTTTTTGTTAAGTACGTCGCGAAATTCACAGAAGTGTGTTTCTAAGCACTCCATCAACTCTTTTATTTCTAAGGAGTATTCATTTATGAACCAACTAGACGGCATCAAACAATTCACCACGGTCGTTGCCGACAGCGGTGATATCGAATCCATCCGCCACTACCAGCCGCAGGATGCGACCACCAACCCCTCGCTGCTGCTGAAAGCCGCCGGGCTGGCGCACTTCTCGCACCTGATCGACGACGCCATCGCGTACGGTAAAGGACGCGGTAAAACCAAAGAACAACAGGTTGCCGAGGCCAGCGACAAGCTGGCGGTGAATATTGGTAGCGAAATTCTGAAAAGCATTCCGGGGCGCGTCTCCACCGAAGTGGACGCCCGCCTCTCCTTTGACCAGGAGAAAAGCATCGCCAAAGCGCGGCACCTGGTGCAGCTGTATGAGGCGCAGGATGTCGAGAAGTCGCGGATTCTGATCAAGCTGGCCTCCACCTGGGAGGGGATCCGCGCCGCCGAAGTGCTGGAAAAAGAGGGGATCAACTGCAACCTCACCCTGCTGTTCTCCTTCGCTCAGGCACGCGCCTGCGCCGAAGCCGGTGTGCATCTGGTTTCCCCGTTCGTCGGGCGTATCTATGACTGGTATCAGGCCCGCCAGCCGATGGCCCCCTACGTGGTGGAAGAAGATCCCGGCGTGAAATCCGTTCGTAATATCTACGATTACTACAAGCAACACCGCTATGAAACCATCGTGATGGGTGCCAGCTTCCGCCGCACCGAGCAGATCCTCGCCCTCACCGGCTGCGACCGCCTGACCATCTCCCCTAACCTGCTGAAAGAGCTGCAGGACAAAGATGAGCCGGTTATCCGCCGCCTGGTGCCGTCCTCAACGGTGCTGCCAAAACCAAAACCCATGACCGAAGCCGAATTCCGCTGGGAGCATAATCAGGACGCCATGGCGGTCGAGAAGCTGTCAGAAGGGATCCGTCTTTTCGCGGTCGACCAACGCAAACTTGAAGATCTGCTCGCCGCCAAACTGTAACCTTGCCATGGAGTGAACTATGTCCCGTAAAGAGTTAGCCAATGCCATTCGCGCCCTCAGCATGGATGCCGTGCAAAAAGCCAATTCCGGCCATCCAGGCGCACCTATGGGCATGGCCGATATCGCCGAAGTGTTGTGGAACGACTTCCTGAAACATAACCCCAACGATCCGACGTGGTACGACCGCGACCGCTTTATTCTCTCTAACGGTCACGCCTCGATGCTGCTCTACAGCCTGCTGCATCTCTCCGGCTATAACCTGCCGCTGGAAGAGCTTAAAAACTTCCGTCAGCTGCACTCGAAAACGCCGGGACACCCGGAGCTGGGGTATACGCCAGGGGTCGAAACCACCACCGGGCCACTCGGTCAGGGGCTGGCGAATGCGGTTGGGCTGGCGATTGCCGAGCGCACGCTGGCGGCGCAGTTTAACCAGCCGGGACATGAAATTGTCGATCACCATACTTATGTGTTTATGGGCGACGGCTGTCTGATGGAGGGGATCTCGCACGAGGTCTGCTCTCTGGCGGGCACGCTGGGTCTGGGCAAGCTGATTGGTTTCTACGATCACAACGGCATCTCCATTGACGGCGAAACCGAGGGCTGGTTCACCGACGACACCGCCAAACGCTTTGAAGCCTACCACTGGCACGTGGTGCATGAGATTGACGGTCACGATCCCGAGGCGCTGAAAGCGGCTATTCAGGAAGCGCAAAGCGTGACGGACAAACCGTCGCTGATTATCTGTCGCACGGTCATCGGATTTGGTTCCCCGAACAAAGCCGGGAAGGAAGAGGCCCACGGCGCGGCGCTGGGCGAAGAGGAAGTGGCCCTGACCCGGCAGAAGCTGGGCTGGAAATACCCGGCCTTCGAAGTGCCAAAAGAGATCTACCAGGCCTGGGATGCCCGCGAGGCGGGCGAAAAAGCCCAGAAAGAGTGGAACGACAAATTCGCGGCCTACCAGAAGGCGCACCCGGAGCTGGCGGCTGAGTTCAGCCGTCGCATGAGCGGTGGCCTGCCTGAGGACTGGGAAGAGACCACCCAGGCGCTGATTGAGAATCTACAGGCTAACCCGGCGAAAATCGCCACCCGTAAGGCGTCGCAAAACGTCCTCAATGCCATCGGCCCGAGCCTGCCGGAGCTGCTGGGCGGCTCGGCGGATCTGGCGCCCAGTAACCTGACGATCTGGTCGGGTTCCACCTCGATCAAAGAGGATCTTGCCGGGAACTACATTCACTACGGGGTGCGCGAGTTCGGGATGACCGCCATTGCCAACGGTATCGCCCATCACGGCGGATTCGTGCCTTACACCGCCACCTTCCTGATGTTCGTGGAGTATGCGCGTAACGCCGCGCGTATGGCGGCGCTGATGAAGGCCCGGCAGATCATGGTCTATACCCACGACTCCATTGGTCTCGGGGAAGATGGCCCGACCCACCAGGCGGTGGAACAGCTGGCCAGCCTGCGTCTGACGCCGAACTTCAGCACCTGGCGTCCTTGCGATCAGGTCGAAGCAGTGGTGGGCTGGAAGCTGGCGGTGGAACGTCATAACGGCCCGACGGCGCTGATCCTCTCCCGTCAGAACCTGGCGCAGATCGAACGTACCCCGGAGCAGGTGAAAAACATTGCCCGCGGGGGGTATATCCTCAAAGACAGCGGCGGCAAGCCGGACGTGATTTTGATTGCCACCGGTTCGGAGATGGAGATCACCGTCAAGGCGGCCGAGAAACTCACCGCCGAAGGCCATGCGGTGCGGGTGGTGTCGCTGCCTTCCACGGATATCTTTGATGCCCAGGATGAAGCCTACCGCGAGTCGGTGCTGCCTTCAGACGTGACGGCGCGTGTGGCCGTTGAAGCGGGGATCGCGGATTACTGGTACAAGTACGTCGGGCTGAAGGGGGCAATCGTCGGGATGACCGGCTACGGTGAATCCGCTCCGGCCGACAAGCTGTTCCCGTTCTTCGGCTTTACCGTAGAGAACGTGGTAGAGAAGGCGCAGAATTTGCTTTAAGTGCGTTGCCGGGTTGTGCGGCCTGATGCCCTCACCCCGGCCCTCTCCCACAAGGAGAGGGAGCAAACACTAAAAACGGCAACCATAGGGTTGCCGTTTTGCTTTTACCTTGTAATCCACAGCGTCGGCCATGAATCCGGGCCATGCCAGTTATCGCAGCTCGGCTCTTCGGCATAGCGCACCAGACGGAAGCGCTGCCCGCTAAAACGCCAGCGCGTCTGGATACCGCAGTCTGCAATGCCCCGGCCCAGCGCCAGGGTGGTCAGCTCGCGGCTCTTCTCATCAAAACTGGCGTTCATTAACTCCATCTCGCTGCTGTCGCTCGACGGCACAAAAGGCAGGCGCAGGCGCACCACGTGCGAAGCGAACGGCTTTTTACGCGAGACCAGCCAGGCTAAATCGACGGTGTTGTATGCCCCCGCCTCGCAGCTAACTATCAGCAGCGCTTTGTCATCCGTTAAGGCGGTGACCCGCACTTCACGACGCGCCGGGTCGAGGGAACACTGGCTGTTATTGATGCGCCAGGTGCCATAGTCCAGTAGATCGCTGCGCTCCTCGCGGGTAAGCGGCGTCGGGGTCGGGTTCACCACGGCCACCTCTTTCAGCGCAGGTGCGGGCGGCACGCTCAGCGGCGGCTGCGCGCCTTTGTTGATCCACGCCGTTTCACTCCCGCCACGCTTTTGCTGGGCGTCAATAAACTGCAGCGCCTCTTTCAGCCCATCCAGAGAGATCGTCTGCTTGCCGTCGGCAAGGGTGATAGCCCTTTTTTGCTGCAGGGTGGTCAACAGGGCGGTAATGGTGGCGGCATGGTCAGTGGTCAAGCGCCACGGGGTAATTTTCCAGTGCGGGGGATCGAGGCGCAAGGGCTCGCCGTCAAGCAGCAAGCGGGGCGCGATGGCGGGCTGTTTAGGATCGGGCGTTTCCAGCCCACCGAGATCGATACGCAGCACCGCGTCGGTTTTCGCCCCGGCGCTGCGGCTTAAGGTCATCACCAGCCCGTTGTGCTCGCCGGTGTTGCGCGCGATGCAAAAGTTCTGGTTATTGCAGGTCACCTGCCAGTCAGTGAACGACTGCTGTGCAGGTGCCGCCCGGGCCAAAGACGCAGGCAGCACGCTGAGCATGAAAACAAGTAAAAGGCAGTGACGCATGAATAGCAGGATCCCGGAAGCAATGACTGGACAGACAGACCGTATCTTCCTGCTCATAACGGGGTAGCTCAATCAGATTTATCGGATAGATTTATATAAAATACATCTTATTAACGGTAATAAGATCAAGCCATTAACCCGGAACTTTGCAAATATTGCAATAATATCACCGTTTTGCCGTCCCGTATTTCACCCGTCTGTATCATCGCAAGTGCCTGAACGAAGGGCAGTTCCAGCACCTCAATCTCTTCATCTTCAATCCCGCCGCCCTCCCCGGCGCGCCGGGCGTCGCTGTATTCCGCCACGAAGAAATGGACGATCTCTGTTACTCCGCCCGGAGACATATAGAGTTCAAACACTTTACGCGCCTCGCCGACCACGAAGCCGGTCTCCTCAACCGCCTCTTTGCGAATGCACACTTCCGGCTCGTCGTTGTCCAGCAGCCCGGCGCAGGCTTCAATCAGGCGTCCGTCGGGGTTGCCGTTCACCCAGGTGGCGATGCGGAACTGGCGGATCAGCACCACGCTCTTCTTCTCACGGTTATAGAGCAGGACCGTGGCACCGTTGCCGCGATCGTAAACTTCGCGTTTGTGGCGCACCACTTCGCCGTTACGCCGCGTCAGGTCGTAGGTAAGGTTACGCAGGATGAAATAGTTATCAGAAAGGCACTTGTCTTTAATTAGTTCAATTTTCACGGTAATACGGGCTCCGTTGCGCATCATGCCGGTCATACTACGCTGCGAAGCCCGCATTGTCGCCCGTCGGGTTAATGGACGACTCCAAGCCAGTCGGCGATCCCCTGGGCGGCATGTCGCCCTTCGGCCATCGCCGTCACTACCAGGTCGGCGCCGCGCACCGCGTCGCCACCGGCAAAGATCTGCGGGTTGCTGGTCTGATAGCGGTAGCGTGATTCGACGCTGGCGGCAATCCGCCCCCAGTCATCCACCTCAACACCCTGCGCCTGCAGCCAGGGCATCGCATGGGGGTTAAAGCCGAAGGCCATAATTACCGCATCGGCAGGCATCACAAACTCGCTGCCCTCAACCGGCACCGGACGGCGGCGGCCCTGGGCGTCGGGTTCACCCAGCCGGGTGCGCAGCAGGCGGATGCCGTTTACCTGGCCATTATCATCAAGGGTCAACTCCACCGGCTGGACGTTGAACTCAAAGGCCGCGCCTTCTTCTTTAGCGTTCTTAACCTCTTTTTTCGAGCCCGGCATGTTGGCTTCATCCCGGCGATAGGCGCAGGTCACGTTCGCGGCCCCGTGACGCAGGGCGGTACGCACGCAGTCCATCGCCGTATCGCCGCCCCCCAGCACCACCACGTTCAGCCCGGCGGTATCAACAAAGGGGTCATCCGCTGATGACGGCAGTCCCATCAGCTGGCGGGTATTGCCCACCAGGAACGGCAAGGCATCGTAGACCCCCGGGGCATCCTCATGAGGAATGCCCGCTTTCATCGAGCGGTAGGTGCCCACGCCGACAAACAGGGCGTCGTAATCGCTGAGCAACTGCGTAAGCCGGATGTCTTTGCCCACTTCGCAGTTGAGCTCAAAGCGGATGCCCATGGCGGTGAAGATCTCCCGGCGGCGGGCCAGCAGGGATTTATCCAGCTTAAAGGCCGGAATGCCGAAGGTGAGCAGACCGCCGATTTCCGGATGACGGTCATATACCGTGACGCCGATCCCGCGGCGGATCAACGCGTCGGCGCAGGCCAGCCCGGCAGGTCCGGCCCCGATAATCGCCACCTTTTTATTGACCGGCGTGACCTGGCTCAGATCCGGCCGCCAGCCTTTGGCCAGCGCCTGATCCGAAATATAGCGCTCGATGTTGCCGATGGTCACCGACCCGGCCACGTCGCGCACCGTGCAGGCCCCTTCGCAGAGTTTGTCCTGCGGGCAGACCCGGCCCGTGATTTCCGGCAGGCAGTTGGTCTGATGGGATAACTCTACCGCAGCGTCGATATCCCCCGCTTTTACCCGCTCGATCCACTGGGGAATATGGTTGTGCAGCGGGCAGGTCCATTCGCAGATCGAATGCTCGCCACACTTCAGGCAGCGGTCTGCCTCCCGCTGCGCCTGCGCCGGGCGGAACGGCAGATAGATTTCGTCAAAATTACCCGCCCGCGCTTCGGGGGTGAGCTTATCCGGCTCGCCGCGCGCTGGCAGCGCGTACATCTGCTCGCGTTTGCTAACGGTTGTGGTCACGCTCGCCGACCGGGTCTGCCACGGCTGGGCCTCTTGCCGCGCGGTGCGCAGTCGCCTGGCACGAGCCAGCTGGTTCAGGTTTTCGGGGGTGACCAGCGACAGGGCATCTGCCGGGCAACTCTCCACGCAGGCGGGGCCCTGCGGGCGTTCAGGGCAGAGATCGCACTTCTGGGCAGTGGCCGCAAGGGGCGTGGTGACGATCTCCATGGTGCCAAACGGGCAGGCAACCACGCAGGCTTTACAGCCGATACATTTGTGTCCCTCCACCTGCACGCTGGCATCCACCCGGCTGATGGCCCCGTTCGGGCAGCTCTGCATACAGGGGGCGTTTTCACAGTGATGGCAGGTGACGGCGCTACGCTTACTGCCCTCTTTCACCACCGTGATGCGAGGGGTAAACTGGCGCTGGCTGAGGACGTGTTGCTCATTATTATGTGCCATGACGCAAGCGACCTCGCAGGCATAGCATCCAATACATTGCTGGCTATTTGCCATAATAAAACGGTTCATGACGATTCCCTTGCAGGCTCTGATAACCTTATTCTTTTAATGGAATAGTGTATTTACCCACCGCAACGGTAACAGGCAATGTTCATTTGCCCAGGAACGGGAAATATTTCGCCTGAACCTGTGTCAGATCAATTAATTTCATCACGAGTGAAATTACGTTTCATTCCTTTAAGACAAGGCTTATCAGGACGCGATTAGTGAGAGTTAAACAACCTGTTTCACGCAGCCTTGCCCGGGCCTTTTTCTCCATCATCGCCCTCTCTCTGCTGACCAGCGCCATCGCGCTGTTTACCCTCGCCAGCGGGCAGCGTGATGCCGAGGCGATCAACCTGGCCGGCTCGTTGCGAATGCAGAGCTATCGCCTGGGATACGATATCCAGCGGGGCAGCGTCGACCTGCTGCCGCATCGCAAAATCTGGCAGCAAACCCTCAACGCCCCTGCCCTGCTCACCCTGAAAAGCTGGTATGTGCCGGACGAGGTAAAGGAGCGCTATCGCCAGCTGCAGATCTCATGGCAGGCGGTGGATCAGAAACTCGCTCAGGGTGATTACGTCTGGTATCAGGGCCAGATGGACGCATACGTGGCGCGTATCGACGCTTTTGTTCTCTCCCTGCAGCACTACGCCGAACACAAGATCCGGCTGGTGTTCGCCATCTCCCTGGCGGGCGGGACGGGTATTTTCCTGCTGGTGTTTATCACCCTGCGCCGGATCCGCCGGCAGGTGGTCGCCCCGCTCAATCACCTGGTGACCTCCAGCCTGCAAATCGAGCAAGGCCACTTTGATACCCCGGTGCCGGATACCGATCTGCCCAACGAGCTTGGCCTGCTCTCCCGCACCTTCAATCATATGTCGACGGAACTGCACAGCCTGTACCGCTCGCTGGAGAGTTCGGTTGAGGAGAAGACGCACCATCTGCACGAAGCCCACCAGCAGCTGGAGATGCTGTTTACCTGCTCCCAGGCGCTGAATACCGGCAAGATAGACAGCCACTGCTTCCGCAACATCCTGCACATAGTCTGCGAATATACCGGGATAAATTATCTGGCCCTGCACACCAGCGACGGCTGGCAGATGCAGGAGGGCGAAGCCGCAGCGCATCTCGACACCCAGGTGCTGCCGGTGGTGATGCTGGAGACCCGCTTCGGCGAACTGCGCTGGCAAAGCGAACAGCGCGCCGTTCCGGTGCCGCTGATGAAGAGCGTCGCGACGATGCTTGGCCGGGGCCTGTTTTCCAACCAGGCGCAGAAGCACTATCACCAGCTGCTGCTGATGGAGGAGCGCGCCACCATCGCCCGCGAGCTGCATGATTCCCTGGCGCAGATGCTCTCTTATCTGCGTATCCAGCTGACGCTGCTCAAACATGCGGTGCCGGAGGAGAACGAAACGGCGCAGGCGATCATCACCGATTTCTCCCGGGCGCTGAATGCCGCCTACCGCCAGCTGCGTGAACTGCTCACCACCTTCCGCCTGACGCTGAACCAGGCCAATCTGCCGGCCGCGCTGCAGGAGACGCTGGAGGATTTACAAAAACAGACCGCCGCCCGGCTGAGCCTCGACTGCCAGCTTTCGTCGCTGGCGCTGGATGCGCAGATGCAGGTGCACCTGCTGCAGATTGTCCGGGAGGCGGTGCTGAACGCCATCAAGCATGCGCAGGCCAGCGAGATTACGGTCAGCTGCGTCACCGACCCGGACGGCAGCCACAGGGTGACGATCTGCGATAACGGCATCGGGATTGGCGATGCCAGCGAGCCGCCGGGTCACTACGGCCTGAACATTATGCGCGAGCGCGCCGAACGCCTGGGGGGAACCCTGAGCTTCTCGCAGCCGCCGGACGGCGGTACCCAGGTCAGCGTCAACTTTCGATCTTCAACTACCATCGAGGGTAAATAACGGTAAAAACAGGCGGGGAGTCATCTTTCAGCCGCGCGGATGAACAATACTCACCGCTGCACAACGGGCGATGGCGCGGAGAAAGCGCATGATAATTTACATTATCTCCTTTATTTCTCCACGTTTGACATCCCCCTTACCGCTAGAGTTATGCGGGCTATAAACCATTACGACGCGCAGCAAAACGAGGTCCTACTTTAATGGCGAATTTTTTCATCGATCGCCCCATTTTTGCCTGGGTGCTGGCAATTCTGTTGTGTCTGACCGGCACGCTGGCTATTTTTTCCCTTCCCGTTGAGCAGTATCCCGATCTGGCTCCGCCTAACGTGCGGATCACGGCCAACTATCCGGGAGCATCCGCGCAAACCCTGGAGAACACCGTCACCCAGGTGATTGAGCAGAACATGACGGGCCTCGACAACCTGATGTACATGTCGTCCCAGAGCAGCGCCACCGGCCAGGCGTCGATAACCCTGAGCTTTACCGCGGGCGCCGACCCGGATGAAGCGGTGCAACAGGTGCAGAACCAGCTGCAGTCGGCCATGCGTAAGCTGCCGCAGGCGGTACAGAATCAGGGCGTGACGGTGCGTAAAACCGGCGATACCAACATCCTGACCATTGCGTTTGTCTCCACTGACGGCTCAATGGATAAGCAGGATATCGCCGACTATGTCGCCAGTAATATTCAGGATCCGCTGAGCCGTATCAACGGCGTGGGGGATATCGACGCCTACGGGTCGCAATACTCGATGCGTATCTGGCTCGACCCGGCGAAGCTCAACAGCTTCCAGATGACCGCGAAAGACGTCACCGACGCCATCGAATCACAGAACGCGCAGATTGCGGTGGGCCAGCTGGGCGGAACACCGTCCGTGGACAAGCAGGCGCTGAACGCCACCATCAACTCCCAGTCGCTGTTACAAACCCCGCAGCAGTTCCGCGATATCACCCTGCGCGTCAATCAGGATGGATCCGAGGTGCGTCTGGGGGATGTCGCCACCGTGGAGATGGGGGCCGAGAAGTACGATTACCTGAGCCGTTTTAACGGCAAAGCGGCCTCCGGGCTGGGCGTTAAGCTGGCCTCCGGCGCTAACGAGATGGCCACCGCGGAGCTGGTGATCGACCGTCTCGATGAGCTGTCGCACTATTTCCCCCACGGGCTGGAATACAAAATCGCCTACGAGACCACCTCGTTCGTGAAGGCTTCCATTGAAGATGTGGTGAAAACCCTGCTGGAAGCCATCGCCCTGGTATTCCTGGTGATGTATCTGTTCCTGCAAAACTTCCGCGCAACGTTGATCCCGACCATCGCCGTCCCGGTGGTGTTGATGGGCACCTTCACGGTGCTCTACGCCTTTGGCTACAGCATTAACACCCTCACCATGTTCGCGATGGTGCTGGCGATAGGCCTGCTGGTGGATGACGCCATCGTGGTGGTGGAGAACGTCGAACGTATCATGAGCGAAGAGGGACTCTCGCCCCGTGAAGCCACACGGAAATCGATGAAGCAGATCCAGGGCGCGCTGGTGGGTATCGCCATGGTGCTGTCGGCGGTCTTTGTGCCGATGGCCTTCTTCGGCGGCACCACCGGGGCGATCTACCGCCAGTTCTCAATAACCATCGTTGCGGCGATGGTGCTGTCGGTGCTGGTGGCGATGATCCTCACCCCGGCGCTGTGCGCCACCCTGCTTAAGCCGCTGCATAAGGGCGAGCAGCACGGTCAGAAGGGGTTCTTCGGCTGGTTCAACCGCATGTTTAACCGCAACGCAGCGCGCTACGAAGCGGGCGTGGGGCGGATCCTGCAACGCAGCCTGCGCTGGATGCTGATCTACGTTCTGCTGCTGGGGGGCATGGTCTTTATGTTCCTGCGCCTGCCCACCTCGTTCCTGCCGCTGGAAGACCGGGGCATGTTTATCACCTCGGTACAGCTACCGAGCGGCTCGACCCAACAGCAGACCCTGAAGGTGGTGCAGCAGGTGGAGTCGTACTTCTTTAACAAAGAGAAAGACAACGTGCTGTCGGTCTTTGCCACCGTGGGCTCCGGCCCCGGCGGGAACGGGCAGAACGTGGCGCGTATGTTTGTCCGCCTGAAAGACTGGGATGAGCGTGATGCCAAAACCGGGAGCTCGTTCGCCATTATCGAGCGCGCCACTAAAGCCTTCAGCCACATTAAAGAGGCGCGGGTCTTTGCCAGCAGCCCTCCGGCCATCAGCGGGCTCGGCAGCTCGGCAGGCTTTGACATGGAGCTGCAGGATCACGCCGGAGCCGGTCATGACGCCCTGATGGCCGCCCGCGACCGGCTGCTGGAGCTGGCCGGGGAAGAGCCTTCCCTGACCCGCGTGCGCCACAACGGTCTGGACGACAGCCCGCAGCTGCAAATCGATATCGATCAGCGCAAAGCGCAGGCGCTGGGCGTCTCCATCGACGACATCAACGACACCCTGCAAACCGCGTGGGGCTCAAGCTACGTGAACGACTTTATGGATCGTGGCCGCGTGAAGAAGGTCTATGTCCAGTCGGCGGCTAAATACCGCATGCTGCCGGACGATATCAACCTGTGGTATGTGCGCAATAAAGACGGCGGCATGGTGCCCTTCTCGGCCTTTGCCACCTCGCGCTGGGAGACCGGTTCACCGCGTCTGGAGCGCTATAACGGCTACGCTGCGGTAGAGATTGTCGGGGAAGCCGCGCCGGGCGTCAGCACCGGTACCGCCATGGATACGATGGAAAATCTGGTGCAGCAGTTGCCTGCCGGGTTTGGCCTCGAGTGGACCGCCATGTCCTATCAGGAGCGCCTCTCGGGTGCCCAGGCTCCGGCATTGTATGCCCTGTCGCTGCTGGTGGTGTTCCTGTGTCTGGCCGCGCTGTATGAGAGCTGGTCGGTGCCGTTCTCGGTAATGCTGGTGGTTCCGCTGGGGGTGATCGGCGCCCTGCTCGCCACCTGGATGCGCGGCCTGGAAAATGACGTCTACTTCCAGGTGGGGCTGTTAACGGTTATTGGCCTGTCGGCGAAGAACGCCATTCTGATTGTCGAGTTTGCCAACGAGATGAATGAAAAAGGCCACGACCTGATGGCCGCGACGCTCGAAGCCTGTCGCCAGCGTCTGCGTCCTATTCTGATGACCTCCCTGGCGTTCGTCTTTGGCGTGCTGCCGATGGCAACCAGCTCCGGTGCGGGGTCCAGCAGCCAGCATGCGGTGGGTACCGGGGTGATGGGCGGGATGATCTCGGCGACGATCCTCGCCATTTACTTCGTGCCGCTGTTCTTTGTTCTGGTGCGTCGACGTTTCCCGTTAAAGGAACGACAGAAATAAGCTACTGAAAATAAAAAAGGCGTCCTTACCGGACGCCTTTTTTGTGTGTTTATTTTCACACTATTGTTATTAACTAATTAAGTGCTCTTGCAATTCTTGCTGAATGTCATTTACGAAGCATGCCTTCGATAAAATCTTTCCAGTTCCCCAGTTCACGTTCAATCATAACTACCTCTCTTATTATTATGGGCCATTCTACGAGAATATATCATCATTGTGAAGACTTTTTAATCAGTGGTACTGCTCTACCCCCGTTGGTACGACTGGCTTGTAGATAATATGGGTCCTTCTCCATAAATTTTATGTGACCAACTGCAATATTTTGAAATAACCTTGATCGAGGGTGAGATGTTTATTTACTCCCTGTTCTTACTAAACTTTTTCGCCGTTGGACTTCTATGCGATAAAGATGAAATAATATTCATGACCTGTGCACTATTTATGCCGCGGTTGAATATTCAATAATGTAATAAAACAAATGTGTTATATTTCCGCAAACCTTTAATCATCGAAAATACTGAGCAACTGCCCACTTTTAAGACAAAAGGATTCACCATGACCACCCTGTACGGCATCAAAAATTGCGACACCATTAAAAAAGCCCGCCGCTGGCTGGAGCAGAACAACGTTGACTACCGTTTTCACGACTATCGCGCTGACGGCCTTGATGCTGATTTGATGCAGAAATTCATCGCCGAGCTCGGCTGGGAAGCCCTGCTGAACACCCGCGGCACAACCTGGCGTAAACTGGATGAATCCCTGCGCGCCAGCATCAACAATGCGGACAGCGCCGCGGCGTTAATGCTTGAAATGCCTGCAATCATCAAACGCCCATTGCTCTGGACGCCCGGTAAGCCTATGCTGCTGGGTTTTAACGAAAACCAATACCAAACCTATTTTATTGAGGTGTAGTCTATGTCATGCCCGGTCATTGAGCTGACTCAGCAGCTTATTCGCCGCCCTTCCCTGAGCCCCGATGATGCGGGTTGTCAGGCTCTGATGATCGAACGCCTGCGGGCGATTGGTTTTACCGTCGAACCGATGGATTTTGGCGACACGCAAAATTTCTGGGCCTGGCGCGGTCAGGGTGAAACACTGGCGTTCGCCGGCCATACCGATGTGGTGCCAGCCGGGGATGCCGACCGCTGGATCAATCCGCCTTTCGAACCGACCATCCGCGACGGCATGCTGTTTGGCCGCGGCGCGGCGGACATGAAAGGCTCCCTGGCGGCGATGGTAGTTGCCGCTGAACGTTTCGTGGCGCAATACCCGAACCATAAAGGCCGTCTGGCGTTCTTGATCACCTCTGATGAAGAGGCCAGCGCTAAAAACGGCACCGTGAAGGTGGTTGAAACGCTAATGGCGCGCAACGAACGTCTGGATTACTGCCTGGTGGGCGAGCCGTCCAGCACCGAAGTGGTGGGTGACGTGGTCAAAAATGGCCGTCGCGGCTCCATCACCTGTAACCTGACCATTCACGGCGTACAGGGTCATGTGGCCTATCCGCATCTGGCCGACAATCCGGTACATCGCGCCGCCCCGATGCTCAACGAGCTGGTCGGGATCGAATGGGATAAGGGCAACGACTATTTCCCGCCGACCAGCATGCAGATTGCCAACATTCAGGCCGGTACCGGCAGCAACAACGTTATCCCTGGCGATCTGTTTGTGCAGTTTAACTTCCGCTTCAGCACCGAGCTGACGGACGAGATGATCAAAGCCCGCGTGGTGGCCCTGCTGGAGAAACACCAGCTGCGCTACAGCATCGACTGGTGGCTGTCCGGCCAGCCGTTCCTGACCGGACGCGGTAAGCTGGTGGATGCGGTGGTTAACGCTATCGCGCACTATAATGAAATTAAACCGCAACTGCTGACCACTGGCGGAACCTCTGACGGACGCTTTATTGCCCGCATGGGTGCACAGGTGGTCGAACTTGGGCCGGTGAACGCCACGATTCATAAAATCAATGAATGCGTGAACGCCGCAGATTTGCAACTGCTGGCCCGTATGTATCAACGTATCATGGAGCAGCTCGTCGCCTGACGGTTGCCCCAAAGAAGGATAAGCGAATGGACTGGCTGGCTAAATACTGGTGGATCCTGGTACTGGTTTTTCTGGTAGGCGTGCTGCTGAACGTGATCAAGGATCTCAAGCGCGTTGACCATAAGAAATTCCTCGCCAACAAACCTGAACTCCCTCCCCACCGTGATTTTAATGACAAGTGGGATGATGAAGACGACTGGCCGAAGAAAGACCAGAAGAAGTAACGCCTTCACCCTCTCCCCGACGGGGAGAGGGTTATCCGCTAAAAGAATTCAACAATATCGTCATCATTCGGCTTGCCGCCGCTGAGCGCTTCATCGAAGTAGTGTTTCGGCACGGTATACCGCAGGTGATCCAGCGCAAACTGAACGCTGCGATCGTCAATGGCGTGGCCCAGATCGTCGACAATATCCAGCGTCACATCGCCCCCTGCGCGGATCAGCGCTTCCTGAGCGGCAACCGCATGGGAAAGCTCGATCACGCGATCTTCCCCGCCGTGGATCAGATGGATAGTGGTCTTCGTGGTCGCCTGCTCAGGCAAGGTCGCATAGCGACCGTTGAAAGCAATCACCCGTGAGACCAGACCCGGCTCCGCCTTTACGCTCTCCAGCGCCATGATCGCGCCCTGAGAAAAACCAATCAGCGCGGTGGCATCTGACTTCACCCCGCTCTGCTGCTGCCAGTAACGCACCGTTTCGACAAAGGTCGGCATGATGGCATCCACCCGCCCCTGACGGCTCTCTTCGGTCACGTCCTGCACCGAAAACCACTGGCGACCGTTCGGGCCGCACGGCTGTGGACCGCCCACGCTGACCACCAGAGCGTCGGGAAACAGCGGCGCAAACCAGCTGCCAACCTGCCCCATATTGACCGGGTTATCGCCGACGCCATGAAACAGCAGCAGCAGCTGTTTGGCCGGTTTATCGGGGCTCTGGACAACAAAATGGTCATGTTTCATGGCAGTCTCCTTAATTGATAAACGGGATTCTACGCCTGACAGGCAGAATGAACATGCCAGTTTACTGATGAAGTCATTGAAAAAATTGCCATTGCAAAACAGTCTGTTTCAGCTCCTGACAGCGAGGGTTGTCCAGCTGCGCCAGGGCCTGACCCGCCTCGCTGCGCAGATAGCTCAACAACGCCTTACGCCCGCTCAGCCCCAACAGCTGGCTGAGGTCGCTGTCGTCCATGCCCTGCCCGATTTTGCCCCGCAGGCCGGTCAGCGGCAGATCCGCCGTGTGCAGCAATCGCGTCAGACTGGCGAGCGACGCCGTGAGCGGGCGGTGCGCAAAAGCAAACCCGGCCAGCTCCAGCCAGTCATCATCATTAAGGGTAGCTTCCCCTGTAGGCTGTACCGGGATCTTTTCACCGTTCCAGCGCTCAATTACCGCAGCATCGCGACACAGTCGCTGATGCTCACGCCGGCACAGCACCTGCCCCGCCGCGCTGAGCGGCAGGAGCGCCATCGCCGAGAAGCAGCCACTGCTGGCTTCGCGGTGGCTGCCCATGCGTACCAGCACAAATCCACAGCGCTGCCAGAAGCGCCACAGTTCGTCGGTGTAGCCGAAGCTGACGGAAAGGTAGTCGAGGCTCTCCTGCAGGCGGCTACTCGCCACCAGCGCCTGACCAATGCCTTCACGCTGGCGGGCAGGATGGACGGCCACCCGGGTTACCCGTCGGGCGGTGAGCGTCGCCGCCTGAGGTGAACCGCCGTGTGCCGCTAAAGATTGCGCTACCAGATTACCGCGCGGACGCCGGTAGCCCGCCCATACAGCCTGGCTGAGCGCCGGGCTCAAACCGCCCTCCTCCACCAGCCACAGCGCGCCGCAGACGATCTCCCCGGCGCGGGCGACGGCAAAATGCTGCCCGGGGGCATCCATCATGCGCCGCAGATCGAGAGGTGACGTTCGGTAGTGGGCGGCGCAGAGCAGTTTGTAGACGGCGGTCGGCAGCGCAGGCTCCCGGCGCCAGGCCTCCTGCTCCAGCGGCATATAACTGATTCCGCCCTGCGGAACGCGGTCGTCGGGCTCATCATCAAACAGCAGGACATCCGCAATAATGCGCTCCAGCGGACAGCCTGCGGCCCAGCGCACCGGGGCGGAGAGCGTGAAGTAACGCAGCCCGGCAAAACGGGCGCAGAATTTCAGTAAAAATCCCCGGCCGGTGCCCTCATAGCCCTGCACCGTAGTGGTGAGCAGAATGCGGGGGAAGCGCGTCACCAGCCTCTCGAGCAGCGGGCCGGGAATGGCTGCCGCCTCATCGACAATCAGCCAGTCGGCGTGCAGATCCGAAGCCAGCAGCGCATCCGGGGCTATAAAGTGGTAGCGCTCGCCGCCAAAGCGGGCAATGACCTCGGTCGCCGCTCTGGCGGGGGCGGTGACAATGGCGTTACCGGCAATGCGCTGCAACAGCATGCCCGCCAGCGCCGACTTGCCGCGCCCGCGCGGGGCGGTCACGGCGGCGACGCCTTCGGGCATCGTCATGAGATGATCGAGAACAGCCGCCTGCTCGCTCTGCGGTTCGCCGCTGGCCGGGTGCCAGGCGGGTGCCGGTGCGGATGGCGTAAAGCTAAAAGGCTCGCCCTGCTGCCAGCGTAATACCAGCGGATCGCGCAGGATGTGGCGGCAGAAGCGGTGAATAAAACGCGGCGTGGGGATGGGCTCCGGGCTGTCGCTCCAGCGCAGTGAATCCTGGTCGGGTTCCTCGGGCCAGCGTGTCAGATCGGGCGTGAGTAATACCAGCACGCTTCCGGCACGCAGCGTGCCCGCCACGGCGGCAAACGCCGAGACATCAAAGCCCTGTCGGGCATCGAAGATAGCATGCAGAAACTCGCGGCCCAGCAGTTGATGCAGCGCCTGCGGCGCGCAGGAAGGCGATTGCGGAGCGTCAGGGCCAATCCACAGCCAGTCCCCGGGATAGTGCCCTTTCAGCAGCAGCGCCTGCTGCTGCGTCCAGATGTCATCTCCGCTCAGCACCAGCAGCCGCCGGTGCCCCTCCCGCGCCAGTTGTTCAGGCAGGCCTGATAAATTCATCCCTGACATTGAGGATCAGATTGCCTTGCCGAAGGTATTGCATTGCGCCGGATCGCCGCCGTCAAAACCTTTTTTGAACCAGCTGTAGCGCTGTTCCGACGTGCCGTGGGTAAAGCTGTCCGGTACGACGTGACCCTGACTTTGCTTTTGCAAACGGTCATCGCCAATGGCGTGGGCAGCGTTAAGCGCCTCTTCCAGATCGCCCGCTTCCAGCACCCCCTCCTGCTGCATACTGTGGCCCCAGACGCCGGCAAAGCAGTCGGCCTGCAGTTCCATGCGCACTGACAGGGCATTCACCTCTTTCTCGCTGGCATTCTGCTGAAGCTGACGGACTTTAGGCTCAATCCCGAGCAGTTTTTGCACGTGATGACCCACTTCATGGGCGATGACGTAGCCCTGGGCAAAGTCGCCGTCGGCACCCAGTTTGCGTTTCATGTCATCGTAGAAGGAGAGATCGATATAGACGGTAGAATCAGCAGGACAGTAGAACGGCCCCATCACCGATTGCCCGGTACCGCAGCCGGTGCGCGTGGCGCCGCGATACATCACCAGCTTCGGCTGCTGGTAGGTACGGCCCATTTTGTCGAACAGCTGGCCCCAGGTATCTTCCGTTGTAGCGAGGATCACCGAGGTAAACTTCGCCGCTTCATCTTCGTTCGGGCTGATGGATCGAGGAGACTGATACTGTTGCTGCTGCATCGGTTGCCCGGTCAGCAAGCCGCTGAGGTCGACGCCGTAGTAGCCCGCCACCACCACAACCAGCAGGATAATGATGCCGCCCTTGCCGCCAGGTAAACGAAAACCCGGGCCGCCCATGGATGGGCCACCGCCGCCACTACGTCTGTCTTCTACATTGTCGCTTTCGCGACGTCCTTGCCAACGCATAACCACCTCGAAAAATATCATCCTAATAATAGGTAGATCGTAGGCGGTTCGGGACAAGATTACCACTGGAAACAGGGGTGAGATGCCAGAGAACCTTTCGCTCCCCTGGCAGAAAAGGCAGGATTAGTCGAGCTTGACGCCCAGGCGGTGGGCAACGGCTTCATACGCTTCGATTACGCCGCCGAGGCTTTGGCGGAAGCGGTCTTTGTCCATTTTATCCAGGGTCTCTTTGTCCCACAGGCGGCTGCCGTCCGGGGAGAATTCATCGCCCAGCACCACCTCGCCTTTATACAGTCCGAATTCCAGTTTGAAGTCGACCAGAATCAGGCCCGCGTCGTCAAACAGCTTCTTCAGCACGTCGTTGGCTTTGTAGGTCAGTTCCTGCATGCGCGCCAGGTTCTCTTTGCTCACCCAGCCAAAGGTTTCGCAGTAAGATTCGTTGACCATCGGATCGTGCATGGCGTCGTTTTTCAGGAACAGGTCGAACAGCGGCGGATTCAGCTCGATACCCTCTTCGATACCCAGACGCTTCACCAGGGAGCCCGCGGCGCGGTTACGAACGACACATTCAACCGGCACCATATCCAGCTTCTTCACCAGACACTCCGTATCGGACAGCAACGCTTCCATCTGCGTCGGGATGCCCGCTTCTTCCAGCTTGCTCATAATGAAGTGGTTGAACTTGTTGTTCACCATCCCTTTACGGTCAAACTGCTCAATGCGCGCGCCATCTCCTGCTGACGTATCATTGCGGAACTCGAGCACCAACAGATCCGGGTTTTCCGTGCTGTATACGGTTTTCGCTTTGCCACGATACAACTCAGCTTGCTTCTGCATCTTCATTACTCCTGGTGTGATGATTTGTGTTCAAAACTGGAGATATTATGCCACGCACACGTTTGCGTGGCACTAAAATTAAAAGGGCTGGAGTAACCAGCCCTTTTTTTTATTTGCTGAAGGCTGCCTGAAGGACAGCGACCAGCGCATCGTTCTGCGACTGGGTCAGCGTGTGACCTTTCGGATCGATAAACTGCAGGCTGCTACGGTTATCCAGATCGCCGACCTGAAGTTTGTAATCGCCAGAGGACAGTCCCGGATCGCGTACGCCCAGCGCTTCCCAACTGCTGTCAGACAGCGGCTTGTAGGTGAGCGTCACGCTGCCCGTTGAACGGGTGCTGTCGGTTACTTTCATGCCGACGCGCTCAAGGGTGGATGGCAGGCGCTGCCAGACCTGGTTGAACGGACCACGCACCACCAGCATTGGCAGACCAGTATCGTCGGCAGCGCTCTGCACGTCGAAGGTCGCGCCATTGCGGCTCTGAGCGGCATTAGCAGCGTCGGTGGCGTTCTTGTCGAGACCCGCAGCAATGACGTTAAGCAGTTCGGTGCTGTAACGCTGCATGGATGCCGCGTCTGCAACCGGTTTGCCCGCCTGCTCCAGGTTCAGCAGTTTAACCACCACCGCCTGCTGATAACCCTGAGGTTTAACAGAGACTTGATAGCGTCCACGGTACTGTTGATCTTCGTCCAGACGGTTCCATTCGATCCAGTCTGTCGACAGCGTCTGGCTGGCGTCGTCGCGCTGAGTAATCGCGTAGTTCTTCGACTGAAGGACGCTGACCACCTGCGGCCACAGCGTGGCGTTACGCGCGCTTTCAACCTGCAGCGTTGCGGTATCGCCAGTGAACTGAGTACGCGCCCCGCTCACCAGCGCCAGAGGCTGTGCTGGCGGACGAATATCAAGCGCTTTGCCTACCGCGCCGCTGCCGTTGGTGACCGGAATGTTGTAGTCGCCATTCTGAATCGGCAGGATCATGCCAGCAGGTGCATGAAGTTCAGCAAGCGGCGCGGCATCCAGATAGGATTCGTCACCACTCACCTGGCGCTTGTAGCGTGAATCTGAGCTACAGGCCGCGAGCAGCATAACAAGCGAAACACCCGCAACCTTCGCCAGGCGCGACTTCTGTACTGAGTAAGCCATCAAATCTCCCTAAACTTTACAGCAGACCGGCATGCTTAAGCGCGCTCGTGACCGTTTCGCGACCGTGGTCGGTAATCGGGGTCATTGGCAGGCGCAGCGTATCGGTCGCTACAAGTCCCAACTCCTTACATGCCCATTTCACTGGGATCGGATTGGGTTCGACAAATAATTTGTTGTGCAGCGGCATCAGACGCTGGTTAATCAAGCGCGCTTCATGGAAATGACCGGCCGCAGCCAGTTTACACATTTCAGCCATATCGCGGGCTGCAACGTTGGAGGTCACGGAAATCACGCCGTGGCCACCGAGCTGCATAAAGTCCAGCGAGGTCGCATCATCGCCACTCAGCAGAATAAAGTCGTCTGAAACCAGCTCTTTGATCTGATGAACGCGGCTTAAGTTCCCGGTCGCCTCTTTAATACCGATAATATTTTTTACTTTCGCGAGGCGGCCTACCGTTTCTGGCAGCATATCGCAGCCAGTGCGCGACGGCACATTATACAGAATTTGTGGCAAGTCAGTATGTTCAGCGATGGCTTTGAAATGCTGGAACAAACCTTCCTGGGTCGGGCGGTTGTAGTATGGCGTGACCGTCAGGCAACCTACCACACCACTGTCGTTGAAACGCTGGGTCAGGCTGATGGCTTCCGCGGTCGCGTTGGCGCCCGTACCGGCGATAACCGGGATACGCCCGTCAGCCAGTTCGAGAGTCATCATGACCACTTCGCCATGCTCTTCATGGCTCAACGTTGCAGATTCACCGGTAGTCCCTACCGAAACAATCGCCGAGGTTCCGCTGGCGACATGATAATCAATCAGTTTCTTCAGGCTTGACCGGCAGACATTACCTTTCTCATCCATCGGTGTAACAAGCGCGACAATACTTCCCGTGAACATGGGCCATCCTCTGTGCGTACAAGAGCCTCAATGGTACGTTTGGTGCTGTAATAAAAGCAAGCGACGTGAGGCCTCCAGGTTATTGTATGCCGGTTTTTTTTATGCTTTCCTTAGAAAGACTAAACCACGCAAAGGAAGAACAGGTTTGACAACCTCATCACAACATTACCTGGTTATCACTGCGCTGGGTGCCGACAGGCCGGGGATCGTGAACACCATCACCCGCCACGTCAGTAGCTGCGGCTGCAATATCGAAGACAGCCGCCTGGCGATGCTGGGTGAAGAGTTTACCTTCATCATGCTGCTTTCCGGGTCGTGGAATGCGATCACCTTAATTGAATCGACCCTGCCATTAAAAGGCGCAGAGTTGGATCTGCTGATCGTGATGAAGCGCACCACCGCGCGCCCGCAGCCGGCCCTGCCCGCCACCGTATGGGTGCAGGTGGAAGTGACGGACTCCCCGCATTTAATCGAACGCTTTACCGCCCTGTTTGACAGCCACCAGATGAATATCGCTGAGCTGGTTTCGCGTACTCAGCCGGGTGAAGTCGGCACCGTGCCTAAACTGTTTATTCAGATCACCGCGCACAGCCCGGCGTCGCGCGATGCGTCAAATATCGAGCAAGCGTTCAAAGCCCTCTGTACAGAACTGAATGCGCAAGGCAGTATTAACGTCGTCAATTATTCCCAGCATGAACAGGATGGAGTTGAGTAATGAATCCACTGAAAGCCGGTGACATCGCACCGAAATTTAGCTTGCCCGATCAAGACGGTGAGCAAGTAAATTTAACCGACTTCCAGGGACAGCGTGTACTGGTCTATTTCTACCCGAAAGCCATGACCCCAGGCTGTACCGTACAAGCCTGCGGCTTACGCGATAACATGGACGAGTTGAAAACTGCTGGCGTTGAAGTGCTGGGTATCAGCACCGACAAGCCGGAAAAACTGTCTCGCTTCGCCGAAAAAGAGCTGCTGAACTTCACGCTGCTGTCCGACGAAGATCACCAGGTCTGCAACGCGTTTGGCGTCTGGGGTGAGAAAACCTTTATGGGTAAAACCTATGACGGTATTCACCGCATCAGCTTCCTGATTGACGCTGACGGCAAGGTTGAACACGTGTTTGATGACTTCAAAACCAGCAATCACCATGATGTGGTGCTGGAATGGGTTAAAGCGAACGCCTGAAGGTAAATGCAAAACGGCAACCTGAGTTGCCGTTTTTAGTGTTTGCTCCCTCTCCACGTGGGAGAGGGTCGGGGTGAGGGCGTCAGCCCGCACAAAACCGTAGGCCGGGTAAGCGTAGCGCCACCCGGCAAAAACTACTCCTCCACCGCCGGCACATCCGGCCATGCGTGAACCACCGCTTTAATCAGCGTTGCCAGCGGGATCGCAAAGAACACGCCCCAGAATCCCCATAATCCGCCAAAAATGACCACCGACAGGATAATGACCAGCGGGTGAAGGTTCACCGCTTCCGAGAACAGCACCGGCACCAGCAGGTTGCCGTCCAGTCCCTGAATGATCAGATAGACGACGAAACAGCTCCAGAACTCCGTGCCCAGCCCAAACTGGAACAGCGCCACGCCCACCACCGGAATGGTGACCACAAAGGCCCCGATATAGGGGATAAGCACCGAGAAGCCGACCAGTACCGCCAACAGCAGGGAATAGTTCAGGCCAAAGATCAAGAACCCAATCCAGGTGGCGACCCCAACGACAATCATCTCCAGCACTTTGCCGCGGATGTAATTGGTGATCTGCTGGTTCATCTCTTTCCACACCTGCCCTGCCAGGCCACGGTTACGCGGCAGAACGCGACGCACCGCGTTAAGCATCTGCTCTTTATCTTTAACCAGGAAGAAGACCATCAGCGGCACCAGCACCAGATAGACCGCCAGCGTCAGCAGGCCCACCAGCGACGCGAGGGAGAATTTCACCACCGTATCCCCCATCGTCATGATGCGGGTACGCATGTTTTCAGCCATCGCATCAATAATGCCCGCGTCCATCAGGGCCGGATAGCGGCGCGGCAGAGTAGCGGAAAAGTCAGACAGTTTGCTCAGCATCCCCGGCATGTCGCGGATCAGGTTTATCCCCTGCTGCCAGGCGATAGGCAGAACCACAAAGGACATCACCATTAATATGCCGACAAAAAAGACCAGCACGATGATGCTGGCCCAGCGGCGGGAGCAGCCAATATTTTCCAGCCGGACGGTGGGCCACTCCAGCAGATAGGCGAGCACAATCGCCACCAGCAGCGGTGCCAGCAGCCCGCTAAAGAAGAAGAGGATGCCAAATCCGGCAACCAGAATAACCAGTAAAGCAATGGCTTCGGGATCGCTAAAGCGTCGGCGGTACCACTGCATTAATAACTCGAGCATACAACCCTTCCCTGAAGATGTTGGCTGGACGTAAAGGGTGAATTGTATCGAAGAGTTAATGAAAAGACTTTCGCTTTTTCGTGCTCTGTCACAAAACGCAAAAGCCTGAAAAGAGGGATTTTCTTATCGCCCTGACGCGAATACACTGGCAGAGCAGCCGCAGATGAACGATATGCGGGTTCTTCGGTCAAATTAGCACACCCACCAGACAGGACAGAGGTTATGTTCAGGCAGTTGAAAAAAACGTTGGTTGCGACGCTCATCGCTGCGCTGACCGCTGGCCAGATGATGCCAGCCTTCGCTGACTCTGCAGACTCATTGCCGGATATGGGCACCTCGGCAGGAAGCACGCTCTCCATTGGTCAGGAGATGCAAATGGGCGACTTCTATGTGCGTCAGCTGCGCGGCAGCGCGCCGCTGATTAACGATCCGCTGCTGGTGCAGTACATCAATTCGCTGGGGATGCGTCTTGTCTCCCATGCGAATTCGGTCAAGACGCCTTTCCACTTCTATTTAATCAATAACGACGAGATCAACGCCTTCGCCTTCTTCGGCGGCAACGTGGTGCTGCACTCGGCGTTATTCCGCTATGCCGATAACGAAAGCCAGCTGGCCTCGGTCATGGCGCACGAAATCTCCCACGTCACCCAGCGCCACCTGGCGCGAGCGATGGAAGATCAGAAGCGCAGCGCCCCGCTCACCTGGGTGGGCGCGCTGGGCTCTATCCTGCTGGCGATGGCCAGCCCGCAGGCGGGTATGGCGGCGCTGACCGGTACTCTGGCGGGAACCCGTCAGGGGATGATCAGCTTTACCCAGCAAAACGAACAGGAAGCCGACCGCATCGGTATTCAGGTGCTGCAGCGCTCCGGGTTTGACCCGCAGGCGATGCCGGGCTTCCTCGAAAAATTACTCGACCAGGCGCGCTACTCTTCACGCCCGCCGGAAATTTTGCTCACCCACCCGCTTCCGGAAAGCCGCCTTTCGGATGCGCGCAACCGCGCCAACCAGATGCGTCCGGTGGTGGTGCAGTCCTCGCAGGATTTCTACATGGCGAAGGTCAGAACCCTCGGCATGTATAACTCCGGGCGTAACCAGCTAACCAACGATCTGCTGGATGCCCTGAACAAAGGCAACGTCCGTGAGCAGCGGGCGGCCCAGTATGGGCGTGCACTGCAGGCGATGGAAGCCAGCAACTACGACGAAGCCCGCAAGAACCTGCAGCCGCTGCTGGCCGCAGAGTCAGGCAACGCCTGGTATCTCGATCTCGCGACCGATATCGATTTAGGGCAGAAAAAAGCCCAGGATGCGATTAACCGCCTGAAAGGTGCCCGCGATCTGCGCAACAACCCGGTACTGCAGCTCAACCTGGCGAACGCTTACTTACAGGGTGGACAGCCGCAGGACGCCGCCACGCTCCTCAACCGCTACACCTTCAGTAATAAGGATGACCCTAACGGTTGGGATCTGCTGGCCCAGGCAGAAGCCGCGCTTGGCCATCGCGATCAGGAGCTGGCTGCCCGGGCCGAAGGTTTTGCCCTTGCCGGACGCCTGGATCAGGCCATCTCGCTGCTGAGCAGCGCCAGCTCGCAGGTAAAACTCGGCAGTCTGCAACAGGCCCGTTACGATGCCCGCATCGATCAGCTGCGCCAGCTGCAGGAGCGCTATCGCCCGTATGAAAAGATGTAAAAGGAGACAAGATGTCTGACGCGGTTACGATCTACCATAACCCTCGCTGCTCAAAGAGCCGTGAAACCCTGAACCTGCTCAAGGATAACGGCGTTGAGCCGCAGGTGGTGCTCTATCTGGAGACGCCGCCGGATGCCGACACCCTGCGCATGCTGCTTGGTCAACTGGGGATGTCCAGCGCCCGGGAGTTAATGCGCCAGAAAGAGGAGCTTTACAAAGAGCTGGGCCTGGCGGACAGCGCGCTCAGCGAAGCGCAACTGATCCAGGCGATGGTGGAAAATCCGAAGCTGATTGAGCGCCCGATTGTGGTGGCGAACGGTCAGGCACGGATTGGTCGTCCGCCTGAACAGGTACTTGAGATTGTGAAGTAAGCATGAAGTGGCCCGGTAGCCTGTGCGCCGGGCCTACAGATTGAGGATGTCTTTTACAAAAGGAATGGTTAATTTCCGCTGGGCGGTGATGGAGGCTTTATCCAGCTGATCGAGGGTCATAAACAGCGTACGCATCTCGCGATCCAGACGTTTTAACAGAAAACGCCCCACGTCTTCCGGCAGTTCAAACCCACGTAACCGCGCCCGCAGCTGCAAAGCCTGGAGCTTATCTTCATCGGAGAGCGGCTGTAATTTGTAGATTTGTCCCCAGTCGAGTCGTGAAGCCAGATCGGCCAGCCCGAGATTCAGCTGACGCGGAGGACGATCGCCAGTGATCAGCAGCCGGGTTTTCCCGGACTCCAGAATGCGGTTATAGAGATCAAAAATCGCCATTTCCCACAGTTCATCCCCCGCCACGCATTCGATATTGTCGATGCAGACCAGCGACAGCTGCTCCATCCCATCAAGGACTTCCGGCACAAACCAGGTGCGTTTATCCAGCGGCACATAGCCGACCGCATCCCCGCGCTGGGAAAGCTCGGCACAGGCAGCGTGCAGCAGATGGCTGCGTCCCGCGCCTTCGCGCGACCAGATATAGATGTAACCGCTGTGCTCCTGGCGCAGCACGTTTTGCAGTGCAGCCAGTAAAGAGGGGTTATCGCCCGGCCAGAAACTCGCGAAAGTTTCGTCGTCGGGAAGATAAAGTGGCAAAGAGAGCTGTGCCGGTGCGTTCAGAAATACCTCAACCAGGTCTTACTCGGAATCGGCCCAGAGTTTAACACGGAACAAGCGGGGAGAGAACCGGGCGGATCGGCCGCCCGGTTAGACGATCAATGAGAGACTTTTTCGCTCTCTTCCGCGTCCAGGACCACTTCTTCCGGGCGCAGAACGGAGATCAGTTTGAAGATCAGGGCCAGGCCTACACCGACGATGGTCGCCAGCGCCATGCCCTTCAGCTCGGCTGCGCCAATGTGAACCTTCGCGCCGCTCACGCCGATGATCAGGATAACGGAGGTCAGGATCAGGTTCTGCGCTTTGCTGTAGTCCACTTTGGACTCAATCAGCACGCGGATACCGGAAGCACCAATTACCCCGTACAGCAGCAGAGAAACACCGCCCATCACCGGCACCGGGATGATCTGGATGGCTGCCGCCAGCTTACCCACGCAGGAGAGCAGGATAGCGATGATCGCCGCGCCGCCGATAACCCAGGTGCTGTACACGCGGGTAATAGCCATCACGCCGATGTTTTCACCGTAGGTGGTGTTTGGCGTAGAGCCAAAGAAGCCGGAGATGATGGTCGAGAAACCGTTGGCGAACATCGAGCGGTGCAGGCCCGGGTCGCGGATCAGGTCGCGCTTAACGATGTTCGCCGTCACCACCAGGTGACCAACGTGCTCGGCAATGACCACCAGCGCCGCAGGCAGAATGGTGAAAATAGCAAACCACTCAAAGCGCGGGGTGTAGAAGGTTGGCAGCGCGAACCAGTGGGCCTGGGCAATTGGCGTGGTATCCACAACGCCCATGGCGAAGGAGAGCGCATAGCCCGCCAGCACGCCAATCAGGATCGGGATAATCGCCATAAAGCCGCGGAACAGCACGGAGCCAAAGACCGTCACGCCCAGCGTCACCAGCGAGATGATAATGGTTTTGGTGTCCGGCGCCTGGCCGTCGGCAGGCAGCAGCCCCGCCATGTTCGCCGCAACGCCCGCCAGTTCAAGGCCGATGACGGCAACGATTGCGCCCATCGCCGCAGGCGGGAACATCACGTCCAGCCAGCCGGTACCCGCTTTCTTCACAATGAAAGCCACCAGGCAGAACAGCACGCCGCACATGATGAAACCGCCCAGCGCCACTTCATAACCTAACGGCAGCAGCAGCAGGACCGGAGAAATAAATGCAAAGCTGGAACCCAGATAGGCCGGGATTTTGCCTTTACAGATAATGAGATACAGCAGCGTCCCGATGCCATTAAACAGCAGCACGGTGGCCGGGTTAATGTGGAACAGAATAGGCACCAGCACGGTTGCGCCAAACATCGCAAACAGGTGCTGCAAACTAAGCGGGATAGTCTGCAAAAGTGGCGGTCTTTCACTCACCCCGATAGCACGGCGCGTCATAGATTCTTCCTCAAGTGTTGTTTGTTTTAAGCGGTTGGGTTTTTTATTCAAAAAAAAGCCGACTATCAAAGTCGGCTTCTTTTTCGTTATTCACTTATTTGGTACCAAAAATCTTATCGCCGGCATCGCCGAGGCCCGGGATGATGTACCCGTGCTCGTTCAGTCCCTGATCGACAGACGCGGTGTAAAGCTCAACGTCCGGGTGCGCTTTTTCCAGCGCGGCAATACCTTCCGGCGCGGCAACCAGCACCAGCACCTTGATGCTGCTGCAGCCAGCGTTTTTCAGCAGGTCGATGGTGGCGATCATGGAACCACCGGTCGCCAGCATTGGGTCAACGACCAGCGCCATACGCTCGTCGATGTTGGACACCAGCTTCTGGAAATACGGAACCGGCTCCAGCGTCTCTTCGTTACGGTAGATACCGACCACGCTGATACGCGCGCTTGGGACGTGCTCCAGCACGCCTTCCATCATGCCCAGACCCGCACGCAGGATTGGCACAACGGTAATTTTTTTGCCTTTGATCTGCTCAACCTGTACCGGGCCGTTCCAGCCTTCAATGGTCACCGTTTCGGTTTCCAGATCGGAGGTTGCTTCATAGGTCAGTAAGCTGCCAACTTCAGAGGCCAGTTCACGAAAGCGCTTAGTGCTGATGTCATGCTCACGCATCAGGCCCAGCTTGTGTTTAACGAGTGGGTGTTTCACTTCCACAATCTTCATTCTCTTTCTCCTTCGGGTGGCAGCCACAAAAAAAATCGCCGGATTATACCGCTTTTTGCGGACAGCGCCATACCCATCTTGCTTGACGTACATCAAGCAAAGTGATTTAGAGACAAAAAAAGCCGGAGACAGGGCTCCGGCTTGGGTGCGGGATCTGCCCGGTGGCGCTACGCTTATGCGGGCCTACGTGTAGTGTAGGCCGGGTAAGCGTTAGCGCCACCCGGCAACTAAAGGTTCTCTCCGTTGCTGGCGATCACCTTCTGATACCAGGCGAACGACTTTTTCTTGCTGCGATTCAGCGTGCCGTTGCCTTCGTTGTCTTTATCCACGTAGATAAAGCCATAGCGTTTTTTCATCTCGCCCGTTCCGGCAGAGACCAGATCGATGCAGCCCCACGGGGTGTAGCCCATCAGATCCACGCCATCCTCCTCCACCGCTTTTTTCATCTCGCGGATATGGGCGCTGAGATAGTCGATGCGGTACTGGTCGTTCACCGTGCCGTCGCTCTCCAGCACGTCGATGGCGCCAAAACCGTTCTCGACAATAAACAGCGGCAGCTGGTAGTGATCCCAGAACCAGTTCAGGGAGTAGCGCAGCCCCACCGGGTCAATCTGCCAGCCCCAGTCAGACTTCTGCACGTACGGGTTGGAGACCAGGCTTTTGCTTTCGTCATAATCCAGCTGCGGGTTGTCGTCCGTCGCTTTGGTGGCAAACGACATGTAATAGCTGAAGCCAATGTAGTCCACGCAGCCCTGCTTCAGCGCCGCTTTATCCTCTTCGGTGATATCCAGCTCAAAGCCGCGACGGGCGAAGTAGTTGAGCAGATGCTGCGGATAGGCTCCGCGCACGTGCACGTCGGTGAACCAGTAGCGGCGGTGCATGGCGTTCATCGCCATCATCATATCGTTCGGGGCGCAGGTCAGCGGATAGATTGGGCACATGGCGATCATGCAGCCGATACGCAGGGACGGGTTGATGTCGCGTCCGGCTTTCACCGCCAGAGCGCTCGCCACCAGCTCATAGTGCGCCGCCTGGAACATCACCGGCTCGCGATCTTCACCCGGCTGATAGTGCAGGCCGGAGTTAGTAAAGGGTGCGAAATCCTCGTGGAAGTTGGCCTGGTTGTTGATCTCGTTAAAGGTCATCCAGTACTTCACTTTGTGCTGATAGCGCTCGAACACGACGCTGGCAAAGCGCACAAAAAAGTCGATCAGCTTGCGGTTACGCCAGCCGCCGTACTCTTTTACCAGGTGATAAGGCATTTCGAAGTGCGAGAGGGTGATCACCGGTTCGATGCCGTGCTTCAGACACTCATCAAACAGATCGTCGTAAAACTTCAGCCCCGCCTCGTTAGGTTGCAGCTCGTCGCCTTTGGGGAAAATACGCGTCCAGGCAATGGAGGTGCGGAAGCATTTAAAGCCCATCTCCGCGAACAGCTGGATATCTTCTTTGTACCGGTGATAGAAATCGATGGCTTCGTGGTTGGGGTAGTTTTTACCCGGCAGCACGCCGTCGGTGATTTCGCGGGGGACGCCGTGTGCGCCAGCGGTCATCACGTCCGCAACGCTTGCGCCCTTCCCGCCCTCCTGCCAGCCGCCTTCAAGTTGATGCGCCGCCACCGCGCCGCCCCACAGAAAATCCTCTTTGAATCCTGACATGCGATATCCCTCATTCAGCGTTAATTATCGGCAAAAAAGAGTACAGAAACCGGTTTCAGTAAAATGATGTGCATTCCCTGGCAGGGTTGCAAGAATAAGAATGTACCCGGTTTCATTTTCGTGAACGGGTTCATGTTTGCGTCCTGAGGTGCGATTTTCGCTGGATTTTCAGGGGCGCTATTTTCTGTTGCAGAATGGGCTCGCAAACGTTTGCCTGGACTGTTAGAATTGCGCCGATTTTTCTTACTATCGCAATGCAATCGCGTGGGGACTTGAGCCGTGACCAACAAAACTTCTCTCAGCTACAAAGATGCCGGTGTTGATATTGACGCAGGTAATGCGCTGGTTGACCGTATCAAAGGTGTGGTGAAAAAGACCCGCCGCCCGGAAGTGATGGGAGGTCTGGGAGGATTCGGCGCACTGTGCGCGCTGCCGCAAAAATACCGTGAACCGGTTCTGGTCTCAGGCACCGACGGCGTGGGCACCAAGCTGCGTCTGGCGATGGATCTGAAACGCCACGACACCATTGGCGTTGACCTGGTCGCGATGTGCGTCAATGACCTGGTTGTTCAGGGCGCTGAGCCGCTGTTCTTCCTCGACTACTACGCGACCGGCAAGCTGGACGTGGATACCGCAGCCAGCGTAATCAGCGGCATCGCCGAGGGTTGTCTGCAGTCTGGCTGTGCGCTGGTGGGCGGTGAAACTGCCGAAATGCCGGGCATGTACCACGGCGAAGATTACGACGTTGCTGGCTTCTGCGTGGGCGTTGTCGAAAAATCAGAGATCGTTGACGGCAGCAAAGTGACCGACGGCGACGTGCTGATCGCCCTGGCGTCCAGCGGCCCACACTCTAACGGCTACTCCCTGGTGCGCAAAATTGTCGAAGTGAGCGGCTGCGACCCCCTCACCACCGAGCTTGAAGGGAAACCGCTGGCCGATCACCTGCTCGAACCTACCCGTATCTACGTGAAATCGGTTCTGGAGCTGATTGAGAACGTGGACGTTCACGCTATCGCCCACCTGACCGGCGGCGGCTTCTGGGAAAACATCCCGCGCGTACTGCCGGACAACACCCAGGCGGTGATCGACGAGTCTTCATGGCAGTGGCCTGCGGTATTTAACTGGCTCCAGGATGCCGGTAACGTCAGCAATCACGAGATGTATCGCACCTTCAACTGCGGCGTGGGGATGGTTATTGCCCTGCCGGCAAGCGAAGTGGACAAAGCCCTGGCGCTGCTGCAGGCGAAAGGTGAAAACGCGTGGAAAATCGGTATCATCAAAGCGTCTGATTCCGAAGAGCGTGTGGTCATTGAATGAAAAATATAGTGGTGCTCATTTCCGGTAACGGAAGTAATTTGCAGGCTATCATCGATGCCTGCAAACAGAAGAAAATCAACGGCACCCTCCGCGCAGTATTCAGTAACAAGGCCGATGCGTACGGCCTTGAGCGTGCCCGCGATGCGGGCATTGCCGTGCATGCGCTCAGCGCCTCCCAGTTTGCCAGCCGCGAGGCCTTTGACTGCGAGCTGGTGCAGGAGATAGACGCCTACGCCCCGGACGTGGTGGTGCTTGCCGGCTATATGCGCATCCTCAGCCCGGCGTTTGTTGCGCACTATGCCGGGCGACTGCTGAACATCCACCCTTCCCTGCTGCCAAAATATCCTGGCCTGAACACCCATCGTCAGGTGCTGGATAACGGCGATGAAGAGCACGGCACTTCGGTCCATTTCGTCACTGACGAGCTGGATGGCGGCCCGGTTATTCTGCAGGCGAAAGTGCCGGTATTTGCAGGCGACAGCGAAGAGGATGTCACCGCCCGGGTGCAGGCCCAGGAGCACGCCATCTACCCGCTGGTGGTCAGCTGGTTTGTTGACGGTCGTCTGGAAATGCGCGACGGCGCCGCCTGGCTGGACGGCGCGCCGTTACCCCCGCAAGGACATGCGGCAGAAGAATAGTATATTTGTCGGGTGGCGCTTCGCTTACCCGACCTACTTAACTAACTCTCTATTTTCCCTCAAAAAATAATTTAACTGTCATACTTTTCTGACACAGTTGGACATATTGTGGAAATGCTCGCCATAATAAAGGCGAGACGGATTTACCACGTCCTGTGATTGAACTGGAGTGTGAGTAGTAATGGGTCAGGAAAAGTTATACATCGAGAAAGAGCTAAGCTGGTTAGCATTCAACGAGCGCGTGCTTCAGGAAGCGGCGGATAAAACTAACCCGCTGATTGAGCGCATGCGTTTTCTGGGGATTTACTCCAATAACCTGGACGAGTTCTATAAAGTTCGCTTTGCTGAACTGAAGCGCCGAATCATCATTAGCGAAGAGCAGGGTTTAAACTCGAACTCGCGTCATCTGCTGGGCAAGATCCAGTCCCGCGTACTGAAAGCCGATCAAGAGTTTGATAGCCTCTATAACGAATTGCTGCTGGAGATGGCGCGCAATCAAATCTTCCTGATCAACGAGCGTCAGCTCTCGGTCAACCAGCAGAGCTGGCTGCGTCACTATTTCAAACATTATCTGCGCCAGCACATCACCCCGATCCTGATTAACCGCGAAACCGATCTGGTGCAGTTCCTGAAGGATGACTACACCTATCTGGCGGTAGAGATTATCCGCGGCGACAGCATCCGCTATGCGCTGCTGGAGATCCCGTCAGATAAAGTCCCGCGCTTTGTCAATCTGCCGCCGGAAACGCCGCGTCGCCGCAAGCCGATGATCCTGCTGGATAACATTCTGCGCTACTGCCTGGACGACATCTTTAAAGGCTTCTTCGACTACGATGCGCTGAACGCCTACTCCATGAAGATGACCCGCGACGCGGAGTACGATCTGGTGCACGAGATGGAGGCCAGCCTGATGGAGCTGATGTCCTCCAGCCTTAAGCAGCGTCTGACGGCCGAGCCGGTGCGCTTTGTCTATCAGCGCGATATGCCCGATGCCATGGTCGAGATGCTTCGCGAGAAGCTGACTATCTCCCGCTACGACTCCATCGTGCCGGGCGGTCGCTACCATAACTTCAAAGACTTTATCGGCTTCCCGAACGTTGGCAAAGCCAACCTGGTGAACAAGCCGCTGCCGCGCCTGCGCCACATCTGGTTTGATAAGTTCCGCAACGGCTTCGACGCCATTCGCGAGCGCGACGTCCTGCTCTACTATCCGTACCACACCTTTGAGCACGTGCTGGAACTGATGCGTCAGGCGTCGTTCGACCCCAACGTGCTGGCGATTAAAATCAACATCTACCGCGTGGCGAAAGATTCCCGCATCATCGATGCGATGATCCACGCTGCCCACAACGGCAAGAAAGTGACCGTGGTGGTGGAACTACAGGCGCGTTTCGACGAAGAGGCCAACATCCACTGGGCCCGTCGTCTCACCGAAGCGGGCGTGCACGTGATCTTCTCCGCCCCTGGCCTGAAGATCCACGCCAAGCTGTTCCTCATCTCCCGTAAAGAGGGCGATGACGTGGTGCGTTATGCCCACATCGGCACCGGTAACTTTAACGAAAAAACCGCACGCATTTATACCGACTACTCGCTGCTGACCGCCGATGCGCGGATCACCAACGAAGTGCGTCGGGTGTTTAACTTTATTGAAAACCCGTATCGCCCGGTCAGCTTCGACTATCTGCTGGTCTCCCCGCAGAACTCCCGTCGCCTGCTGTATGACATGATCGACCGTGAGATCGCCAATGCGCAGAAGGGCCTGCCTTCCGGCATCACGCTGAAGCTCAATAACCTGGTCGATAAAGGGCTGGTGGATCGCCTGTATGCTGCGTCCAGCTCGGGGGTGATGGTTAACCTGCTGATCCGCGGTATGTGCTCCCTGATCCCCGATCTCGAAGGGATTAGTGAAAATATTCGCGTCATCAGTATCGTCGACCGCTATCTCGAGCACGATCGCATCTATATTTTTGAGAACGGTGGCGATAAACGCGTCTACCTCTCCTCAGCCGACTGGATGACGCGTAATATCGATTACCGTATTGAAGTGGCGGCACCGCTGCTTGATCCACGGCTGAAGCAACAAATTCTTGATATCATTGACTTATTGTTAAGTGATACTGTAAAAGCACGTTATATCGATAAAGAACTGAGTAACCGCTATGTGCCGCGCGGCAACCGCCGTAAGGTGCGCGCACAGCTGGCGATTTACGACTATATCAAATCACTCGAGCAACCCGATTAACCTATGCCGATAAACGACAAGACCCCACGACCGCAGGAGTTTGCTGCGGTCGACCTAGGTTCTAACAGCTTCCACATGGTCATCGCCCGTGAGGTGGATGGCGCAATGCAGATCATCGGTCGTCTGAAGCAGCGCGTCCACCTGGCTGACGGCCTGGGTGCGGACAATATGCTCAGCGAAGAGGCGATGGAGCGCGGGCTTAACTGCCTGTCATTGTTCGCCGAACGTTTGCAGGGCTTCACCGCATCAAGCGTCTGCATTGTCGGAACCCATACCCTGCGCCAGGCGGCTAACGCCACGGAATTTTTAAAACGCGCTGAAAAGGTGATCCCCTACCCTATTGAGATCATTTCGGGTAACGAAGAAGCCCGTCTGATTTTTATGGGCGTGGAACATACGCAACCTGAAAAGGGCCGCAAGCTGGTGATTGACATCGGCGGCGGCTCGACGGAGCTGGTGATTGGCGAGAACTTTGAACCGCACCTGGTTGAAAGCCGCCGGATGGGCTGCGTCAGCTTTGCCCAGCTCTATTTCCCGGGCGGTGTTATCAGCCGGGAGAACTTCCAGCGCGCGCGTATGGCGGCGGTACAGAAACTGGAGTCCCTCGCCTGGCAGTATCGTCTGCAGGGCTGGAACGTGGCGCTTGGCGCCTCGGGTACCATCAAAGCGGCGCACGAAGTGCTGGTAGAGATGGGCGAAAAAGATGGCTTTATCACGCCAGAGCGTCTGACCATGCTGATGGAAGAGGTGATCAAGCATAAGAGCTTTGATGCCCTGAGCCTGCCGGGTCTGTCCGAAGAGCGCAAAGCGGTCTTTGTGCCGGGTCTGGCAATCCTGTGCGGCGTGTTCGATGCGCTGGCAATCCGTGAGCTGCGTCTGTCCGACGGAGCGCTGCGTGAAGGCGTGCTGTATGAGATGGAGGGCCGCTTCCGTCACCAGGATATCCGCAGCCGTACCGCCCAGAGCCTGGCCAATCAGTACAATATTGACCGCGAACAGGCCCGACGCGTGCTGGAAACCACGATCCATATGTACGATCAGTGGGAAGCCCAGAATCCGAAACTGGCGCATCCGCAGCTGGCAGCTCTGCTTAAGTGGGCGGCGATGCTGCATGAAGTGGGGCTGAATATCAACCACAGCGGGATGCATCGCCATTCGGCCTATATCCTGCAAAACAGCGACCTGCCCGGCTTCAACCAGGAGCAGCAGACCATGATGGCCTCGCTGGTACGCTATCATCGTAAAGCCGTTAAGCTGGACGAGTTGCCGCGCTTTACGCTGTTTAAGAAAAAACAGTTCCAGCCGCTGATCCAGCTGTTACGTCTGGGCGTGCTGCTGAACAACCAGCGCCAGGCGACCACCACGCCGCCAACGCTGACGCTCACCACGGACGATAACCACTGGACGCTGAGCTTCCCGCACGACTGGTTTAGCCAGAACGCGCTGGTTCTGCTGGATCTGGAAAAAGAGCAGCAGTACTGGAGCGCCGTCACCGGCTGGTGCTTAAAAATTGAAGAAGAGCGCTCGCCGAACGTCGCTGCGTAACCCTCCCCTCAGGCGCTCTGACTGAGCGCCTCTGTCATCAACACATTTTCCAGCGGCACGGGTTTCCCAATTAAATAGCCCTGAAAATAGTCAATGCCCATCGCCTCGGCGGCATCGCGGATCTCTTCGCTTTCAACATACTCCGCCACCACCAGCATCTTTTTCATCCGCGCCAGATGGCAGATGGAGGCAACAATCTGATAGTCCAGGCTGTTGCTGACGATGTTACGGATAAAGCTGCCGTCGATCTTGAGGATATCGGCATCGACATTTTTCAGGCGCGCATAGCTGGCGTAGCCGGTACCAAAATCATCAATGGCAATCCGGCATCCCATCTGCTGCAAGTGATTCACGGTCTGCATCGCCAGCCCGGCATTGCCAAAACTGCTGCTCTCGGTGATCTCGAAGATCAGCTGCCAGCTCTCAACAGAATATTTTTGCAACATCCGGCTGACCTCAAGCGGCAGCTGGGCCCGGCAGACGGACGTTGGCGAAAGATTGATAGCGAACCGCTGTGCCGGCAATGCTTCCCGGTTATCCGCCATAAACTTAAGCGCCTTCTCCAGCACCAGCAAATCAATGCGCGACGAGAGGCCAAACTCCTGGGCAACGGGCAGGAAGACATCGGGCGAAATCAATCCGTCGTCGCCATTTTGCAGACGAAGCAGGATCTCGTGATAGTTATCGCCGCGAATGCCCTGTACCGGCTGCGCCAGCAGGGTAAATTCGTCTTTTTCCAGCGCCCGCTGCAGGCGGTTCATCATCTCGACTTTGTCTTTCAGGCCGCGCTGAAGATTAATGGCGCCGCGCTGCTGCAGGTTTTCCGGGTGATTGGTCGCCAGAGAGAGATCCGCAATGGTGCTCAGCTCGCCCAGCAGCAGATAGAGATGCACCACCGGGGAACGCACATAGCAGTAGCTGACCCCCACCGGCGGCTGGAGCGGCATTCCGTCCCAGATAAAACGAAAACGCTTGATGTGCTGATCCAGTTCGTCAATGCGGGACTGATGCATTTCGGTATTCAACCGCAAGACCAGATCGTGACCCGACAGCTGATACACGCACTCATCTGATTCCAGGTATTCATTCAGCCACGCGGCCAGCTTCTGTTTGTACTGGATACGCAGCAATACGCCGTAGTTACGCCCCAGAACCTCCAGTTCCGGGATGCGCAGGAAGCAGAGCACCGACCAGGGCTTCTTTCCAAGGGCACGGTTGAGCGCACGCAGGTTGGGCATGTGCACCACCGGGTCGAGGAACGCCAGACGCCGGGCGCGAATATTCACTTCCCGCTGACGCGTCGCCAGCATCGCCATATAAACTACCACGAAGGTAAAGACCAGATAGCTGGATGACGTAATGGTGAGCTGGATGTCGTAACCCTGCGACCAGGGGATATAGCGGTAGAAATAGTGAATGGAGAGGATCAGCACCGGGGTCCAGATCAGAGACATCAGCTTGTAACCGAAGCGCATCGAGCCCCACAGCATCACCGGCATCAGCAACGACAGCGTGTAGTTGGTACTAAAGATGGTGCTGTTTTCATTGATAGGCCACAGCAGCAAGGAGAGCAGCGAGCTGGTTGCTACTATCCAGATAATAACTTCCGTCACCGTCACCTTGCTGTCAATCTGGTGCGCAATCTGGGAGATCAGGCTGCGCAGATAGCGGGGGTGGCGAAGGGTGCGGATAACCAGGTAGCAGAACGGCACCCCGGTCAGACAGCCAACCAGCAATCCCTGATAGTTAATCAGCGAGCGGATGCCGATGGTGTTGATACCCACCAGATCGAACCTTGTCTGATAGACGCCAAGGTAGACAGCAAACTGAAACAGCAGCAGGAAAATGGTGGCCGGGCAGAACATTTGCCAGAACAGACGCTGCGCCATCAGCCGTCCGTCGCCGTACGAGACCCTGTTCCGACGCGGCGCAAAGACCTTATATCCGCCCCAGCTGAGCGTTATCGGGATCAGGTAATGCGCCATGGTAACGGCGGTTTCGTAGCCGCCGATCGAGGGGTAGTAGCGCAGGAACAGCGAAAGCATAATGCCAGGCACGGCCGCCATGCCATAAAACAGCATCAGCGAGAGCAGAAACGCCAGGGGCATGTAATAGAGCACCACAACGTGACCCTCCACCTGGGTGTAGGTTGTGGCGTGACGGGCAAGGGGCAGCAGGAGCACCGGCAGGAGCAACGGCAGTCCCCACCAGTGGTCTTTGTATTTTTTGTATAACGCGAAAATAGTCATAGATGCCATAGTAAACCCGCTCATCCAGGGGGGTAGTTCAGACAGGCATCCAACCTGACAATGTTGCCGTGCAGACGAAATATCGATTACACGAAAGGAATAAAGATTTTAGTTAGCAACGGCGAGTGACATTTGACTTAAATCAAACATATTAATATCGATAAATAATATTCACGCTTTTTAACCCTACTTTTGTGCTAATTATCAATGGCGTAAATAAACTTATTATTATACATAACAATAAATGGGTGAGTTGTTGACGGAATTTTACATTAGGATTAATTGACCCCTGCCCGCCCGTATGCCTTAATGGCGTACCGCCCGCAGGGTATTTTCAGGATAACTACAGTGAGTCAGGCCACACGTATGCGAAGACGACATCGGTTTAACACTCGGATGACGCGTATCATACTGCTTATCAGCCTCTTCTTTTTCGTCGGCCGCTTCGTTTATTCTTCTATTGGTGCGTGGTATCACCATCAGGAGAAAAAGCAGGCCCAGCAATCCAGCCTCTCCGTCGATTACGCCGAGCGTTCCCCGTCGACAATTAATTAATCGTTTGGATTTTGTTGGTTAATTTAATTATTCCGCAGGCTGTAATAATCGAATAATTTCGCTAATTCCTTTGCTCAGAATTTTATCCTGACGCATTACGATGGCCAGCTGGCGCTGTAATACCGGCGTAAGCGACCGCACGCATAACCCCTGCCTGTCTTCCACGCAATCGACCGCCATTCGGGGAATGATGCTGTATCCCAGCCCGACACGAACCATACGCTTGATCGCTTCGATACTGCCGGATTGCATAATCGGCTGCGCTTCCACGCCGCTTGCCTGAAACCAGGCGTCGATCACCAGGCGCGTACTGCTTCCCGCACTGAACGCGATAAAGGGCCGATCCTGCAGATGCTCTGCGGTCAGCGTGTCAAATTGCGCCTGCTGTTCCCCGGCGGCGATAAACACAAACTCCTCATCCATCACCGGGGCGATCGCCAGCGCCGAACCGGCTGCCGGGAGCGTCACCAGCCCCAGATCGAGACGGTTCTCCTCGATAGCGCGAACGATCTCAAGGGTGTTGCCGGTAGTGACGCCGACCCGCAGCAGCGGATGCGACTGACGCAGTTCCTGCAGGAGCGGTGGCAACAGGTGAATGCAGGCCGTCGCGCCCATTCCAAGGGTGATGGTTCCGCTCACTTCCTGGCTGAACGCGGCCACGGAACGTATCGCCTCATCCACCGCCCGCCCGATGCGCTCGCCGTGGGTTAATAACGCCAGCCCGGCCGCCGTGGCTTTAACACCCCGCCCGGTACGCTCGATTAATCGCGCCTGCAGAAACTGCTCCAGCTGGCGGATCTGCAAGCTCACGGCCGGCTGCGAAAGCCCGAGCACATCCGCAGCGGCAGAAAAACTGCCCCGCTGCACCACCAGGCGAAAGGTCGCCAGCTGTCCCAGATTCAGCGTCGTCATTACAAAGTTTCTCTTATAGGAGCCATAAACGCCCGGGCCTGCCTGCGCCCTGATGCAGTGGATATGCTCAGGATAACTCCCTGATGGAATGAAAGATAATGAAAAACCCTGCCATACCCTGCGCCATCCCCCTCACCACCGGCTGTAACCAGCTTATCAACTGGGGGATCTCCTTTTATATGCCGGGCACCTTTGCCCGGGCGATCGCCGCCGATATCGGCTGGTCTTCTGCGCAAATTTACTCGGGCCTGACGCTCGCCATGCTGGTGATGGCCGCTCTCTCGCCCTTTGTTGCCCGCCTCCTGGCGCGGGCCGGGGGCCAGCGGGTGGTGATGACAGGCTCTCTGCTGCTCGCTTTTAGCTGTTTGCTGATGGCGGAGTCGCACTCCCTCGTCGCCTGGTACAGCGCCTGGATATTGACCGGCATCGGCATGCGCCTGGCGCTGTACGACGCGCTGTTTGCGGCGCTGGTCAATCTCTACGGCCAGCTGGCGCGGCGAACCATCTCCCGCGTCACGCTGGCAGGGGGGCTGGCCTCGGTAGTGTTCTGGCCGCTGGGCGAGGCGCTGCTGACACGCATGAGCTGGCGTGACGCGCTGCTCGTTTATGCCCTGTTCGGCTTGCTGAGCGCGGCGTTAACCCTGTCGTTACCCAATCAAACGCGCCCTGTCGTCAATAAACCTGCCGTATCTGGCGGGGGACAGGATCGGCGCAACGGCTGGCTGTACGCCGCGTTTATCGCACTAATCACCTTTGTCTCCAACGGCACCTCCACCCATCTGCCGGAATTTATCGCCAGCCTCGGCCTGCCGGTTGCCGTCGGCATGCTTTGGGGCATCGGGCAGACCGGCGCACGCTTTCTGGAGGTGATCGCCGGAGCGGGGCTCACTCCGCTGCGCCTCACGCTGCTCACCGCCCTTGCGATGCCGGTCTGCTTTTTGCTGGGTCTGAGCAGCCTGCTATGGCTCTGGTCGGCCGCCGGTTTTGTATTGGGCTACGGGGCGATTAACGGTCTGGTAACCATCGTAAAAGCGACCCTGCCCTTGCAGCTGTTTGCGCCGGAAGAGTACGCCAGACGCACCGGGGTGCTGCTGATCCCCGCCCAGCTGATGGCGGCGGCATCCCCGCTGGCTTATGCCTGGCTGAACCGGGCGCTGGGCGTGATGGGCGCAATGTGGATTTCGTGGGGGTTAACGCTGGCGATCGCCGGGCTGGCTGTGGCCATTGTGAAGAGCCAGGCAGTGCGTGATGGTGAGGGCATCCCTGCCCTCACCGACTAAAGGACAAATCCGCCGTCAATGGTCAGACTTGAACCGGTCATGTAACCGGAAGACTCACCGGCAAGCCAGGCTGCCAGCGAGGCGATCTCTTCCGGCTTACCGATACGTTGCAGGGGGACGAGCGGAGTAATCTGGTCCACCATGCTGGCTGTCATATCGGTGGCAACCGGCCCCGGCTGGATGTTGTTTATGGTGATGCGCCGTGGTGCCAGATCCAGAGCGAGGTTTTGCACCATCGATGCCACCGCCGCTTTACTCATGGCGTAAACGCTGCTGCCCGCATGGCCCGTGCGCACCGCGGTATTGCTGCCGATGGTGATAACTCTTCCCCCTTCAGCCATCGTTTTTACCGCCGCCTGAATGGCGAGAAAGACGCCGCGCACGTTGACGGCCAGGGTAGTATCCAGATCCGCCAGCGCATACTCCTCAATCGTCCCTGGGCGAAGCACACCCGCGTTCACCACGGCAACATCCAGCCTGCCGTAGCGGTGCAGCGTCTTATCGACTGCCGCCTGGATTGCCGCCGCATCAGCGCTGTCGGCTTCTATAGCTATCGCCTGCCCGCCCTGGCGTTCAATGGTTGAGACCACGTCCTGCGCCCTGTCGGGACGAGATACCCATGTGATGGCTACCCGGTAGCCGTCGTGCGCCAGACGTATCGCAATGGCCGCCCCGATACCGCGCGCCCCGCCGAAAACCAACGCTACTTTTTCGTGATTCATGATGGTCATTCTCCTGTTTGCTTAAGCACCCACCCGGGTGCCTCTGCAGACACCATGCCAGCGAAAATGCCCCCGCGCTTGCGCGGAATGTATCGCACTGTATCCACACCCTCCTGCTTACGCAGCCATACAAAAAAGCCGCCCACAGCAAACAGACCCGATACATAAAAATGGTTTTCTGTATCTGTCGCCATTGATGACCTGAAGAGGAGATACCCGAATGATGCGTCGACATTTACTGCTCGCTCTGTTCGCACTGACATCAGCCTGCACCTGGGCCGCGCCGTTAAGCGGCCTCAGCGCGGCAGATGTTAACGGCCCCGCCGCCGTTGCACCGCCCGAACAGCTCCAGCATCCGGCGAAGCTGATTGTGGATCCGCCCCTGGCAGGCCCGCTGAGTAAAGGCGCGGTCTTTATTCAATACCGTACAGAGAGCATGCGTATTGAACCCGTGTTCGGGCCCGAGGCGCTAAAAGTAACGCCGCGCATCGGCCATATCCACGTCATCGTGGATGACAACCCCTGGCACTGGGCGGACGCCAGCGGCGAGCCGGTCATTCTGGTGGGACTGCCTGCAGGCCATCACAAGGTGACCATTATTCTTGCCGATCCAACCCATAAGCCTGTCGATCGTAAAACCGTCGAATTTACCGTGCCGCCGCATGCTGGGGCGATGCACTGAACGCAACCACTCACTTATTTTTAAGGGTTTTAACCATGAAAACATTACTGATTGCTGTCCTGACCTTCACTGCTGCCATGACGTCATCCGCGTTCGCAGCCCAGGAAATTAACCAGGCCCAGGGGCAACAAAAGATCGGCACTGTTTCCGACAGCAGCGGCGCATCGTCGCTCGCGGATCTGGAGGCAAAACTGCAGGCCAAAGCAGCCAAAGCGGGCGCCAGCGCGTTTCGCATTACCTCCGCCGGGGGAAATAACACCCTGTCAGGCACCGCCGATATTTATCGCTGAGGCTTAATCATGAAAAAACGGTTTACACTCACCCTGATGGCCAGCCTGCTGCTGGCCTCTGCCAGCGGGGCTGCGCTGGCGAACAACGATAAAACCGTGGTGCTGGTGCACGGGGCTTTTGCCGACGGCAGCAGCTGGAACCGCGTGATTAGCGACCTGCAACGCCAGCATACCGACGTCATTGCCGTTCAACTGCCGCTCACCTCGCTGCAGGACGATGTGGCCGCCACCCGGCGCGCCATCGCCCGGGCTCAGGGGGATGTGGTGCTGGTGGGGCACTCCTGGGGCGGCACGGTCATCAGCGAGGCGGGTAACGATGCGCGGGTTAAATCGCTGGTGTATGTGGCGGCGTTTGCCCCGGACTCGGGCCAGTCGACGGCGGACCTGGCAAACAGCTTCCCCGCCCCGCCGGGCAGCGCAGGCATCGCCAAAACCGCAGACGGTTTCCTCTATCTGCCTGGCAAATCGGTACGCCAGGATTTTGCCCCGGACATTCAGGCCGCAGAGCAAAACACGCTGGTGGCAACCCAGGGCCCGATCCGCGCGGAGGCTTTTGCAGAAAAGGTGACCCACGCGGCCTGGCACGATAAGCCGAGCTGGTATGTGGTGAGCAAAAATGACCGGATGATCAACCCGGATCTGGAACGCGCGATGGCGAAGGCGATCGATGCGAAAACCAGTGAGGTGGCGGCAAGCCATGTTTCAATGGTGAGCCATCCCGAGGAGATTGCCCGGGTGATTGAGCAAGCGGTGAAATGAGACCAGCGAAAAAAAGCCCGCGAGAGGCGGGCTTGATTTTTTAACGCTTAACGGGCGGGAATTATTCCCACTCGATCGTTGCTGGCGGCTTACCGCTGATGTCATACACCACGCGGGAAATACCGTTCACTTCGTTGATGATGCGGTTAGACACACGGCCCAGGAAGTCATACGGCAGGTGCGCCCAGTGCGCGGTCATAAAGTCGATGGTCTCTACCGCACGCAGGGAGACAACCCAGTCGTACTTGCGGCCATCGCCCATTACGCCAACGGAACGAACCGGCAGGAACACGGTGAACGCCTGGCTCACTTTGTTGTACAGGTCAGCTTTGTGCAGTTCTTCGATGAAGATCGCGTCGGCGCGACGCAGCAGGTCGCAGTACTCTTTCTTCACTTCACCCAGCACGCGAACGCCCAGACCCGGACCCGGGAACGGGTGACGGTAGAGCATGTCATACGGCAGACCCAGCTCCAGACCGATCTTACGCACTTCGTCTTTGAACAGCTCACGCAGCGGCTCAACCAGACCCATCTTCATCTCTTTCGGCAGGCCGCCCACGTTGTGGTGAGATTTGATGACGTGTGCTTTACCGGTGGCAGACGCCGCGGACTCGATCACGTCAGGGTAGATGGTGCCCTGTGCCAGCCACTTCACGTCTTCCAGCTTCAGCGCTTCTTCGTCGAACACTTCAACGAACACGCGGCCGATGATTTTACGTTTGGCTTCCGGATCGTTTTCGCCTTCCAGCGCGTCGAGGAAGCGCTTCTCGCCTTCAACGTGAACGATATTCAGGCCGAAGTGGTCGCCAAACATGTCCATTACCTGCTGGGCTTCGTTCAGACGCAGCAGGCCGTTGTCCACGAAGACGCAGGTCAGGTTTTTACCGATGGCGCGGTGCAGCAGCATCGCGGTTACGGAGGAGTCAACGCCGCCGGACAGGCCGAGGATCACCTTGTCGTCACCCACCTGCTGGCGGATACGCTCAACGGCGTCGTCGATAATTTTTGCAGGCGTCCACAGGGCTTCACACTGGCAGATATCGCGAACAAAGCGCTCCAGCATGCGCATACCCTGACGGGTATGGGTCACTTCCGGGTGGAACTGCACGCCGTAGAAGCGTTTTTCCTCGTTCGCCATGATCGCGAACGGGCAGGTTTCGGTGCTGGCGACGGTCACGAAGTCGGACGGGATCGCGGTGACTTTGTCGCCGTGGCTCATCCAGACGTCGAGCAGCGGTTTGCCGTCGGCGGTCAGGGAGTCTTCGATACCGCGGATCAGGGCGCTGTCGGTCTGTACTTCAACCTGCGCGTAGCCGAATTCACGCTCGTTTGAACCTTCGACGTGACCACCCAGCTGCATCGCCATGGTCTGCATGCCGTAGCAGACGCCGAACACCGGCACACCGGCTTCGAATACGTACTGCGGCGCGCGCGGGCTGTTGTCTTCGGTGGTGCTTTCCGGGCCGCCGGAGAGGATGATGCCGCTTGGATTGAACTCGCGAATCTGAGCTTCCGTAACATCCCACGCCCACAGTTCGCAGTAAACGCCCAGCTCACGCACGCGACGTGCCACCAGCTGAGTATATTGAGAACCGAAATCGAGGATGAGAATGCGATGTTTATGAATGTTTTCCGTCATTGACGCTAATTCCGAGGCAAGTGAAACAAAAACAGAGCGCCCGGCTTAGAGCCGGGCGCGGAAATTAATCAGGAGCCCATACGGTAGTTCGGAGACTCTTTGGTGATCGTCACGTCGTGAACGTGGCTTTCCTGGATACCCGCACCGCTGATACGCACGAATTCCGCTTTAGTACGCAGCAGGTCAATGGTACCACAGCCGGTCAGGCCCATACAGGAGCGCAGGCCGCCCATCTGCTGGTGGATGATCTCTTTCAGGTAGCCTTTATAGGCCACGCGACCTTCGATACCTTCCGGCACCAGTTTGTCAGCGGCGTTGTCGGTCTGGAAGTAACGGTCGGAGGAGCCTTTGGACATCGCGCCCAGGGAACCCATACCGCGGTAGGATTTATAAGAACGCCCCTGGAACAGTTCGATTTCGCCCGGAGACTCTTCGGTACCCGCCAGCATGGAACCGACCATGACCGCTGCCGCACCGGCCGCGATGGCTTTGGCGATGTCGCCAGAGAAGCGGATGCCGCCGTCAGCGATAACCGGAATGCCGGTCCCTTCCAGCGCTTCGACCGCGTCAGATACGGCGGTGATCTGCGGAACGCCTACGCCGGTCACGATACGGGTAGTACAGATGGAGCCTGGGCCAATACCTACTTTCACCGCGCTGCAACCCGCGTCGGCCAGGGCACGCGCGCCCGCGCCGGTCGCTACGTTACCGCCGATGATCTGCAGATCAGGGTATTTTGCACGGGTTTCACGAATACGCTGCAGCACGCCTTCGGAGTGGCCGTGGGAGGAGTCGATCAGCAGGACGTCAACGCCCGCAGCAACCAGCGCGTCAACGCGCTCTTCGTTGCCGGCGCCCGCGCCAACTGCCGCGCCGACGCGCAGACGGCCATGCTCGTCTTTACAGGCGTTGGGTTTACGTTCTGCTTTCTGGAAATCTTTAACGGTGATCATGCCGCGCAGGTGGAAGCCATCGTCCACAACCAGCGCTTTTTCAACGCGTTTTTCATGCATTTTGGCGAAGACCACGTCGCGGGATTCACCTTCACGTACGGTGACCAGACGCTCTTTCGGGGTCATATAGACGCTGACCGGCTGGTTCAGGTCGGTGACGAAACGGACGTCACGGCCAGTGATGATGCCCACCAGTTCGTTATCGGAGGTCACAACCGGGTAGCCTGCGAAGCCGTTACGCTCGGTCAGCGCTTTCACTTCGTGCAGGGTGGTGGTTGGCAGGACGGTTTGTGGGTCGGTAACGATGCCAGATTCATGCTTCTTCACGCGGCGAACTTCTTCCGCCTGGCGCTCGATAGACATGTTTTTATGAATAAAGCCAATGCCGCCTTCCTGAGCCAGGGCGATAGCCAGGCGCGCTTCAGTCACGGTGTCCATTGCCGCGGAGAGCATAGGAATGTTCAGGCGAATGGTTTTGGTCAACTGCGTGCTGAGGTCGGCAGTATTCGGCAGAACGGTGGAATGAGCGGGAACGAGGAGGACGTCGTCAAACGTCAGTGCTTCTTTAGCGATACGTAGCATGGGCAATATCTCTGACCTGGGTGGTTAAATATTGCCGTGGCATTATACAGAGCGTAACCGATTGCATCTACACTTTTTTATAAAAAATGCTTGCGATTGCCTCTTATCGGGTTACTATCGACTGAATAACCTGCTGATTTAGAATTTGATCCCGCTCACATGTTATCCTCCCAGTCCCCCTCAATTTTTACCGTCAGCCGCCTTAATCAGACGGTCCGTTTGCTGCTTGAGCAGGAAATTGGCCAGGTGTGGATCAGCGGAGAGATCTCCAATTTCACACAGCCAGCTTCCGGTCACTGGTACTTCACCCTGAAAGACAACACCGCTCAGGTGCGCTGCGCGATGTTCCGCAACAGCAACCGGCGGGTGACGTTCCGGCCGCAGCACGGGCAGCAGGTGCTGGTTCGCGCCAGTATCACTCTGTACGAGCCGCGCGGTGATTACCAGATTATCGTTGAAAGCATGCAGCCTGCGGGTGAAGGGCTTCTACAGCAGAAATACGAGCAGCTGAAAGCCGCACTTTCAGCAGAAGGGCTGTTCGATCAGCAATATAAGCAACCGCTCCCCTCCCCTGCCCACTGCGTGGGGGTGATCACCTCGAAAACCGGCGCCGCGCTGCATGACATTCTGCACGTGCTGAAACGCCGCGACCCTTCCCTGCCGGTCGTGATCTACCCGACCGCCGTTCAGGGCGAGGACGCGCCGGGGCAGATTGTTCGCGCCATTCAGCTCGCTAACGCCCGTCAGGAGTGTGATGTACTGATCGTCGGGCGCGGCGGCGGCTCGCTGGAAGATCTCTGGAGCTTTAACGACGAGCGGGTCGCGCGGGCCATTTTTGCCAGCCGGATCCCGGTGGTGAGCGCCGTCGGCCATGAAACCGACGTCACCATCGCCGATTTTGTCGCCGACCTGCGGGCACCAACGCCGTCCGCGGCAGCAGAAATGGTGAGCCGGAACCAGCTGGAACTGCTGCGCCAGATCCAGAACGGCCAGCAGCGCCTCGAGATGGCGATGGACTATTTCCTTGCCAACCGCACCCGTCGCTTTACCCAGCTTCATCATCGACTGCAGCAGCAGCACCCGCAGCTGCGTCTGGCGCGCCAGCAGACAGTGCTGGAACGCCTGCGCCAGCGGATGAACCTCGCGGTGGACAACCAGCTTAAACGCGCGGTGCAGCGCCAGCAGCGAACCTCTCAGCGTCTTAATCAGCAGAACCCGCAGCCGCGCATCTGGCGCGCGCAGACGCGTATCCAGCAGCTGGAATACCGGCTGGCTGAGAACGTGCGCGCCCGCCTCGGCAGCACCCGCGAGCGCTTTGGTAATGCGGTCACCCATCTTGAAGCCGTCAGCCCGCTTTCAACGCTGGCGCGCGGTTACAGCGTGACCACCGCCACCGACGGCAAAGTGCTGAAGCAGACGAAACAGGTCAAAGCCGGGGATGTGCTCACCACCCGGCTGTCAGACGGCTGGGTAGAGAGCGAAGTGAAAGGCGTAACGCCGGTGAAGAAAACGCGCGCGCGCAAAAAAGCGTAATTATTGTTGGCCGTCCGGCGTGACGGCAAGCATCACCCAGGACAGCCCGGAAAAAATGACCAGCGCGACCGCTGCGCCCGCCATTCCCAGCAACAGGCCAAACACCACGGAGCCGACAATTTGCCCGGCTGCCAGCATCAGAAAAGCCATACTGACCCCCACAGCCGGTGACGGATGAGCGATAACCGCCCCCTGCACCAGCAGTACGCCGGATAAAATAACGTATCCCGCCCCGCTCATCGCTACCACCGGGACGAGCCACCAGGCAAACCCTTCACTTAACGCCAGAGCCAACAGCGAAGCGGCCATGAAAATCTGCGATCCCCGGTAAACACGGCCAGGATCCCTGCCCCGCCGCTCACCAGCCACAGAACCCGCGTGACGGCGCTATCAAGCCCGCTATGATTCCTGAGCAGCTCCGGGCCAAAACTCCACCAGGCGGCGCTGGCAACGCCGCTCACAAAAGCAATACTTAACAGCCGGAACATTCCCGGCTTGCGAAGCGACTCGCGCCAGGATGGCGTTTGTTCACGCTTGCGCGAAGCCAGACCCGGCAGATAACGCCAGGCTGCCAGCAGGCAGAGCAGTGCCAGCAGGGCAAAGACGATACAGGCCGCCCGCCAGCCGCCGGGCATAAAAAGCAGAACCGGCACCGAGAGGATGATCCCGGCGCTTGTTCCGGCATTAATGACGGTATTCACCAGGGTCTGGCGATCCGGGGCAATGGTGTCATTTACGGCCCCGGCAAGCGCGGGTGAGGCCAGGCCAGAACTCAATCCGGCAATAAATAATCCTGTCGCCAGGGTAAGCGGCAGCGCCGAGAAAGCCAGAATAATCAGCCCACTTGCGGCCGTGGCGGCGGCCAGCAAAGCCGGTACGCGAGGGCCATAGCGACTGGTGAGGAAAGAGGCAAAAAACACTGACAGGCAATAAGCCGCATAGCTGCAGGCTGCAATCAACCCGGCAACCTGGGGTGAGAAAGGAATGTCCTGACGGATATCGGGCAGCATCAACCCCCAGGAAAATCTCGCCATGCCGTATGTCACCGCGATTAATGAGAACCCGGTTATACCCAGTGCGATCGGTCTGTTCATTACGCTCCTCTTATTGCCGCTGTAAAAAACCTAAACGCTGAGAAGGCGTTGTGCCAGTTTTTACCGGTACGAATACTCCGACTTCTCCCCGCCCCCGGCTTCATCATTTACACTGAAAGTGTTTCTTTTTTCGGCATTGCCAGAAACAGGAGAGAAGCATGACCCGAATTCACAGCGTGATCCCGCCCTATATTCTTCGTCGTATTATTGAGAGTGGCTCTGAGCCTCAACAGCGTTGCGCCCGCCAGACGCTGACGCATGTACAAACGCTGATGGCCCATATGCCAGGTAAACCCGCCGCGCCGCACGTGAATAAAACCGGGCAGCTGGAGCGTGATATTTATGATGCAAAACAGGCCCAGGAACTGCCTGGCATTCAGGTGCGTTATGAGGGGCAGCCGTCAAACGGGGATATTACTGTCGATGAAGCCTATGATTATTTAGGTATCACCCATGAATTTTTCTGGAAAAATTATCACCGCGACTCGCTGGATAATAAAGGGCTGATGCTGACGGGCACCGTTCATTATGGGCGGGAATATCAGAACGCTTTCTGGAATGGTCAGCAGATGGTGTTTGGCGATGGCGACGGCGAGATATTTAACCGCTTCACCATTGCCATTGACATAGTGGCGCATGAACTTAGCCATGGGGTGACCGAAACCGAAGCCGGGCTAATCTACTTTGAACAATCGGGCGCGCTGAATGAGTCTTTATCGGACGTTTTCGGCTCGCTGGTGAAACAGTATCACCTGAAGCAAACGGCTGATGAAGCCGACTGGCTGATTGGTGGAGGACTGCTGGCTGAAGGGATCAACGGCAAGGGGCTACGATCGATGTCAGAGCCCGGCACCGCCTATAACGATCCGCTGCTCGGAAAAGATCCGCAGCCCGCGCACATGAAAGACTTTATCAAAACGCGCGAAGATAACGGCGGCGTGCATCTTAATTCAGGCATTCCCAATCGCGCGTTTTATCTTGCTGCAACGGCCATTGGCGGCAACGCCTGGGAGAAAGCCGGTTATGCATGGTATGACACGGTTTGCGATCGACAGCTGGCGCAAGATGCAGATTTTGACGCCTTTGCGAAACTGACGGTTGCCCACGGTGAAAAGCGATCGGGTGGCGACGTCGCAGCAGCCATTGAACAAGCCTGGAAACAGGTGGGAGTGTTGTGAATGCAGGTTCCGGAACTGACCGAAGACGCGGTCGTCGAGCTGGCGCGTGAAGGTGGCGTGGCCTATATCCCGCATCTCAGCGGGTTGCGGCGAATCGCTCTCTCGACGCTTAACAGTGCACAGCGCCAGCGCGTGGTGAACATACTTCAGCAGGCGATTCCTCGTGGAGAGCCGCCCGGCCAGCCGTCGTCACCCGGCGGCGGCGACCAGCGCTATTTTCGCATTCAGATAATCTGGACCCGGCACAATCAGGCGCAATACACCGACATCATCGTGCTGGTTCCCGAACAGGAAGCGCCAGAGTCGCTGGTCGAACTCTGGCAAAAAGGCGAAGGCTGCGTATGCGATTAGTCAGCCGCGACGAACTCCACGCGCTTTTTCGAGATCAGCCCGTGGCCGTTCTGGCAGAAATAATCCACCGCACCGCAGGCTTTTAACACCTGGAGTGGCTGATGGCACTCCGGGCAGCGGGCTTCCAGGGCAATATCTTTATTGCAGCTCTCGCAGTGCGCCACACCGTTTTGCGGCTCCAGCTCTGCGTGACATTCCGGGCAGGTAATCGACATGATGACTCCTTTGAAGGATATTCAGTACTCAATCGATTTTACCACGATGCGCTCAGTGAGGGCCACGCAGCTGCTGCTGTAATCTCAGCAGGAGCTCAACCTCTTCCAGCCGCCGCTGCGTTGTGCGGCTCACCTCCTGCGGGTCGCGTACAAACAGGCTCTGCTCTCCCAGAATGTGTTCTGCCAGACAGTTCGCGTAAATCGTGCCGCCAAAGCGCCAGCACTGAACCTGCTCGCCGTCGGTGAGCGTCAGCACATCCTCTGCCCCGCGCCGGTCGTGGCTGATGATGCGTCCGTCCCGCAGATGCAGTCGCAGCCCTTTTTGCCCGCCTGACGGCCCGGCATATTTGTTCAGCCAGATATCCACCGGCACGCCGCCCATCGTCCCCTGAAGATGCGCCTCGCCTTCGGCAGTGGTCATATCGCCTCTGGCGATATCGCGCCCCAGCCGATCTCTGGCCGTCACGACCTGTAAAGCAAGCTCGCCGCTGCCGCCCAGATACCGCACCGTCTCGCGCATCATCGCCAGCACGTGGGTGCCGATATCCAGGATTACCCCATCCGGATGGCGAAGCGTCCGGGTATCCGGCTCGCCGGTGGCAAAGTTAAGCGCGATGGGCTCACCCGCCGCGTTAAACCCGCTTGGCTCCTGCAAAAAACCCTCGATCCTGACGATATCAGAAAGGTGTCTGACCAGCCCCAGGCGCACCAGGTTTATGCGCGCCATCCAGTGATCGAGTGCCAGCACCCGCGCGGCTGCCTCCGGCCTCGCCAGCAGCGATCTCAGTTTTTCGGTCTGGCCCAGGGTGGCGACGATCGGTTTTTCCACCACGATGCGCGGGATGGAAGACGCCAGCGCCTGCTCAAGCACGTCAAGGTGTTGTAGCGATGCGGTGGTGATAAACAGCGTATCGAGGGGTCCGGCAAGAAGGTCGGCAAGGGTTGGAACTCGCGTAACGCCATCCAGGGTTTTCGCGGGCTGGATATCAAATCCCGGACAGGGAAGTGATTCAGCAAAGGTACCTTGTAATGCGGGCAAATAGGCGGTTTCGACTACCGCGCCAAGTCCAACAAACCCAATCTGCATCTGAACCTCTTTCGTTGCATTGCCGGCGCGTAACCACGCCCCGGCAATGTCGTTCAGATTCAGGCGTTAGTTACGGGTTTCGGCTCACTTTTCGTCTGCGCATTTTCCAGCATACGACGCACCGGAACAATGAGCACCGTTAGAACGGCGGCACAAATCAGCAGAGCAACGGAGCAGCGCGCGAAGAGATCCGGCAGCATATCCAGCTGGTCAGCCTTCACGTGGCCGCCAATCAGGCCCGCCGCCAGGTTGCCCAGGGCGCTGGCGCAGAACCACAGCCCCATCATCTGGCCGCGCATTCTTTCCGGAGCCAGCAGGGTCATGGTCGCCAGACCAATCGGGCTCAGGCACAGTTCACCGAGGGTCAGCATCAGGATACTGCCCACCAGCCAGAACGGAGAAACGCCTGCCCCACCGTTACTGAGGACGTTCTGCGCCGCCAGCATCATCAGGCCAAAGCCGCCTGCCGCGCACAGAATGCCGATCACGAACTTGGTGATGCTGCTCGGGCGAATGTTGTTGCTCGCCAGCTTCGGCCACGCCCAGCTAAAGACCGGTGCCAGCAGAATAATAAACAGGGCGTTAATCGACTGGAACCACACGGCCGGGATTTCGAAATCACCGATCATGCGATTAGTGTAGTCGTTGGCAAACAGGTTAAATGACGTCGGTTTTTGCTCGAACGCAGACCAGAAGAACGCCGCAGACACCAGCAGAATGAAGCAGACCAGTAGCCTGGCGCGCTCTTTACGGTTCAGACCGGCAAAGACAAACAGCCAGATGAAGTAGAGGGCCACCGAGGCGGCAATGAAGTAAACCAGCACGCTGGCCACGGCAACCGGGTTAATTACAATCACGCCCTGGGCGATCAGAGTGACGATAATCGCGACACCCGCTGCCAGCGCCAGCAGCCAGCCGCCAACGCCGTTTTTCTTCACCACCGGGCTGTTCCAGGTGGAGTCCAGCCCCACTTCGCTGTCGTAGCGTTTCATCGCCGGAACGGCAAACAGGCGGAAGATGACCAGCGCGACCAGCATCCCGATGCCGCCGATGCCAAAGCCCCAGTGCCAGCCGTGAGATTTAATCAGCCAGCCGGAGATCAGCGGCGCGATAAATGAGCCCATGTTGATGCCCATATAGAACAGCGAGAAGCCGCCGTCACGACGCGCATCGCCTTTCTTATACAGGGTGCCGACCATTACCGAGATACAGGTTTTAAACAGACCCGAACCAAGGACAATAAACATCAGGCCGATAAAGAACAGGTTGTTGCCCATTACCGCAGACAGCGCAATCGACAGGTGGCCGAGCGCGATCAGAATTGAACCGTACCAGACCGCTCTCTGCTGTCCGAGCCAGTTATCCGCCAGCCAGCCGCCCGGCAGCGCGGCCAGGTACATGGTCCCGGCAAAGATACCGACGATGGCGGAGGCGTTTTCACGCGCCAGCCCCATCCCGCCGTCATAGACGGTGGCGGCCATAAACAGGATCAGTAGTGGACGAATGCCGTAAAACGAGAAGCGCTCCCACATCTCGGTGAAGAACAGCGAGCCAAGTGGATAAGGATGGCCGAAGAAAGTTCGGCTTTCGTTTTTATTAACAGAGGATTGCATAATTCTCCCGAGATGATGTGTCGTCGTGCTTGTAAACACCGGAGGTCGGCCACGCAGAGAGTGTTCTGGCGGCTTTTTTACATCCGGCGAAATGTTATTTAACCATTTGATAACCTGAGGCTACTTTTGTCCAGCCCCCACCCCATCACCAAAAGATGAAAATTCGACAATCGTCTTATTTCTTAGATTTTATGTTGGATAAACATGAATAGTGATTGACATCACATCAATAATTATTCGTTGCTTTCGGTAGAACTGAGGCATAAAAAAACCCGCGACAGGCGCGGGCTTTTCAGCAGATCGGCTAATTACTTGCTTTTCTTAATGTGCTTAATCAAACGCTTACGTTTACGCATCTGGTTCGGGGTCAGGGTGTTGCGTTTGTTGGCAAACGGGTTGTCCCCTTCCTTGAACTGAATGCGAATCGGCGTACCCATCACGTCCAGCGATTTGCGGAAGTAGTTCATCAGGTAGCGTTTGTAAGAATCGGGCAGATCCTTCACCTGGTTACCGTGGATAACCACGATAGGCGGGTTATAACCCCCCGCGTGGGCATACTTCAGCTTCACGCGACGACCGCGCACCAGCGGTGGCTGATGGTCTTCTGCCGCCATGGTCATGATGCGGGTCAGCATCGCGGTACCCACACGACGGGTGGAGCTGTCGTAGGCTTCGCGAACGGATTCGAACAGGTTGCCGACGCCGCTGCCGTGCAGGGCAGAGATAAAGTGCACGCGGGCAAAGTCGATAAAGCCGAGACGGAAGTCCAGCGTCTCTTTCACCTGCTCACGTACTTCATTGCTCAGGCCATCCCACTTGTTGACGACGATAACCAGTGAGCGCCCACTATTGAGGATAAAGCCGAGCAGGGAGAGATCCTGATCGGAGATGCCTTCACGGGCATCGATAACCAGCATCACCACGTTGGCGTCTTCAATCGCCTGCAGAGTTTTGATTACCGAGAATTTTTCCACCACGTCGGTGATTTTGCCGCGCTTACGCACGCCCGCGGTGTCGATCAGCACGTATTCGCGCTCGTCGCGCTGCATCGGGATATAGATGCTGTCGCGGGTCGTGCCCGGCATGTCGTACACCACCACGCGGTCTTCACCGAGGATGCGGTTAGTAAGTGTGGACTTACCTACGTTCGGACGACCAACAATCGCCAGCTTGATCGGCAGATCCTGCGGGTTGAAGTCGTCTTCAGGCTCTTCTTCGCCCTCTTCACCTTCTTCGAACTGCGCCCAGTATTCTGCGTCTTCATCGACCTCTTCCGGCGGGCTGATCTCGTCAACGTACGGCAGGAGTGCGGTTTCCAGCAGGCTGGTCACGCCACGGCCGTGAGAGGCGGCGATCGGATAGATGTCGCCCAGGCCCAATGACCAGAAATCCGCCATCGCCTGATCGGGATCGATGCCGTCAGTTTTGTTTGCCACCAGGAAGGTGGCTTTTTCACGCGAGCGCAGGTGCTTGGCGATAGCCGAGTCAGCAGGCATCAGGCCCGCACGCGCGTCGACCATAAACAGCACGATGTCGGCTTCTTCAATCGCCAGCAGGGATTGCTCCGCCATGCGGGTTTCAACGCCGTCCTCTGTACCGTCGATACCACCGGTATCGATACAGATAAACTCACGACCTTCCACTTCGGCACGACCGTACTTACGGTCACGCGTGAGCCCCGGGAAATCCGCAACCAGCGCATCACGGGTGCGTGTTAAACGGTTAAAAAGAGTGGATTTTCCAACGTTCGGGCGCCCGACAAGCGCGACCACAGGTACCATGTTTAAAGCCTCATAAAATTCGATATCACGTCGCGTTTGCGGCGTTTTTTAAAAAATCAAAACGGCCCCTGAAGCAACAGGAGCCGTTGAGTATACTACAACCGCGGTGATTAACGCGTGATCGCGTACAGCGTACCGTCTTTTGCCTGGATCAGCAGTTTGCCGTCAACCGATACCGGCTCGGTCAGGAAACCGGAACTGTCGACTTTCTCCTGGGCAACAAAACGACCGTTGCTCGGGTCAATCCAGTGCATGTAACCTTCGCTATCACCCACCACCAGGCTGCCGTTATAGAGCGCCGGTGCGGTCAGCAGACGGTGCAGCAGATCGCTTTGCGTCCACAGCGTCACGCCGCCTTCAGTGCTCAGGGCCAGCAGGCGGTCGTTCTGATCGACCAGATAGATGCGGTTGCCATCGACGATGAAATCATTCACCGAGCCCAGCTCACGTTTCCACATGATCTGGCCGCTACGCAGATCCATCGCGGTCAGGTTGCCGTTATAGGCCAGGGCATACACCACGCCGTTGACGATAACCGGGGTGGTATCCACGTCGCTCAGACGGTCGATTTCGGTCGGACCGGTAGCCTGAGAGATACGCTGCTGCCAGATCAACTGGCCCTGCTGCATCAGCACGGCGCTGACGCGACCGTTATCACCGCCCACGATGGCAGCACCAAACGCGGTGGCCGGAGCAGATTCACCGCGCAGGGAGAGCGCAGGCATATCCAGGTTTACGGTCCACTTCACCGCGCCGTCAGTTTCGTTCAGCGCCTGCAGCTGGCCGTTTGCGGTATGTACCAGCACCATGCCATCGCTGACGACCGGACGAGAGAGTGCTTCGCCAGCCACGCGGGTCTGCCAGGCAATGGAACCATCGCTGGCGTTAAGGGCATAGACCTGGGCCTTCTCGCTACCGATATAGACATGGCCACCGGCAACCGTTACGCCACCTGACAGCAGCGCTGGCGTGCGTGACAGCCAGCCGCTTTTCTCGGCGAGGTTAACCGACCAGACTTCTTTGCCGTCATCGGCGTTCAGGGCTTTCACCGTGCCTTTGCGGTCAGCCGCATAGACAACGCCGTCCGCTGATGCCGGGTGCAGGTTAGAGTAGAAATCGCCAATACCACCGCCCACGGAGGTGCTCCAGGCGGTGGATGGCTCAAACTGGTTTTCAACCGTCGGCAGTGGCGACATGGTGACAACATCTTCTTCGCCGCTGAACAGTGAACAGCCGCTCAATAACGTAACGGAAAGCAGTCCTGGCAGAAGTAATTTACGCAATTGCATCGGGTCCCTCTCAGACGGACAAATTATTTATTTTCATCTGCAGCATTTCGCTCAGCGCTGGGGAGGCGTTACTTTTCACGCCAGCTTCCCACGCGCTGCGCGCGCCCTGTTTGTCACCTTTGCTCAGCAGTGCTTCACCACGCAGGTCGGCGACAATAGCGGCAAAACCTTCACCTTTAACGCTGTCCAGCGTCTTCAGCGCTTCGTCAGCTTTCTTCTGCTGAACCTGAATACGGGCAAGGCGCAGATTGATAACCGCTTTCAGGTTATCGTCTTTAGCTGCTGCCAGACCCTGCTGCAGCTGTGCTGCCGCTTTATCCAGCTCATTTTTATCAACCAGCTGCTGAGCCACTTCCAGCGACGCCAGCGCGCCGTAGGTGTTTTTATTGTCAGCGGCAAATTTCTCTGCCGCCGTCAGCGTTTGCGGCTGATCGGCGCGGATTGCGCTCACGGTATTTTCATACTGTAAGGAAGAACCGCGCGCCGAATCGACCTGATGACTGTTCCAGTAACGCCAGCCCACCAGCGCGCCAATACCTAAAATTACCCCAACAGCCAGGGCCTTGCCGTTTTCGGCAAAGAAGCGTTTGATCGCATCAACCTGGTCGTTTTCGTTCTCGTAAATTTCCACGCAGTCCTTCTCCTTAGCCCAGTAGAGTGCGCAAGTGCGCCGCAACGCCGTCCTGCGTTACCGTTGTTTGCTCACCAGAGCGCAGATCTTTCACTACGACTTCGCCGTTAGCCACTTCTGACTCGCCGAGTACCAGTGCGATACGCGCGCCCCACTTATCGGCACGGGCGAACTGTTTCTTAAAGTTGCCGCCGCCGTGGTTGGTCATCAGCTTAGCGTCCGGCAGCGCATCGCGCACGCTTTCAGCAAGCTGCATTGCCGCAGACTGCGTTTCCGCGCCTGAGGCTACCAGGTATATATCGACAACAGGATCGGCTTTAAATTCCGGATTAACTGCCTGAACTAACAAAACAAGTCGCTCCAGGCCCATGGCAAAGCCAACTGCAGGTGCAGGACGACCGCCTAACTGCTCTACCAGGCCGTCGTAACGACCGCCGGCACAGACAGTACCCTGTGATCCGAGGCTGCTGGTGACCCACTCAAATACGGTGCGGTTATAGTAGTCGAGACCACGTACCAGACGCTGGTTAACCGTATAGGTGATACCGGCACCTTCCAGCAGTTTGCACAGACCGGCAAAATGTTCGCGGGAGTCGTCATCCAGGTAATCGCCCAGCGCAGGCGCATCGTTCAGCAGTGCCTGTACGTCCGGGTTCTTGGAGTCCAGCACGCGCAGCGGGTTGCTGTACATACGGCGTTTGCAGTCTTCGTCCAGCTTCTCTTTGTGCTGTTCCAGGAATGCGACCAGGGCATCGCGGTAGTTAGCGCGCGCTTCGAGAGAGCCGATAGAGTTCAGCTCCAGCGTAACGTGCTCGGCAATGCCCAGCGCACGCCACCAGCGGGCGGTCAGCATGATCAGCTCAGCGTCGATGTCCGGGCCCTGCAGGCCAAAGGCTTCGACACCCAGCTGGTTAAACTGACGGTAGCGGCCTTTCTGCGGACGTTCGTGGCGGAACATCGGGCCGATATACCACAGGCGTTGCTCCTGATTGTACAGGAGACCATGCTCGATGCCGGCGCGTACACATCCCGCCGTACCTTCCGGACGTAAGGTCAGGCTGTCGCCGTTACGATCCTCAAAGGTGTACATCTCTTTTTCAACCACGTCGGTGACTTCGCCGATAGCGCGTTTGAATAACGGGGTCTGCTCTACAATCGGCAAACGGATTTCGCTGTAACCGTAGCTGCCGAGCACCTGTTTCAGGGTGCCTTCAATGCGCTGCCAGATGGCGGTCTCGCCAGGCAGATAATCGTTCATGCCGCGAATGGCTTGAATATTCTTTGCCACGTTTGTTCTCTTTCTATAGACAAAAATGAACCCTGGGGTTCATAACCGAAGGGTTCAATCATACACAGGAAGCAGACCGCTTCCCATCACGTTATTTTTCGACCTGGAGCACGCTGATGCGCTGCGCTTCATCCAGCATGGCCGCTTTGGCGCGGATACGGGCTTCAAGCTGATCAATCATGTCGCCATTATCCAGACGATCTTTGCGAACGCCATCTTCATAGAGACCACTTTTCTTGTTGCCGCCCGTAACGCCAAGTGTTGACACCAGCGCTTCACCCGGACCGTTCACCACACAGCCGATGATCGAGACGTCCATTGGGGTGATAATATCTTCCAGACGCTGCTCAAGCGCATTCACGGTACCAATGACATCGAACTCCTGGCGCGAACAGGTCGGGCAGGCGATAAAGTTGATGCCGCGGGCACGAATACGCAGGGATTTCAGAATGTCGAAACCGACCTTAATCTCTTCCACCGGATCGGCGGCCAGCGAGACGCGCAAGGTATCGCCGATGCCTTCGTTCAATAGCAGACCGAGGCCAATGGCTGATTTCACTGCCCCACTGCGGGCGCCACCGGCTTCGGTGATCCCGAGGTGCAGCGGCTGGTCGATCTGCTTCGCCAGCAGACGATAGGATTCGACGGCAAGGAAAACATCGGAGGCTTTCACGCTGACTTTGAACTGGTCGAAGTTCAGACGATCGAGATGATCCACATGACGCATAGCGGATTCGAGCAGCGCCTGAGGGGTCGGTTCGCCGTATTTTTCCTGCAGATCTTTTTCCAGAGAACCGGCGTTCACGCCGATGCGGATGGGGATGTTCTTGTCACGGGCGCAATCAACCACCGCGCGGATACGCTCTTCGCTACCGATATTGCCGGGGTTGATACGCAGGCAATCGACGCCGTATTCCGCCACTTTCAGCGCGATACGGTAATCGAAGTGAATATCGGCAACCAGCGGAACAGAGACCTGCTGCTTGATGAGCCTGAACGCTTCTGCCGCATCCATCGTGGGCACGGAAACGCGGACAATGTCTGCGCCTACACGTTCTAATGCTTTGATCTGATTGACCGTCGCTTCCACATCCGTGGTGCGGGTGTTGGTCATCGACTGAACGGCGATGGGGGCACCATCGCCAATTGGCACATTCCCGACGTAAATACGTTTCGATTTTCTACGTGGAATAGGAGCCTGGTTATGCATGGAAAATCTCCCGCGTTGCCTGTCTGTTACTTACTGTGCTGCTGATTGTTCGGCATTTACGGTCAGACGCGCAACCTGGTTAGTTCTGATAAAACGGCTCAGATCGACAGGTTTACCCTGGAACTGGATCTGCACCGCAGCCGGAGCACCAATCTTGAGCTTGTACGGCGCCTGGCCTGTCAGATTTAAATTCCCGTCTTTACGCTGCAGGCCGCTGAACAGCTTTTTGCCCGTTGCATCGGTCACTTCCAGCCAGCAATCGGCAGTGAAGTTCATCACCAGCGCGTTCGGGTCGGCAGGTGCTGCCGCCACGCCTGCCGGATCGGAAGGCAACGTCTGGGTGGCATCTGCCGTTGCCGCAGGAGCCGTTGCAGGTGCAGCGTCAACGTTAGCCTGAGATGGCGAAACCACCGCGTTGTCTGCGGGTGCCTGCGCCGTCTGTTCGGCGGTTGGCGCAGCACTCTGCGCCGTTGCCGTATCCTGAGTGCCGGTTGCTGGTGCCTGCGTTTCGCTGGCGGTCGCAGAAGCATCGGTATTCAGCGGGATGCTCTGGGCACCATCGCCCGCTGAGTTGTTCAGCTCGGCTGAAGTCTGATCGGCCATGGTGGTGATCTCTTCCTGCTGCGCCTTGTGGTTTTGCCACCACCATGCGCCCGTCAGGCCGATCACCACAAACAGCACCAGCCAGGTAAAGCTCATCAGCCAGCCATCACGTTTTTTACGACGCTTGCCCAGGGAAAAACTCTGCATCGGCGCGACTTTCGCCGCTCTGACCGGTGCCTGTTTTTCCATCATTGGCAGCAGTTCATCTTCAGGGATATGCACCAGTTTCGCATATGAGCGGATATAACCACGCAGAAACGTTGAAGCAAGATCGGCAGGAGCCTTATCTTCTTCAATATCGCGGACCGTGGAAACCTTCAGACATAAGCGCTCCGCAACGACTTGCTGGCTTAGTCCGAGTTGTTCACGGGCGTTGCGAAGACGAACGCCAGTGGAAAGTGCTGCATTTTGGTCGTGAGTGGCTTCAGTATTCATTCGCTACAACTAATGGTACGTGAAAATTGAGGATCCTGGCGCCGGTGAGTCACAATGCCACCCGCACCGCGAAACTTCTGGTCAGTTAACCTTAGTAAGACCGCACAACCCTGTCAGGTTTACATTGGCAGAGGCGGCTTGTCAGTGAGGCTAAACTGTTGTTGCGTCGTTACATACTGCCTTAAAGTCATATAAAACGCACCGTAATTATTACCCATAAACCGGCGCAATGACTGTTTATTCGCATCCGCAGCCGCCACGGCGCAATTAACGCGCCGTGACTGCATAATAATTACACGGACTTGATGGCGATGGACTCGCCCTGCATACGTTTACGCAGCGTACGCTTGGTACGGTCGATAACGTCACCGGCCAGCTGACCGCAGGCGGCATCGATATCATCACCGCGGGTTTTACGCACGATAGTGGTAAAGCCATACTCCATCAGAACCTTGGAGAAACGGTCGATACGGCTGTTTGAGCTACGGCCATACGGCGCGCCCGGGAACGGGTTCCATGGGATCAGGTTGATCTTGCACGGCGTGTCTTTCAGCAGTGCCGCCAGCTCGTGAGCGTGCTCGGTCCCGTCGTTGACGTGATCCAGCATGACGTACTCAATGGTGACGCGTCCCTGGTTGGCGTTGGACTTCGAAATGTAGCCGCGAACCGAGTTCAGGAAGGTCTCAATGTTGTACTTCTTGTTGATTGGCACGATCTCATCGCGAATGGTGTCGTTTGGCGCGTGCAGCGAAATAGCCAGCGCAACGTCAATCATATCGCCGAGTTTATCCAGCGCGGGCACAACGCCTGAAGTGGAGAGCGTAACGCGACGTTTGGACAAGCCAAAACCGAAGTCGTCGAGCATGATTTCCATCGCCGGAACCACGTTAGTCAGGTTCAGCAGCGGCTCGCCCATCCCCATCATCACCACGTTGGTGATAGGACGGGTGCCGGTGACTTTTGCCGCACCGACGATTTTCGCCGCGCGCCACACCTGGCCGATAATCTCAGATACGCGCAGGTTACGGTTAAAGCCCTGCTGCGCCGTGGAGCAGAATTTACACTCCAGCGCACAACCCACCTGGGAGGAGACGCACAGGGTAGCGCGATCGTCTTCCGGGATATAAACCGTCTCAACGCGCTGATCGCCAACCGCAATCGCCCACTTGATGGTGCCATCAGCTGAACGCTGCTCTTCCACCACTTCCGGGGCGCGGATTTCGGCCACTTCTTTAAGCTTGTTGCGCAGCACTTTATTGATGTCAGTCATGTCATCAAAGTTGTCGCTGCAATAGTGGTACATCCATTTCATGACCTGGTCGGCACGAAACGGCTTCTCGCCCATCTCTTTGAAGAACTCGCGCATCTGCTGACGGTTCAGGTCCAGCAGGTTGATTTTTCCATTTTTATTGGGAACCGCAGGAATGGCGACTTCGGAGGTGTTAACTAATTCAGACATAATATTTTCCGGCCTCGTTGTTACACGTTATGGCCCGTGGAGGGTTGAAAAGAAACGCCCCGGAAAGCGGTCTGCTCGTCCGGGGCGTTGCATTGTACAAAGTCTGGTGCAGGGATGCCACGTTTGCACGCGGCATTTACGAAAATAATGTGTAAACGAAACCGTTAAATTAACGGGTACGTGGACACACTTCGCCTTCTGCGAAGAAGTAGGCGATTTCACGTTTAGCAGATTCTACGGAGTCGGAACCGTGGGTGCCGTTCTCGGTGAAGCTGTCAGCGTAATCTGCGCGCAGGGTACCTGCCAGCGCGTTGTCCGGGTTAGTTGCACCCAGCAGATCGCGGTGACGCTGAACGGCATTTTCGCCTTCCAGTACGGAAACCACGATTGGGCCAGAGGTCATGAACTCAACCAGGCCGTCGAAGAATGGGCGACCTTCGTGCTCAGCATAGAAACCGCGAGCCTGCTCAACGGTCAGATGCAGCATTTTGGTACCAACAATTTTGAACCCTGCCGCTTCAAAGCGAGCAAAGATGCTGCCAATAACGTTTTTTGCCACCGCGTTTGGCTTGATGATGGAAAAAGTACGTTCAATAGCCATGATTACCTCTGTGATTTGTTCTGTTGTTTTGCATTCATGCGAAATATATGGCGCGGATTATAATGAGCATTGGCGCCATTGCCTATGGATGCATGTAACATTTTTTTAAAATAAGACGAGTTTTAACAACAGATCCTTGCCGAAACGCGTTTTCTTCATTGCAGGCTGAAATCCACGGTCGCCACCTGCCCCGCCTCATCCATCACCAGCAATTGATAATCCCCTGCCTTTTCAAGGCGCAGCGTATACACCCGTCCCTGGACATTCAGCGGTTCGCCGTTGAGAAACCACCAGCGCGGTCCGTCGCTGCCGCTGACCTGCAGAGGCAGCGAGACCTGCGACTCGCCCGGCAGACGCCTAATCACCGCTCCCTGACGAATGCCGGAGAGCAGCAGCGGCGCCGGGAAGGCCTGGTTCAGCGGTGGGCAGGCTGTTGACGCAGGCGGAATGCGCGACGATCGCCGCTCCGCCTGGGGAAGCCACGGCTCCAGCGGCAGCGGCCAGACGTCCACGCTTTTTTCCTGCGCCTGCGGGCAGTCCGCCGCTACCCATTTGCCGCTATTATCGAGCCAGACCGGGAAACGAATGCCGCGAATGCCCTCCTGCTCCGGCAGGAGCAGCGTCGGCGGCTGGCTTCCTTCAAGCAGCCAGGTCGCGAGCCGACGGCGGCAGTTGCTGTCCCCTTCAGGGAGCGACTGCCCGCCCGGCCAGCAGATCACCCCGCGGCTCACCGATTCAGGGCGCGGATCGCGCGGCAGACGCGCTTCCTCCAGCGCCGAGCGCGACTGCAGCAGATTGTTGACCTGATTCAACACCGGCACGGCGCTGGCAAAGCCAAACTGTCCGGCCACCGGGGTGCCGTCCGGCCTGCCGGTCCAGATGCCAATCACGTAGCGCGCGTTCACCCCTATCGCCCATGCGTCACGATAGCCGTAGCTGGTGCCGGTTTTTACCGCCAGCGGCACCACCTGCGCAAGGGCGCTGTCCGGCAGCGGCTGCGCCTCGTTCGCCAGAATGCGCCGGATGATCCACGCGGACCCCGGCGACAATAAGGGCCGTTCGAGCAGCGGATCTGCTGGCTGTAAACGCAGTTTCCCTGCACGACCCTGCCGGGCAAAGGCGCTGTACGCTGCGGCAATGTCCTCCAGACGCGCCCCGGCGCCCCCCAGGATCAGGGAGAGGTTCGGCTGAGCGCCAGCAGGCAGAAGAAGCGGTAATCCGACGTTACGCAGCATCCCGGCAAACTTTTTCGGCCCGTAAGCCTCCAGCACCTGAACGGCGGGCAGGTTCAGGGATCGCACCAGCGCCTCGCTCATGCTGATCGGACCGTGAAAGCCGCTGTCAAAGTTACCCGGACGGTAATCACCGGTGCGTCGCGGCACATCCTGCAGCAGCGAGGCCGGGTGGATCAGCCCGTCATCCATCGCCAGGCCATAGACAAACGGCTTCAGCACCGATCCCGGGGATCGGATCGCGCTGACCATATCCACATGGCTGAAACGGCTGTCGTCGTTGATGTCCACCGATCCTACCCAGCCGCGCACCTTCATATCGGTATGATCCACGACGATCATCGCCAGCGAACTGCGGGGTGGCAGGCGGGACTTCCAGTTCAGGGCCAGCTCTTCCAGCTGGCGCTGCAGCGTGGCATCCAGAGTAGTCACCACTTTGCTGTCCCGGCTTTTGCCCAGCATCATGCGCGAGAACAGCGGCGCAAGCTGCGGCATCTGCCGGGGAGCCAGCCAGACGGGTTCTTCCTGCGACTCTTTAACCTGACGCGCAGACCAGACGCCCTGAGAGGCCATGCGGTTGAGGACTTTATTGCGCGCCGCCTCGGCACGTTGCGGCCAGCGGTCCGGGCGTAAACGGCTCGGCGCCTGCGGCAATACGGCAAGCAGCGCGGCTTCGGAGTAGCTCAACTGCGCAGGGGATTTCCCCAGATAGGCCCAGCTTGCGGCCCCCACTCCCTGCAGAGTGCCGCCAAACGGGGCGCGATTGAGATAGAGCGTCAGAATGTCACGTTTTGAAAGGTGCCACTCCAGCTGGAACGCCCGCCAGAGCTGACGGACTTTGCCGCCCAGCGTGCGGGAATGAGGATCCAGCAGACGGGCCACCTGCATGGTCAGCGTACTGCCGCCCGAGATCACCTTCCCGGCAATCAGATCCTGCCAGGCAGCGCGCAGTACCGAAAAGGGATTGACGCCCGGATGATCCCAGAACCAGCGATCTTCATACTGGATCAGCGCCTCAAGATAGCGTGGCGAAACCTCTTCGATGGTGACCGGATAACGCCAGATCCCGTCGCGATCGGCAAAGCGCCACAGCGGGATGCCTTTTTCGTCCACCACCACGCGAGCCGGGTTGACCTCATGTAACGGCAGCGGCCACAGGCGATCGGCGGCAACAACGCCGCCCCAGAGCAGAAGAAGCGCCCCCGCCAGCCACAGCCAGCGGGAGCGTAACAGAGCGCGAACCCGCACGTTACGGAACGACAATCAGCGGGCCGCTGGCCGCACCCGTTGCCCGCCACTGCGGTACGTACATCGATTCCACCATCGGCACAGGCACCGCGTAGGTTCCCGGCGTAACGGCGCGCGCCAGATAGACCAGCGTCACCGGCTGGCCTTCATTGACCGGTACGGCGGCGACAAAGCGGTCGTCGCGGAACTCCATATGCTGGATATCGGCCTGCTGCATCTGGCTGAGCAGGTTTTGTACCTCACTGCCGCTCTCCTGCAGGCTGGCGCTGCTGCTGGCGAGGTTCTGGTTTTCCAGCTCCAGCCCTGCAGGCAGCAGATCCACCACCAGCGCATCCGGCACGCTCTGGGTGGCAGTGACGTTCAGCCAGACCAGCACCAGCTCGCCGCTTTTCAGGGAGGAGAGCGACTTGCTGCTGCCATCGGTTGCCAGGATCTGGCGCTCAATTTTCAGCACGTTCGAGGCAGGCTGTGGGGCGTACTGCGGATAGCCGCTGCTGTCCAGACGCAACCACAGCGGCGCGGTACCGGTGTTAGTCACCTGCAGCGCCGCCAATTGGTCGGCATTGAGGTTTTGCACCTGCGGTTTATCGCCCTGCTGGCTACCTTCTTTAACCGACGTGGTGGCCTGCCAGGCTCCGGAAAGCGTCTGCAGGGAACGTCCCGCCAGGAAGAGGGAATTACTCTCCTGGGTCGAGAGCCAGCGCTGGCTGAACGCCTGCTGAGAAAGCACGTTCAGCAGCGCGTTCTGGGCATCCGGCAACAGTTTGTACTCTTCCAGCAGGCTGAGCATCATCGCGTTATCGCGAAGCGGGCTGCCGTAATCGGCCAGCCAGTTTTGCGTCTCGCTGCGCGGCGTTTTGATGGCCAGATCCAGCGCCTGCTGGCTGCGAGGCGCATCGCCCATCAGCTTCAGCGCCATCCCCAGCTGCATCAGCGGCAGGCCTGATTTGGCCTGGGCATGACGCTCCCAGATTTCGCGCAGCGCGCCCAGCGGAGCTTTCTGCTGGCGTGCCAGCACCAGCGCGGCATAAGCCTGAACGGCGAACTTGCTGCCCTGGGTATCTTCGCTATAACGAATCGCCATCATGCCCGGATCCTGCAGGTAGCGCAGCAGGCGGTTGTTGGCATTGGTGATGGCATCAGCCGGTACGCTGTAACCCTGCTCCCCTGCCCGCACCAGGAAATCGGTGACGTAGGCAGTGAGCCAGTACTCTTCCGGGCCATTTTTATCCCACAGGGCAAAACCGCCATCGTCGCGCTGCATCTGCAGCAGGCGGGAGATGCCGATCTCAATGGCCGCCCGACGCTTGTCGTCACTGTCGCCCTTGATGCCCAACGCATTCAACTGGGCGGCATTGGTATAGAGGGACGGGAACAGGCCGCTGGTGGTCTGTTCCAGACAGCCATACGGATAGGCCTGCAGCTCGCGGATGTAACGGGCCAGGTTAAGCGGCGGCTTGCCGCTGAGCATAAGCTGTCCCTGTAGCGTCAGCGGGGAGAAATTAGCGAGCTGTTCGGTCGGTACATGCCAGCTTTCACCCGGATTAAGCATCGTGCCGGTATTCACCGTCTGCGCCGGGAACGCCGGGCGCACGCCGATTTTCCAGCTCTTCTGCTGCGGGGCAAAGGTTTCGCCTGGAAGCATCAGCCCGCTTACCTGGGCGGCGATTTCGCCCTCGCCGTAGCCGTCCAGCGCCCGCACCGGAATAAACAGCGTATAGCGTTCACCCGCGCCCAGCTGGATCGGCTGTGGCTGGGCACCTTCCAGCGCCAGGTTGCCACCCGCGGTCAGGGCAACGTTCAGGGTCTGCGGACGATCGGTGAGGTTAGTCAGATCCAGCGTCAGCCTTGCGTTATCGCCGCTGGCAAGGAAGCGCGGCGTGTTGAGCTCGGTGATAACGGGCGCGGCGACGATGATTTTGCTCTCGCTGCTGCCGAAATCGTCATCGGTCCAGGCCTGGGCCATCAGACGCAGCTCGCCGTTAAAGTCGCCAATCGGTAACGAGACGGTACCCACCCCGTTGGCATCCAGCTCTACCGGCTGCGCCTGCTGAGCGATAATGGTGACATGGTTAACCGGCGGTTTGCCGCCGCGCTTAAGTTCATCGCCATCGCCGCCAAAGCGCAGCGACGCCAGTCGGCCCTGGCCCTCAATCACCTGGCCGTAGATATCGTAGATGTCCGCGCCATAGCGCTTCTGACCAAAGAAGGCCTGCCAGGGATCGGGAGTGACGTAATCGGTAATGTTCAGCACACCGCTGTCCACCGCTGAGACCAGAACATTGACTTTTTGCGGAGCCGCACCCTCCTTAACGCTGGCTTTTACTTTCACCGCCAGCGTCTGGTTTGGGCGCATTTTTGGCGGGTTTTCCAGGGCAATGCTCAGGCGACGACTTTCGTCACCCATCGGCAGGTGCAGCAAGCCTACCGCACGTTTTGGCGTGGCTGATTTGGATTTATCGCCAGGGCGAACCACCAGCGTGGAGAGGTACAGATCGTGGCGTTTCCAGGCTTTATCCACCGGGATCGTCATATCCAGCCCCTCGGCAGTCACGTCGATCTCTTTCCACCACAACGGCCCTTCGCTGGATTCGATCATCGCGTAGCCTTTACCAGCCGCCGGTGCGGCAATGTGCAGCTTAACAGTGTCCCCAGGCTGATAGGCCGGTTTATCCAGCTTCATGGTGACGCGGTCCGGACGCGCCGCGCCGGAGCCGTCGCTGTTGTCCTGCCAGCTGTAACCTGCCCAGAAGCGAACGCTGCTGACTGCATCGTCAGGGGCTTTAACCTCCAGACGATAGGAGCCCCACTCCACCGGGAAGCTCACTTTCCCGGTTTCGTCCGCGGCCAGATCCAGCGCCTGCTCGCCTTCAATCAGATCTTTTTGATCAAACTGGGACTGCCAGCCCTCGCTTTCCGACCAGTTCCACGAGTAGTCCCGACGCTCGCGGATCAGGCGAACCTGCAGGCCGGAGACCGCTTTTTTCGCTCCGCTGGCATCGGCATAGACGATATCGAACCCGGCCTGGCTGTTCTCCTCAACAATCGGCTGGTTGACGGTGGTGTCGGTGCGGTAGTCATAGACCGCTTTGCTGGCGAACTGCGGACGGATGCCCGGCAGGGTTGCCGCTGGCCAGACCGCCTGCTCCGCTCTGCGGGTCACCGGACGTCCGCCGGACTCCAGCAGGCTGGCCTGCAAAATTACCTGCAGCGGAGAGTGCGTCTCTTTCCACTGGCTTTCGCTGGTCACCTGCCCGCGCCCCTCCTCATTGAGGGTGAGCTGCACTTCATCCAGGCTACGGCTCAGGTTCTCTTCGGCGATGTCGCCAAACTGGAAGCCCGGCAGTGCGGCCACGGCCTCACGCAGCGGACGCAAGAACATCTGCCCCTGCAGGCTGTTGCCGTTGGCAGGGGCGCCGTACAGGTAATACCCCGTCACGTCGAAGGCGATATCATCCTGCGGCGCGACCGGCACTTTTTGCCCGGCGATATTCAGCGCCATGCGTTCCGGCATAAAGTCTTCGACGTGGAAATCCCACATCCGCTGCTGGTTATCGCCGGTGCTGGCGCGCACGTGCCACATTCCGGTCTGCGCCCCGCTATCCAGCTGGTAGTTAAAACGATAGAGGCCGTTTTCCGGCTGGCTGACCACCGTGCGGGCCACCTGCCCGTCCGGGCGCAGTACCTCCAGCTTCACGGGCTGGTCGGGCAGCGGCTTGCCGTCGCTGTCGCGCAGCAGGCCGTTAAGGATCAGCGTTTCGCCCGGGCGGTAGAGATCGCGCGGACCAAACATAAAGAACTGTTTGCTGAAGCCCGGCGCGCCGGAGATGGCGAACTCCGCCAGATCCAGCGCCGGGAGCGTTAAATCCAGCATCGTGGTCTGCCCGTCTTTACGGGCGAGGAGCAGCGCCGCCTCTTTATCGGTCTGCAGCGTCGCGTGGCCGTCGGCGTCGCTGGTGGCCTGGGCCAGCGTCTGCCCTTTATCGTTCAGCAGCTGTACCTCAATGGCCGATTGCGCCGCGCCATTCTCCAGGCTCTGGGTAAAGATATCCAGCCGGTTATGGTAGCGGTGCGCGGAAAGGCCAATATCGCTGAGGGTAAAGAGCGTGGCGGCGTTGCTGTAGTTATAGTGCCCGGCCTGATTCATCACCGCGATGTAGACCCCCGCCTGCTGTAACGGCTTGATGTCCGCCAGCGGCAGGAGCAGTTTCTCGCGCGTGTTGCGCGCCGGGTTCAGGTCGAAGCGGCCGGTATAGACCAGCTCGGCCATCTTAAGCAGATTGTCGGATTCCCAGTTGGTGAGCGAGCTGCGGTACTCCCACTGGCTGACGAAGGCGGCAAGCGATTCCGGTTTGATCCGGTAGAAATTCACATCAACGCTATTGACGTTCAGCGCCATTACCGGCAGCCCTTCGACGACCTTGCCCGGCAGCAGCGAACCGCGGCTGGCGAAGCCCACGCTCGGCTCTATATCGCGGGTGGTAATGGTTTTTTCGATGTCGCTGCCGAGGGTGGCTTTATTCAGCCCGAGCAGCGCACTTTCGACGGTGACCACCAGGTTACGATTTGGCTCCAGGTGACGCAGGCGCAGCTCTTTCAGGTTAGGCGCCAGCTCCCATGCGCCGTCGACCTTGCCGCTTTTTTTATCGACCACGTGAACCGCGCGGGCGAAGTCCTGGGCGGGATCGAGGGGAACGGAGAAGGTCAGCACCAGGGCGGCGGCACCGTCCAGCTGAACTTCAGACGCATCCAACAGGGTCAGCGCTTTGCCCTGACTTTGTGTCGCCAGTTTTTCCAGCGTGGCGCTGTCAGGTTTTGCCGGTACAGCCGGTTGCGTGGTGGAAGCAGCCGCCGCGGCGGGGGCCTGTGGTTTGGGCATATCATCGCTGTTGTCACAGCCGACAAGCGCAAGTGAAGTGAGCAGCGCTAATGAAAGTGCAGCGAAGCGAAACGGTTTCATCCTTTATCCCTGGCCTCGCGGGCCTGTTGGTCGACGTCGGGTTAATTATTATCCGCAAGTTTCATTAATACAAAAGCATTGATTCCAATTCTGGATAACGCCTCGCAAAGTCATGATTCGCGAAAAAATCCGGCTGTTACGGCGATCACAGCGCGTAACGTTACATGTAACCTTTTACGTCATTTGTTTTTAAAACAATAAGATAGCTGGATAAACAAGCGTTTACCCTGCTAGTTTTATTATCAGACGCACCCTGAGTGCGCGGTTCAATAAGAGAGAACGTTATGAAACGAGCCGTGAACGCCCTACAAAATTTCGGAAAATCATTATACGGTCCGGTACTCATCCTGCCGATTGTCGGTCTGTTTATCGCCTTTGGGAATGTGCTGGGTAACGGCGCTCTTGCCGGGTATCTGCCGTTCCTCGGCCATCCGCTGATCCAGAGCATCGGCCAGCTGATCGCCAAATCCGCCGTCTCGGTGCTGGTTAACCTGGCGCTGGTCTTCGCCGTGGGGATCCCCATTGGTCTGGCGACCCGTGACAAGGGTTACGCGGCGCTGATTGGCCTGGTGACATTCGTGGTGTTTATCAACGCCATGAACGTCACGCTGCAGCTGCAGGGCGCGCTGGCACCCGCAGACCAGATGAAAGCCGCCGGGCAGAGCATGGTGCTGGGGGTGCAGGTACTGGAGATGGGCGTATTCGCCGGGATCCTCACCGGTGCGCTGTCGGGTTACCTCTATAACAAATACTCCGGCGTGCAATTTAACGGCGCGATGGCGATCTACTCCGGTCACTGCTTTGTCGCCATCATCATGCTGCCGGTCTCGATGCTGCTGGGCGTGGCGATGAGCGAGCTGTGGCCGTTCGCCCAGGACGGTATCAGCGCTGCGGCTTTAGCCATCAAAGGGGCCGGGCCGTTTGGCGTCGCGGTTTACGGCTTCCTGGAGCGCATCCTGGTGCCAACCGGCCTGCATCATCTGGTCTATACCCCGTTCCTCTATACCGAACTGGGCGGGACCCAGGAGGTGTGCGGTGCCACCTATCAGGGCGCGCGTAACATCTACTTTGCCGAGATGGCCTGCCCTGACGTGAAGCAGCTCAGCAGCACCGTCGTCTGGGATGCCCGCGGGATCAGCAAAATGTTTGGCCTGCCTGCCGCCGCGCTGGCGATGTATGTCACCGCAAAACCGGAGCGTAAAGCCGCAGCGAAAGCCATTCTGATCCCGGCGGCGCTGACCTCGTTCCTGGTGGGCGTTACCGAGCCAATTGAGTTCTCCTTCCTGTTCGTCGCCCCGCAGCTGTTCGTGGTGCATGCGGTGCTGACCGGGATTGGCATGATGCTCTTCTACCTGCTCGGCGTTCACGCCATCGGCGCTAACGGCATTATCGATTTCGTTCTCTACAACCTGCCGCTGGGTACGGAGAAGTCCAACTGGCCGATGTACATCCTGGTCGGGCTGATCATGTTCACCCTCTACTTCGTTATCTTCCGCTTCCTGATCCTGCATTTCCGCATGAAGACGCCGGGGCGCGAGGAAGAAGATCAGGAGACGCGTCTGTACAGCAAGCAGGAGTATCAGGCGAAAGGCAGCAACGACGGCTTAGGCGAGGCGATCATCGTCGGCCTCGGCGGGCGCGACAATATTGATGTGGTGGATAACTGCTACACCCGCCTGCGCGTCACGGTTAAGGATGTCGCCATCATCGACGAGCCACGGCTCAAGGCGACAGGCGCGAAAGGCGTCATCAAGCAAGGTAATAACGTTCAGGTGGTCTACGGGCTGCATGTCAAAAAAATGCGAGAAGCGGTCGAGACGATTCTCTGAAGGAGACAACTATGTTTACACCCCCATTTATTCTCTCTATCGCCGGTGGCGGCAGCACCTACACGCCAGGGATTGTGAAAAGCCTGATGGTGCGGCTGGAAGATTTCCCGCTGGCGGAAATTCGCCTATACGACATCGATGCCGGGCGGCAGGATACCATCGCCCCGGTGGTGGAGAAGGTGATCCGCGATCACAGCCAGAGCATCAAATTTACCGTCACCAGCGATCCGGAAGTGGCCTTCAGCGGGGCCCATTTCGTCTTCGCCCAGATGCGCGTCGGCCAGTACAAAATGCGCGAGCAGGATGAGAAGATCCCTCTGCGTCACGGCGTGGTCGGCCAGGAGACCTGTGGCCCGGGCGGGCTGGCGTATGGCTTACGCACTATTTTGCCGATGGTTGAGCTGATCGACATGGTCGGGCGCTACGCCCACGAAAAAGCGTGGATCGTGAACTACTCCAACCCGGCGGCCATCGTCGCTGAAGGGGTGCGCCGCCTGCGTCCGGACGCCCGGGTGCTGAACATCTGCGATATGCCGGTCGCGGCAATGCGTAATATGGGTGCCATTCTCGGCGTGGATCGCCACAAGCTGGAGGTGGATTACTTCGGCCTGAACCACTTCGGCTGGTTTACCCGCGTGCTGGTGGATGGCGAGGACAAACTGCCGGAGCTGCGTCGCCATATCGCTAAATTTGGCCTGCTGACGGAAGACGCGGCCAAAACCGACCCGCAGCACTCGGATCCGTCATGGGTGAAAACCTGGCGCAACATCAAGCCGATTATGGATAACTTCCCGGAGTACCTGCCGAACCCGTATCTGCAGTACTACCTGATGCCAAACCAGATCGTGGAACATCAGAACCCGGACTATACCCGCGCCAATGAAGTGATGAACGGTCGCGAGAAAAAGCTGTTTGCCGCCGCCGAAGAGTATAAGCGTACCGGGATCCTGCCGGACGCCTTCCACGTGGGCGTCCACGGTGAGTTTATCGTTGAGGTAGCCCGTTCGCTGGCGTTTAACCTGCGCCAGTGCCATCTGGTGATGGTGGAAAACCAGGGGGCAATCGTCAACCTGCCGTACGACGCGGTGGTGGAAGTGCCGGCCTATATCACCAGCGAAGGCCCGGAACCGATCCGCATCGGCCAGGTGCCGCTGTTCCATCAGACCCTGCTGCAACAGCAGCTGGCATCGGAACAGCTGCTGGTGGAAGCCACCATCGAAGGCAGCTACGAAAAAGCGTTGCAGGCATTCACCCTGAACCGCACCATGCCGACCATGGAGCACGCCAAAGCGATTCTGGATGAGATGATTGAGGCTAACCGTGAATACTGGCCTGCGCTGCAGAAAGCGTGGCAGGATGGGGAAGCGGTGAAAAAATAAGGCCTTGCTCGCGAGTTGAACGTGGTTCACTTGTCGGTGTCAGAAAAAACACCGACAATCCATTAATGGATTCATTTATGGAGGCAACCATGTCCACCTCATATTTTGTCGCAGCCGAGTGGCTGATTGAGCACAGTGATGACCCTGAAGTCCAGATCCTCGACGCGCGCATGGCGCCGCCGGGACAGGAGCATCGCGACGTACCCGCGGAATACCGCGCCGGGCATCTGCCGGGGGCGGTATTTTTTGATATCGAAGCCCTCTCCGATCATACCTCTCCCCTGCCGCACATGATGCCGCGCCCGGAAGCCTTTGCGGTGGTCATGCGCGAGCTGGGCGTCAGCCACGACAAGCACCTGGTGATTTACGACGAAGGAAATCTCTTCTCCGCGCCGCGTGCCTGGTGGATGCTGAAAACCTTTGGCGTGGAAAAAGTGTCGATTCTGGCGGGTGGTCTTGCGGGCTGGCAGCGGGCCGAGCTGCCGCTCCAGCAGGGCGATGTCTCCCTGCCGGACAGCGATTTTGAAGCCACCTTCGATGCCGGGGCCATCAAGCGTGTCACCGACGTGCTGCTGGCCAGCCACGAAAAGACCGCGCAAATTGTTGATGCCCGCCCTGCCCCACGTTTTAACGCCGAGGCTGACGAACCGCGTCCGGGCCTGAAGCGCGGCCATATCCCCGGCGCGTATAACGTGCCCTGGGGCGATCTGGTGTTTGAGGGCGAGCTGAAAACTACCGACGAGCTGCGCGAGATTTTCGCCCGTCAGGGGGTGGATCTGCATCAGCCGATCGTTGCCAGCTGCGGCTCCGGCGTGACCGCCTGCGTGGTGATCCTGGCGCTGGCCACCCTCGGCAAAACCGACGTCACGCTCTATGACGGCGCGTGGAGTGAATGGGGCGCCCGGGACGATCTGCCGGTTGAACCGGCGTAATAATGGATAACCGACTGGCGACACTGCTATCGCGCGGGGAGTCATTGACCCGCGCAGAGTATCGCGTGCTGGCCCATCTGACCGAGCATCCGCTGCTGGTGGGTCACATCACGGTGCGGGAGCTGGCGCAGGCGACCTTTGTCTCCACCGCCACCATTATGCGCCTGTGCCGCAAGCTGGGGTTCAGCGGTTTTAGCGAGTTCACCTGGCACTGCAAGCAGCTGCTGAGCGATACCCCGCACATCACCGCCGAAACCCGCCAGCCTGCGGAACTGCCCGCACTGTTTAATCAGTTTATCGCCAACTATCAGCAGACCTTTCAGTGGGCGACGGCGGAAAAGCGCCGCCACTTTGCCGAGCTGCTGCGGGAAAAAGAGAGCTTTTTCCTCTACGGCGCGGGCTTCTCCTATCTTTTCGCAGAGTACCTGACCAAGAAGCTGCAGGTGCTGGGCAAGACGGCGTTTATCTCCGGCCCCGGCGACAGCCGCAATATCTTCCTCAGCAATGCTTCGCGCTATCAGGTGTTCATCGCGGTATCGCGCAGCGGTGAGACGGAACAGGTGCTGGATAAGGCGCGGATCGCGCAGAACGTGGGGATGACGGTGGTGGCCTTTACCCGCGCGTCGGCGAATACCCTGGCAGGGATGGCGGATCTGCATTTTGCGCTGTACGACGAAGCGGTGCATTTCGCCGCCGAAGCCGCAGGGGTGACGTCGTTTGAGTCGAATCTGGTGCTGCTGATGGATTTACTGCTGCTGGAAGCAACGGGGTGAGCGTTCACCCCGTACGGGTTCAGATAATGCGGTTGTTTTTGAAATCGCGCAGGAAACCACCCCAGCGGCGTTCATAGAACGGGGTGATGTGCTCGGTGATGAAGTGGCTGATGCCCTTCTCCCCTTTCACTACCCGGCAGATATCGATCGGCTCGTCCCCCGGCAGGGTGTCGGTCGCCACGCTGCCCGTAGCCTGAATGATCTCTTCAATCTCGCCATCCGCCTCAATACCAATCAGCAGGATCGGCTGTTCGTCAGCCTGCTCTTTGATGGAGCAGAGAAAAGCCCGTTTCACCGGTTTGAGGGTTTTAAAAAGCTGGGTCAGGGAGTCAATCATCTGCGCCGGTGGCTCGGCCACTTCAGACAGCAGCAGCGATTCACCGCCCTCCAGCACCTCCTGAGTGCTGAGCGGGTTGCCCTCGTCGCCAATCAGATGGCTGATTTCGCGCGGGGTGAACTCTTTCCCGGTCGGCAGTTTGGCGTTGAGAAACAGGGTTTCGCCCAGCGTCATCTCAAACAGGGTGCGCACCGGCATCACCACGAACGCCTGCTCATCCTCAACGGCTTGCTGTAAGGCTTCAAGGGAGGAGAAGAACGGGATCACCGAGGTGCCGTCATCTTTTTCCCAGTGCAGCAGATCCAGCGCGCTGTCCTCAACAACCTGCTCGCCTTCCGCCGCCGTACCGGGCACCCAGACGGTGGACTCCAGCAGAGTGCGGAAAAATGCCGGACGGTGGGCGGGCTCAGTGGCCGCTTTCTCCAGCAGGGTTTCTAATTCGTTTTTGGTTTCTGACATAAACTCACTACTTGTAAATCGCCCGGCGGCGCTGCGCTTGCACGGGCCTACGTGTCTTGTAGGCCGGGTAAGCGCAGCGCCACCCGGCAAGACCATTACTCTGCTGTCAGCAGATTCGCAATGGTACGCACACCCAGACCGGTAGCGCCTGCGGACCACTGCTCAACCGCGGCTTTACGGTAGGTGGCGGAGCAGTCGATGTGCAGCCAGCCTTCGCGGTAGTTCTCAACGAAGTGCGACAGGAAACCGGCGGCGGTGCTCGCCCCTGCCGGGTAGGCCGCGCTGGCGGTGTTGTTCAGCTCGGCAAAGTTCGACGGCAGCTGGCTGCGGTGGAACTCGGCCAGCGGCAGACGCCAGAAAGGTTCGTTCTCGGCGGCGGCGCTCGCCAGCAGGCGGTTTGCCAGCTTATCGTCGAAGCTGAACAGCGCGTGGTAGTCGTTACCCAGCGCGGTTTTCGCCGCCCCGGTCAGGGTTGCCATGTCGATGATCAGCTCTGGTTTCTGTGCAGAGGCATCGATCAGGCCATCCGCCAGCACCAGACGGCCTTCGGCGTCGGTGTTCATCACTTCGACGTTCTTGCCGTTGCGGTAGCGAATGATGTCGCCGAGCTTAAAGGCGTTACCGCTGACCATGTTGTCCGCGCAGCACAGGTAAAGCTTCACGCGTTTGTTCAGGCCGCGGGTGATAGCAAATGCCAGCGCCCCGGTGATGGTAGCTGCGCCGCCCATGTCCGACTTCATGGAGTCCATGAACGCGCTCTGCTTCAGGCTGTAGCCACCGGTGTCAAAGGTGATGCCCTTCCCGACCAGGCAGGCGAACACAGGGGCCGTTTTATCACCGGTTGGGTTGTAGTCCAGCGCCAGCAGCACAGGAGGACGCTCAGAGCCACGGCCCACGGTGTGGATGCCCATGTAGTTCTGCTCGCGCAGATCTTCGCCCTTGGTGATGCGGTAAGACATGTTGTCGCCCGCCACGCCGCACAGCAGATCCACCGCGCGCTGCGCCAGCTGCTCCGGACCCAGCTCTTCCGCCGGGGCGTTGATGGTGTCGCGCACCCAGTCGATAATCTTCAGGCGGCTTTCCAGCTCGCGCTTACCCGCTTCATCGAGGTTTGCCCACTCGATTTTACGGCTGCCTTTCGGCCCTTTGTAGCCCGCCCAGAAGGCCCAGCTGCGATCGGTATCCCAGCCTTCACCGTCCAGTAACACATGTTTGATGCCCAGACCGTCAATTTTGCGCGCCGCGCGCTGGATCAGACCTGTATTGTCGCTGCCGTTCAGGTGCAGGGTAATGCCGTCGTTATTAATGCTGTAAGTGGCTTTTTCACCCCAGCGCGCATCGGCAGGCTGAGTAGAGAGCGTAATCTTCATCGCTTCGGTCATTTTATTTTTCCTTATTAGCAACAAGCAAACGGGCCGCCTGAAGGCAGCCCGTTACGTTTTTATTCTGCTTCGTCCAGCCAGACTAACAGAATCGCCTCCAGAATTTTTTCATTGGATGCGTTGGGATCGTCGTCAAACTCTTCCAGATCGCAAATCCACTGATGCATATCGGTGAAGCGTACGGTCTTCGGATCGAGATCCGGGTTGGCGTCGTACAGCGCCTCGCCGATTTCACGGCTGTCTGTCCACTTCAGTCCCATATTAATGCTCGCGTGCGTGGTTAAGCGTATAACGCGGAAGTTCGACCACCAGATCTTCATCGGTGACGCGTGCCTGACAGCTCAGGCGGCTTTCCGGCTCCAGACCCCATGCTTTATCCAGCATGTCGTCTTCATCTTCCGTGCTCTCCGCCAGGGAGTCAAAGCCCTCGCGGACGATGCAGTGACAGGTTGTGCAGGCACAGGATTTTTCACAGGCGTGTTCCACTTCAATACCGTTACGCAGGGCAACATTAAGGATGGTTTCGCCGGTCTCAGCTTCCAGAACTGCGCCATCCGGACAGAGGTCCGCATGTGGCAGAAAAACAATCTTTGGCATATTAAACCTCGTCCACGGAGTGGCCTTTCAGCGCGGTACGGACAGACTGGTCCATACGGCGAGCGGCGAACTCCTGGGTTTGTTTATCAACGTTTTTAATCGCTTGTTCTATGGCGTCAGCATCATCGCCTTCGGCTACCGCAATCAGTTGTGCGACGGCGTCGTCAATGGCCTGACGTTCAGCGGCGCTTAGCAGCGCGGCATCAGCAGTGAGTGCGCTGTTCAGGCTTTCCAGCACGCGTGCGGCTTCGACTTTCTGCTCGGCCAGCATACGCGCCGAGACATCCTGCGCAGCAAAACTCATTGAGTCCTGAATCATGGTGGCGATTTCACCATCGGTCAGACCGTAGGACGGTTTCACCTGAATGGAGGATTCGACACCGGTCGATTTTTCCATCGCCGTGACGCTCAGCAGACCGTCCGCGTCCACCTGGAAGGTCACGCGGATATGCGCCCCGCCCGCAGGCAGCGCCGGAATGCCGCGCAGCGCGAAGCGCGCCAGCGAGCGGCAGTCCTGAACCAGCTCGCGCTCGCCCTGCAGCACGTGGATGGACATCGCGGTCTGGCCGTCCTTAAAGGTGGTGAACTCCTGCGCGCGCGCCACCGGAATGGTGGTGTTACGCGGGATCACTTTCTCCACCAGGCCGCCCATGGTTTCTAAACCAAGCGACAGCGGGATGACGTCCAGCAGCAGCATTTCGCTGTCCGGCTTGTTGCCGACCAGGATATCGGCCTGGATAGCGGCACCAATGGCAACCACTTTATCCGGGTCGATGGAGGTTAATGGCGTGCGGCCAAAGAACTCGCCCACGCGCTCACGCACCAGCGGAACGCGGGTTGAACCGCCCACCATCACCACGTCCAGCACCTCTTCTGCCTCAACGCCCGCATCTTTCAGCGCGCGGCGGCAGGCCAGCAGGGTGCGTTTCACCAGCGGGGCAATCAGTTCATTGAACTGCTCGCGGCTGATGTCGCCTTTCCAGCCCGCCACCTCAACGGTGACCGAGGTGGCATCGCTGAGGGCGATTTTGGCGGCAGTGGCGGCATCCAGCAACTGACGTTGCAGGCGCGCATCACTGCGATCGACGATCCCCGCCCGCTCACAGAGATGATCCGCCAGCAGGTGGTCGAAGTCGTCGCCGCCGAGGGCAGAATCGCCGCCGGTAGCCAGCACTTCAAACACCCCGCGGCTCAGGCGCAGAATGGAAATATCAAAGGTCCCACCGCCAAGGTCAAAGACCGCGATTACTCCTTCCTGACCGGAGTCGAGGCCGTAGGCAATCGCCGCAGCGGTCGGTTCGTTGAGCAGGCGCAGCACGTGCAGGCCTGCCAGACGCGCGGCGTCTTTGGTACCCTGACGCTGGGCGTCATCGAAATAGGCCGGAACGGTGATCACCACGCCGTCGAGTTCGCCTTCCAGCGTCGCGGTCGCGCGAGCGGCCAGCGCCTTGAGGATATCGGCAGAGACGCGGATCGGGTTCAACAGACCGGCACGGGTGGCGATCATCGGCAGACCGTTCTCACTGGCCTGCAGCTGATACGGCAGATGCGGGTAACGGCTCTGGATATCCGCCAGCGAGCGGCCCATCATCCGTTTTACCGAGCTGATGGTGTTGGCTGGATCCTGAGCGGCGTTGGTGCGGGCATCATAGCCCACGCTGTGGCCCTGGGACTGATAGTGGACCACAGAAGGCAGCAGGTGCTGACCCTGCGCATCCGCCAGCGTTTCAGCCTGGCCGCTGCGCACGGTCGCCACCAGCGAGTTGGTGGTGCCTAAGTCGATACCTACCGCCAGACGACGCTGGTGCGGTGCGGCACTTAAGCCCGGCTCACTAATTTGTAATAAGGCCATAATCGCTTCCGAAATTAAAAATCGAGCAGCTTTTCTTCGAGTTGTTCAGCGCTGCTTCGCAGTTTATCGAGAAAACGCAGCTTGCGTACACTGTCCGCCGCCACGTCCCACGTCTCGTTATTCAGTTGGTCAACCATCTGCTGATGGCGGGTATCGAACATCCCTTTTACGCGCTTGATAAAGCGCTCAAGACGGGCTTCGTCTTTGGCATGTTCGATCTCATCCAGCTCTTCGCGAAGCTCCAGCTGTTCCATCAGGAACGCGGTGTCGCGGACGGTGTGTTGCTCACTGGAGAGGTCAAACCCGTGGCGCGAAAGCAGATATTCTGCCCGGCTCAGCGGGTTGCGCAGGGTTTGCCACGCCTGATTGATGGTCGCAGAGTGCTGCACCGCCGCCAGTTGTTCCGCCTGCGTGCCGCTGGCGAATTTATCCGGGTGATACTGACGTTGCAGATCCTGGAAACGGGCCGCCAGCGCCTGAGTATCAATTTCATACCCGGCTGGTAACCCAAAGAGGGTGAAGTAATCCATAACAATCTCAGGGTTAGCTGATTAAAGCAAACCCCACACACAGCCTGGCTGCGGTGGGGTTAACAGGTGATGCGCAATTATACGTGGAAGCTTTCGCCGCAGCCGCACTCGTCTTTCACGTTCGGGTTAGTAAACTTAAACCCTTCGTTGAGGCCTTCTTTTACAAAGTCCAGCTGAGTGCCGTTCAGAAACTGCAGGCTTTTACCATCGACCACTACCTTCACGCCTTTGTCTTCGAACACGGTATCTTCCGCCGCAGGTTCGTCAACAAATTCCAGTACATACGCCATACCGGAACAGCCGGAGGTGCGTACACCCAGTCGCAGGCCAAAGCCTTTGCCACGGTTTGCCAGAAAGGAGCTTACTCGCGCGGCAGCGCTGTCGCTAAGGGTAATCGACATAACAACCTCAACTAATTATTTTGCGTCACGTTTGCTTTTGTAATCCGCGATTGCGGCTTTGATCGCATCTTCCGCCAGGATAGAGCAGTGAATTTTTACCGGCGGCAGTTCGAGCTCATCAGCAATATCGGTATTTTTAATCGCCTGCGCTTCGTCCAGAGACTTGCCCTTCACCCACTCGGTGACCAGGGAGCTGGACGCGATTGCGGAACCGCAACCGTAAGTCTTGAAGCGCGCGTCTTCAATGATACCTTCATTGTTGACTTTAATCTGCAACTTCATCACGTCGCCACAGGCTGGTGCACCCACCATGCCGCTGCCCACGCTGTCGTCGCTGTTGTCGAAAGAACCTACGTTACGTGGATTCTCGTAATGATCGATAACTTTTTCGCTGTATGCCATGCTGAATTCTCCTTACAAACCGATTAGTGATGTGACCATTCAATGCTGTTCAGATCCACGCCTTCTTTGAACATTTCCCACAGTGGAGAAAGGTCACGCAGACGGCCAATGGAGTTGCGAACCAGATTGATGGTGTAGTCAATCTCTTCATCGGTAGTGAAACGACCTAAAGAGAAGCGGATAGAGCTGTGTGCCAGTTCGTCGGTCATGCCCAGCGCACGCAGTACGTAGGACGGCTCCAGGCTTGCGGAAGTACACGCAGAACCGGAAGAGACGGCCAGGTCTTTCAGCGCCATGATCAGCGACTCGCCTTCAACATAGTTGAAGCTGACGTTGAGGATGTTCGGTGCGCCCTGCTCGAGATCGCCGTTCAGATACACTTCTTCCATATCTTTCACGCCTTCCCACAGACGGTTGCGCAGCGTACGCAGGCGCGCCATCTCGGTTTCCATCTCTTCTTTGGCGATACGGTAAGCTTCACCCATGCCAACGATCTGGTGAACAGGCAGCGTACCGGAACGCATGCCGCGCTCGTGACCGCCGCCGTGCATCTGGGATTCGATACGGATACGTGGCTTACGACGCACGTACAGTGCACCGATACCTTTCGGGCCATAGATTTTGTGGCCGGAGAAGGACATCAGATCCACTTTCAGCTGGCTCAGGTCGATAGGCAGTTTGCCCACGCTCTGGGTTGCATCAACGTGATAGATGATGCCGCGCGCACGGCACATTTCGCCGATAGTCGCGATATCCTGCACCACGCCGATTTCGTTGTTCACGTGCATGATGGAGACCAGAATGGTGTCGTCACGCATTGCCGCTTCGAGCTCTTTCAGGTCGATAATACCGTTGCGCTGCGGCGCGAGGTAGGTCACTTCAAACCCTTCACGCTCGAGCTGACGGCAGGTGTCCAGCACGGCTTTGTGTTCGGTTTTGCTGGTGATGATGTGCTTGCCTTTTTTCTGATAGAAATTAGCAGCACCTTTGATCGCCAGGTTATCGGATTCGGTTGCGCCTGAGGTGAAAACAATTTCACGCGGATCGGCACCAACCAGCTCAGCAATCTGATTACGGGCGATATCTACCGCCTCTTCAGCATGCCAGCCAAAACGGTGTGAACGGGAAGCCGGGTTACCAAAGTTTCCGTCCAGGGTGAGACACTGCATCATTTTCTCGGCAACACGCGGGTCCACCGGCGTGGTTGCGGAGTAATCGAGATAGATCGGTAATTTCATTGCTCTATAAACTCCGTACATCGCTTCAATGCAAGGAATCAGGCAACCGGCTGGATGTACGACCGAGTACACGGGGTGCTTCCACCCCGGCCTGATTCTAAAAATCTTTATAGTTTTACCCTAACTGTTTTGCGGTGCAGCAAGGCGACAAGCTTGTGAATCCCGGGAGCTTACATCAGTAAGTGACTGGGATGAACAAGCGCAGCCAACGCAGCAGCGCCCCGAAACAGGACGGGTAAATTAGGCGCGCAGTTTGACGTCGATAGCGTCTTGCGCGCGGGTGCTGCGTTGTGAATCATGGCTATGCTGACGACCAGATACGTCCAGCACTTCCTGGTTATTCACCAGCTCACCAAGGGTGATGTTGTTCAGGAAGCCGGTCAGACGGTCGCTCAGATCGCGCCACAGCGCGTGAGTCAGACACTTGTCGCCGCCCTGACAGCCGCCTTTACCCTGGCAACGGGTCGCGTCGACGGATTCGTCAACTGCGCTAATCACTTCGCCAACGGCAATACTGCCCGCGTCTTTACCTAACAGATAACCACCGCCAGGACCGCGAACGCTGGAAACCAGGCCATTCTTACGCAGTCGGGAAAAAAGCTGTTCCAGATAAGAGAGGGAGATTCCCTGACGTTCAGAAATATCAGCCAATGGAACCGGGCCCGCTTCGGAGTTGAGCGCAACGTCCAGCATCGCGGTCACGGCATAACGCCCTTTAGATGTCAGTCTCATGTCTTACTTAACCTCAAACTCGCCCCTGCCCGGGGTTTTTTATTGTAAAGTGGGGGTATTGCATAGCAGGGCCAAGTCTGACATTCCTGACTAAAATGGTCAACTATTTACTTGACTGTTTTAGTCAGGTATTTAACCTTCTGTGCGCTCATTGGTTTTTGCCCGGCGGCGCTTCGCTTGCGCGAGCCTACGGGTTTTGTAGGCCGGGTAAGCGCAGCGCCACCCGGCACCAGCACTACTCTTTATTCTTCTGCTCAATCGACGCCAGAATACCGCGCAGGATGTTCAGCTCCTGGCTTTCCGGGCGGGCGCGGGTAAAGAGGCGACGCAGGCGGTTCATCACCTGCCCCGGATGACCGGCGCGGATGAACCCGGTGGCGAGCAGGGTCTGCTCCAGATGACCGTAGAAACGCTCCAGATCGTCCACCAGCGGGTACGGCGTCTCTTCATGCTCGACCGCAACCTCTTTTTCCTGGGTTGCCAGCCAGGCCATGCGCACTTCATAAGCGATCACCTGTACGGCCATCGCCAGGTTCAGCGAGCTGTACTCCGGGTTGGCGGCAATGGCGACGTGATAGTGGCACTTCTGCAGCTCTTCGTTGGTCAGCCCCACACGCTCGCGGCCAAACACCAGCGCAACCGGCGCATGCTGGCCTTCGCTGATGCTTTTCAGCCCGCACTCGCGCGGATCGAGCATCGGCCATGGCAGCGTGCGCGAACGCGCGCTGGTGCCCACCACCAGGCTGCAACCCGCTAAGGCTTCATCCAGGGTGTCGACGATCTGGGCATTGCCGATCACGTCGCTGGCGCCTGCCGCAAGAGCGATGGCCTGAGAGTCGGGTTTGACCAGCGGGTTAACCAGCCAGAGGTTAGTTAAGCCCATGGTTTTCATAGCGCGGGCTACGGAGCCCATGTTGCCGGTATGCGATGTTTCGACCAGCACGATTCGGATATTTTGCAGCATAATTTTTCTGAGTCTGGAGAATATTCGGTGATGTTATCATAAACGGAAGACATATTCCGATCCCGCTGCTATACTCTGCGCCGTTTTCGTTTCCCCGTTCTTTAACATCCAGTGAGAGTAACCGATGCAACATCCAATGTTGACCATCGCCGTGCGCGCAGCGCGCAAGGCGGGTAATGTAATTGCCAAGCACTACGAAACACCAGATTCCGTAGAAACCAGCCAGAAAGGCAGCAATGACTTTGTGACCAACGTCGATAAAGCCGCAGAAGCGATGATTATCGAAACCATTCGCAAATCTTACCCGCAGCACACCATCATCACCGAAGAAAGCGGTGAGCACGCAGGCGAAGATCAGGATGTTCAATGGGTTATTGATCCACTGGATGGCACCACCAACTTCGTTAAACGTCTGCCCCACTTCTCTGTCTCTATCGCCGTACGCATCAAAGGCCGTACTGAAGTGGCGGTGGTTTACGATCCAATGCGTAACGAACTGTTCACCGCGACCCGCGGTCAGGGCGCACAGCTGAACGGCTACCGTCTGCGCGGCACCAACGCTCGCGATCTGGATGGCACCATCCTGGCGACCGGCTTCCCGTTCAAAGCCAAACAGCACGCCCCTGCCTACATGAAAATTCTGGGCAAACTGTTCACCGAGTGTGCTGACTTCCGCCGCACCGGCTCTGCCGCGCTGGATCTGGCCTACGTTGCCGCTGGCCGCGTGGATGGTTACTTTGAAATCGGCCTGAAGCCATGGGACTTCGCTGCTGGCGAACTGATCGCCCGTGAAGCTGGCGCGCTGGTTTGTGATTTCACCGGTGGCCACAACTACATGCTCTCCGGCAACATCGTTGCAGGTAACCCACGTGTGGTGAAAGCTATGCTGGCGAACATGCGTGACGAACTGAGTGAAGCGCTGAAGCGTTAATTGAGTTGGTTTTGCCCGGTGGCGCTAACGCTTACCGGGCCTGGAAAACCCCAGGCCGGGCAAACGCAGTGCCGCCCGGCATTGTTAAAACGGCCTCAGCCCCCTGCCCACCGGCACCGCACTGACCCACATCGTTACCGCTGCAACCAGCAGTACCACGCCTCCCGCTAATGCCAGCGTCGTCCATCCTACCTGTCGCCACAGTACCGGCGTTTTATTGCCGCTGAGCCTGACCGCCAGCTGACGAAAACCGTGCACCAGCAACGCCAGCGACGAGATAGTCAGGCCCGTTCCCGCCGCCATCGCCAGCGCAGAAGCCACGCCCCAGCTGAACACGCCGATCACCTTACTGAACAGCAGCACCATAATGGCCCCGGAACAGGGTCGCATGCCCATCGACAGAATAATCATCAACCGCGCCCGCCAGTCGTCAGCGCGCTGGATCTGCGTTGGCGTGGGCAGATGCTGATGCCCGCAGCCGCAGCTGGCGTCGTGAACGTGGTGCGGGGTAAAGGCTTTGAAGGTGGGTTTACGCAGCAGCGCGCGCAGTTTTTTCACCGCCCGCCAGCAGAGCATCAGCCCCAGGACGCCCACCAACGCGTAGCTGCCCTTCTCCAGCCAGAAGCTGCTCATATGCAGATCCCGGGCCGGAAGTTGCAGGAGCAGCAAGACCCCCACCACCAGGCCAATCGCCACGCCGCCCTGTAATAAAGAAGAGGCCAGGGTTAGGCCGATGCTCGATTTCAGTTTTGAGGGATGGGTCGCCAGCCAGGTGGTAATGACGATTTTGCCGTGCCCCGGCCCCAGCGCGTGCAGCACGCCATAAAGGAAGCTGAAGATCAGCAGCGAACCGCCCGCCGCCGTGGGATTTTCGGCCACCGCTTTCAGCAAACCGCTCATCTGCTGGTTAACATCCCGCTGCCAGAGAATGCTCTGGCGCATCACCTGCGGCCACGCCTGCCACAGCCACACGGCGCCCGCCACAGACAGAACGAGGAACAGCACCAGCGGCCAGAGATGCCATCCGCGACGCATACGCATTACTGACATTGCAGCGTCACCGTCTGGGCAAACTGTTTGCCGAGATCCATATCCTCCGGCGGGGCGTCGTCTTTATCCAGCGAACTGGCAAAGTTGAGTGTCTCATCGCTGGGCTCGGGGGTGTTAACGCTGAGCGCGCACTGGCTTTGCAGCCCGTCAGGCAGGGTCACGTCGCTATCCTCCGCGTAGCTCATGTCGACGTAGTAAGAGGGATCGAAGGTCGAGAAACTGTACTTTTGTCCGGCCAGCGGCTGAGGCTCCGCCAGGGGCAGAATAAAGGTCAGCACCGCCTGATGATCGACGCGGCTCATACCGTATTGGGTGGGTCGGTTAAGGAATTTCACCTTCTGCCCGTTATGCCAGAACTCGGTAAAGTAGTGCTGGCCGAGCACGTTGGCCATCACCTCCGCAGCCAGCTTTTTCCAGATCTCATCCCCCGGCTTGGCGTTTCCGGCGTCATACAGCAGGTCTGCTGATGTTAATTCGTCCATCACCCAGCGCATTTTCAGGCCGGTTATCTGCTCGTCTTTCACCATAATCTGCGTTTTCAGAGTGATAAAACTGTGAGGGTGCGCGGCGGCGGCAAAAGACAAAACCGCCAAAAATAGCGCAGTTGCGCTGCGTTTAACTATTTGCATCTCTTCCTCACGTCAAAAATTCTGTGATGTTCGCCTGCATTCCTGAAGGAAAGCCCCGCCAGGGCGCTCCCGGGCGACATCCTTTAGCTATTCTTATCGGACACTCTAACTGGAACCCGACAGATGATGACGACACTTGAAATGCCATCTGCACTTTCCAGTTCGCAGCGCCGCTGTCAGGTTCTGTTGATGCTCTATGTGCCAGGTTTCCGCGCCACCGTGCAACGCATCGGTGAAATCAATGGTGTGGATGATACCATTTCCCGGCAGGATATCGCCGAGATGCGTACAGAGATCCAACGCTACCACCAGCTCGACATTGCGACTCAGCATGATGGCTGCTACCAGCTAGAAGGTAGCCACCTGAACCAACGTTTATGCCTGTTACACTGGCTGCGCCGGGCGTTACGGCTCTGCCCCCACTTCATCGCGCAGCAGTTTACCCCATCTCTTAAAATCGCGCTAAAGCAGCTCGGCATTGCCCGCACGTTATATGACGACACCAACCTGCGGGCGCTGGTCAATTTCTGCTCCCGCCGTCTGCAACGGCAGTTCGAATGCCGTGACGCGCAGTTTTTACAGCTCTATCTGCAGTACTGTCTGCTCCAGCACCATCTGGGCCAGACGCCGCAGTTCACCGTGGTGCAGCGTAACTGGACCCAGTCGCGTAATGAGTATCTGATGGCGCAGGAAATTGTGCGCCACTGGCAGCGCCGCGTGGTGCAGGTACCCCACGCCGACGAACAGCTGTTTCTGGCCCTGCTGTTTATGATGCTGCGCACCCCCGATCCCCTGCGCGATGGCCATCAGGAAGATGAGCGTCTGCGCCGCACCATTACCCGGATGATCGAGCGCTTTCGTGGACAAACGGGGATGCATTTCAGCGACGAGCAGGGGCTGACCGATCAGCTCTATATTCATCTTGCCCAGGCGCTGGACCGATCCCTGTTTGGCATTGGTATCGACAACAGCCTGCCGGAGGAGATCCACCGTCTCTATCCCCGCCTGATGCGCACCACCCGGGACGTGCTGTTTGAGCTGGAAGCGGAGTTTGGCCTGCGTTTCTCTGAAGAGGAAGCGAGCCTGGTGGCGGTGATCTTTGGCGCCTGGCTGATGCAGGAGAGCGATCTGCATGAAAAGCAGGTGGTGTTACTGACCGGCGAGGATAAGGCGTGCGAGGAGCTGATCGAACAGCAGCTTCGGGAGCTGACCCTGCTGCCGCTCAACATTCGCTACGTGACGTTACAGTCTTTTCAGAAGGACGGTGCCCCGCGCGAAGCGGCCCTGGTGGTGACGCCGTACACCACCGCCCTGCCGCTGTTCTCGCCGCCGCTCATCCACGCCGTCGAGGCGTTGAATGCGCAGCAGCAGGAACATATTCGCGCCATGCTGGAATCTTAGCGCGCTGCAACCCGCGGACGGAGCAGTCCCGCGGGCAGCGCCACCAGCGCCATCACCCAGAAGACCCCGTGACCGAGATGCTGGTAAAGGAAACCGGCGAACACGGTCATGATCGCAATACTGCCCCCCATCGCCACCGCTGAGTAAACGGCCTGCAGGCGGATCACGTCGCTGCCTTCACGCGCCGCGATATAGCGCATCGCCGCCAGATGGCACACCGTAAAGGTGCCGCAGTGCAGGATCTGGGCGACAATCAGCCACGGCAGTTCGGTGGTCCAGCCCATGATCCCCCAGCGTACTACGCCGCAGACGGCAGACAGCAGGAGCAGATCCCGGGCGCCGAAGCGGCGGAACAGTCGGTTGCTGAGGGCAAAGATGATCACTTCGGCCACCACGCCCAGCGACCAGAGATAGCCCACCGCAGACGCCGAATACCCGGCCCCCTGCCAGTAGATAGCGCTGAAGCCATAGTAGGCGGCATGCGCCCCCTGCAGCAGACAGACGCAGGCCAGGAAACGCCAGCTCTGGGCGACAAGCGTCCGCCAGGCCGGCCAGCCCGCACTCTCCTGATGACGGCTCTCCCCCTGCGGCATCACCGACGGACGCAGCAGCATGCCGAGCAGCATCGACAGGATCCCCACGCTCAGCAGCGCCAGGATAGCGCGATAGTCGTACAGGCTGACCAGCTTGCCCACCAGCGCCGAGCCAATCACAAAGGCAATCGAGCCCCACAGCCGCACCCGCCCATAGTCCATGGTGATCTGTTTTTGCCAGGTGTTGGCCAGGGCATCGGTCAGCGGAACCAGCGGCGAGAAGAAGAGGTTAAAGCCCACCATCACCACCATCAGCCAGGCGAACTGCTGGCTGACCCAGAAGCCTGCCAAAAAGACGAGGGTGAGCAGCGCCAGCACGCGCACGGCTTTAATTAACAGAGAGGGATCGCTGACGCGCGGTGCGATAAGCAGGCTACCGAGAAAACGTGCCACCAGGCCCGAGCCCAGCAGAAGACCGATCATCTCCGGCGTGAGGCCGATGCCCTTGAGCCAGACGCTCCAGAAAGGCAGAAAAATACCGTAGCTAAAAAAGTAGGTGAAATAGCTGAGCGCCAGCCAGCGTGTGGAATGCAAAACCATGAATCCCTCCCGTTTTGGAGGCGATAGTCTGGCGGTAAAAACCGGCTGGCGCAAGCGGGTATTAACAGCTGATTAACAGTTGCGGCGGGCACTTTCGACGGCAATTTCCATCGCAAAATGGCTGCTCTCTCCCGGGCCTAATGCCACCAGCCCAGGCTGCCCGGCCATATTATGGGCATTGACCGGATGGCTCTGAGGCTCAAGGCATAAGAATGATTTACCCGACATTCTGAACAGCATCAGCCACGGAGTTTGCGCTCTGATTGTGATATTCATCACATCACGTTCAATCATCGCCACGCCGTGCCAGCCGGAATAGCCAACGTTCAGCCAGCGATCCCCGCCGTGCCGGGGCATGCTGAAATCATTTTCGGGTGGAATATCACCCTGCCAGGCCAGCGGTAAATGGTGCTCACCTTCCGGCCAGTAGCCGCTGGCTGAAAATTGCAGGCGACTGTGGGCATCAAAACAGAACCACGGATGAAAGCCCAGGCCGTACAGCATCGACTCCTGGCCAAGATGGGTGAGCGTCAGCTCCGCCCGCAGGAGGTTCTCACGCAGCTGATACCGCAGTTCCGCCCGATAATCAAAGCCGCACGCATGCTGGCGGCGCAAGGTCAGCAGACATTCCGTTCCGGTAAGTGAAGCCACCTCCCAGCGCGACTGCCAGCCGTCGCCGTGGAGGAAAAAGCGTTCATCGACCGGGCTTTGCGGCAACACTCTTTCCCGCCCCTTAAACCTGAAGCGATTACCCGCCACCCGGTTCGCCAGCGGCAACATCGGAAACAGCGCGCTGTCGCCTCCCTCCCATAACACCGGCTGTCCGCAGGCCAGGGAAAAGAGCGCCTGTAGCCCGCCGCCCTGCGGATTAACGCGCATCCGCAGATGCGCGTTTTCTATCAACAGTAAGTCCATCAGTGAGCGCGCCCGGCATGACCCGCGGAGGCCACTTTGCCGTGCTGTTTCTCCAGCTGTTCCTCCAGCGCCTCCAGCGTCACGCCTTTGGTCTCCGGCACTTTACGCAGAATGTAGAGATATCCCGCCGCGCAGATCGCCCCGTAGAGCAGGAAGCTACCCGCCGCACCCAGCCCGGCATTGAGCAGCGGGAAGGTGTAGGTCAGCAGGAAGCAGGCAATCCACAGCGCCAGGGTGCCCATCGACATCGCCAGGCCGCGCACGCGGTTAGGGAAGATCTCCGACAGCAGCACCCAGGTGACCGGGGCCAGCGTCAGGGCGTAGATAGCAATCGCCGCCAGCACCAGCAGCAGCACCGGCCAGCCCATGATGTTCATGGCGTAGGCGCTGGCAATCAGCACGTAGATAATGGTCAGGCCCGACGCGCCCAGCAGCATCAGCTTGCGGCGGCCGATCTTGTCCACCAGCGGCAGGGCCGCGAGAGTAAAGACGAGGTTTATGATGCCGGTTGCCACAATCGATTTCAGGGTGTCGTTGATATCAAACCCGGCGGAGGCGAAAATCTCCTGGGCATAGTTGAAGATCACGTTGATCCCGCACCACTGCTGGAACATCGCCAGCACCATGCCGATGATAACGATCGGCTTCACCGACGGCTGTAACAGCGTGGAGAAGGCCACTTTCTGGCTGTCTTTTGCCAGGGTGTGGGCGATCTCTTTTAAGGTCTGGCTGGCGTACTCAGCGGTGCCGATACGCTCCAGCATGGCGCGGGCACGCTCTGGCTTACCGGCCTTCATCAGCCAGCGCGGGGATTCCGGAACAAAGAACATCAGCACCAGAAACGCCAGGGCCGGCACCAGCTCCGCACCAAACATCCAGCGCCAGCCGGTTTGACCGTTCCAGGTCTGGACGATGGCCTCCTGAGTGGCGCCTGCCGCTACCGGCTCGGCAATCATCAGGTTAATCAGCTGGGCCGCCAGCACGCCCACCACGATGGTCAGCTGGTTGATGGCGACGAAGCGGCCACGCTTTTCCGCCGGGCTGACTTCGGCGATGTAGAGCGGGCTGAGGGCGGAAGCCAGGCCGATCCCCACCCCGCCGACAATGCGGTAGACCACGAACATATCAAAACTGCTCGCCACCGCCGTGCCCCACGCCGAGGCGCTGAACAGCACCGCCGAGAGGATAAGCGGACGCTTGCGGCCAAACTTATCGGCGCACCAGCCGGAGATCAGGGCCCCGAAGATACAGCCCACCAGCGCGGAACTCATCGCCCAGCCGGACTGCGCCGGGTCGGTAATGGAGAACCAGGCTTCATAGAAGGGTTTGGCCCCGCCAATCACCACCCAGTCGTAGCCAAACAGGAGTCCACCGCAGGCGGCGACCAGACAGATTGTCCAGACGTAGCCCATTTTCAGTTGTGTCTGCGCGCTATTATTCATGTTGATTCCTCTTTAAGGGAAACGCAGGGTACAGAGGGTAACAGGTGGGTTTCCCCACCTGCGAGGTCGGTTAATGGAAAATGCCCGTGGCCTGCGCATGCTGGATCAGATGCGCTTTGTCATGGGCCGGATGGAGCGCCAGTAAGGCCCCCAGTTGGCGTTTGCAGGCTGCGATATCGCCCAGCCCGGCATAGCCCAGCGCCTCGATGAACAGGCAGTGTTGCTGATGCTGATGACCGGTTGGGGTATCCAGCACCACCAGATCCGGCAGCGAGACCGCGAAGAAATCCGCTTCCGGGACATCATCGCGATGGGCTTCCACCCACGCCAGGAAGCCCTGGAAATGACGCTCCGCCGCCGCGCTGTCACCCAGCTGGCGCAGCGCCATCCCCTGCCAGAAGAGATAATCTGCGGGCTGATCGTTGTAGTAGCGTCCGGCATCAAGGGTTGAACCACCCTGAGCTGCCCGGGTAAAGCAGCGCTGCGCTTCATCCCCGGCATCAATTTGTGCATGGCAATACCCCAGCAGATACCAGATATCGTTGTCGGTCTGGCCCGGCAGACGCCCCTCCCCCAGGTTGTGCGGATAGCACAGCGCCGACTGCAAGAACGCTATCGCTTCGCGGTACTCGCCGCGCCCGATATGCTGCAGGGCCAGATGCTGCTGGTTAAGCAGATACTGCCCGGTCACTTTGCCTTCCCCGCCCTCCCACGGATGGAACTGACGCTCCCGCAGCACCTGCGCCGCGAGGCTATACCGTCCCGAACAGTTCCATAAGCTCAGCAGCTCAGCGGTGAGGTCATCACGCTTAAGGGCGACGCTTTCCCGTTCGGAGAGCATGGCGAGGCGCTTCGCCACCGGCTGGCCGGTGAGTTTATTGAGATAATCAAGCTCGAACAGGAAACGCGGATTCTCCGGCTCCAGCGCCACGGCGCGCTGCAGGTAGTCTTGTGCCAGCGTCAGGTCGTGCTGTTTATTCCAGGCGTAGATCCCGAGCAGGCGGTGCGCGGGTGCAAACTGCGGCTCCTGCTTCAGGGTGAATTCCCAGCAGCTCACCGCATCGTCATAGCGGCGTTTGCTGTACCAGAAGCAGCCCAGCAGATAGCGGGCAAACGGGTCGTCGTGCAGGGTTTGGAGCATCTGCACTTCATCGAGAGCGTTCGGGAAGCGTACCCGCTTGGCCTCGCACTGGCGCGCCGCCGCAATATAGCGGGCGCGGGTGGCTGGCTCGTCGCTTAGCGCGGCCCGCCACAGCTGAGGCAAGGTCTCCTGGCAGTCGAGCAGATCCAGCATTTCGCGGGCGGCGTCGGGCATACCCATGGAAGTTAACCAGCCCGCCAGCACGCAGGCATTGGTCCCGCGACGCCCGGTGACCTGCAGCAGTTTGTCTCGCGAAGCCGCGTCCCGGCTGATTGCCCAGCGCGCATAGTGCAGGGCGTAGCTCAATGGATGAGTGTCCAGACAGCTCTGGATGTACTCCAGCGCGGCGCCTTGACCCTTAACCTCCGCCAGGGCGAGCGCTTTGAGCCCCATCGCCAGATTATTACCGGCATTGATCCCGAGGCTGATATCGACTTTTTCCAGCGCGTCGGCAAAGTTCCCGCGCTTCATTGCCAGCCGCGCCAGCGACCAGAACGCCGCGTCACGGCAGTTGCCGCTCCACGAGGCTTTGTAGTAGTGATCCCATGCGGCATCGTCCTGCCCCTGCCGCTCCAGCGCCGTCGCCAGCAGCTGGCTGGCTTCGCCATCGCGAGGGTTTTTATTCAGACGGTGGGCGCGAACCAGCGCGGCTTCGGCGCAGCGTTGCGCCAGCGCCCAGTCGGCGCGATTGAGGGCTAAATTACCCAGCGCCACGTTGTTGCGGTAGTCGTTGGCATCCAGCGCCAGCGCCCGGCGGTAGTAATCCTCCGCATAGCGGCTGGCGTGGTTGTACTGCTCCAGATGCTGACCGATGAAATAGAGCTCATCGCTGTTGTTAATCTCCTCCGGCATCGCCGGCGCGGTAGCCGGGTCCGGCAGCGGCGTCTCCTGCGGGATGTGCTCCAGATAGTGCAGCAGCGTGCGGCCCGAGGCGTCTTTTACCCTCAGCGTTAAGCGTTGCGGCCACGCATCCGGCAGCGCCTGCTGCCAGCTTTCACCCGGCATCAGGGTCAGCTGCGTTTCCCATACCGGCTGGTCGTCGGCGGTCAGCTCGAGGCGCACGTCGTTCAGCGGCGCGATGGCGTAAAGACCAAGGTGAAGCTGCTGCTCGCGGCGTTCAAGCTGCAGCGCCAGCTCGGTACTGGCGTTCTGCACCTGCCCCAGCTCGCTGTAGGGCAGGAAATTCTGCACGAAGATTTTCTCTTCATAAGGCGCAAGCCAGGTGAAATCGGGCTGGTTATCGGTGAAGACCCCGGTCATCAGCTCGATATAGGGGCCGTTTTCATCGGTGAGATTGCGATCCCAGGCGCGGCCAAAATCGTCATGGCCCCAGCTCCACTGCTTTTTACCCGGCGAGACGTGGTGATCGGCGACGTGCAGCAGGCCGCCCCGCTCGCCGTGATGGTATGCCCCGACAAAGTCGTAGTCCGATTTTTCGGCCATGTACGACGTAGGCACCGGCACGTTTTTGTAGCGGGAGATATCCACCCCCGCCGAGTAGTCGACTTTATAGTAGGTGCCGGTGGCGATGGGGAAAGCAGAGACCGCGCGCTTGCCGTGGTCAAACACCGCCGTGACGTCCGGCGGGAAGACGCTCTGATGATCGTCCCCGCCCTTCACCGCCGGGTTTGCCCACCACAGGAAATGGCGCGGCGTGGCGTTGCCGTTGAAGACTTTGCCGGTGATCTCAATCAACGCCCGGTCAGGATACAGGGTGAATCCGGTCATCACCTGCAGGCCGCGCATCGGTTCGGCCTCGCCCATCCAGACGGTTTGCGCTCCGTTATCCTGCTGCTGGAAGGTGACGTCGACAGGCATAAAGGTGGTCGGGCGATGGTGCTGCGGCCAGTTAAACTCGATCCCACCGGAGATCCACGGCCCCAGCAGGCCCACCAGCGCCGGTTTCACCACTTCGTTGTAGTAAACAAAATCCCGTTGCTGCACTTTGTCATACGCACGATGAATACGTCCGCCCAACTCCGGCAGCAGCATGATGCGGATATAATCGTTTTCCATCCACACCGCCTGGTAGTCGCGGGTCTCGCGAACGCCGGTCAGGGTATCCGTCACGCCGTAGGGGTAGACCGCGCCAGAGGAGCCCTGGTAGACACGCTTTTCCAGGAACATCGGGTTGGTATCTTCTGCGCCGGTGGTCCACGTCGGTAATGCGACGGTCTCCCGCCAGACCTTCACTGCTCCAGACATATTCACTCTCCAGTAAACAAATAACAGTAAAAAGCGATAAGATGGCAGTGTAGAGAGGAATTCAGCGCGCTGATTGCGTAATGCTCACGCAATATAATTAACGGAGTTTAGTGAATGCAGGTATCCGGTCTGAACAACAACAGGGTGCGACAGCATAACCGCCGCACCATTATGTCGCTGGTCTGGCGCTACAAACGCCTGAGCAAATCGCAGCTGGCCCAGTACACCGGGCTCTCTATTCCGGCGGTGAGTAAGATCCTGGATGAGCTGGTGGCGGACAAAAAGCTGGGGCATTCCAGTGAAAATCTCAGCACCCGGGGAATGAACAGCGGCCATTATCAAATCCCGGATGATGGGCCATTGATACTTTGCATGAATGTCAGCCCCACCAGCATTGAGAGCCAGCTGATCGACGCCCGCATGTTGCCATTGGGCGAATTTCGCTGGACCGACGTTAACGCCCGGACGCCCGAGGCGCTGTTGCAGGCGATTGAAAACCTGTGGCAGCAGCAGCGCAAACGGTGGCCCGGGCAGCGCATCAATCTGGCATTAGGCATCCACGGCCAGGTTGATACCGCCACCGGTGTGTCGCAGATCATGCCCCAGGCACCCTGGAAAAAACCGGTCGAGATTAAGTATCTGCTGGAAGAAAAGCTGGGCATCACGGTGAGGGTGGATAACGACTGCGTAATGCTGGCCCTGGCGGAAAAATGGCAAAACCCGGACAACCGCGACGATTTTTGCGTCATCAACGTCGATTACGGTATCGGCTCCTCGTTTGTGATTAACGGCCAGGTCTATCGCGGGACGCTCAACGGCAGCGGGCAAATCGGCCACACCATTTTCGATCGCGACGGCGTGGCCTGCGCCTGCGGGCGTTACGGCTGCCTGGAGACGGTCGCCTCGTTATCCGCCCTGAAAAAGCAGGCGCGCCTGTGGCTGAAATCCCAGCCAGGCTCCCTCGGCCTTGACCCCGATACCCTCACCAGCCTGCAGCTGATTGAGGCCTGGCGGCAGGGAGACGTGAAAATCCAGCGCTGGGCAGACGAGGCCGCCAACGCCATCGGGCTGACGCTCTACAACCTGCTCAATATCCTCAACATCAATCAAATCTGGTTCTATGGCCGCAGCTGCGCCTTTGGCGAACGCTGGCTGGAAACCATCAACCGCCAGATTGGGTTTACCCCCTTCGATCACGGCGACGCGGTGCGTAACCGGCAAACGGAGATCGCCTTCGGAAGCTTAACCCGGCAGCAGCAGATCATCGGCATCGGGTATCTGTTCGTTGAAGATGCGCTGGCGGCAGGCTAATAGAGAACATGCTGAAATGTCGGGAATTTAAATCATCCTGATGGCTGATTTATGAACAAAACCTGAATGGCGGGCCGGCATTTTGTGTATTAGCTTTAAGATAAATCCCACCCACAGCGAGCCTGCCATGAACACATTACGGTATTTCGATTTCGGTCAGTCCCGGGCGCTGATCCTGTTGATTGCCCGCCTCGCCCTTATCGCGCTGTTTATTATTTTTGGCGTGCCCAAGATGTTCGGTTTTGACGGCACGGTGCAGTATATGGAGAAGCTGGGCGCGCCCATGCCGACGCTGGCCGCCATTGTGGCGGTGATCATGGAAGTGCCCGCCGCCATCTTGATCGTGCTCGGCTTCTTTACCCGTCCGCTGGCAGTGCTGTTTGTCTTTTATACCCTGGGGACAGCGGTGATTGGCCACCACTACTGGGATATGAGTGGCGATGCGGTGATGCCGAATATGATTAACTTCTTCAAGAACATCAGTATTGCCGGCGGGTTTCTGCTGCTGGCGGTCGCCGGGCCGGGGGCTATCTCCATCGACCGGCGCTAGCCATAAAAAAAGGCCGCGAAAGCGGCCTTTTTGTTCTGCACAACAGACTTATGCGTAAACCGGGAAGCGCGCGCAGATATCCAGCACTTTTGCCTTCACGCGTTCAATAACGGCTTCGTCGTTGATGTTGTCCAGCACGTCACACATCCAGCCAGCCAGCTCTTTGACTTCCGCTTCTTTAAAGCCGCGGCGAGTCACAGCCGGAGAACCGATACGGATACCGGAGGTCACAAACGGGCTCTTCGGATCGTTTGGTACGCTGTTTTTGTTAACGGTGATGTTCGCGCGGCCCAGGGCAGCGTCAGCTTCTTTACCGGTCAGGTTTTTATCCACCAGATCCAGCAGGAACAGGTGGTTTTCAGTGCCGCCGGAAACCACTTTGTAACCGCGGCTCAGGAACACTTCCACCATCGCTTTGGCGTTTTTAGCAACCTGCTGCTGGTAGACTTTGAACTCTGGCTCCATCGCTTCTTTCAGCGCCACGGCTTTGGCCGCGATAACGTGCATCAGCGGGCCGCCCTGCGCGCTTGGGAACACGGCAGAGTTCAGTTTCTTATACAGATCTTCGTCACCGCCTTTCGCCAGGATCAGGCCACCGCGTGGACCCGCCAGGGTTTTGTGGGTGGTGGTGGTCACAACGTGCGCGTGTGGAACCGGGTTCGGGTAAACGCCTGCGGCGATCAGACCGGCAACGTGCGCCATGTCCACGAACAGGTAAGCACCGATGCTGTCTGCGATTTCACGCATTTTAGCCCAGTCAACCACACCGGAGTAAGCCGAGAAGCCGCCGATGATCATCTTCGGCTTGTGCTCTTTGGCCTGTTTTTCCATGTCTGCGTAGTCAATTTTACCGGACTCATCGATGCCGTAAGGGATGATGTTGTACAGCTTGCCGGAGAAGTTAACCGGGGAGCCGTGAGTCAGGTGGCCGCCCTGCGCCAGGTTCATACCCAGAACGGTATCGCCCGGCTGCAGCAGTGCGGTGTAGACCGCGAAGTTAGCCTGGGAGCCAGAGTGTGGCTGCACGTTAGCGTAGTCAGCGCCAAACAGCTCTTTGGCACGATCAATCGCCAGCTGTTCAACGATATCAACATACTCGCAACCGCCGTAGTAGCGCTTGCCCGGGTAACCTTCAGCGTATTTGTTGGTCAGCTGAGAGCCCTGCGCCTGCATAACGCGCGGGCTGGTGTAGTTTTCGGAGGCGATCAGTTCGATGTGCTCTTCCTGACGTACTTTTTCCTGCTCCATAGCCTGCCACAGTTCGGCATCATAATCGGCAATGTTCATTTCACGCTTTAACATCCGCATCTCCTGACTCAGCTAACAAGTAAATTTTGGCCTGAAAAGGCAGTCCTGATGGACGACGGGCAACAGTATAACTGATTAGCAGAGTGATAACAGGTCTTGACAAACGATTTTACGCAAACGTTTACCTTCCCGCCACGCAAGGGTTTGAGGAATAACGCCCTCGCCGCGCAAAACGGATTTCTTTTCAGGTTTGTGATGCAGTTAATTCATGTTGCAAAGAACCATTTACAACGCAGGGTTATTTTTTATAAGATGCATATAAAATACATCATTAAAGTAACATTTAAGGAAGTTGCTATGTTAGACGCTCAAACCATCGCTACCGTGAAAGCCACTATCCCCCTGCTGGTTGAAACCGGTCCTAAGCTCACCGCCCATTTTTACGATCGCATGTTCGCGCACAACCCGGAGCTCAAAGAGGTTTTTAACATGAGCAACCAGCGTAACGGCGATCAGCGTGAAGCGTTGTTTAACGCCATTGCCGCGTATGCCAGCAACATTGAGAACCTGGCGGCGCTGCTGCCTGCGGTGGAAAAAATCGCCCAGAAACATACCAGCTTCCAGATCAAACCCGAGCAGTACAATATTGTTGGCGGCCACCTGCTGGCCACTCTGGACGAAATGTTCAGCCCGGGCCAGGAGGTGCTGGACGCCTGGGGCAAAGCCTACGGCGTGCTGGCAAACGTCTTTATCAATCGTGAAGCGCAGATCTACAGCGAAAACGCCAGCAAGCGTGGCGGCTGGGAAGGCACCCGCGCCTTCCGTATCGTGGAGAAAACCCCGCGCAGCGCGCTGATCACCAGCTTTGAATTTGAGCCCGTCGACGGCCAGCCGGTTGCCGATTACCAGCCAGGCCAGTATCTGGGCGTGTGGCTGAAGCCCGAAGGCTTCCCGCATCAGGAGATCCGCCAGTACTCCCTCACCCGCAAGCCGAACGGCAAAAGCTACCGCATTGCGGTGAAGCGCGAGGAAGGTGGCCAGGTTTCGACATGGCTGCACAACGACGCCAGCGTCGGAGATCTGGTACATCTGGCCGCGCCTGCGGGCGACTTCTTTATGGCCGTTGAGAGCACCACCCCGGTGACGCTGATCTCCGCCGGTGTGGGCCAGACGCCGATGCTGGCGATGCTGGATACTCTGGCGAAAGGGCAACACAGCGCGCAGGTTAACTGGTTCCACGCCGCAGAGAATGGCGAAGTGCATGCCTTTTCTGATGAAGTGAAAACCCTTGCGGCCACGCTGCCGCACTTCAGCGCGCATACCTGGTATCGCCTGCCGTCGGATGACGACCGTGCCGCAGCGCGTTTCGACAGTGAAGGCCTGATGGCGTTAAGCGAGCATGAAGGTCTGTTCAGCGCACCGGATATGCAGTTCTACGTGTGTGGTCCGGTGGCATTTATGCAGTATGCCGCGGCGCAGCTGATTGAGTTGGGCGCGAAGAAAGAGAACATTCACTACGAATGCTTCGGGCCGCATAAAGTGCTGTAATGCAAAAAGCCCCTCTCCGGAGGGGCTTTTTTTTGCCCGGCGGCGCTTCGCTTGCACGGGCCTACGGGTAATGAACGGTGCGGGGATTAAATCGCCGCGTCGTCTTCTTCGCCGGTGCGGATACGGATGACGCGCGATACGTCAAAGACGAAGATCTTGCCGTCACCGATTTTACCGGTCTGCGCGGTGCGGATAATGGTATCCACGCAGGTTTCCACGATGTCGTCCGACACCACGATTTCAATCTTCACCTTCGGCAGGAAATCGACCATGTATTCCGCGCCACGGTAGAGCTCAGTGTGGCCCTTCTGACGACCAAAGCCTTTCACCTCTGTCACCGTCATGCCGGTGATGCCGACTTCCGCCAGCGCTTCACGTACATCATCCAGTTTGAAAGGTTTAATAATCGCATCAATCTTTTTCATGGTGGTCCTTAAACTTATGCCTGTCAGCTGCCTCGTAATCGGTTGCTCACAGTATCATATTCAGGCGGAATTTAGGGTATCACTCTTTAAAATCGTTTGCTTCCAGCTCGTGGCGCGACAGCAGCTTATAAAACTCGGTGCGGTTACGTCCGGCCATCCGCGCAGCATGGGTGACGTTGCCTTTGGTGATCTGCAGTAACTTACGCAGATAGTTAAGCTCAAACTGGTTGCGGGCCTCGACGAAGGTCGGCAGGGCGGTGTTTTCCCCCTCCAGCGCCTGCTCTACCAGCGCATCGCTGATCACCGGCGAGGAGGTCAGGGCCACGCACTGCTCAATGACGTTCACCAGCTGACGCACGTTGCCGGGCCAGCTGGCGGTCATCAGCCGCTTCATGGCGTCGGTGGAGAACGCCCGGACAAACGGCTTGTGACGCTCGGCGGACTGGCGCAGCAGCTGGGTGGCCAGCAGGGGGATATCTTCTGCCCGCTCCGCCAGCGCCGGGATCTTCAGGTTAACCACGTTGAGACGATAGAAGAGGTCTTCGCGAAACTCGTTGCGCGCCATCGCCTTGGGCAGATCCCGGTGGGTGGCGGAGATAATACGCACGTCGATGTCGATATCGCGGTTACTGCCGAGCGGCCTGACTTTGCGCTCCTGTAACACGCGCAGCAGCTTGACCTGCAAGGGGGCGGGCATATCGCCAATCTCATCGAGGAACAGCGTGCCGCCTTCCGCCGCCTGGAACAGCCCTTCCCGGCTGCTGACCGCCCCGGTGAAGGCCCCACGGGCATGTCCAAACAGCTCTGACTCCAGCAGTTGTTCCGGCAGCGCCCCGCAGTTGATGGCGATAAAGGCTTTTTTGCCGCGCGGGCTGGCGTTGTGAATGGCCTGGGCGAGGATCTCTTTCCCGGTGCCGCTCTGGCCGTTAATCAGCACGCTGACGTCAGACTGCGCCACCATGCGGGCCTGCTCCAGCAGACGCAGCATGATCGGGCTGCGGGTGACTATCGTCTCCCGCCACGTCTCGTCCCCGGACGGCGCGGCGTGCTCCAGGGCATCATCAATGGCTTTATACAGCGCGTCTTTGTCCACCGGCTTGGTGAGGAAGCTGAACACCCCCTGCTGGGTGGCCGCCACCGCATCCGGAATGGAGCCGTGGGCGGTGAGAATAATGACCGGCATACCGGGCTGGAGCTTCTGGATCTCGGTGAACAGCTGCATGCCGTCCATCTCGTCCATCCGCAGATCGCTGATGACCAGATCGACCTTCTCGCGCCCCAGCACCTTCAGCCCTTCCTGACCGCTTTCGGCGGTCACGACGCTGTAGCCCTCGCTCACCAGACGCATGCCCAGCAGCTTCAGCAAACCAGGATCGTCATCCACCAGCAAAAGATGCGCAGGTTTTCGGCTTGTCATGGCTTTCCGTCCTCTTGTTTCGGGGCATCGCTATTCGGCTCTGTCGCATCACCCTCGGTGCCGGCGGGCGACGTGGCGCTCTTCGGTGCATCCGGCAGATAGTTACTGACCGGCTTACGAGTGGAGAGCTGGCGTTCAATATCGGTCAGGTTCTCCAGCTTGCGGGTGGTGGTATCCAGCTGCGCGCGCAGATATTGCTGCTGCTGGCGCAGAGTGTCCAGCTCACCGTCGGTGGTCTGTTGCAGCTTACCGTAGCGGGAACGCTCCTCCGCCAGCTGCAGCTGCAGCACCTGCCCGTGTCGCCACAGCTGATACAGCGGGCGCACCTGGGGCGGGATCTGCGGGCTCAGCGCATCCAGCCGGGTGGTCAACTGGCGACGCTCCACCGGGTTAATTTTGGCATTCGCCAGCAGGAGCCCGCGTTTAAAGCTCTCCTGCCAGGTATCATCGGTCCAGCCCCGGGCCTCTGCACGCGCCGCGGCGGGTGAGAGACGATCCGCGCAGTCCATGCCGCGCAGCCAGTAAAGCGGGTTGCTGTCGGTCTCCTGACCGTGCAGCTGCCAGATATTATTGCAGTCGGTAGACAAGAAGTCCGCCAGCTGATGCTCAGGCAATTTTTCATCCTGCTTGCCGCTAATAGCGCTGGTCGGCGCGTGGGTGACGCACCCGGCCAGCAGCAGGCAGGGAAGGCTCAGGCGGATAAAGTGACGGGAAAACACCGCGTTAATGGCGCGGGAAAAGACGTGTGACATACTCACCAGACTTAGATTCATTTTAGTGATTTATCCGACTCAAGCGGCAGTTCGATGCGAAAGCACACATCGGTATGGTCGTCATTGACAAGATTAAGCTCTCCCTGCATACGACGGATACAGTCGCGGGCGATACTCAGCCCCAGGCCGCTTCCCTTCACCGCCCCTTTTCGTTGATGACTACCCTGAAAAAAGGGTTCAAAGATCATCGTTTTTTCATCGTCAGGGATCGGGCTTCCGGTGTTGGCGACATCGATACAGACCCGCGAGCCGCGCGTAAAACTGCGAACATAAATGGTACCGGATTCAATACCATAGTGCACCGCATTGGAATAAAGATTATCCAGCACGCTCATCAGCAGCATCGGTTCGGCTAAACAGGCGGGCGTCGCCAGCGACAGTTCAGTATGCATCATTTTAGCCCGTGCAGGCAGGCTGTGGGCCGAGAGCACCATATCCACCAGCGGCGCGAGCTCCACGCGCTCAAGCTCCGGGATGCCGTCGGCCAGTTTACGGTTGTAATCCAGCAGCTGTTCAATCAGCTTTTGCAGGTTGCGGCTGCTGGCATCGAGGATCTCGACAATCTCTCGTTGCTCCGGCGTCAGCGGCCCGGCGACCTCATCGGCCAGCAGTTCGGTGCCCTCACGCATGCTGGCGAGAGGGGTTTTCAGCTCGTGGGAGATGTGGCGTAAAAACTGGTGGCGCTGGGATTCGAGCCACGACAGCCGCTCGGAAAGCCAGATGATGCGTTGCCCGACCGAACGTAACTCGCGCGGGCCGGTAAAGACCACGGTATTGCCCAGCGAGCGCCCCTCCCCCAGCCGGTTAATCATGCGCTCAATGCCCTTAACCGGGCCGATGATCATGCGGGTGAAGAGCAGGACTAGCCCCAGGCTGACCAGAAACAGCACCAGCGCCTGCCAGCCAAAGAACTGGCCGCGCTCGGCGATCTCCTGCTGGAGCTGCTGACCGCGGGAGAAAATCACCGAGCGGGTCGTCTGTACCATCTCGGTATTGGCGGTGGCAAAAGCCTCCAGCCGTAAGGCGGACTGGGCATCAGGGCCGCTGTTGATGCACTGCAGCTGGGACAGCGCGTTGATATCCTGGCGCAGCGTCTGGTAGAGCTTGTCGTCGGGCAGAACACCGGCGTGGGCGTCGAGCATTTCGCTGTAGCGCTTACGCTGGTTCTGATACACCCGCGCAAGGGTTCTGTCGTCGAGGACGCAGTATTGTCGGTAGCTGCGCTCCATCTCCAGCGCGGCATTGGTCATCGCTTCGCTGCGCCGGGCATCAATGAGGGTGGTTCGGTTGGTGAGCGCCGCCTGCGCGCTGAGCGCGTTCAGGCTCTGCCATGCCTGCCATGCCAGCACCAGCAAAGGCAGCAGGATCAGCAGGAAGGCCATCATGACTAACTGTCGTAAGGAGCGAGGGAAAACAGGCCAGCGTTTCAACGCATTACTCTCTGTCGCGAGGGAATAAGGGGATGCTAGCCGGACAAGAGTTCAGATACAACAAAGCCGGGTTAAAAACCCGGCTTTGTTATGGAATGAGGCGGTGCCTAACTCGACGTTTCGCCCTGGGTCTGATAAAGCAAAGCTATGATCAGTAGTTGGACGGCAGGCACCTTTTTGTGCGTCATTCGAAGTTTATGTAGCGCGTCCCGAAGGGGCTGACATAAGAGGGTGAATGAGCCACTGGTTATTATTATGCAACAGATGTGCCATAATGCAAATAAAAATATTAATCACCTGAAAAATAAGAATTTTTATGACGTGATGTAGTAATTTCGCAGGGTATGGTTTTCAGGCTATCTGTCGCTTATTAGCAACACCCTGAACAGGTTATTGCGGGGTTTATATAAATCAACGAGTTAAATGTCGCTTTTTAGCGACACCGCATAATGTGAGTTGTCGCACATTTGCGACACTTAAAAATATGCCGGGCGGCACTGCGTTTGCCCGGCCTACAAACTCTACTCCGGCCTTTGTAGGCCCGGTAAGCAAAGCGCCACCGGGCACAACAGTGAGAGCTTAACCCAACTGCTTACGCGCGTTGCGGAAGATACGCATCCACGGGCTGTCCTCGCCCCAGTTCTCCGGGTGCCAGGAGTTGCTCACGGTGCGGAACACGCGCTCAGGGTGCGGCATCATCACGGTTACGCGACCGCTTTCGCTGGTCACCGCGGTGATCCCGTTGGCGGAGCCGTTCGGGTTTGCCGGGTAGTTTTGCGTGACCTTGCCGAAGTTATCGACAAAGCGCAGCGCCACCAGACCTTTGCTCTCCAGCTCGGCCAGATGCGCGGCGTTACGCAGCTCAACCTGCCCTTCACCGTGGGATACGGCGATTGGCATCTGCGATCCCACCATACCCTGCAGCAGCAGAGACGGGCTCTGGGTCACTTCAACCAGGCTGAAACGCGCTTCGAAGCGATCGGACTGGTTACGCACAAAGCGCGGCCAGGCTTCGCTGCCCGGGATCAGTTCGCGCAGGTTAGACATCATCTGGCAGCCGTTACACACGCCCAGCGCCAGGGTCTGCGGACGGTGGAAGAAGGTTTCGAACTCATCGCGAACGCGTTCGTTGAAGAGGATGGATTTCGCCCAGCCTTCGCCCGCGCCCAGCACGTCACCGTAAGAGAAGCCGCCGCACGCCACCAGCGCCTGGAAATCGGCCAGACCGGTGCGGCCTGCCAGCAGGTCGCTCATGTGCACGTCGATAGCATCGAAGCCTGCACGGTGGAAGGCTGCCGCCATCTCGACGTGGGAGTTGACGCCCTGCTCACGCAGCACGGCCACTTTCGGACGGGCGCCACGGGCAATATACGGTGCGGCAATGTCTTCGTTGAGGTCGAAGGACAGCTTCACGTTCAGGCCCGGATCGTTGTCGTTGGCTTTCGCCTCGTGCTCCTGATCGGCGCACGCCGGGTTGTCGCGCAGACGTTGCATCTGCCAGGTGGTTTCTGCCCACCACATACGCAGCGTGGAGCGGCTTTCGGCAAAGACCGTCTGGCCGTTGGCGTCGATAACAAAACGATCCCCGCTCACCGCTTTACCCAGATAGTGCACGCAGTCGCCCAGACCATGCTGCGCCAGCAACGCTTCCACCGCGTCGCGATCCGCTGCACGCACCTGAATCACCGCGCCCAGCTCTTCGTTGAACAGTGCAGCCAGACGATCGTCGCCCAGAGAGGCGATGTTTGCCTCAACGCCGCAGTGACCGGTGAAGGCCATTTCTGCCAGGGTAACCAGCAGGCCGCCGTCGGAGCGGTCGTGGTAGGCCAGCAGTTTACGTTCTGCAACCAGCGCCTGAATGGCGTCGTAGAAGCCTTTCAGCTGTGCTACGTCGCGCACGTCAGCCGCGTTGTCGCCCAGCTGGCGATAGACCTGCGCCAGCGCGGTCGCGCCCAGCGCATTGTGGCCTTTACCCAGGTCGATCAGCAGCAGGGCGTTGTCTTCGGTGGCGAGCTGCGGCGTGATGGTGTGGCGCACGTCTTCCACGCGGGCGAAAGCGGTGATCACCAGCGACAGCGGAGAGGTCATCTCGCGCTGCTCGCTGCCTTCCTGCCAGCGGGTTTTCATCGACATGGAGTCTTTGCCCACCGGAATGGTCAGGCCGAGAGCAGGACAGAGCTCTTCACCCACCGCTTTCACCGCTTCGTACAGCCCGGCGTCTTCGCCCGGGTGACCGGCTGCGGCCATCCAGTTGGCGGAGAGCTTGATACGTTTGATGTCGCCAATCCGGGTGGCGGCAATGTTAGTCAGCGCTTCGCCTACTGCCAGACGGGCAGAAGCCGCGAAGTCCAGCAGGGCAACCGGGGAGCGCTCGCCCAGCGCCATCGCTTCACCGTAGTAGCTGTCGAGGCTGGCGGTGGTCACCGCGCAGTTCGCCACCGGTACCTGCCACGGGCCTACCATCTGATCCCGGGCAACCATGCCGGTCACGGTGCGGTCACCGATGGTGACGAGGAAGGTTTTCTCCGCGACGGACGGCAGATGCAGAACGCGGTTGACCGCGTCGGCCACGGTGACGCCCTGCAGGTCGAGCGCTTTACCGCTGGCTTTGCGGGACTCAACGTCGCGGGTCATCTTCGGCGTTTTGCCCAGCAGTACGTCCAGCGGCAGATCAATCGGCTGGTTGTCGAAGTGGGTATCGCTTAAGGAGAGGTGCATCTCTTCGGTGGCTTCGCCGATCACCGCGTACGGCGCGCGCTCGCGGCGGCACAGCTCGTCAAACAGCGGCAGCTGCTCTGGCGCCACGGCCAGCACATAGCGTTCCTGGGATTCGTTACACCAGATCTCCAGCGGGCTCATGCCTGGCTCATCGCTCAGGATGTCGCGCAGGTTGAAGCGTCCGCCGCGGTTGCCGTCGCTGACCAGCTCCGGCATGGCGTTGGACAGACCGCCCGCGCCCACGTCGTGGATAAAGAGGATTGGGTTGGCATCGCCCAGCTGCCAGCAGCGGTCGATCACCTCCTGGCAACGACGCTCCATCTCCGGGTTGTCACGCTGGACGGAGGCAAAGTCGAGATCCGCGTCAGACTGGCCGGATGCCATAGAAGAGGCTGCCCCGCCGCCCAGACCGATGTTCATCGCCGGGCCACCGAGCACGATCAGCTTCGCGCCAACAACGATCTCGCCTTTCTGCACGTGATCGGCGCGAATGTTGCCGATCCCGCCTGCCAGCATGATCGGCTTATGGTAGCCGCGCAGCTCTTCGCCGTTGTGGCTGTCCACTTTCTCTTCATAGGTACGGAAGTAGCCGTTCAGGGCCGGGCGACCAAATTCGTTGTTGAACGCCGCGCCGCCCAGCGGGCCGTCGGTCATGATGTCCAGCGCGGTAACAATACGCTCTGGCTTGCCGAAATCTTCTTCCCACGGCTGCTCAAAGCCCGGGATACGCAGGTTGGAAACGGAGAAACCGACCAGACCCGCCTTTGGTTTTGCCCCACGACCGGTTGCACCTTCGTCACGGATTTCACCGCCGGAACCGGTCGCAGCCCCCGGCCACGGCGAGATCGCCGTCGGGTGGTTGTGGGTTTCAACCTTCATCAGGATATGCGCAGGCTCCTGATGGAAGTCATAGCGCCCTGCTTCGCGATCGGCGAAGAAGCGGCCCACCTCGGAACCTTCCATCACCGCGGCGTTGTCTTTATAGGCCGACAGCACGTGGTCAGGGGTTTTCTCCATGGTGTTCTTGATCATTTTAAACAGCGACTTCGGCTGCTGCTCGCCGTCAATAATCCAGTCGGCGTTGAAGATCTTGTGACGGCAGTGCTCAGAGTTAGCCTGCGCGAACATATAGAGTTCGATGTCGTTCGGGTTGCGGTTCAGCTTAACGAATGCATCCTGCAGGTAGTCAATTTCATCTTCCGCCAGCGCCAGGCCTAAACGCAGGTTGGCGTCAATCAGCGCCTGACGGCCCTGGCCCAGCAGATCCACGCTCTGGACCGGTGCAGGCTGGTGGTGAGAGAAGAGCTGCTCTGCGTCGTCGAGAGAAGCAAACACGCTCTCCATCATGCGGTCGTGCAGCTCGGTTGCCACAACGGCCCACTGGGCGTCGGTGAGGCTGGAGGCTTCAACGTAATACGCCACGCCCCGCTCCAGACGGTTAATCTGGCTCAGACCACAGTTATGGGCGATGTCGGTTGCTTTAGAAGACCAGGGGGAGATGGTGCCAGGGCGAGGCGTGACCAGCAGAAGTTTACCGTTCGGGGTATGGCTGCTCAGGCTTGGGCCATACTTCAGCAGGCGTTCCAGTCGGACCATCTCGTCTGCCGACAGAGGCGCGGTCAGGTCAGCAAAATGGACATACTCAGCGTAAATATTGCTTACCGGAAGGTCGGCCGCCTGAAAACGTGCCAGCAGTTTGTTGATACGGAAGGCAGACAGTGCAGGCGAACCACGCAGAATTTCCATCATAAGTCTCTCGTCTTCGAAGCGCCGGAGGCGCTTACAGTGTGCGCAAGGGGGGAAAACGGGCGCCATTATAGTGGATCCTGCGCGCCGACGAAACCGTTTGCGTCGTAATAAAATCGTTGCTGGCATTTAGCAACAAATGTTGCCGCGCCTGCTAATAAGTTGCCAAGTGGCGTAACTTTGCGCAAAATGCCGCGAAATCTTTGGTAATACTTGTTTTAACTGTGGCCAATACTAACCAGAATAATACACAGCATATAGAATCAACTTATTGAAAAAATTAAAGATTAATTACCTGTTCATCGGCATCGTCACCCTGCTGCTGGCAGCGGCCCTCTGGCCATCAATCCCCTGGTTCGGTAAAGCCGAAAATCGCATCGCCGCCATCCAGGCGCGGGGGGAGCTGCGCGTCAGTACCATCGTCTCTCCCCTCACCTACAGTTCGGTAAACGATAAGGTCATTGGGCTGGATTACGAACTGGCGCAGCATTTTGCCGACTACCTGGGCGTGAAGCTGAAAGTTACGGTGCGCCAGAACATCAGCCAGCTGTTTGACGACCTTGATAATGGCGATGCCGATCTGCTGGCCGCAGGCCTGGTCTATAACAGCGAGCGCAGCAAAAACTATCAGCCAGGCCCGACCTACTACTCTGTCTCGCAGCAGCTGGTCTATCGCGTGGGCAGCCTGCGTCCGCGCACCCTTGCCGGCCTTACCGCCGATCGGCTTACCGTCGCCCCCGGCCATGTGGTGATTGACGACCTGCGGGCGCTGAAAGAGAAAAAGTACCCCGACCTCAGCTGGAAGGTTGATGAGAAGCTCGGCACCACGGCGCTGCTGGAGCAGGTGACGGACGGGAAACTGCCCTACACCATTGCCGACTCGGTTGCCATCAGCCTGTTCCAGCGCGTTCACCCGGAGCTGGCCGTGGCGCTGGACGTCACCGACGAGCAGCCTGTCACCTGGTTCAGCCCCCTTGACGCCGACCAGACGCTCTCCGCCGCCATGCTCGATTTCTATAACGGGATGAATGAAGACGGCACCCTGGCGCGTCTGGAAGAGAAGTACCTCGGCCACGGCGACGATTTCGACTATGTCGATACCCGCAGCTTCCTGCGGGCGGTGGATAACGTCCTGCCGGAGCTGAAACCGCTGTTTGAGAAGTACGCCCAGGAGATTGACTGGCGTCTGCTGGCCGCGATTTCGTATCAGGAGTCTCACTGGGATGCGCAGGCCACCTCGCCAACCGGCGTGCGCGGCCTGATGATGCTGACCAAAAACACCGCCCAGAGCCTGGGCCTCACCGACCGTACCGATGCCGAGCAGAGCATCAGCGGCGGCGCGCGTTACCTGCAGGATATGATGGCGAAAGTGCCGGAGACGGTGCCGGAGGAGGAGCGGATCTGGTTTGCGCTGGCGGCCTATAACATGGGCTATGCCCATATGATCGACGCCCGCGCCCTGACCGCGAAAACCAAAGGTAATCCGGACAGCTGGTCAGACGTAAAGCAGCGCCTGCCGCTGCTGAGCCAGAAGCCGTATTACAACAAGTTAACCTATGGCTATGCGCGCGGCCACGAGGCGTACGCCTACGTGGAGAATATCCGCAAATACCAGATAAGCCTGGTAGGGTATCTGATGGAGAAAGAGAAAGAGGCGCTGGCGGAGCAGCAGCTGGCGCAGGCCTATCCGGTGGTGTCACCGGATGAGCTTACTCACCCCATAACTTCGATTCTGCCTTTTGCTGCTTTTTCTGCTGACGCCGCATTCGAAAGAAGTCACTTAGCAACGCCGAACACGCTGGTGCCAGTACCCCTCCAATAATGTTGACCTGATGATTCATGCCGGGGTGGCTGAGCACGTCCAGCAGCGAACCTGCCGCGCCGGTTTTTTCATCCCGCGCGCCATACACCACCGTGCCAATCCGGCTGTGGATCATCGCCCCGGAGCACATAACGCAGGGTTCAAGGGTGACATACAGGGTGGTATCCAGCAGGCGGTAGTTTTGCAGCACCAGCCCGCCCTGGCGTAAGGCCATAATTTCGGCATGCGCGGTAGGGTCATGGCGACCAATCGGACGATTCCAGCCCTCGCCAATCACCTGATTGTTGTGGACCAGCACGGCACCAACCGGGACTTCGCCTTCATCCCAGGCACGTTGGGCAAGCTGGAGCGCGTGGCGCATCCAGTATTCATGATTAAGTTCGGGGTCGGACAACGCAGCATACTCCAGTCTGAAAAGCGGGCGCATTATACACACCCGCTATGCATAATCACACAATCATTCCAGTTGCTGCAGTTCGCCCAGCGGCGTGACGCGCCAGCGGTGCTGGCAGAAGTAGAGAAGCGGGTTATCCTGTTTGCTGTCGCTGTAGCCGCTGTAGAGCCGGAGCGGGGTGCCGATTTTTTTCTCCAGCTGCACCACCTTCTCGTGGCCGAGGCAGCGCATGGTCAACACCCAACCGCCGTAAGCGCGGCCAATCTGGGTGGCGATCAGATTGACGCGCGGCAGCCAGGGGGTATCAAAATAGACCTGTTCCACCAGCGACTGCGGCGAGCCGGTGATCAGCCAGATATCGGCGTCGTTGGCGTCCAGGTAATTTGTCAGCCGATCCTGCACCACCGGAAAGGCGGTGACGTGCTCGCGAAACCAGCTGACAAACTCTTTCTCCAGCTGTTTGAGCCGGGCTTCGCTGTGGCCGAAGGTGCAGCCCCACAGCAGCAGGCTCATCGGCCAGCGGGCGGCGCGCCCTTTCACCAGCAGCACGCAGCCCACAATGGGTAGCAAGGGCAATACGAGCAGGGCATTCAGGGGCTGTCGGCGCAGTAAATAGCGCATAAAGGTACCGAACATATCCTGCTGATGCAGCGTTCCGTCCAGATCAAAAAAGACAACGCGACGCTCGTTATTTGCCAAACCTTACTCCTCTGGATCGTTAAACCCTAACAGCCAGGTAAACAGGAACCCGGCGATCACCGCTACCAGATAGCCTAACAGATAGAGCATGACTTTTCCGGTCACGATGGTTAATGCCAGCGGTAAACCGGAAATACCAAAGGTAATCACGGTGGCGACTTTCCAGTAACCGATCAGCGCCCCGCCAACCGCGCCGCCCAGACAGGCACCGATAAACGGCTTGCCCAGCGGCAGGGTGACGCCGAAAATCAGCGGCTCGCCAATGCCCAGCAGACCAACCGGCAGCGCCCCTTTGATCACCTTTTTCAGGCGTTCATTGCGGGTTTTCATCAGCACCGCAATCGCCGCGCCGATCTGCCCGACCCCGGCCATCGCCAGAATAGGCAGCAGGGCGTTGTAGCCGTGGGCCTGCACCAGCTCAACGTGGATCGGCACCAGCCCCTGATGTAAACCGGTCAGCACCAGCGGCAGGAAGGTACCGGACAGCACCGCGCCCACCAGGAAACCACCGCGATCGATAGCCCAGGAGGCACCGTGAGCGATGGATTCTGAAATCCAGCCACCCAGCGGCTGCAGGACAATAATTGCAATGCCCCCGGTGATAAGGGTGGTCAGCAGCGGGTTGAGGATCAGCTCCAGCGAGCCCGGCAGGGCGTTGCGCAGCTTTTTCTCGATCCAGCACATCAGCACCACCACCAGCAGCACGGCGATCACCCCGCCCCGCCCCGGCTGCAGCGCTTCACCAAACAGGGTGATCTGCGCCAGCTGCGGGCTGGAGAGAATGCCGGCCATCACCCCGCCTAACGCCTGCGAGCCGCCAAACACTTTGGCGGTATTAACCCCGACCAGAATGTTCATGATGGCGAAGACCGCGCTGCCGAAAATGCCGAGGATCCCGAGCAGGTTTGGATAGTGCGTCGCAAAATCCCCGACAATGTCCGGGCGCTTGAGGATATTGATAATCCCGGTAATCAGCCCCGAGGCAATAAACGCCGGAATTAGCGGAATAAAGACGTTAGCCAGCATGCGCAGCGCATCGCTCATCGGGGCTTTGTATTTGGCCTTGGCCTGGGCTTTGGTGCGCTCGGCATCATCGATGACCGCCCCGCCCATCAGCGAACGCATGGCGTCCACAACCTGCGCCGCCTTGCCGGGACCGACAATCAGCTGATGCTGCTCCCCTTGTTTTACATAACCGCTGACGCCGGGCAGTTTTTTCAGGGTAATTAGATCGAGCTTGTCGTCATCCTGAACCTCCACCCTCACCCGCGTCATACAGTTTTCCAGACGCAGTATATTTTTCTCTCCGCCGATCCCCGCAAGAATACCGCTGGCGAGCGCTGCTGTTTTTTCCATGTACGCCTCTTTAGTTTTCTAATGCCGCACGTAAGAATCCCTGATGCGCGTCAAGCCTGGCGCGCGCCGCAGCGGCATCCAGCCCGCTTAAGATCATCAGAATGGCCGGTTTAACGTCATAACCGGTCTGTTGCAGAACCTGTTCCGCCTCTTCGCGGGAGGTTCCCGTGGCTTCGACCACCATGCGGCACGCCCGGTCGATGAGCTTCACGTTAGTGGCTTTCATGTCGACCATCAGGTTCTGGTAGACCTTGCCGAACTTCACCATCGCCCCGGTGGAGATCATGTTGAGCACCAGCTTTTGCGCCGTGCCGGATTTCAGGCGGGTGGAGCCGGTTAACGCCTCCGGGCCCACCACCGGCGAGATGGCGATTGCGGCCACCTGGGCAATGGGTGAACCAGGATTGCAGGAGATGGCCACCGTGGTGCAGCCGGTCTGGTTGGCATACTCCAGCCCGCCAATCACGTACGGCGTGCGTCCGGAGGCGGCTAGCCCGACCACCAGATCCTTCGCAGTCAGGCTGAGGGCTTTGAGATCGTCCTCACCGAGCTGTTTGCTGTCCTCTGCCCCTTCCACCGCTTTCAGCAGCGCGCCCGGGCCACCGGCAATGAGGCCGATCACCAGGCCATGCGGCACGCCAAAGGTCGGCGGGCACTCGGAGGCATCCAGTACCCCCAGGCGTCCGCTGGTGCCTGCGCCCATGTAGATGATGCGCCCGCCCGCTTTCAGCGCCTCTGCGGCGGCATCCACAGCTTTCGCCACCTCGGGCAATGTCTCTTTCACTGCCTGCGCGACCAGCGTATCCTGTTGGTTAAAGCGATGAACAAGGTCAAGCGTGGAGAGTGCGTCCAGGTCCAGGGTTTGTGGGTTGCGGGATTCTGATACCAGTGAGCCGAGATTCATTTTTTGTACCTCAAGAATTTTTAATTCATAATAGTCGCATTATAATGGAATATAAAATTCATTCAGGCGAGCAGAATTCGCATTTGCTGCAGTCATCACATTTCGCCAGGAGTCCTTATGAACTGTTTAATTCGTATCCGCCAGCGATACGCGGGTTTTGCCCAGAGCGATAAAAAACTGGCGGATTTTTTACTCTCTCAGCCCGATCGCGCCCGCCACTTAAGCTCTCAGCAGCTGGCAAGCGAGGCGGGCGTGAGCCAGTCCAGCGTGGTGAAATTCGCCCAGAAGATTGGTTTTAAAGGCTTTCCCGCATTAAAACTGGCGCTCAGCGAGGCGCTGGCCAGTAATCCGAATCCGCAATCCATGCCGGTCCATAACCAGATCCGCGGCGACGATCCGATGCGTCTGGTAGGGGAAAAGCTGATCAAGGAGAACGTGGCGGCAATGCACGCCACCCTCGACGTTAACAGCGAAGAGAAACTGCTGGAGAGCGTGGCCATGCTGCGCGCGGCAAGACGGGTTATCCTTACCGGCATTGGCGCCTCCGGGCTGGTGGCGCGAAACTTTGGCTGGAAGCTGAATAAAATCGGCGTGATTGCGATAGTCGAACAGGATATGCACGCCCTGCTGGCCACCGTGCAGGCGATGGAGCCTGACGATCTTCTGCTGGCCCTCTCCTACTCCGGCGAACGCCGGGAAATCAATCTGGCCGCCGACGAAGCGCTGCGCGTGGGCGGTAAAATTCTGGCGATCACCGGCTTTACCCCCAATGCACTGCAGCAGCGGGCCACGCGTTGTCTGTATACCATTGCCGAAGAGCAGGCCACCCGCAGTGCGGCGATCTCCTCCACCAGCGCGCAGATGATGCTCACCGATCTACTGTTTATGGCGCTGGTTCAGCAGGATCTGGAGCATGCCCCGGAACGTATTCGACACAGTGAGGCGTTGGTAAAAAAACTGGTTTGAGCAGACAATGAGCGTATAATGCCCGCCCTGTTTGTGTTGTTTCTGAGAATTTCCTGATGGCGCTGTTAATCACCAAAAAATGCATCAATTGCGATATGTGCGAACCCGAATGCCCTAACCAGGCAATCTCTATGGGGGAGAGCATTTATGAGATTAACAGCGACCGCTGCACCGAGTGCATTGGCCATTATGAGACGCCAACCTGCCAGAAGGTGTGCCCGATCCCCAATACTATCCTGAAAGATCCGGCACATCCTGAATCGGAAGAGCAGCTGTGGGACAAGTTCGTGCTGATGCACCACGCCGATAAGATTTAACTTTCGATGAGCACCGTGGCGCAGGCGTAATGGCGCTCATCCGCCAGCGTCACGTGCATATACGCCACGCCCAGTTTTTCTGCCAGCTTTAACGCCTCGCCCCACAGCCGGAGGCGCGGTTTGCCCAGCTCATCGTTAAACACTTCGAACTGATTGAACGCCAGACCGTTGCGGATCCCGGTGCCGAAGGCTTTTGCCGCCGCCTCCTTCACCGCAAATCGTTTGGCAAGAAAACGCACAGGCTGCTGGTGCGTTTCCCAGATGGCCCACTCGTTATCGCTGAGCACCCGACGGGCAAGGCGATCGCCGCTGCGGGCAATCACCGCTTCAATGCGGGCGATCTCAACGATATCCGTGCCTAAGCCAAGGATAGCCATTACTTGCGGGCTTCCTGCATCAGGCGTTTCATCTCAGATACCGCCTCTTTCAGGCCGCTCATCACCGCGCGTCCGATAATCGCATGGCCGATGTTCAGCTCGTACATCTCCGGGATCGCCGCGATGGCTTTGACGTTGTGATAGGTCAGACCGTGGCCGGCATTCACCTTCAGGCCCAGACCGGCGGCATAGGTTGCCGCTTTGGCGATGCGATCGAGCTCTTTGGCCTGAGTGGTTTCATCTTCGGCATCGGCGTAGCAGCCGGTGTGGATCTCAATGTACGGCGCGCCAACGTCGGCTGCGGCTTTGATCTGCGCTTCATCGGCATCGATAAACAGCGACACGAGGATCCCGGCATCGGCCAGGCGTTTGCAGGCGTCACGCATCTTGTCCAGCTGGCCGGCCACATCCAGCCCACCTTCGGTGGTCACTTCCTGGCGCTTTTCCGGTACCAGGCAGCAGAAATGGGGTTTAGTCTCAACGGCAATCGCCAGCATCTCTTCGGTGACGGCCATCTCCAGATTCATGCGGGTGTCCAGGGTCTGACGCAGGATACGCACGTCGCGATCGGTAATATGACGACGGTCTTCGCGCAGGTGCACGGTAATACCGTCAGCCCCCGCCTGCTCGGCGATAAAGGCCGCCTGGACCGGATCGGGATACGCAGTACCGCGTGCATTGCGCAGCGTGGCAATGTGGTCAATGTTGACGCCTAACAGTAATTCAGCCATGACAATCCTCGGTTTTATTTGCTTCGTTTCCCCTCTCCCTCAGGAAGGAGGACTCAATACGTTAACGCTTCGGCATAAACTGCCGGAATAATTCGCGGCTCTTTAACGGCTTGCCACCAAGATACGGCTTGAGCGCAATTCGGGTAAAGCGTTTTGCCGCCCGCAGGGTGCTGACATCCGGAAATTCGCGTTCAGCCAGCGCCCGAAGGTCCCGCCCGGTGAAGGTATTGTTGTCGATGACCACGCTGGCGATAAAGCCCTTCTCTTCACGATAGCGGTAGGTCATGGTGTCCTCTACCGGGTCACCGCTGCCCGCACAGTGCAGAAAATCGACGCCGTATCCCAGATGCCCGAGCAACGCCAGCTCAAAGCGGCGCAGCGTCGGTTCCGGCGAGCCAGTGGTGCCCGCCAGCGCCTGAAGACAGTGCAGATAGTCGAAAAAGAGTTCAGAGAAGCGAGTCTCATGTTCAAGCACGCGCGTGATGAGCTCGTTAACATAGAGACCGCTGTACAGCGTAATACCAGAGAGGGGGAGCGCCAGAGAGACGGCTTCAGCACTGCGCAGGGTTTTGACTTCCCCACGCCCGCCAAAGCGGACCAGCAGCGGGGTGAAAGGCTGCAGAGCACCCTTCAGATTAGAACGTTTGGAACGTGCGCCTTTGGCAACAAGGCGCACGCGGCCTGACTCTTCCGTGAAGACGTCCAGCATCAGGCTGGTTTCGCTCCAGGGACGACTATGAAGGACAAAGGCACGCTGCCATCCATCCATCATACTCGTCGTCTTTCAAGTTGCAGGCGCGTTGGCTGCGCCCGCTCACCCCAGTCACTTACTGGAGTAAGCTCCCGGGGACTCGCGGCCTTGCCGCCTTCCTGCACCTCGAAAGCCATAGAGTATGAAAACTACTGGTCGTCGCCGTAACCAAGACTGCGCAGCGCGCGCTCGTCATCGGCCCAGCCAGATTTCACTTTCACCCACAGTTCCAGGTGAACCGGCGCTTCAAACATCTCCTGCATGTCCTTGCGGGCTTCAATACCGATGGTTTTGATTTTGGCGCCTTTATTGCCAATCACCATCTTCTTCTGACCTTCGCGCTCAACGAGGATCAGCCCGTTGATGTCGTATCCGCCGCGCTCGTTAGACTGGAAACGCTCGATTTCCACGGTAACGGAGTACGGCAGTTCAGCGCCGAGGAAACGCATCAGCTTTTCACGGATAATTTCAGACGCCATAAAGCGCTGAGAACGGTCGGTGACGTACTCTTCCGGGAAGTGATGGATCGCTTCCGGCAGATGCTTACGCACGATGCCCGCGATAGTGTCGACGTTCAGACCGGTCTCGGCAGACAGCGGTACGATATCGAGGAAATTCATCTGGCTGCCCAGCCACTGCAGATGCGGCAGCAGGTCGGCTTTTTCCTGCACGTTGTCAACTTTGTTGACCGCGAGGATCACCGGCGTCTTACCGTCGCGCAGCTTGTTCAGCACCATCTCGTCGTCCGCCGTCCAGCGGGTGCCTTCGACAACGAAAATCACCAGCTCAACGTCGCCGATAGAGCTGCTCGCCGCCTTGTTCATCAGGCGGTTAATGGCGCGTTTCTCTTCCATATGCAGACCCGGGGTATCGACATAAATTGCCTGATATGCCCCTTCGGTATGGATACCGACAATACGGTGACGGGTGGTCTGCGCCTTACGGGAGGTGATGGAAATCTTCTGTCCCAGCAGATTATTCAGCAGGGTTGATTTGCCGACGTTCGGACGTCCGACGATGGCAATAAACCCACAGTAACTTTTTTCTTCGCTCATTCCAGCTCCAGCATTTTTAACGCCTGTTCGGCGGCAGCCTGTTCCGCCTTACGACGGCTTGAACCTGTGCCAACCACCGGTTCACTCAGGCCACTGACCTGGCAATGGATGGTAAATTCCTGATCGTGTGCTTCGCCACGAACCTGCACCACCAGATAAGATGGCAGCGGCAGATGGCGACCCTGCAGGTACTCCTGCAAACGGGTTTTTGGATCTTTCTGTTTATCACCCGGGCTGATTTCATCCAGACGCGTCTGATACCAGTTGAGGATCAGCTGCTCGACCGTCTGGATATCGCTGTCGAGGAAAACGCCACCGATTAACGCTTCGACCGTATCCGCGAGAATAGATTCACGACGGAAGCCGCCGCTTTTCAGTTCGCCAGGCCCGAGTCGCAGGCATTCACCCAGTTCAAATTCACGGGCAATTTCGGCAAGCGTATTACCACGTACCAGCGTTGCGCGCATGCGGCTCATATCACCTTCATCCACACGCGGGAAACGATGATAAAGCGCATTGGCAATAACAAAACTTAAAATGGAGTCGCCCAGGAATTCGAGTCGCTCATTGTGTTTGCTGCTGGCACTGCGATGGGTTAATGCCTGTTGCAACAACTCCTGATGATGAAAAGTGTAGCCCAGCTTCCGTTGAAGCCGATTAATTACGATGGGGTTCATGCGATACCAATAGAATAAATGCGTCAAAAATGCAGCACACGAAACCGTCCTGAAAAAGCCAACGCGGTTTCGTGTGCCGTGGCACTGAATCAGCGCCAACCTTAAACTTCGGGGGAATATTCTATACGCAACGACAGGGGTTGTCGTTAGTCTGAAGAGATTTATCAGTTAAATAATTCACGTAGCCTCTAATTAAAGAGGCTACGTATTCATTTATCAGGTATTAATGGATACCGCCGATACGATTTAACCGTACGCCGGTTGGCCATTCGCCTTCCTGCTTCTCAAAGCTCATCCAGATTGTGGTCGCTTTACCCACCAGGTTCGCTTCCGGCACAAAGCCCCAGTAACGGCTGTCCGCGCTGTTATCGCGGTTATCACCCATCATGAAGTAATGTCCCGGCGGTACGATCCAGGTCGCCAGCTGCTGCCCCTGCTGCTGATAGTACATACCCAGCTGATCCTGAGCGATGGAGACGGTCAGGATACGGTGCGTGACATCGCCCAGGGTCTCTTTACGCTCGTTCAGACGAATACCGTTCTCTTTGGTTTCGCCTTTCGGCAGCTGGAAGAAGCCGCTGGTTGCTTCGCCGCCGTTACGACGGGCAAACGTCTGTACGAAGTCGCTTGGCTCAACGCCGGAATAGGTCACCGGTAATGCGCTGCCGCACGCGGTACCGGAACTGCAGCCAGGCTGAACCGTCACCTCTTTGGAAACCGGATTATAGGTCACCTTGTCACCCGGTACGCCAACGGTACGTTTGATGTAATCCAGACGCGGATCGTCCGGATATTTAAACACCACGATATCGCCGCGTTTCGGATGACCGGTTTCGATCAGCGTTTTCTGGTAGATCGGATCTTTGATGCCGTAAGCAAACTTCTCTACCAGAATAAAATCCCCGATCAGCAGCGTTGGCATCATCGAACCGGATGGGATCTGGAAAGGTTCATAGATAAACGAACGCACCACCAGCACAATGGCCAGCACCGGAAAGACCGAAGCGCCCGTTTCCAGCCAGCCCGGCTTAGGGCTGACTTTCTTCAGGGTTTTCGCATCCAATTGATCGCCCGTGGCCGCCTGTGCAACGGCCTGACGTTCGCGACGTTTCGGCGCAAAAATAAACTTATCCAGACACCACAACAGCCCCGTCACCAGGGTGGCAATCACCAGGATCAGGGCAAACATGTTCGCCATGCCAACTCCTTAAGGATTATTTTCCGTCTTTACCCACGTGCAGAATGGCGAGGAACGCTTCCTGCGGCAGCTCAACGTTACCGACCTGCTTCATGCGTTTCTTACCTTCTTTCTGCTTCTGGAGCAGCTTTTTCTTACGGCTCACGTCACCGCCATAGCATTTTGCCAGAACGTTTTTACGCAACTGTTTCACCGTAGAACGGGCAATGATGTGGTTACCAATGGCCGCCTGAATCGCGATGTCGAACTGCTGGCGAGGGATGAGCTCTTTCATCTTCTCGACCAGTTCACGACCGCGATACGGGGCATTGTCGTTGTGGGTGATCAGCGCCAGCGCATCAACACGCTCGCTGTTAATCAGCACGTCCACACGCACCATGTTAGAGGCCTGGAAGCGCTTGAAGTTGTAATCCAGCGACGCATAACCGCGGGAGGTAGACTTCAGACGATCGAAGAAGTCGAGCACCACTTCCGCCATCGGGATTTCATAGGTCAGAGCCACCTGGTTACCGTGGTAGACCATGTTGGTCTGCACGCCACGTTTTTCGATACACAGCGTGATGACGTTACCGAGGAACTCCTGCGGCAGCAGCATATGACACTCCGCGATTGGCTCGCGCAGCTCATGAATGTTGTTCAGCGGCGGCAGCTTGGACGGGCTGTCGACGTAGATAACCTCTTTGGAGGTGGTCTCTACTTCGTAGACTACCGTTGGGGCCGTGGTGATCAGATCCAGATCGTATTCACGCTCCAGACGCTCCTGGATGATCTCCATGTGCAGCAGGCCGAGGAAGCCGCAGCGGAAGCCGAAGCCCAGCGCCGTCGAGCTTTCTGGCTCGTAGAACAGAGATGCATCGTTCAGGCTCAGTTTGCCGAGCGCGTCACGGAAGTTCTCGTAATCATCAGAGCTTACCGGGAACAGGCCCGCATAAACCTGCGGTTTCACCTTTTTGAAGCCTGGCAGCGCTTTATCTGCCGGGTTACGGGCACCGGTCAGGGTATCGCCCACTGGCGCACCGAGGATGTCTTTGATCGCACAAACCAGCCAGCCTACCTCGCCGCATTTCAGCTCGGTACGGTCAACCTGTTTTGGCGTGAAGATACCCAGACGGTCAGCGTTATAGACCTGTCCGGTGCTCATCACTTTGATCTTGTCGCCTTTACGCATGGTGCCGTTTTTAATACGCACCAGCGAGACAACGCCGAGATAGTTATCGAACCAGGAGTCGATAATCAGCGCCTGCAGCGGAGCATCAGCGTCGCCTTCCGGTGCCGGGATGTCACGTACCAGACGTTCCAGCACATCGGTTACGCCCACGCCGGTTTTAGCCGAGCAGCGCACGGCATCGGTCGCGTCGATGCCGACGATATCTTCAATCTCTTCCGCTACGCGCTCAGGATCGGCAGCTGGCAGGTCGATTTTGTTCAGAACCGGCACCACTTCGAGATCCATTTCCATCGCGGTATAGCAGTTCGCCAGGGTCTGGGCTTCTACGCCCTGACCGGCATCAACTACCAGCAGCGCGCCTTCACAGGCCGCCAGCGAACGGGAAACTTCATAAGAGAAGTCAACGTGGCCTGGGGTATCGATAAAGTTGAGTTGGTAGGTTTCACCGTCAGACGCTTTATAGTCGAGCGTAACGCTCTGCGCTTTAATGGTAATACCGCGTTCGCGTTCCAGGTCCATGGAGTCCAGAACCTGGGCTGCCATTTCACGATCAGACAGGCCACCGCAAATCTGGATAATACGGTCAGACAGCGTCGACTTACCGTGGTCAATGTGAGCAATGATCGAAAAGTTACGTATGTTCTTCATATAGTTAAATAATTATGCCTTACGAATTCCTGGAGGCCGCTGTTCTTAGCCTGACGTTTTTCAGTGCGAAAACGCAGCATTCTACACTACATCTCCTTCACCAGGAAATGCTCTTCCAGCAAGCTTAGCGCGAAGATCCGGCGTTTTCTTTTATGAGATGTAAATAAAACAAAGCCCGGTACATCACCGGGCTTCTGAAGAGAGCGTTTCGACGCGAAGTTCATCGGGTGGCAATCCGACGCTGAGAATAACGGGCTGCCACTCTTCACGCACCGCGAGCCTTGAAGAGAAGCCGCGGGCCAGTAAGAAGCCACCTACCCCGCCCAGCGCTGCGCCACACATGGCGGCCAGATCGGTCGCAAACAGCACCTGGAACAGACCGCCCAGGGCAAACAGTCCCACCAGCGGCGAGAGATACACCAGCATGGCCGAGCCAAGCAGGCTGCCTTCGGCGATCCCTAATTCGACTTTCTGGCCTTCGACCAGCGGTTCTGCGCTGGGGACGCTGATGGTGTGTGAGGTCTGCGGCCCGAGTTTGTTCAGCACCCGACTGCCGCAACCGACGCGAGAAGCGCAGCTGTTACAGGATGCTTTAACATCACAGCTGACCAGCGCGACGCCCTTCTGCCATGAAACGACAGTTGCCCACTCTTTGATCATTGTGCAGCCCTGAATTTAATACTGTCGGCGATACGCTTAGCCGTTTGCGGCGGTAGCTCACCTACAACGGTGATCTCTGCGTTATCGCGTACCGTGGTACTGACGGTGCGACGCCCGGTGCGCAGCATCTGATCGGCGCTGACCGGGGTTGCCCGGTTGATGTTCACCGAGAAGCTGAACAATCCGTCGGAGTAAAGACGGGATTCAACGGGGGTATCAATGGTCGGCAGCTGGCGTCGGCTACTGGAAACTTCGCTGAAGCCCTGAGGGATCCAGTTTGGTGCCCAGTTAAAGTTGATGGTATCCCCCACCGGCACGGAGAGCAGCGGCGGCAGATTGGCTTTTGCCAGATTCTGCATGCTGTTCCCGACCTGATCATCAATGGTGAAGGAGATCACCCGGAACTGCTCCAAGGTCTCGCCATCGCGATCCAGCAGATCGACCCGCATTGGCAATTTGGTCTCTGCATCCATCCAGACGATATAGCTGTAACGCGTTCCGTCTCTTGCGACCACACGCAGAACCTCGCAGAGCCGGTCGGCGATACGGGTACGTCCTACGGAAATAAAGTCGTAGTAAGGAGACAGACGCTTGAAGTCGGTATAGATAAGCGAAGGCAGCGAATCAACGATGTAATCGCCGTTCAGCGTAAAGGGCTCAAGACCCGGCTCAAAATAGCTGATTTCATTGCCTCGCTGCACGACTTCGCGGCGCGGACCATCCATCTGCAAAAGCTGGGCAAGCGGCTGTTTATCAAGACGGGCATGGCGATAGCGTAACGACTCTACACCTTGCTTATTGATACTGATAAAAGACAGCTCGTAGTTGAGTGACTGGCTGGCCTGGTTCATTTGCTGCAACAACGCCCCGGACGATACATCAGCCGAGGCGTTGACAGTGAACAACAGGCTACCCGCCATCAGAGACATGGCGCACCAAAGTTGCTTCATTACTGCGATTGCGTTCCTAAAGTTTGGTTTCCTGGCACTTGCACAGCAGCCTGCTGCGTTTGCGCCTGTTCAAACTGAAGCTGCTCGGAATGCAGGCGACGCTGCAATTCATAGTCCTGCAACATCGCATTAATGCGACGGCGCTGCTCCTGTACCTGCTGCTGCTGACCGGCACCTGCCGATGCATCAGAAGGAATGCCCAGGCTTACCGGGCTGGCTTTGCCCATCATCGGCAGTGTGTTGAACACTGGCGCTTCTGGTTGCTGGCTCACTTCAGATTGAGTGTTATAGTGCTGGACACCAACAATAACTGCAAGCGATACGCAAGCAGCCACTCCCATTTGAGTCAGTTGACTCGCCCAGGGACGCACTTTGTTCCAGAACGGCATCTTCTGCCACAGGTGCGGTGCAGGTTGGGCTTCAGGGATCAGCGGAGTGGCCTGAGAAACAGGTTCGTTCTCAATGGCAGCCATTACGCGAGCTGAGATATCAAAATGGAGGACATCGCTGGTATCGCCGCGCAGGGTATCGCGAATGAGATGATAACTCTCCCAGGTTTTTTGCATCTCAGGAGAGCGAGAGAGCTCATTGAGCATCTCACTGTCCAGCGTTTCACCATCCATCAAAGCGGAAAGTTGTTCTTTCTGCATGCCTAATACCTTTTCCAGTATCCCGCTATCGTCAACGCCTGATAAGCGGTTGAACTTTATTATCAATAGCTTCACGCGCACGAAATATCCGTGAGCGAACCGTACCGACCGGGCAATCCATGATAGCGGCTATCTCTTCATAGCTCAGGCCATCTAACTCCCGCAACGTAATTGCCATGCGTAAATCTTCCGGGAGCGACTCGATGGTGCGAAAAACTATTTGTCTCAGTTCTTCTGACAACATTAAGTTCTCAGGGTTCGAAATTTCTTTCAACGCACCGCCGCTTTCAAAATTCTCTGCGTCGATGGCGTCTACATCGCTTGAAGGCGGACGGCGGCCCTGAGCGACGAGGTAGTTCTTCGCCGTATTGACGGCAATACGGTACAGCCAGGTATAAAAAGCACTATCTCCCCGGAAAGATTCCAGCGCGCGATAGGCCTTAATGAAAGACTCTTGCACCACATCAGGAACATCTCCTGACGGTACATAGCGGGACACCAGACTCGCCACCTTATGCTGGTAGCGCACCACCAGTAGGTTAAAGGCTTTCTGATCTCCCTTCTGGACCCGTTCAACCAGAATCTGGTCCGTTAACTGCTCGCTCATCCGAGGTAATGTCTCCCCAAACCTAAAATCCACGCGTTATCGAAACGCCACTCCAAACACTGCACTGTGAGCAAGCAGTTGCTTTGAGGGTCTTTTTTTCAAATAGTTCCGTCACGCCTTTGTTTTTGTTAATCACGTCGCAGACCGTTCATTTTCTATCATTATAAGTCTGATAACGATACGCACCCAGTTTCTGATAAGAAATGGTATTTTCCCGCTTGCAGGGTAACGCAAGACGGGCTTTATTTCACCACAAAATCTGAAGCTAACGATCTGCTTCGCAAAATATTTTCGCACTTTTTATCGCGCATCTCTTCCCGACCGCTGTTTAGCCATTGCAACCAACCTTAAAAAAATACGTGCGATTCATCGCATTCAGGTGCTATGCTGACCAAACACTGTTTAGTAAATTAAACAAACATCATGAACGCAATTTCCGAACTCTCCTGTGACGTACTGATTATCGGCAGCGGCGCCGCCGGCCTTTCACTGGCGCTGCGACTCGCCCCACACCAGAAAGTGATTGTCCTCAGCAAAGGGCCTGTCAGCGAAGGCTCTACCTTCTATGCCCAGGGCGGAATTGCCGCGGTGTTTGATGAAACTGACAGCATTGACTCCCATGTGGAAGATACCCTGATTGCTGGCGGCGGTATTGTGGACAGACACGCGGCAGAGTTTGTCGCCAGCAATGCCCGACACTGCGTGCAGTGGCTCATCGATCAGGGCGTGCTGTTTGATACCCACGTGCAGCCGAACGGGGAAGAGAGTTATCACCTGACGCGTGAGGGCGGGCACAGCCACCGCCGGATCCTGCATGCTGCCGATGCCACCGGTAAGGAAGTCGAAACAACGCTCGTCAGCCAGGCGTTAAACCATCCAAACATCCAGGTACTGGAACGCAGCAATGCGGTGGATTTAATCATCTCCGATAAGATCGGCCTGCCGGGCACACGGCGTGTCGTGGGTGCCTGGGTCTGGAACCGTAATAAAGAGAAGGTAGAAACCTGCCGGGCAAAATCGGTCGTACTGGCGACCGGCGGTGCCTCTAAGGTGTATCAGTACACCACGAACCCGGATATTTCGTCAGGCGACGGCATTGCCATGGCCTGGCGCGCGGGCTGTCGGGTTGCCAATCTGGAATTCAACCAGTTCCATCCCACTGCTCTCTTCCATCCGCAGGCACGCAACTTTTTACTGACCGAAGCGTTACGCGGTGAAGGCGCACACTTAAAACGCCCGGACGGCACGCGCTTTATGCTGGACTTCGACGAGCGCGGCGAGCTGGCTCCGCGCGATGTCGTGGCCCGCGCCATCGACCATGAGATGAAGCGCCTCGGCGTGGACTGCATGTATCTGGATATCAGCCACAAGCCCGCAGATTTTGTGCGTCAGCACTTCCCGACCATCTATGAAAAACTGCTGGGACTCGGCATCGACATTACCAAAGAGCCAATGCCTGTGGTGCCTGCGGCGCACTATACCTGCGGCGGCGTGATGGTTGACGATCATGGCCGGACCGATGTCGACGGGCTATATGCTATCGGCGAAGTCAGTTACACCGGCCTGCATGGCGCAAACCGTATGGCCTCAAACTCCCTTCTGGAGTGCCTTGTGTACGGCTGGTCGGCGGCGGAAGATATCGCAAAACGTATGCCTTACGCCCGCCAGGCGGAAAACCTGCCTGACTGGGATGAAAGCCGCGTGGAAAATCCGGATGAACTGGTGGTGATCCAGCACAACTGGCACGAGCTGCGACTCTTTATGTGGGATTACGTCGGGATTGTGCGCACGACTAAACGTCTGGAACGCGCCCTGCGCCGCATTACCATGCTCCAGCAGGAAATTGACGAGTATTACGCGCACTTCCGCGTATCCAATAATTTGCTGGAATTACGTAACCTGGTGCAGGTGGCGGAGCTGATTGTGCGCTGCGCAATGATGCGTAAAGAGAGCCGCGGGTTGCATTATACGCTCGATTACCCGGAGCAACTTGAACACTCCGGGCCGTCCGTGCTCTCACCGCTGGCTCACATAAATAAATAGAAGGGGTGGGTCAGCGCCGTGTAGTCATCGGAATAACGCTGATCCGGCCCGCGGATCACCAGCCTGTCGCTGAAGCACTCCCCCTCTTTCGGCGACAGCGCCAGCAGTACCCGGTGCGGCAGCCTGCCGTCGGTCTCCGCGATATCGGTGCGCAGGCGTAAAAACCAGCCCATCTCCAGCGCACTGGCAATAAATGCGCTGCCCGCACTCTCCGGTAACACCACGCAGAAAAATCCCTCTTCGGAGATCAACCCGGCGGCACAGGCTAACAGCGCGCTATGATCGAGCGAACCGGTATACCGCGCCTGCTCTCGCTCGGGAGTGGCGCACCCGACGCCAGGTTCATAATAAGGAGGATTGCTGACAATTAAGTCATAGCGGGCCGTTTGCTCTGGCGCCCAGGTTAGAACATCCGCACAATGAAGTGATACGCGCGAAGCCCAGGGGGATTCCGCCACGTTTTCGGCTGCCTGCTCAGCGGCCTGCGGATCCAGCTCCACCGCATCAAGGGTGACCGCCTGCTCGGTGCGCTGCGCCAGCATCAGGGCCAGCAGTCCGCTGCCGCTGCCAATATCAAGGATACGTTTAACGCCTGCTACCGGTGCCCATGCCCCCAGTAAGATGCCATCAGTGCCGACTTTCATTGCACAACGATCGTGGGCGACAAAAAACTGCTTAAAAGTAAAACCATCGCGGCGCAGCTGCGCTTTGAGTTGAGACATGTCAGAGCAACCTTCAAAATGAAACGGGTGTAGCATAGGTGAAAGCGCAACGACGGAAAAGGGATATCCACACAAACAGATGAAGATTGCAGCCGTAACGTCTATAATCAGCGCCCCACACAGAGGTAGAACATGACTGTAACGACATTTTCCGAACTTGAACTCGACGAAAGCCTTCTGGACGCGCTCCAGGAAAAAGGCTTTACACGCCCGACCGCTATTCAGGAAGCGGCTATTCCGCCTGCACTGGAGGGCCGTGACGTGCTCGGTTCAGCGCCAACCGGCACGGGTAAAACGGCAGCCTATTTGCTGCCTGCGTTGCAGCATCTGCTGGATTTTCCGCGTAAGAAATCAGGTCCGCCGCGTATTCTGATCCTCACCCCGACCCGTGAACTGGCGATGCAGGTTGCCGATCACGCGCGTGAGCTGGCGAAGAACACCCACCTGGATATCGCAACCATTACCGGCGGCGTGGCCTATATGAACCACGCCGAAGTGTTCAGTGAGAACCAGGATATCGTCGTCGCGACGACCGGGCGTCTGCTGCAATACATTAAAGAAGAGAACTTCGACTGCCGTGCGGTCGAAACGCTGATCCTTGACGAAGCCGATCGTATGCTGGATATGGGCTTTGCGCAGGATATTGAGCACATCGCCGGTGAAACCCGCTGGCGCAAGCAGACCATGCTCTTCTCCGCGACGCTGGAAGGCGATGCGATTAAAGATTTTGCCGAGCGTCTGCTGGAAGATCCGGTTGAGGTGTCTGCTACTCCGTCCACGCGCGAACGCAAAAAGATCCATCAGTGGTACTACCGTGCCGATGACATTGAGCATAAAACAGCGCTGCTGATCCACCTGCTGAAACAGCCGGAAGCCACGCGTTCTATCGTCTTTGTACGCAAGCGTGAGCGTGTGCACGAGCTGGCGACCTGGCTGCGTGAAGCGGGTATCAATAACTGCTATCTCGAAGGTGAGATGGTGCAGATTAAGCGTAACGAAGCCATCAAACGTCTGACCGATGGCCGCGTGAACGTGCTGGTGGCGACCGACGTCGCGGCGCGCGGTATCGATATCCCCGATGTCAGCCACGTCTTCAACTTCGATCTGCCGCGCACTGCGGACACCTATCTGCACCGTATCGGCCGTACAGGTCGTGCCGGTCGTAAAGGTACCGCCATTTCGCTGGTCGAGGCGCATGACCACCTGCTGCTGCAGAAAATTGGTCGCTACGTTGACGAGCCGCTGAAAGCCCGCGTGATCGACGAACTGCGTCCGAGCACCCGTGCGCCAAGCGAAAAAATGACGGGTAAACCGTCCAAGAAAGTGCTCGCGAAACGCGCCGAGAAAAAGGCGAAAGAAAAAGAGAAACCGCGCGTGAAGCAGCGCCACCGTGATACCAAAAACGTGGGCAAGCGTCGTAAGCCTGCTGGCAGCGCGCCAGCCACACAGAAAGAAGAGTAAAGAAAAGCCGGGTTAAAACCCGGCTTTTTTATTTTTACGCTGGCAAGGATTACAGGCTGGCGGTAAAGGTACGGGCAATAACGTCACGCTGCTGTTCGGCAGTCAGTGAGTTGAAACGTACTGCATAGCCTGAAACACGGATGGTCAGCTGCGGATATTTTTCCGGATGCTTAACGGCATCTTCCAGCGTTTCACGACGCAGCACGTTAACGTTCAGATGCTGACCGCCTTCAACGCGGACTTCCGGTTTGATTTCCATCGGGATTTCGCGATATTCGATTTCGCCCAGGGCGTTAACCTGAACCACTTCGTCTTCAGCAAAGCCTGCTTTTGCGCATACGCAGCGCGCTTCGCCTTTTTCGCTGTCCAGCAGCCAGAAAGAGTTCAGCAGGTCGTCGTTTGCAGCTTTAGTAATCTGGATACCAGTAATCATGTGATGCCTCCCTTAGACTACAATATTGGGTGTGCCCTGTTCGTCAGGGCAATTGGTAAAACCATTGTTGCTTGAGTGTATATATATCAGCCAAGCCCCCGCCATTCCTTGATATAAATCAACAAAAACCACACCAGCATAAGGGTGATAGATGGAGATTATTGTTTTATATCAATTTTCACCCAAGCCTGATTTAAAATAATTTTGTAAATTTTAAATATTTTTCAGCATGATAGCGTTTTCTCCGCCGTCAATTTTGCGCCCCCGGCATAAGCAGTTAAGCTAGGGGGAGAGAAAATTCGCAGGAGAGCGAGATGACAACATCTTTAACCTGGCACGATGTGCTGGCCGATGAAAAAAAACAGCCTTACTTCGTTAATACCCTGAACACGGTTGCCGCCGAACGTCAGGACGGCATCACCATCTATCCGCCTCAGAAAGATGTGTTTAACGCCTTTCGTTTTACCGAGCTCGCCGATGTCAAAGTGGTGATCCTGGGGCAGGACCCCTATCACGGGCCGGGTCAGGCACACGGTCTGGCGTTTTCTGTGCGACCGGGCGTTGGCATTCCCCCTTCCCTGCTGAACATGTATAAAGAACTCGAAGCCTCCATCCCCGGCTTTACCCGACCAGCTCACGGTTATCTGGAAAGCTGGGCGCGTCAGGGTGTGCTGCTGCTTAACACCGTATTGACGGTTCGCGCCGGGCAGGCCCATTCCCATGCCAGCCTCGGTTGGGAGACGTTTACCGATAAAGTCATTAGCCTGATTAACCAGCATTGTGAAGGCGTGGTGTTTTTACTCTGGGGATCGCACGCACAGAAGAAGGGGGCGATTATTGATACTCAGCGCCACCACGTGCTGAAAGCGCCGCACCCGTCACCGCTGTCAGCGCATCGCGGCTTTTTTGGCTGCAATCATTTTGTGCTGGCGAATGAGTGGCTGGAAAAACAGGGCGAAAAGCCGATTGACTGGATGCCGGAATTACCGGCTGAAAGCGAATAATAAGTTGTTGTAGGCCGGGAAGGCGAAGCCGCCACCCGGCGCATTGCCCGGCGGCGCTACGCTTGCCGGGCCTACGAATAAAGCGAAATTACGCTTTGTTCTGACGCCACCACTCCGCCAGCAGAACGCCGGTCGCAACGGATACGTTGAGGCTCTCAACATTGCCGGTGCCATCGATAGAAACGCTCAGATCGGCGCTGGAGAGTGCCGCGTCAGTCAGACCATCACGCTCCTGACCCAGTACCAGCACCATCTTACGCGGCAGCGTCGCTTTAAACAGCGGCGTAGTGCCTTTGTGGCTGGAGGTGGTCACAATGGCGTAACCCGCTTTACGGAACTGCTCAATCGCTTCCAGAACGCTGTCGCCGGTAATCGGTTGAACGTGCTCCGCGCCACCCTCCGCAGTACGAATTGCCGCGCCGGATTCCAGCAGAGCAGCATCCTGCAACAGAACGCCTTTGACGCCGAAATGGGCGCAGCTGCGCATCATGGCACCGAGGTTATGCGGGTTGCCTACGTCTTCCAGGGCCAGCACGCAGTCATCTTCGCCCGCCTGGCTGACCCACTGCTTAACGGTGGTGCCGTTACGTTTCTTGATCAGGAAGCAGACACCGCCGTGGTGCTCGGTACCGGACGCTTTGGTGATCTCTGCGTCATCTACCACGTGGTAGGCTTTGCGGTTGGCCGCCATCCAGCGCAGCGCTTCCTTGAAACGCGGCGTCACGCTCTGGATAAACCAGGCGCGCACGATGCAATCAGGACGGCTCTGGAACAGGGCCTGACAGGCGTTTTCGCCATAGACGCGAGTCTCTTCCGCACGCTGACGGCGGATCACTTCCGGATCGATAACCGGTTTATCGGCCATGCTGCCGTAATCGACAGGCGCCTTAGACTCATCGCCCGGCGCGCGGGAAACGGTGCGCCACGGTGAGGCGTCACGGTTAAAGTCGTCGCGTTTGAAATCATCACGCTTGCGGTCGTCACGTTTACGATCGTCGCGTTTGCGGTCATCACCGCGGCTGTTTCTCTCATCGCGGGCGGGGCGACGGCCACCGTCTGCACGAGATGGCCCTGGACGCCCGCCACCCTTTCCGGTACGCGGATTTTCGGTGCGTTTATCAGAGTCATCATCACTGCGGACATACATCACTTTGACCTTGCCGCTTTTGTTTTTCAGTTCGTCGTTCATGCTTTTCTCCACCAGCGCTGCGCGAAGCGCGCAGATTACCCGATGTCCCCGCGCATAGCCATTACTTCGTATAAAAGCCTGTGACTATTGTTCTCATTGAATAAAACGCATTGTCGTTTCAAACAGGGTCGTTGATAATATGTAACATCTTAGAAACATAACCGGCATCCTGCCGCTTTGTCCCCCTGCTCTACCTGAGGTTAGTTATGAATACCGTATGTGCCAACTGCCAGGCTCTTAACCGCATTCCGGATGATCGAATTGATGATGGAGCAAAATGCGGACGCTGCGGTCATGAATTGTTCGATGGTGACGTGATTAATGCTACCGGCGAAACTATGGATAAACTGCTGAAGGATGATCTGCCGGTTGTTGTCGACTTCTGGGCACCCTGGTGCGGCCCGTGCCGTAACTTTGCGCCCATTTTTGAAGATGTTGCTGAAGAGCGTAGCGGTAAAATGCGTTTCGTGAAAGTGAACACCGAAGCCGAACGCGAGCTAAGCGCCCGCTTCCGCATTCGCAGTATTCCGACCATCATGATTTTCAAAAATGGTGAAGTCGTCGATATGTTGAATGGCGCCGTTCCAAAAGCCCCGTTTGACAGCTGGCTGAACGAATCCCTCTGATATTCCGGGGCACGTAACTTGTGCCCCGCTCTCGCCTCTGCGAGAATGGCGTTTTTTCTGCGCTCTCTCCCATGACTGATAACGCCGTACTGCAATTGCGCGCCGAACGCCTGGCGCGTGCGACCCGCCCTTTTCTTGCCCGTGGTAACCGCATTCGTCGCTGTCAGCGCTGCCTGTTGCCGCTTAAGCAGTGCCTGTGCGCGACCCTGACTCCCAGCCATGCCGATAGCCGTTTCTGCCTGGTGATGTTCGATACCGAGCCGATGAAACCCAGCAATACCGGACGTCTCATCGCCGATATCTTACCCAATACCGCCGCCTTCCAGTGGTCACGCACCGAGCCGCCTCAGGCGTTGCTCGATCTGGTTGCCAGCCCCGATTACCAACCGATGGTGGTGTTCCCGGCCTCTTACGCCGGAGAGACGCGCCAGGTGATTACTAAGCCCTCCTCCGGCAAACCGCCGCTGTTCATCATGCTGGACGGCACCTGGACCGAGGCGCGCAAAATGTTTCGCAAGAGCCCATATCTCGACGCCCTGCCGGTGATCTCCGTCGATTTGTCACGCGTCTCGGCTTATCGACTGCGTGAAGCCCATGCCGAAGGCCAGTACTGCACTGCCGAAGTGGCTATTGCCCTGCTGGATCTGGCGGGAGATGTTCAGGCGGCGAGCGCGCTGGGCGATCACTTCTCGCGTTTTCGCGAACGCTATCTGGCGGGAAAAACCATTCATAAGGGAAGCATCACAGCGGCCGAGCCGGAAAGCGTTTAAAATCATCAGGTCACTCGCCCTTTCAGGAGATCTGTATGAGCCAGCGCGGGCTAGAAGCCTTACTCCGCCCTAAATCCATCGCCGTAATTGGCGCGTCGATGAAACCCGAGCGCGCCGGTTATCTGATGATGCGTAACCTGCTCGCTGGCGGCTTTAATGGCCCGATACTGCCGGTAACTCCCGCGTATAAAGCGGTACTGGGGGTGCTTGCCTGGCCGGACGTGGACAGCCTGCCCTTCATCCCCGATCTTGCGGTGCTCTGTACCCATGCCAGACGCAATATTGCGATGCTCGAAGCGCTGGGGAAAAAGGGCTGTAAAACCTGCATTATTCTCTCTTCGCCCCCAGAGCAGCAGGCGGAGCTGTTGGCCTGCGCTACGCGATATCAGATGCGGCTTCTGGGGCCAAACAGTCTGGGCCTGCTGGCACCGTGGCAGGGGCTGAATGCCAGCTTCTCTCCCGTTCCAATACGTAAAGGCAAACTGGCCTTCATTTCCCAGTCGGCTGCGGTCTCTAATACCATCCTCGACTGGGCGCAGCAGCGCGAGATGGGCTTTTCTTACTTCATCGCGCTGGGCGATGGCCTGGATATTGACGTGGATGAGCTGCTGGATTTCCTGGCGCGGGACACCAAAACCAGCGCTATCCTGCTCTATCTTGAACATCTCAGCGACGCGCGGCGCTTTGTCTCCGCGGCCCGCAGCGCATCACGCAACAAACCGATTCTGGTGATCAAAAGCGGACGCAGCCCTGCCGCCCAGCGTCTGTTGCACTCCCACTCCGGGATGGATCCGGCATGGGATGCCGCTATCCAGCGCGCCGGCCTGCTTCGCGTTCAGGATACCCACGAACTCTTTTCTGCGGTCGAAACGCTCAGCCATATGCGTCCGCTTCGGGGTGAACGGCTGATGATCATCAGCAACGGTGCCGCACCGGCAGCGCTGGCGCTGGACGAACTCTGGCTGCGTAACGGAAAGCTGGCCACGCTCAGCGAAGAGACCCTGCAGCGCCTGCGTGAGGCGTTGCCGCCCGGCGTGGAACCCGGTAATCCGCTCGACTTACGCGACGATGCCAGCAGCGAGCGCTATCTCAGCGCCCTGAATATTCTGCTGGATAGCCAGGATTTTGATGCCCTGATGGTCATTCACTCTCCTAGCGCCGTGGCACCGGGTAGCGAAAGCGCCCGTGCGCTGATTGATATCGTGAAAAAGAATCCGCGTGGAAAATACGTTTCGCTTCTGACCAACTGGTGCGGCGAATTCTCGTCCCAGGAGGCGCGACGTCTTTTCAGCGAGGCGGGACTGCCCACCTACCGTACCCCGGAAGGCACCATCACCGCGTTTATGCATATGGTGGAATACCGGCGTAATCAGAAACAGCTCCGGGAGACGCCAGCCCTGCCGGGGAATCTGACGGCCGACACGGGTCATGCCCATGACCTGTTACAACGTGCCATTGATGATGGCGCGCGTTCGCTGGATACCCATGAAGTACAGCCGATCCTCACCGCCTATGGCCTGCATACCCTGCCTACCTGGATTGCCAGCGACAGTGCGGAAGCGGTGCATATTGCCGAGCAAATCGGTTATCCGGTTGCCCTGAAACTGCGTTCACCTGATATCCCGCACAAGTCCGAAGTCCAGGGGGTGATGTTGTATCTGCGTACCGCGGCGGAAGTTCAGCAGGCGGCGGACGCCATCATCGATCGCGTCAAAATGACCTGGCCTCAGGCGCGGATCCACGGCCTGCTGGTGCAAAGCATGGCCAACCGTGCGGGCGCGCAGGAGTTGCGGGTAGTCGTGGAGCACGATCCGGTTTTCGGGCCGCTGATCATGCTGGGCGAAGGGGGCGTGGAGTGGCGTCCTGAAGAGCAGGCGGTTGTTGCCCTGCCGCCGCTGAACATGAACCTGGCGCGCTATCTGGTGATCCAGGCCATCAAGAGTAAAAAGATCCGCGGGCGCAGCGCCTTACGACCACTGGATATCGCCGCCCTGAGCCAGTTTCTGGTGCAGGTATCGAACCTGATTGTCGATAGCCCGGAGATCCAGCGTCTGGACATTCACCCTTTACTGGTATCAGGCAGCGAACTGACGGCGCTGGATGTCACAATGGATGTAGCGGCCTATACCGGCGATCGCGAAAGCCGGCTTGCTATCCGACCTTATCCGCATCAGCTGGAAGAGTGGGTAGAGATGAAAAATGGCGAGCTGTCGCTGTTCCGCCCTATTCTCCCGGAAGATGAACCGCAGCTTCAGCGCTTTATCGCTCAGGTCACCAAAGAAGATTTGTACTACCGCTACTTTAGCGAAATCAATGAATTTACCCATGAAGATTTAGCCAATATGACGCAGATCGACTACGATCGGGAAATGGCTTTTGTTGCCGTCCGGCGCACTGATGAGGGCGATGAGATCCTCGGCGTTACACGTGCCATCTCCGATCCGGATAACGTTGATGCGGAATTTGCGGTGCTTGTCCGCTCCGATCTGAAAGGTCTCGGGCTGGGAAGACGGTTACTCGAAAAGCTGATTGGCTATACGCGCGATCACGGACTCATCCGCCTCAACGGCATTACTATGCCTAACAACCGCGGCATGATCGCCCTGGCGCGAAAACTGGGCTTTGCGGTTGATATTCAGCTTGAAGATGGGATCGTCGGGTTGACCCTGCAGCTGATGCCAGCAGGTAAACAAGAGTAAGGTACTGGAAATGTTGACCACTTTAAACGGCACTGGTGGTATGATTGCCCGCTTCTGTTGTCTGCATAGTACATATAATCCTTCAATGAACAGAGAAGAAACGCACTGTGATGTTGTCAAAATTTAAGCGTAATAAACATCAACAACACCTTGCTCAACTACCGAAGATTTCTCAGTCAGTTGATGATGTAGAGTTCTTTTATGCTCCCGCCGATTTTCGGGAGACGCTACTGGAAAAAATTGCCAGCGCAACGCATCGTATTTGCATTATTGCTCTATACCTTGAACAGGATGAGGGCGGCAGCGCGATTTTACGCGCCGTTTACGAGGCCAAACGTCAGCGTCCTGAACTGGATGTCCGCATTCTTGTCGACTGGCATCGCGCCCAGCGCGGTCGTATTGGCGCGGCTGCGTCCAACACCAATGCCGACTGGTACTGTCGCATGGCGCAGGAAAACCCGGGCGTAGACGTGCCGGTGTATGGCGTACCGGTTAACACCCGCGAAGCCCTTGGCGTCCTCCACTTCAAAGGCTTTATCATCGATGACAGCGTGCTGTATAGCGGCGCGAGCCTGAACGATGTCTACCTGCATCAGCTGGATAAATACCGCTACGATCGTTATCACCTGGTGCGCAATGCCCGCATGGCTGACGTCATGTTTGAGTGGGTGGATCAGAATCTGGTACACGGCCGCGGCGTAAATCGTCTTGACGATCCGAACCGACCAAAAAGCCCGGAGATCAAAAACGACATCCGTCTTTTCCGTCAGGAACTGCGCGATGCCATGTTCCATTTCCAGGGTGATGCGGATAATGAACAGCTTGCGGTGACCCCGCTGGTGGGCCTGGGCAAATCCAGCCTGCTGAATAAAACCATCTTCCATCTTATGCCATGCACCGAGCATAAGCTGACCATCTGCACACCTTACTTCAACCTGCCAGCCGTGCTGGTGAGAAATATCATTCAGCTGTTACGCGACGGTAAGAAAGTGGAAATTATTGTTGGCGACAAAACCGCGAACGATTTCTTCATCCCGGAAGATCAGCCGTTTAAGATCATCGGCGCCCTGCCTTATCTGTATGAGATCAACCTCCGCCGCTTCCTGAGCCGCCTGCAGTATTATGTGAATACCGATCAGCTGGTTGTGCGTCTGTGGAAAGATGAAGACAACAGCTATCACCTGAAAGGGATGTGGGTTGACGATGAGTGGATGCTGCTGACCGGTAACAACCTCAATCCACGTGCCTGGCGCCTGGATCTCGAAAATGCCATTTTGATCCACGATCCACGCCAGGAGCTGGCCGCTTCGCGCGAGCGTGAGCTGGAACTGATCCGGACCCACACTACGGTGGTTAACCATTATCGCGATCTGCAAAGTATCGCTGACTATCCGGTGAAAGTACGTAAGCTTATTCGCCGTTTACGTCGTATTCGAATCGACCGGTTGATTAGCCGCATCCTGTAATTTTCAGCCCTGTCATTGACGGGGCTTTTTTATGGAGGTCGTTGTGCGTTATTTCCTGTTAACAGGCTGTCTGGTTCTGTGCGGATGCAGCCATATGGCTCAGGATAGCTGGTCTGGTCAGGACAAGGCGCAACACTTTTTAGCCTCGGCGATGCTATCGGCTGCGGGAAATGAATATGCCCAACGTCAGGGGTATAGCCGCGACCGGAGCGCTGTCTACGGCCTGATGTTTTCGGTTAGTCTGGGAGCATCAAAAGAGCTCTGGGACAGCCGCCCGGAGGGAAGCGGCTGGAGCTGGAAAGATTTTGCGTGGGACATAGCCGGTGCGTCGACCGGCTATGCCGTCTGGCAACTGGCCGAGCACTAAAGACGAACACCTTTGCCTTTTCGGTGCAGCATCAAAGAGACAATAAAGGCCAGCGCTCCCATTAGCGTGACGTACCAGAAAAAGATCGTCTCACTCCCCATCGATTTTAATGACAGGGCGACATATTCCGCCGAGCCGCCAAAGAGCGCGTTAGCCACCGCATACGACAACCCAACCCCCAGGGCACGCACCTGAGCCGGGAACATCTCAGCCTTAAGAATACCGCTGATAGAGGTGTAAAAACTGGCAATAATCAACGCGCCCATAACCAGTGCAAAAGCGGCATAAGGAGATGAAACATGCTGGAGAGCGGTCAGAATGGGCACGGTGCATAACGCCGACAAGCCGCCGAAAATCAGCATTGAGCTACGACGGCCAATCTTATCCGACAGCGCGCCGATAATGGGCTGAATGAGCATAAAGACAAAAAGCGCTACCGTCATAACCATACTCGCCACGTTCGCATGCATACCTGTGGTGTTGACCAGATACTTCTGCATATAGGTGGTGAAGGTATAGAAGGTGAGCGAGCCGCCAGCCGTAAAGCCGAGCACCATCAAAAAGGCCTTTCGGTTACGCCATAGGCCTTTAAATGAGCCCGCCTCTTTTAACGTCCTCACCTCTTTTCGCGACGTTTCTTCCAGCTGACGGCGTAACCACAGTGCCACAACAGCAAGCACGGCGCCGAGCGCGAAGGGAATACGCCATCCCCAGGCACGGAGATCTTCATCACTCAATACCTGTTGCAGGATCACCACGGCAAGGATAGCCAACAACTGGCCACCTATCAGCGTCACGTACTGGAAGGAGGCATAAAAACCTTTACGCCCTTCCACTGCGACTTCACTCATATATGTCGCGCTTGTACCATATTCTCCCCCGACGGAGAGCCCCTGGAACAAACGCGCCAACAGCAGTAATGCGGGTGCCCATGTGCCGATAGTTTCATAGCCGGGCAGACAGGCGATCACCAGTGAGCCAAAACACATCATGCAGACGGAGATCAGCATGGAGGTTTTTCGCCCTTTTCGATCGGCAATTCGGCCAAACAGCCAGCCGCCAATCGGACGCATCAGAAAGCCTGCCGCGAAAACCCCTGCGGTTTGCAGCAATTGGGTAGTGGTGTTGCCTGATGGGAAGAAGATATGGGCAAAATAGAGCGAGCAAAACGAGTAAACGTAAAAATCGAACCACTCAACCAGATTGCCTGAAGAGGCGCCGACGATTGCCCAAATCCTGCGGCGAGTATCGCCGTCTGCACTTTTATTACTATCCGTATCTGTACTTGCTACGGTTTCTGTCATTTTAAATCCCCTGTCTTACATTGCGGGCCATTGCACCCATTCCAGTAAAACCAGATTTAAAATTTAACGTTAGGTAAAAAAAATGTTTCTATTATGTTTCATTTGATTTTGTGAGACGCATCATAAAACGGGCAATACCGGAGGCCATAACATCATCCCCACTTTTTTTGATGCGCTTGTTTTCTCTGTAAATAATCTTCATCAGCACGAATTTTATCCCACCATCCTTTGAACACTTTTGCCGCTTCGGCTTTAACAGGATCGTGATCTAAGGGACGAACATTGCGTTCATCATCGTACTTTTTTCCGCCTTTATGGTTGGCGTAGCGTCTGGCGCGGGTATACCCCATCTGGATAAATTTTCTGGCCATATCCATACCAACGAAATCGTCTTGCTGGCGGTACTGCTCAAAAAGCGCGTAAATTTCCTGCGCAGATTTTGTCGCAACCTCAGCATTTTTGTATCGCCAGTGGGGCAGGATTTCACTTTTGTAAGGTTCAACCAGCAGAACGCCCTGCTCTCCCCGCCCTACCTGGTAGAGCTCAGGGTGGTCACGAAAGTTTGTACTGGCGAAATCTTGTTGGTAGTTAAATGGTGGGTTCGGCAAAATAACCTCGCTGACGGTGCGTATCTTATTATTTTAGCCAGAGATTGTTGAGTTTGCCTGCGC